>NZ_JBIANP010000004.1:0-498183 GCF_042874705.1 Micromonospora sp. NPDC003816
CAACCTGTCCGAGCGGATCCTGTTCAACGAGCTGACCCCCGGTCAGATCGTGGTGGTCGACTGCGAGGGCGACCCGAACGACATCGACAAGTCCAAGCTCGTCTTCAAGGGCTCCGACCGGCCGGTCACCGTGCCGGACGCGGTCCCGGCCGACCTCGGCGGCAGCACCGCCGCGGCAGGCGCAGACGAGTAGGTAGTCGGCTGGTTCGACCAGCGGCGGCCCGGTGGCACCTGCCACCGGGCCGCCGTCGTGTGTCGCCGCTTCGGTGCGGATCCTCGAACCGGACAGTCGGATGCTTCAGCGCACCTGGTTACATTCCGCTCAACGAGGGCGCCGGAAGGACCCTGTCACCCGGCCGCCGGGCATGGGTCGGCACCCCGAGCGGTTGCACCGGGGGTGGCCGTGGTGGCTCTGGTGGCCAGGTAGTCGCGGCGCACCGCAGAGCGGGATCGGCGTACGCCCGGTAAGCCCGGAATGTGTGGCCTATCCGAGCCGTTGCACCCATGGCGGGGCACCCCACCGTTCGTGGTGTCACCTGCTTCTTCCCTCCGACGCGGCATCCACCCTCTCCGCAGTCCCGGGTGTCGTGTCGATCCCCCGAGCTGGAGGAATGACCATGACGACATTGATGCGTAAGGCCGCGCTGACCGCCGCCGGTGCCGTCTGTGCCGGTGGGATGATCAGCGGTCCGATGGCCGCGGTGGGGGCGACGAACAGCACCGACGCCCTGGCCACCGTGACGGAGCGCGGCCACGGCAAGGGCGAGCGGCAGCTGAAGGTCCGCTACCAGGCCCAGCCGAACTTCTACTACTGCGGTCCGGCCGCGGTGCGGAACGCCCTCAGCGTGATGGACAAGGACGTCTCGCAGGACGACCTGGCCCGCGAGATGGGCACCACCGAGCGGGGCACCGACTCGGCGTTCGTGATCACCAAGGCGTTGAACAACAAGGCCGGTAAGGACGTCTACCGCACCGTGGAGATCCCCGGCCAGGTCGCCGACGAGGCCGAGACCGAGCGGTTGCGCGAGGACATCGTCCGTACCGTCGACGACGACCGGAGCGTGGTGGCCAACGTCTTCGGCACCGCAGTCGACCTCGGCGGAGGCAGCCACTCGTTCGAGTCCGGCCACTACATCTCGGTGACCGGTTATCGGGACGGCGGCAGCCAGGTGAAGATCGCCGACTCGGCGGATCCCGCCAAGGCCGAGTACTGGATGGACACCGAGGTGCTGGCGGACTGGATCGCCAGCCGCGGCTACTCCGCCTGACCGAGCGACACCGACCGGGCCGGCATACCGGGACGGATCAGTGCCACACCAGGCAGAACTCTGCGGGCCGGCTCCTTACCCGGGAGCCGGCCCGCTACTGCGATCAGGTCGGGACCGGGGCCGGTGGACCGTCGCCGACCAGGCGGAACGCGCTTTCGCCGACCGGCTCGACCAGACCGTCGGTCACCAGACCGGCCAGTGCCCGCGCCCGCTGCACGTCGTCCGACCAGACCTGGTCCAGGCGTTGGTGCGGCACCGGGCCGGTCGCCTCGCGCAGCACCCCGAGCAGGAGGCCGCGTACCTGGCGGTCGGTGCCGGCGTACCGCTGCGGACGGCGCGTCGGGCCGTCCGGGGCGACCTGGCCGGACGCCCGCCACGCACAGGTCGCCTCGACCGGGCAGACACCGCAGCGAGGCGAGCGGGCGGTGCAGACCACCGCGCCCAGCTCCATGAAGGCGGCGCTGGCCAGGGCGGCGGCCGCCGGTTCGATCGGCAGCAGTTCCTCGGTGGCGACCAGGTCCGCCGGTCGGGTCGCCGGGCCGGCGTCCGGCTCCCCGGCGATCGCGCGGCAGACCACCCGCCGCACGTTGGTGTCGACCACCGGATGCCGCTGCCCGTACGCGAAGGCCGCCACCGCCCGCGCCGTGTACGTGCCGACCCCGGGCAGGGCGAGCAACTGCTCCAGTTGATCAGGGACCTGGCCGCCGTGCCGCTCCACGACGGCGACCGCGCACTCCCGCAGCCGGACCGCCCGGCGGGGGTAGCCGAGCCGCCCCCACATCCGGATCGCCTCGGCCGGGGTGTCCTGCGCCAGTGCCGCCGGAGTGGGCCAGCGTGCCAGCCACGCCTCCCATGCGGGCAGTACCCGGACCACCGGGGTCTGCTGGAGCATGACCTCGCTGACCAGGATGGCCCACGGGCTGACGTCGGGATGGCGCCACGGCAGGTCCCGCGCGTTGCGCTCGTACCACCGGCTCACCTGGCCGGCGAAGGTGGTTTCTGTCATCGCGTCGCCGATCATGCCACGGGTGCCGGATTCCGCCGACTGGACGGTCCGGGCGGGCCGCCACCGTCGGCGGACGTGGATCGGGGAGAATGCCCGGATGAACGAGCTCGCGATCACCGTCATCGGCCGGGACCGACCCGGCATCGTGGCCGACGTCGCCGAGGTGCTGGCCCGACTCGGGGCGAACCTCACCGACAGCACCATGACCCGGCTGCGCGGACACTTCGCGATGACCCTCATCTGTGTGGGCCCGGCCGCCGCCGAGGTGGAGGCCGCGTTGGTCACGCTGACCGCCGACGGTCAACTGCTGGCCACCGTACGCGAGGTGACGCCCGACGGGGAGACGGCTCCGGCCGGCGAGCCGTACGTGGTGGCGGTGCACGGGGCGGACCGGATGGGCATCGTGGCCGCGATGACCCGGGTGCTGACCGAGGCCGGCGGTAACGTCACCGACCTGAGTACCCGGTTGGTGGGGTCGCTCTACGTGGTGGTGGCGGAGGTCGAGGTGCCCCCGGGCGCGGCCGAGCCGCTCGCCGCCCGGCTGGCCGAGGCCGCCACTGATCTCGGTGTCGACGTCACTCTCCGTCCCGCCGAACCGGATCTGCTGTGAGCGGCGACGCGGGTACGCCGGACCTGACCGCCGAGGCGTACGCCGGGCTGGGGGAGTGGACGCCCGAGTCCCTGGGCACCGGCGCGGTGCTGCCGGTGGTCTCCGCCCCGCACACGGTGCTCAGCCGGGCCGGCGCGGAGGTCGACCCCACCGCCGAGGAGACCGTCCGGCTGGCGGCCGACCTGATCGCCACCATGAGGGTCTCGCCCGGCTGCGTCGGCCTGGCCGCACCGCAGGTGGGGGTGGGGGCACACGTGTTCGCGGTCAACGTGACGGGCCATTCCAAGGCGGTCACGGTGCACGGCACGTTCGCGCTCTGCAACGCCCGGGTGGTCGAGGCGACCCGGTGGAAGGCGGGCCGGGAGGGGTGCATGTCGGTGCCGGACCTGACCGGTGACGTCAAGCGTGCCAGCCGGCTCGTGGTCGAGGGGACGCTGCCGGGCAGCGGCGAGCTGGTTCGCCTGGTCACCGACGGTTTCGAGGCGCGGGCCCTGCAACACGAGATCGACCACTGCGCCGGGATGTTGTTCCTGGACCGGGTGGCCGGCGCGCACGCGATCTACCAACGCAAGGTGTATCTCTGACCGAGGGCGGGTCGATACGGTGAGTGACGAATCGGCGCTGCCGACGCCCCGCACCGTCGTGAATGGAGGGTGGGTTCCGATGGGTCCGGTCGACCCCGGCGCGTCGCTACCGTCCGTCGCGTGCGACGCCGCTACGGTGGTGGCATCATGCGTCTGACGGTCGGCCCCCTGTCTCCCGCGGTGTACTGGCGGCGTCGTGCCGTCGTGCTCGGCGCGGTCCTGCTCCTGCTGGTTGTCGTGCTCTACTCCTGCAACGGGCAGAGCAGCGAGCCCGGTGCGACCGGCGACGGTCAGCCCGATCCCGGGGTGTCGACCGGTGCGCCGGAGCCGACCGGGTCGGTGTTGACCCCGGAGACCGGCTCGCCTCCGTCAGGCGACGCCGGGACCGGCCCGACGACGCCCTCCGGCGATCCGGCGACCAGTCCGTCGACCGAGCCGTCGCTCAGTAACGACCCGCCGGTCAACAACACCTCGACCGATGACGGCACCTGCACCGACAGTGAGATCGTGGTGACCGCCCAGGCCCTGCCCGGCGAGGTGGTGCGCGGTGCCGCCGTCGATCTGCATCTGAAGATCCGCAACCGGTCGGAGCGGACGTGCAGTCGGGACGTCGGCGCGGACGCGCAGGAGATCTTCATCAAGTCCGGCGCCGAGGTGGTCTGGTCCTCGGACACCTGCGGTGCCGCCTCCGGGTCGGACACGCAGTCCTTCACGCCGGGCTTCGAGCGCTCCTACCAGGTCGGCTGGAACGGCAAGGACAGCAGCCGGTGCGCCGAGGGAGTGGCGAACGGCCCGGTCGTGCAGGCCGGGACGTACGAGGTCTTCGCGCGGGTGGGGACCCGGCTGAGTCAGCCGGCCAAGATCCGTCTGACGGGCTGACCGGGCGGGACCGGGCCGGGCCGGTGATCGCGGCCCGGGTCAGACGTAGCGTTCCAGGATGGACGCCTCGGCGAGCCGGGAGAGCCCCTCGCGTACGCCCCGGGCCCGCGCGTCGCCGACGCCCTCGACGGCCTGGAGGTCCTCGACCGTCGCGCCGAGCAGCCGCTGGAGGCTGCCGAAGTGCAGCACCAGCCGGTCCACCACCGCCACCGGCAGCCGGGGCACCTTGGCCAGCAGCCGGAAGCCGCGTGGGCTGACCGCTGCCTCCAGCGCGTCGGACGCGGCCGGGTAACCGATCGCCTTGGCGACGGAGACCAGGTCGATCAGCTCGGTGGCGCTGAGCAGGTCCAGCTCGACCAGGGCCTCGTCGAGGGTGCGGGGCTTACGGCCGGTGGGCAGGTAGTCCCGGATGACCAGGGTGCGGTCGGCGTCCACGCCGGCCATCAGCTCGTCGAGTTGCAGGGCGAGCAGTCGGCCGTCGGTGCCCAGCTCGACCACGTAGCCGGCGATCTCGTCGGCGATCCGGCGGACCATCTCCAGCCGCTGCACCACGGCGACCGCGTCCCGGACGGTGACCAGGTCCTCGATCTCCAGCGCGGAGAGGGTGCCGGAGACCTCGTCCAGCCGGAGCTTGTAGCGCTCCAGGGTGGCCAGCGCCTGGTTGGCCCGGGACAGGATGGCCGCCGAGTCGTCCAGCACGTGCCGCTGGCCGTTGACGTAGAGGCTGATGATCCGCATCGACTGGCTGACCGAGATCACCGGGTAGCCCGTCTGCCGGGCGACCCGCTCGGCGGTGCGGTGCCGGGTGCCCGACTCCTCGGTCGGGATCGTCGGGTCGGGCATCAGGTGCACCGCGGCCCGGACGATGCGGGTGCCGTCGCTGGAGAGCACCACCGCGCCGTCCATCTTGCACAGCTCACGGACCCGGGTCGCGGAGAACTCGACGTCCAGCGGGAAACCGCCGGTGCACAGACCCTCGACCACCTTGTCGTACCCGAGGACGATCAGTGCGCCGGTGCGACCGCGCAGGATGCGCTCCAGGCCGTCGCGAAGCGCGGTGCCCGGTGCCATCAGCGCCAGATTCGCGCGCAGCGGGTCGCCGACGCTGCCGCCCCCGGTCACGCTGACGCTGATCGGACGAGCGGGCGAGCCCACGGCACCGGTGCGGGCGTGGGGTGTCGCGCCGGCAGGCTTGGTGGCTTCGCGGTCGATCGGCACGGGCACAGTCTACGGACTGCCCTGCGGTGGGTGCTCCCGTGGTTACTGGGATGTGTCACGATTCGGCCCGTGCCGTCCGTCCCGTCCGTCGGAGACGCGGCTCACTCCGCCGAGGCCCGGGCTGCGGCCTGCAACGCCGCCCGGACGTCGCCCACCTCCACCACCCGCATCTGCTCCGGGCCGGCGCCGGTGCTCGCCGGGCCGCAACCAGGCGGCACCAGGGCCAGCCGGAACCCGAGCCGGGCCGCCTCGGACAGCCGGCGCGGCACCGCTCCCACCCGGCGTACCTCGCCGGTCAGGCCGACCTCGCCGATCGCCACCAGGTGCGGCGCGATCGCCAGGTTCAGGCCGCCGGAGGCGACCGCGAGCGCGACCGCCAGGTCCGCCGCCGGCTCCACTACCCGGATGCCGCCGACGGTGGCCGCGAAGACCTCCCGGTCGTGCAGGGTGAGCCGCTCGGTGCGGCGCTGGAGCACCGCCAGCACCATCGCCAGCCGGGCCGAGTCCAGCCCGGAGACGGTACGCCGGGGCGAACCGGCCACGGCGGCACCGATCAACGCCTGCACCTCGGTCACCAGTGCCCGGCGTCCCTCCATCGCCACCGTCACGCAGGTGCCCGGCACCGGCTCGCTGTAGCGGGTGAGGAACAGCCCGGACGGGTCGGCGAGGCTGCTGATGCCACCCTCGTGCATCTCGAAGCAGCCCACCTCGTCGGCGGCGCCGAACCGGTTCTTGACGCCGCGCACCATCCGTAGCGAGGAGTGCTTGTCGCCCTCGAAGTGCAGCACCACGTCGACCAGGTGCTCCAGCACCCGGGGACCCGCCACCTGACCGTCCTTGGTCACGTGCCCCACCAGCACGGTCGCGATGCCGCGCTCCTTGGCGACCGCCACCAGCGCGGCGGTGACCGCCCGCACCTGGGTCACCCCGCCGGGCACGCCCTCGGTGCCGGTGGTGGAGATGGTCTGGACCGAGTCGAGCACCAGCAGGCCCGGCTTGACCGCGTCGAGGTGGCCGAGCACCGCCGCGAGGTCGCTCTCGGCGGCGAGGTAGAGCTGGTCGTGCAGGGTGCCCATGCGTTCGGCCCGCAGGCGTACCTGGCTGACCGACTCCTCGCCGCTGACCACCAGCGAGGGGCTGCCCGCGCCGACGGCCCACTGCTGGGCCACGTCGAGCAGCAGGGTGGACTTGCCGACCCCGGGCTCACCGGCGAGCAGCACCACCGCCCCGGGCACCAGCCCGCCGCCGAGCACCCGGTCCAGCTCACTGACGCCGGTGGGGCGGGCGCGGGCCGGCGCGGCGCTGATGGTGGCGATGGGGCGGGCCGGCTCGGCGGGCATCCGGGAGCTGACCACACGGCCGGAGACGGTCGGGCCGGTGACGGTGCACTCGACCACCGAGCCCCATTCGCCGCACTCGGGGCAGCGGCCCACCCACTTGGGTGGCTGGTGCCCGCAGGCGTCGCACTCGTACGCGGGGCGGGGCTCGCGAGCGGCGGCCCTGCCGCGCCCGCCACCCGCTCCCCGGGCCGGGGTCGATCGGGAGATGCTCACCCGAGCGACGCTAACCCCCCGGTACGACGACGGCACCGTCGGCATGGGTTCACCACGCCGACGGTGCCGTCGGACATTCCGGCAGGACGGGTCAGTGCCCGCCTTCGCCCTCGAACTCGGTGTGCCGCTCGATGATCGGCGACGGCGGCGGAGCCGGGCTGAGCGGCACGGCCACCGGGGCCGGGCTGGTGATCGTGTTGCCGTCGCCGAAGTCGAAGCTGATCGTGACGTTCTGACCGGCGAGCAGTGCCGAGTTGAGCCCGAGGAGCTGGAGCACCTGCTCGCCCTCGGTGTTGAGCTGCACGTAGCTCAGCGGCGGGATCTCGATCCGGGCCGGGCCGCCGGCCGACGACTCGGTCTCGTCGGGGGAGGGCGTCTCGTCGGGGGAGGGCGTCTCGTCCGGCGACGGGGAACTGCCCGGGGAGGGGGTGCCCTCCGGGGACGGGTCCGGCGACGGGGAGCCGGTCGGCGAGGGCGAGGCGCTGGGCGAGGGGCTGGTCGCGGCCTGGACCGTGGTGAGCACGACCTCGCGGGCGTCCGACGAGGTGACGGTCACGGTGACCGGGTCGGGCGAGTCGTTGTAGAAGAGCGCGTTCAGGATCGCGTCGTCGCCGGCCTGGTAGCCCTCGACGCCGGGGTAGGAGATCAGCACGCTGCGGACGCCGTACCGGCCGTCCTCGGCCTGGAGGTCGACGCCCTGGATCGACGGGACCTTGTTCGCCGTCTCGGAGATCTGACCGGTGCCGCATCCCGACAGCAGCAGCATCCCGGCTGCCGCCGCGATCCCGGGCAGCAGTACGGCAGCCCGCCGGGAACCCCTGATCGAGCGCGTCACGTCGGTCCTCCTCGTCACGATCACACCCGGCGCCGTCGCCGGAACCGCTGGCCATGCCCCCGCACAGACCGCTTCCCAGCGTAGTTGGAGCTGATCGTGGCCCGCACGGCGACCCGGTGCTGCCACCTGCCGGGGGACGTGGTCAGACCAGTCGACCGCTCGTGACCAGCAGGACGACATCGATCAGGGCGACCAGCATGACCGCCCGGAAGGCCGCCGCCGAGCGGGCGCCGGGTCGGTCGGCGGTGCGTCCGGCGGACCAGGCGAGAACCAGGATGACCACGGCGGCGACGACCGCCGCGAGGCCCAGGCCGGACGGCGGACCGGGCGGACCCAGCACCAGCGTGACGGTCGCCGCGACGAGCAGCCCGACGGCGGCCGCCCGGCTGCCCGCCGGACCCACCCGGTGCGGCAGACCGCGCACCCCGGTCCGGGCATCGTCGGCGAAATCGGGCAGCACGTTGGCGAAGTGCGCACCGGCGCCGAGCAGGGCCGCTGCGGTGACCAGCCACCCCGGCGGCGTCGGCGCGCCGGGCAGCGCCAGCACCACGAAGGCGGGCAGCGCGCCGAAGGAGATCGCGTACGGCAGCACCGAGACCGGGGTCCACTTGAGCGGCCAGTCGTACAGCAGGGCCGAGACCAGCGCGACGACGGCGCAGAGGGCTGCGGCCGGGTTCGTGGTCAGGGCCAGCGCCACGGTGGTGGCGGCGGCCAGCACGGCGGCCACCGCGACGACCCGCCGGCTGACCGCACCGGCGGCCACCGGCTTGTCGGTACGCCCCACCGCGGCGTCCCGGTCGGCGTCGAGCGCGTCGTTCGTCCACCCCACCGCGAACTGGCTCGCCGCCACGGTCAGCGCCACCACGGCGATCCCGCCGGGCGGATGCCCGACGCCGGCCGCGAGCAGACCGGCCACTGTGGTGACGGCCGCCGTCGGTTCCGGATGGCTCGCTCTGACCAGCCCTAACACCGTGGACGACATAACGGAAGTCTGGTCGTTACCGGCTAGTCGTGCCACGCTCGGTGAATGCGTGACGCCGGCCTGAGCCTGCCCCGCAACGACCCGCGTCAGTACGACGACCTGGCCGGCGAATGGTGGCGACCGGACGGCGCGTTCGCCATGCTGCACTGGCTGGCCGAGGCGCGGGCGGCGATGGTCCCACCGGCGACGCGGCCCGACGCGCTCCTGGTCGACCTCGGGTGCGGCGCCGGTCTGCTCGCCCCGCACCTGGTCGGCAAGGGCTACCGGCACGTGGGGGTGGACCTGACCCGCTCCGCGCTGAACCAGGCCGCCGCGCACGGCGTGACGGTGGTCAACGGCGACGCCACCCGGGTGCCCCTCGTCGACGGCTGCGCCGACGTGGTGGCCGCCGGTGAGCTGCTGGAACACGTACCCGACTGGCGGGCCGTGGTGGCGCAGGCGTGTCGCCTGCTGCGTCCCGGCGGGCTGCTGGTGCTGGACACGCTCAACGACACCGCGCTGTGTCGGCTGGTCGCGGTCCGCATCGCCGAACGGCTGCCGACCGTGCCGCGCGGCATCCACGACCCACGGTTGTTCGTGGACCATCGTGAGCTGGTGGCCGAGTGCGCCCGGCACGGTGTGGACCTGCGGGTCCGGGGTGTGCGTCCGGCGGTGCCGGGCCTGCTGCGCTGGCTGCTCCGGCAGGTACGCGGCGCGGCGACCCCACCCGGCCAGACGCCGCGGATCGTGCCGACCGGTTCGCCGGCCGTGCTCTACCAGGGACGCGGGGTGTACGGCGGGTAGCCGGTCCGGGCGGGGGTAAGGGAAGCCGAGAAGGGGGTTCCATGAGTGAGCGTCAGCGAGCGAGTCGTCGGCTCGGTGCGTGGGTGTCTCATGGCGGCGCGGAGCGTAGCGGAGTGCCGGCATGAGTGAGCGTCAGCGAGCGAGTCGTCGGCTCGGTGCGTGGGTGTCTCATGGCGGCACGCAGCGCAGCGGAGTGCCGGCATGAGTGAAGCGTGGGACGCCGCGCGGAGGCTGTCGCCCCGGCTGGCCGCCCGGGCGGCGGAGCACGACCGGGACGGTTCGTTCCCGGTCGACGACTTCGCCGATCTCGGTGCGGCCGGGCTGTTCGGGCTGATGGTCCCCGCCGAGCTGGGCGGCATCGGGGCGACGTTCGCCGGGTACGCGGCCGTCGCCACCGAACTGGCGCGGGGCAACGGCGCCACGGCGCTGGTGTTCAACATGCACGCCTCGGTCACCGGCGCCCTGGGCGCGGTCACCGAGGAACTGGCCGAGGCGTTGGGCGTACCGGAGGAGGCGCTCGCCGCCCGCGACCGGTTGCTGCGGGCGGCGGCCGAGGGCGCGTGGTACGCGGTCGCGATGAGCGAGCGCGGCGCCGGTGCCCGGTTGTCCCAGCTCACCACGGTCTACGAGCCGGTCGACGGCGGCTGGCGGATCAAGGGCAGCAAGACCTTCTGCTCGGGTGCCGGTCACGCCGACGGTTACCTGGTGGCGGCCCGGAGCGCGGCCGACCCGTCGGTGGTCTCGCAGTTCCTGGTCCCGGCCGGTGACGGTCTGACCGTCGAGCCGACCTGGGACGCGCTCGGCATGCGCGCGACCGCCTCGCACGACCTGCACCTGGACGTCACCGTGCCCGCCGACCGGCTGCTCGGCGGGGTGGAGGGCCTGGCCCTGGTGGTCGCCCAGCTGATGCCGCACTGGCTGGTGGCCAGCTACGCCGCCGTCTACGTCGGGGTGGCGCAGGCGTCGATCGACGCGGCGGCGGAACACCTGCACGCCCGGGGTCTGACGCATCTGCCGGCGGTCCGTGCCCGGTTGGGGCGGGCCGACGCGGCGGTGGCGGCGGCGCAGCTCGCGGTCACCGAGGCGGCCCGTCGGGTGGACGAGGCGCCGGGTGACGCCGAGACGAACCGCTGGGTGTGGCGGGCCAAGCTGCTGGCCGGTACGACTGCGGCGGAGGTTGCCGCGTCCATGCTGGAGGCGGCCGGCACCTCCGCCACCCGGCGTGGTCACCCGTTGGAGCGCCTCTACCGGGACGCCCGTTGCGGATCACTGCACCCGGCCACCTCCGATGTCTGCGCCGACTGGTTGGGGATCGCCGCGCTCGGCGGTGACCCGGACCGTGACGGGTCGGCTCCTCGTTGGTGAGCGTGAGGAGCCCGAGCGAGCGGAAGGTGGGACGGTGACCGTACCGGTGATCGCGGGCGTGGGTACGGCTCATCCGCCCTCGGCCGACCAGCAGGAACTATGGGACAAGTTCTTCTCCCGGCACTACTCCGGCACCACCCGGGCGCTCGCCGAGCGGATCTTCGCGAACTCCGGGGTGACCCGCCGGCAGGCGGCGGTGAGTCCGCTGATCGAGGACGTCTCGGACTGGCCGACCGAGCGGCGGATGCGCCGCTACCAGGTGGAGGCGCTGCCGCTGGGCAAGGAGGCGGTCGGCCGTGCGCTGACCTCGGCCGGCCTGGACGCCGGGGACGTCGGTCTTTTCGTGGTCTGCTCCTGCACCGGGTACGCCACCCCGGGGCTGGACATCCTGCTCGCCCGTGACCTGGGTATGTCCCCGACGACGCAGCGGATGTTCGTCGGTCACATGGGGTGCTACGCGGCCCTGCCCGGGTTGGGTGCGGCGAGTGACTTCGTGGTCTCCCGGGGCCGCCCGGCGCTGCTGCTCTGCGCCGAGTTGACCAGCCTGCACCTGCAACCCTCGTCGGCCCGGGTGGACACCCAGCAGATCGTCTCCCACGCGCTCTTCTCGGACGCCGCCGTCGCCGCCGTGCTCCTGCCCGGTGGCCGGGGGTACGCGGTACGCGAGGTCACCTCGGTCACCGACACCTCCACCGCCGACCACATGACGTGGGACGTGACCGACACCGGCTTCCGGATGGGGCTCTCGCCGAAGGTGCCGCAGGTGCTGTCGACCCACGTACGCGGGTTGGTGGAGGACCTGCTGGCCCGGCACGGCGCCACGGTGTCCGGGGTGGACGGCTGGGCGGTGCACCCGGGCGGCCCGCGCATCCTCAACGTGGTGGAGCGCGAACTGGAGCTGCCGCCGACCGGGTTGGCGGCGTCCCGGGCGACGCTGGACGAGCACGGCAACTGCTCGTCCCCGACGGTGCTGCTGATCCTCGACCGTCTGATGCGGGCCGCGCCCTCGCCCCGCCGGGTGGTGATGCTCGCCTTCGGACCCGGTCTGACTCTCTACGCGGTGCTGCTGGAACGGCACATCTGACCGGGCGGGCGGCTACCCTGGAACTCATGCACGTCGATCCGGTGCATCGGCTGCGCGGCGCTCTGCTCGCCGGGATCGGTGCGGTCGCGCTGGTGCTCGGGGGCTGGTGGTGGCAGACGCAGGCACCGACCCCGAGCACCACGGTGTCGATCGGTTCCGGTGCCGCGGTCAGGCACGCGACGACGTGGCGGACGGCGCCCGGAGCGAGGATGAGCGTACTCGACTCGCGCACCGGCTCCGTCGTCTCGGTCTCTCCCGACCGGGCGTACGCGCCGCCCGACGGCCCGGCGGACGCCTCGTCCGACGCCGGCCATCGGAGCGTACGACGGGCGGAGGTCCAGAACGTGGTGTGGACCGAGTCGACGAAGCTCAGCGAGGGTGCGTCGGTGGTCCGACAGGCCCCGATCGGGTACGGCGAGTCGTTCCGGCTCCGCTTCCGGTGCGTCGGGCCGGGAGACCTGTTGGTGACGGTCGACGGAGCACGGGCGGCGGACCCGATCACGATCGGCTGCGACAGTGCGGTGGCCACGACGGAGGTGACCGGCACCGGCGGCCCGGTACGCATCTCGTTCTCCACCGCCGGTGCGGAGCCGTTGCACCTGGAGGCCCGCCTGATCGCCCCGTCCTGAGCCGTTCGGGCCTCTACTCTTCTCGGCATGCATGACGATCCCCGCCATCGGCTCCGAGGTGTCCTGCTGGCCGGTGTGGGGGTGGTGGCGCTGGCTGCCGGTGGCGTGTGGTGGCAGGCGACCGCACCGACCGGGTCGGGTGTCGGGGCCGGGCCCAGCAGCGTTTCCCAGGCGACCGGCTGGCGGGTGGATCCGCTCACCGGGGCCCGGCAGTATCGCGGTACCGACTCGCCCCAACCAGAGGTGACGGCGACGTTCCGGGTGGATCCAGCTACCGGCGCGTCGTTCTGGGTGGATCCGGCCACCGGTTCCTCGCTCGTGCTCGAAATGGATGGCGACAAGGTGCGCGTGCTGGCCGGGGCGGGTTCGGGTGACGTCAGCGCTCCCGAGACCGGAGAGTCGGGCCGGCGCCGGGGAGGCGGCGGCAACGTGGTGTGGTTCGACCGATCGGTGTTGCGCCCGGACGAGCCCGTGGTCCGCACGGCTCGGGTCGCCGAAGGTGACCAGTTGGTGTTGCGCGTCAGTTGCACCGGCTCGGGCGACGTCAACGTCGCCGTCGACGGTGCCCGGGGTGCGTTCTACCCACACCGGGTCGAGTGCACGGGGACGGTGTCGACGATCGGGATCACCGCTGCCGGTGGCCCGCTGCGGGTCACGTTCCATCCCGGCGAGGCGGCGCAGGCCCAACTGGTGGCCCGCCTGGTCTCCCGGTCCTGACATCGGTCGTGCAGGCCAGGCTGGGTATCGCGGCGGTGGCCGGGTCGGGTCCGGCCACCGACTCACCGGCCGGCTCTGCGAGGCGCGGTCGGTCAGCCCGCCAGGCGGGCCAGTTCGGCCTGGTAGTCGGTGAGGGAGCCGAGCTCGGGCACGACCAGGACGACCCGGCCGGTGCGGTCGGCGAGCAGGGCGGTCACGGTGTCCGGCCGGGCCGGCAGGTGCAGGAAGTCGCGGAGGCCGCCGGCCGGGTCGGCCAGCGCGCGGACGGCGGTGCCGGGCGGCGCGGCCCGGGGGCGGGTGGTGGCGACGGTGACCACGCTCACTCCGGGCGGTGCCGCCGCCGCTGCCTCGGCGACCCGCTCCGGGCAGGCGCAGCCGTCGACCAGCAGCACCACGGTCGGCACTAGGCCGCGTAGCGGCACCGGGGCCTGCCCGCCGTCGACCAGGTCCAGTGCGGGCAGTGACCGGCCGGTGAGCCGGACCGGTGCCGGGTCGGGGGTGCTGCTGGTGGTCGGTCCGGGCGAGCGGCCGGTGCGGGGCCAGGTGGCGGTGGCCAGACCGGCGACGGTCGCCACGACGGCGAGCAGCAGCGCGAGCACGGGCAACGCGGACGGACGCCACCGGCGGGCGTACCCGGCGGCTCGGCCGCGCAGCTCCCGGCGTAGCTCTTCGGCCTCGTCCGCGAGCGCGGCGGCATCGTCGGGTACGACCACCCGGCCCCACTCGGGCGGCAGGTCGGGCAACCCGGGACCGTCGGCGTCGGCCTTGTCCATCACCACCCCCTCGGACGGTTCCCGCGCCGCCTCCACCACCCTCTCGCCGGTCGCTCTCGACCGTCGCGGGTGCGCGTGCGCGGGCACCCTCCAGCGTCCCGTACCAGGCCCGGGTCCCGCTACCGCTGCCCACACTCCGCAACGGCGGGATATCATAGGGCGGGTGGCGTAGGCCCTGATGTGCGATGCCAGTCGTGATCTTCGATGTTCCTCACCGGACGACGTCCGGGGGTCATCTTCTGATTACGCAGAGTGGTCAAATCATTGTTTGGGCGGTCTGTCAAGCCGAAGAAATACCTCTCACAGGGCCCCTGAGCTGCGCCAACGGTCAGGACGGCGGTGAGACATCGGTGCCTGAGCGTGTTACCCTAGACACAGCGAAAGGGGTTTCGAACCTATGGTTTTCAGTGTCGGCGAGACCGTTGTTTACCCCCACCACGGGGCCGCACTCATCGAGGCAATCGAGACTCGGGTCATCAAGGGCGAGCCGAAGCAGTACCTCGTCCTGAGGGTCGCGCAGGGTGACCTGACGGTCCGGGTGCCCGCCGAGAACGCCGAGATCGTGGGTGTGCGCGAGGTGGTCGGCGAAGAGGGTCTCGGCAAGGTCTTCGACGTTCTCCGGGCTCCGCACACCGAGGAGCCGACCAACTGGTCGCGACGTTACAAGGCAAATCTGGAGAAGCTGGCCTCCGGTAACCCGCTGAAGGTGGCCGAGGTCGTGCGTGACCTGTGGCGCCGGGAGCGGGAGCGCGGGCTGTCCGCAGGTGAGAAGCGGATGCTCGCCAAGGCCCGCGACATTCTCGTCGGCGAGGTCGCGCTGGCCGAGAAGAGCACCAAGGACGAGGCGGAGACGCTGCTCGACAAGGTGCTGACCGAGGCCTAGTCCGCACAGCATCGTCGTACCCACTTCGTAGCGAAGAAACCATCGAGGACCGCGACGTGACCGCGCAGCTGAATCCGCGCGGTGACGTCGCGGTCCTCGTGCCTGCGGCCGGTGCCGGCGTACGCCTGGGGCCCGGCCGTCCGAAGGCACTCCGGCTGTTGGCCGGCGAGCCGCTGCTGGTGCACGCGGTCCGCCGGCTCGCCGCCGCCCCGTCGGTCCACACGATCGTGGTGGCCGCCCCGGTCGCCGACGTCGCGGCGGTACGCGAACTGCTCGCCCCGGTCGCGCCGGTGACGGTGGTGCCGGGCGGGGCGGAACGGCAGGCGTCGGTGGCCGCCGCCCTGGCCGCCGTGCCGGACGGCCCCGAGATCGTCCTGGTGCACGACGCGGCCCGTGCGTTGACCCCGCCGGCACTCGTGGAGTCGGTGGCCGCCGCGGTCCGGACCGGTCACGACGCGGTGATCCCCGTGCTGCCGGTGGTCGACACGATCAAGGAGGTCGACGCGGGCGAGGTGGTGCTCGGCACCGTCGACCGGGCCGCGTTGCGGGCCGTGCAGACCCCGCAGGGCTTCCGCCGGGCGGTGCTGACCGACGCGCACGCCGCCGCCGGTGACCCGCTCACCGACGATGCCGGGCTGGTCGAGAAGCGCGGGACACCGGTGTACTGCGTACCCGGGTCGGATCACGCCCTGAAGATCACCCGGCCCTTCGACCTGGCGCTGGCCGAGCACCTGCTCTCCGTCGGCGCCTAGCGCGTACCCTCGTTTCATGATCGTTCCTCGGGTGGCCATCGGCACCGACGTGCACGCCTTCGAGGCTGGTCGGCCGTGTTGGGTGGCCGGTCTGCACTGGCCCGACCAGGATGGCCTGGCGGGGCACTCGGACGCGGACGTCGCCGCCCACGCCGCCTGCAACGCGTTGCTCTCCGCCGCCGGTCTCGGTGATCTGGGCGCCAACTTCGGAGTGGACCAGCCCGAGTGGGCGGGTGCCAGCGGGGTGGCGCTGCTGACCGAGTCGGCCCGTCGGGTCCGGGCCGCCGGTTTCGCCATCGGCAACGTGTCGGTGCAGGTGGTGGGCGTACGCCCGAAGATCGGCCCGCGTCGCGCGGAGGCCGAGCGGGTGCTCTCCGAGGCGGTCGGCGCACCGGTCACCGTCTCCGCCGCCACCACCGACGGCCTGGGCTTCACCGGGCGCGGTGAGGGGCTCGCCGGCATCGCGGTGGCCCTGGTCCACGAGCAGGCGAGCTAGGCTCGCGCGATGTCCGCCGACGTCCCCACCGATCCGCCCGCCGCCGACGGCTACCTGGAGCGCGCCACCCTCCTCGGCGAATTGGGCCGTTACGACGAGGCCGCCGCCGAGCTGGGTTTCGCCCTCGCCCTCGACCCGGCCGCCGTCGAGGTGTCGACGATGCTGGCCCGGGTGCACCTGGCCGCAGGCCGCCCGGCCGAGGCGCTGACCGCCGCCGAGACCGCCGTGGCAGCCGCGCCGGGACAGCTCGCCCCACTCGTCGTGCGGGGCCTGGCCCTGGGCGACCTGGAACGGTACGCAGACGCCGCGCGTACCGCCGACGAGATCCTGGCGTTGGGGCCGGAGGACGCGTACGCGCAGCGCAGCGCGGCGGCGATCCTGGCCGGCTCCCGCAACGGACAGCCGGCGCTGAACGCGGCCTGGCACGGGGTGGAGCTGGCGCCCGAGGAGCCGCAGGCACATCTGGTGCTCGGCCTGGTGGCGGCCAACATGCAGATGTACGACCTGGCCGAGCGCGCGTACCGGGAGGCGCTGCGGCTGGACCCCCGGCTGGCCGAGGTGGGCGACGACGTCGGTGTGCTGCGGTTGGAGCAGCGCCGGTGGAGCGCGACGCTGGAACAGCTCGCGGAGGCGGCGGTGGCCAGCCTGCCGTCGAACGACCCGAACCGCCGCGACGGTACGCGAACCAACCCGAACCGGACCGACACCGTCCCGGACGACCTGAGCGGTCTCGACCAGTCCCGGAACGACCCGGAGACCCCGGACGGGCGGAAACCGGGCCAGAGTGGGCCTGGCGGGCCGACGGCGGGTCAGACCGGCCTGAGTTGGCCCACCGGCGGGCTGAGCTGGCCCACGGCGGGTCAGGGCGGGACAGGTCGGCCGGACCCCGTCACCGGCCAGCCGGACGGCCTGAGCGGGCCTGGCGGGGCCCAGGGCGGACCGGGTCAGGGTGGCGCGAATCAGGCCGGGGAGGGCGTCGGTCGGTCCGCCGACGGGCGGGACGAGCCGCCGACGTGGCCGTCCGAGAGCGGGTCGGCCGGCGGGTACCAGGGTGATCCCTTCGCCGCGCCGGGCGGCGCGGGTCCGGTGGGTCCGATCGCCGACCGCACCGTGCCGGCGGCGCTGCGGCAGCTCGTCGTCTGGGGCGCCGGATGGTCGGTGATCGCCGCCGTGCTGGTCGCCTGCTCGGCCGCCACCGGGTCCGGCTTCTCCCGCATGATGGCGCTGCTGGCCGCAGCCGGCGGCGGCTTCGTGGTGTGGCGGCAGGCGTCGCGGTTGCCCGGGCTGACCCGGACGGTCCTGCCGGTGCTGCGGCGCACCGACCGGACGCTCGCGTTCGCCGTCTACGGGGCCTGCGTGGCACCGGTGCTGATCCTGCTCTACGCCCTGCTGGGCACCCCGTGGCCGCTGGTGCTGGCGATCGGGGTGGCGATGGCCGCGCAACTCGCGATCATCACCCGACCGGTCGCCTGACCGGCCGGGTGGGTCGGGGCCGGGTCAGGGGCGGCGGGCCCAGGTCCAGGCGTACGCGTCGTCCTCGCACTCGCTCGCCGCGTCGCACAGGTCGAGTGGCCGGAACGTGTCGACCATGACCGCCAGCTCGTCGAAGAAGTCCACGCCGATCGAGCGCTCCGCGGCGCCGGGCTGCGGGCCGTGCGTGAAGCCGGACGGGTGCAGCGAGATGGACCCCTGCTCGATGCCGGAGCCGCGCCGGGCCTCGTAGTTGCCGCCGGTGTAGAAGAGCATCTCGTCGGAGTCGACGTTGTGGTGGTGGTACGGCACCGGGATGGCGCCCGGGTGGTAGTCGACCTTGCGCGGGACGAACGAGCAGATCACGAAGTTCGGCCCCTGGAACGTCTGGTGCACCGGTGGCGGCTGGTGGACCCGGCCGGTGATCGGCTCGAAGTCGTGGATGGAGAACGCCCACGGATACATGTGCCCGTCCCAGCCGACCACGTCGAACGGGTGGTTCGCGAAGACGTGTCGGGTCCACCCGCGACGGTGACGGACCAGCACGTCCACGTCGGTGCCGTCGACCAGCAGCGGCGTGTCCGGTCCCCGGACGTCGCGCTCGCAGTACGGCGAGTGCTCCAGGAACTGGCCGCGTACGGAGAGGTAGCGCTTGGGCGGGCCGATGTGGCCGGACGCCTCGACGGCGAGCAGCCGGGTCGGCGTGTCACCGGTCGGTACCAGCCGGTGCACCGTCGAGGTCGGGATGATCACGTAGTCGCCGGCGGTCACGTCCAGCACCCCGAAGGTCGACTCGACCCGTAGTGCCCCGGACTCGACGTAGAGGCAGTGGTCGCCGGTGGCGTCGCGGAACAGCGGGGAGGGCCGGTCGGCCAGCACGTACGCGATCCGGACGTCGTCGTTGGCGAGCAGGTAGCGCCGGCCGAGGACCGGGTCGGCGCCGGTGCCGTCGAGCTTGTGGGTCCGCAGGTGCCGGGGCTTGAGCGGCAGGTTGGGCGTACGGGTCACCGCCGGTGGGGTGAACTCCTCGGCGGCGACGATCGCGGTCGGCGCGTACCGGTGGTAGAGCAGGGACGAGTCGGAGGAGAAGCCCTCCTGGCCCATCAGCTCCTCGGTGTAGAGGCTGCCGTCGGGTTGCCGGAACTGGGTGTGACGTTTCCGTGGCACCTCACCGACGCTGCGGTAGTACGGCATCTCGCCTCCCGTCACCAGCGCGTCCGATAATCGGACGCTGTTGTCCGCTTCTTAGAGCGTCCCGTACATTCTTGTCTCGTGTCAACGCAGCTGCCCGCGCTCGTCACCGGACTGGTCGACGACGCCGCCGTCTTCCCGCCGGGCAGCGCGTCGCTGCCCGACGCCCTCGCCGCCCACCGGCAGCACCGCGCCGCCTGGTACGCCGACCTCGTCGGCCCGCTGCTGCTGCCGGCCTCGACCGTGGCCGCAGGTGAACTGGACGGACTCGTCGATCCCGGGCTCGCCATCGGGCTGATCGGCGACACCGGTCTCGACCGCCTGCCCCTCGCGCTCTCCTGCCTGCCTCCGCTCGGCGTGACCGCCCGGCAGATCGAGGCGCCCGTCGCGCGGCGTGGCGAGGACCCGCAGCCCGGCCTGGCCGAGCTGATGACGCTGACCGAACGGCTGGACGGCGTACCCGTCTATGCGGAGATCCCGCTGACCTTCGGGCTGATGGGGGCGCTGGACGCGCTGGCCGGGGCGCGGGCCGGTGGGCTGCCGGTCGCCGCGAAGTTCCGCACCGGCGGGCTCGCCGCCGAGCTGTTCCCCACCCCCGCCGAACTGGCCGCGGTGATCTGCGCCTGCCGGGACCGGCGGCTGCCGTTCAAGCTGACCGCCGGTCTGCACCACGCCGTGCGGCAGGTGGATCCGGAGACCGGTTTCACCCACCACGGCTTCGGCAACGTGCTGGCCGCCACGCTGGCCGCCGCCGACGGGGCCACGGTGGAGACCGTCGCCGATCTGCTCACCGTGCGCGACGAGCGACCGCTGGTCCAGGGCACCGAGGGACGCCACGACTCGGCGCGTCCGCTCTGGGTGGGCTTCGGCTCGTGCAGCATCAGTGAACCACTGACCGACCTGATCCGGCTCGGGCTGGTGAACGGAGGATTCGAGGCATGAGCGAGTGGGCACGGTGGAACGGAGGGTCGGCGTGAGCTGGGTGACGGGTGCCGAGGGCTCCGGGTACGGGACGCACCACCTGCCGTACGGGGTGTTCCGGGTGGATTCCGGCGAGCCCCGGATCGGCGTACGCGTCGGGGACCTCGTGTTGGACCTGGCGGGCGCGGAGGAGGCCGGCCTGGTGCTGGCCGGTGGCGCGTTGCGGCAGTCCACGCTCAACGCGTTCCTGGCGCTGGGTCGCCCGCAGTGGACCGCCGCCCGGCAGCGGATCACCGAGCTGCTCACCGACGAGGCCCACCGCGCGGCGGTGGAACCGCTGCTGGTGCCGCTGGCCGAGGTGACGATGGAACTGCCCTTCGAGGTGGCCGACTACGTCGACTTCTACTCCTCGGAGCACCACGCCTCGAACGTCGGACTGATCTTCCGGCCGGGCCAGCCGCCGCTGCTGCCGAACTGGAAGCACCTGCCGATCGGCTACCACGGCCGGGCCGGCACGGTGGTGGTCTCCGGCACCCCGGTGATCCGCCCGCACGGCCAGCGGCCCGGTCCGCAGGGGCCGGTCTACGGACCGTCCGCGCGCCTGGACATCGAGGCCGAGGTCGGGTTCGTGGTGGGCGTACCGAGTCCACTCGGCCGGCGGGTGGCCGCCGCCGACTTCGCCGACCACGTCTTCGGGGTGGTGCTGGTCAACGACTGGTCGGCCCGGGACATCCAGGCGTGGGAATACCAACCGCTCGGGCCCTTCCTCGGCAAGTCGTTCGCCACCTCGGTGGCCGCGTGGATCACTCCGTTGGACGCGCTGCGACACGCCTTCGTGCCCGCCCCGGAGCAGGACCCGCCGGTGGTCGACTACCTGCGTGAGGAGTCCCGCCTGGGGCTGGACCTGCGGCTCACGGTGCGCTGGAACGGCGAGGCGGTCAGCGAGCCGCCGTTCGCCGGCATGTACTGGACGCCGGCCCAGCAGTTGGCGCACCTGACCGTCAACGGCGCCTCGCTGCGCACCGGCGACCTGTACGCCTCCGGCACCGTCTCCGGCCCGCGCCGGGACCAGGTCGGTTCGTTCCTGGAACTCACCTGGGGAGGCACCGAGCCGGTCGTGGTCGACGGGGCGGAGCGCACCTTCCTCGCCGACGGGGACACGGTGACCGTCACCGCGACCGCTCCCGGACCGGACGGCAGCACCATCGAGCTGGGTGAGGTCACCGGCACGGTCACGCCCGCGAACTGACCCCAACCCGACACAATTCCTTGATCGCACTCGATGTGCGATCAAGGACCGTCACTCTCTTCGTTGATGCCCTCGGAATCGCGTCGCCACGACGCGCCGGGCCGGCCGGTGCCCCCCGTTCCGGTCGGCCCGGCCCGGTGGCGACACGTCACAAACCGAGGAGATGACGATGCACGAACTCGTGGGCGCGGTCTGGCGTACCAGCAGCCGCTCGAACGACCAGGGTCTCTGTGTGGAGGTGGCCGACAACCTGGCCCGTGTCCACGGTGTGGTGGGCATACGCGACTCCAAGGACCAGGCCGGGCCGGTCCTGGTGGTCAGCCCGCCGGACTGGACGTCGTTCGTCGGCGCGATCCGGTCCGGGCACTTCACCCGCTGACGCCGTCGGCCGTGTCCCGCGAGTGCCCCGCTCTCGTGGGACACGGCCGCTTCCCGGGACGCGTCGGCCCCGACCGGAGCGTGACGCCCGCACCCTCGGGGCCGTACCCCCGCGCACTCAGCCCGGCTGGATAGGGTGCCGGTCGGAGGTGCGGGATGGGGTTGACGACGGGCCGGCGACGGATCGTGGCGGTGGTGTCCGTGGCTGTCATGGTCGCGGTCACCGCGATCACCGCGTACCGCGTGCTCGCTCCGGCCGAGGTCAGCACGACCGCGCGGGGCGAGTATCCGGCCGCCGCCGACCGGGAGGCCGGGGTGGTCGGCCGGCTGCCGGTGGCGCCGCTGATCGTCGACGGCCGCCTCCGGGTGTACGCCGCACAGCGCCAGGTGTACGCCGACGGGCCGGTGGACGCCCGCCACCGGGGTACGCCGTACTGGTCGTACCGGCGGTGGCCGGCCGAGGTGAGCGGGGTCGTGGCGGACGGGACCACGGTGGTCAGCCACTGGTCGGACGGGAAGCTGGTGGCGCTGGACGCGCGTACCGGACGGGTGGCCTGGCAGGTCGACGGCCCGGTGCCCGCCGAGGGGTGGACCGCGCGCCGCACCGGTGCCGGGGCGGTCTGGAGCCCGGCCGGTCTCTTCCATACCGGAGCCGGCGGCGCGTCGACGCTCGTGGTCTCCGGGCCGGAGCGCCTCGCCGCCTTCGCGCTCGACGACGGCCGGCTCCTCTGGTCCACGGAGGTGGACGACGACTGCCGCAGCGACGTGGGCACCACCACGACCGGTCGGTTCGCCGTGGTGGACCGGTGCGGGGGGCCGACGGTGGTCGAGTTCCTCGACGTGCGCACGGGTACGCCGGTGGACCGCTGGGAGCCGCCGGGCGCCGCTGCCGAGTGGAGCGTCACGCCGGTCGGCTGCGTCACCGAGGGCGTGCGCTGTGGTGGCCTGCGCGTCACCGGCCCGGGTGACGACGGGGGGCGAGGTTGGCTGCTGGCCGCCGACGGCCCGGTGGCCGCACCCGCACTCGACCCGACCGACGCCGAACTGCACGGGGAGTGGGTCGTCCGGGCTGCGGACGGCGTGGTCACCGGACGCTCCGCCCGCGACGGCGACGAGGTCTGGCGGCGTGCCGACCTCGGGGCGGTCCGGATCGTGGCCGTCCAGCCCGGCCGCGTGCACCTGCTCACCGAGACGAACGACCTGATCACCGTGGACCCGGCCACCGGGGTCGAGCGGTCCCGCTTCGTGCTGAACGTGGGGGCCGACGGGGTGGGCTGGGCGCCCGGGGCGGCGTACGCGAGCGGCGGCTACCTGGCGCTGGAGCGGCTCCGGCAGCCGCCGGTTCCGGACGCCGACGACCAGCGCTACTTCCTCACCTCGGAGCCGCTGGTGCTGGCGGCTACCTGACCGGCGGGGCGACAGCGAGTCTCGGGCAAATCGGACAAAAGTTACGTATGCTCTCGGTGGGCTTCCGGGCCGGTCCGCTGGGGGATGGCGGATCGGCCCGGCACCGCTCGTGGTTCAGACCAGGGCGGACTCGGCGGCGGCCAGGAACGCGTCGTTCTCCTCCGGCGTACCGACGGTCACCCGCACCCCGTCACCCGCGAACGGCCGGACGATCACGCCCCGCGACTCGCACGCCTTGCCGAACGCCACCGACCGGTCGCCCAACGGCAGCCAGACGAAGTTCGCCTGACTGGTGGGCACGTCCGGGACGAGCTTGCGCAGCGCCTCGGTGACCCGGTCCCGCTCGGCCACCACCAGCGCACACCGTCGCTGCACCTCGTCGGCCTGGGCCAACGCGGCCAGCGCGCCCGCCTGCGCCGCCATGCTGGTGGAGAACGGCGTGACGACCTTGCGGACCGCCGCCGCCACCTGCGGCTGCGCGACGAGGAAACCGATCCGCAGACCCGCCAGGCCCCACGCCTTGGAGAGGGTGCGCAGCACCGCCACGTTCGGCCGGTCGGCGTAGGTCAGCCCGTCCGGCACCTCCGGATCCGTGACGAACTCCCGGTACGCCTCGTCGATGACCACCAGCACGTCGTCCGGTACGGCGTCCAGGAAGCGGTCCAGCTCGGCCCGGCGTACCGCGGTGCCGGTCGGGTTGTTCGGGTTGCAGACCAGGATCATCCGCGTCCGGTCGGTCACCGCCGTGGCCATCGCGGACAGGTCGTGCCCGTGCCCGGCCGCGTTGGGCACCTGCACGCTGGTCGCGCCGCTGGTCGCCGCGATGATCGGGTACGCCTCGAAGGAACGCCACGAGTAGACCAGCTCGTCACCGGGCAGACAGGTGGTCCGGACCAGGTGCTCGGCCAGCGCCACCGAGCCGCAGCCGGTCGCGATCCGGTCCGGGGCCACGTCGTACCGGTCGGCCAACGCCTGACGCAGCGCGACGACGCCCATGTCCGGGTAGCGGTGCACACCGGCGACCGCCTCGGCGACCGCCTCCACGACCCCGGGGAGCGGGCCGTACGGCACCTCGTTGCTGGCCAGCTTGATGGCCTCGGGCAGGCCCAGCTCCCGGGCCAGGTCGGCCGGGCTGCGTCCGGGTACGTAGTTGGGCAGTGCGTCCAGGTCGGCGCGGGTCAACCGGGGTGCCGGCTGTCGTCCGGTGTCGGTCATGGGGTGTCTCCCGATGTGTCGGCACGGTCGTCGGTGCTGCGGTGGTCGGGGCTGCGGTGGTCGGGGGTGCGGTCGTCGGGGGTGCGGGAAAGCTGGACCACCACGGTCTGTGCCCGCTTGTCGTGCAGGGCCTGCCGTAGCGGATGGTCGAAGAGCGGCGAGAGCGCGTCGATCAACTGGAGCAACAGGCCGAGGCCGCAGCAGTACCAGAGCAGCGTGGGCAGGCCGAGCGTGTTCCAGCGACGCAGAGCCCGACCGAAGCCCAGCGGTGCGTCCGCCTCCATCGGCACCGCCTTGACCCGGAGCAACCGCTTGCCGAAGGTCTGCCCGCTGGCCGCCATCGCCGGGACCTCGTACGCCAACCAGAGCGCGGTGGCCAGCAGCAGGATCACCACCACCAGCGAGCCGGCCTGGTCGCCCGCCGGGGGCAGCGGGTCGGTGGTGCGGTCCTGCGCCTCGACCCGCCGCCAGAACTCGTTCAGCGGAGTGGCGTACTCCTGCGCCAGCCGATAGACGAAGAAGCCGTTCACGAACACGTTGAGCAGGAAGACGATGCCGAAGTCGATCAGCCGGGCACCGAACCGGGCACCGAACGAGGCCAGCGGCAACCCGTGCGGCCGGGGCGGTGGTGGTGTGCCCGGCCAGGTCGGGTACGGCCAGCCGGGAGGCGGTCCCGAGCCGGGCGGCCAGCCCGATTGCTGTCCGGGGTGGCCGCCGTGCTGATCGGGTGTGCCGCCAGGTGGGCCCGGCTGTGGTCCGGGCGTGCCGCCGGGCTGGCCGGGCCAGCCGGGTGTGCCGGTGGGCTGGCCGGGCCAGGTGGTGTGCGGGCCCGGCTCGGCGGGTGCGCCGGTCGGCGAGGCGGTCCCGGCGGCCGGGGTCGCCGGCTCGGGTTCGGGCGTGGGCTCGGGTTCCGGCGGGGGTGGGCCTTCGGGTGGGGTGACGTCCACCGGGATGGGCGCGCCGATCCAACCCTCGCCGTCCCAGTACCTGCGGGTCTCGGGATCGGCGGGGTCGACGTACCAACCGGGTGCCACGCTCACGTCGCGGCCTCGCTGCGCTCGTTCACCTCGACACCTTAACGACGACGGTCCCGGCGAACTTGTCGTGGAGGCACTGCTGCCAGGGCTTGTCCCACAACTGCCAGAGCCCGTCGAGGTAACTGCCACCCGGCACCAGGGACCCGCCGACGAACTGCACGAGGTACCTCTTGCCGGCCGCCCGGCGGTCCAGGTCGTGCGTCGGGTCGAGCATCACCACCCGCAGGTTCATCACCCGCTTGCCGACGCTCTGCCCGCCGTTCCGGATCAGGTACTCCACGTGGTAGACCCAGTACAGCGCGAACATCACCACGAAGAGACCGACCTGGAGCAGCAGGAGCGGCAGCAGGAACTCGGTGAAGACCGTTCCCGGGTCCGGTTCGGCCAGGGTGCCGTCCGGGTTCGTCCGGGTCATCGCGCTGAACATCCGGAGCCAGATGAAGACGAAGGCCGGCACGAAGAGCACCATCAGCACCACGCCGGCGACCAACGAGTCGATCATGTACGCGGCCAGCCGCTCGCCGAAGCCGGCCAGCGGCTGCCCGCCCGGCCCGAGGACCGGTGGCGCCACTCCCGGTGCCCAGCCCGGCTGCTGCTGTCCGGGCGGACCCGCCCAGCCCGCGCCCGGCGGCTGCTGCGGTCCAGGTGGACCCGGCCAGCCGGGCGGTGGCGGATGACCGGGTGGCGAGTGGCCCGGTGGTGCGTACTGGGGCGGAATCGGATGCGGCGGGCCGAGGGGCGGCGGTGCGCCGCCGGCCGGGGGCGTAGGCCCGCCGGCCGGCGACGGGTGCACGGGAGGCTGGGTCACGCTGGACAGTGTTACAGGTTGCCGCGCTTCTCCTGCTCCCGCTCGATCGCCTCGAAGAGCGCCTTGAAGTTGCCCTTGCCGAAACCGAGGGAGCCGTGCCGCTCGATCAGCTCGAAGAAGACGGTCGGGCGGTCCTGCACCGGCTTGGTGAAGATCTGGAGCAGGTAGCCGTCCTCGTCCCGGTCGACCAGGATCTTGCGGGACTTCAACTCCTCGATCGGTACCCGGACCTCACCGATCCGGGCCCGCAGCTCCGGGTCCTCGTAGTACGAGTCCGGGGTGTCCAGGAAGTCGACCCCGGCGGCGCGCATCGCGTCGACGCTGGCCAGGATGTCGTTGGTGGCGACGGCGATGTGCTGCGCGCCCGGACCCTGGTAGAACTCCAGGTACTCGTCGATCTGCGACTTCTTCCGGGCGACCGCCGGCTCGTTGAGCGGGAACTTCACCTTGCGGGTGCCGTTCGCGACGACCTTGCTCATCAGGGCCGAGTAGTCGGTGGCGATGTCGTCGCCGACGAACTCCGCCATGTTGGTGAAGCCCATCACCCGCCGGTAGAACTCCACCCACTCGTCCATCCGGCCCAGCTCCACGTTGCCGACCACGTGGTCGACCGCCTGGAAGAAGCGCTTGGGCTGCACCCCGGCGTCGATCATCGGCTGCCGGTCCACGATCGGCTTGCGAGCGACGAAACCGGGCAGGAACGGGCCGGTGTACCGGGAACGGTCCACCAGGGTGTGCCGGGTCTCGCCGTAGGTGGCGATGGCGGCCAGCCGTACGGTGCCGTGCTCGTCGGTGACGTCGTGCGGCTCGGCCAGCCCCGTCGCGCCCTGGGCGGTGGCGTGCGCGTACGCGGCGTCCACGTCCGGCACCTCCAGCGCGATGTCCGAGACACCGTCACTGTGCCGGGCCACGTGCGCGGTGCCGGTGGCGTCGGGACGCACCGCCCCGGTGAGCACGAACCGGGCCGAACCGCTGGTCAGCACGTACTCGGCGTGATCGCGATAGCCCTGCTCCGGGCCCCGGTAGGCCACGCAGGTCATGCCGAACGCGGTGGAGTAGTAGTGCGCGGCCTGCTTGGCGTTGCCGACCAGGAAGCGCACGTGGTCCATGCCCTTGACCGGGAACGGGTCCTTGCTGGTGTCGTGGTCGACGGCGCCGACGAGGGCGTCGACGTCGACCTCCTCGGTCGACTGGGGTCGGTCGATCGCCTGGGTCATGGTGGCCTCCCTTGCGTACCGGCCGGCCTCGTGGGCCGACGGGGTCGTCTGCTGCTGCGAGCATCGCGGTGAGCGGGCTCACTGGGCAACACTCTCCGCCTACGCTGGTCAGGTTGCGCAAACGGTATGGTGTTCACGCATGAACCCTGGACAGGTTGTACAGCTCGATGCGCTGGACGCGAGACTGATCGAGTTGCTCGCGGAGGAACCGCGGATCGGTGTGCTGGAGTGCTCCCGCCGACTCCGGGTGGCCCGGGGCACCGTCCAGGCCCGGCTGGACAAGCTGGTCGGCCGGGGCGTGATCGCCGGCTTCGGACCGGACCTCGGACCCGCCGCCCTCGGCTTCACGGTGACCAGCTTCGTCACGCTGGAGATCAGCCAGCGGCTCGGGCACGACCCGGTGACCCGCCACCTCGCGGCGATCCCCGAGGTGCTGGAGGCGCACACCATCACCGGCTCGGGCGACGTGCTCTGCCGGATCGTGGCCCGGTCGAACACCGACCTCCAGCGGGTGATCGACCAGATCGTGGCGTACGAGGGGATCACCCGCGCCTCGACGATCATCGCGCTCGCCGAGCAGATCCCCTACCGCGTCCTCCCCCTGGTCCGCTCCGCCGTCGCATGAGCCCCCCGCCCAGCGGGTGCTGATGTAAGGAGGGGTGCTGATGTAAGGAGGGGTCCCCTGCTAACGCCTGGTGTATAGGAAGGGACCCCTGCTTACATCCGGGCGCGCTGCACGCGACGGTGCGGGAGTGGTCAGCGCTCGGCGAGGGCGTCGCCGAGCGGGGTGCGTCGGTAGCGGACGGCCCGGCCGGAACGTACCCGGCTGACCAGGCCCGCCCCGCGCAGCACGGTCAGGTGGTCACCGACCCCGCCCAGACTCAGCCCGAGTTGGGCGACGAGCTGACTGGTGGTGGCGGGCAGCGCGAGCGCCCGCAGCACCGCCGCACGGGACCGCCCGAGCAGGCGGTCCAGGTGGTCGTCCGGACGGCTCGGATCGGGTGGCCCGAGCAGTTCCGCCGCACCGTAGGCCGGGTAGACGATCGCGAACGGCCACGGCGGTTCGAGGTACTTGATCAGGATGCCGAATACGGTGGGGACGAAGAGAAGTCCCCGCCCGGCCAGCGAGTGCGTCTCCTCCTGGAGCGGGTCGTCGACCTCGATGGTGCCCACGTCGCCACCGGGCACCCAGCGCATCCGGGGATCCAGGCCCGCGATGGCCGCACCCCAGCCGTACGCGAGCAGCCGACCGGCCCGGTGCAGCAGGTCGCGTTCGAGAACCGCGCGCAGGCGGGGCCAGTCCGGCTGTACGAGTGTCGTCCAGGCCGCCTCGATCGCGTCCGCGAGCAGGTCCACCACGTGCGGCGACCGGTAGATCCGGAGGGCGTACCCGGGGGGTGTGGTGTGCGGGGCGACGAGGTTGCGGGCCAGCTCGTCCCGGGCCTGGGCGAGCGGGGTGGCCCGGACCACCGCCAGTTCGTCGGCGAAGTCCTGGGCGGTGTCGGCCGGTGGCGGATGGATGAAGTCGGCGTTGTAGCCGCCCCGGCGCATCAGCGCCAGCAGCGCGCCCACCTCCGGCAGCTCGCGCCGCAGCCGCTCGTACACCGGCCGTTGCCGGGCCACCCAGGGGGCGAGCCCGGGGGCGCTGTTCAGCCCGGCCAGCAGCCGCAGCGCGGAGACCGTCTCACCCAGCGGTGAGACGGCGAACCGGCTCGCCGCCAGGTCGGCCGGGGTCACCTCGATCCGCACACCACGACCTTTCGTTCCCTGGCGAAAGGATAGAGCCGGACCGGGTACGCGCACGAAGCTTGCCGGCGTGAACAGCACCAGCACCACCGCAGCTCAGCGGGCTGCCGAACGTCCGGCGACGTTCCGGGACGTCTTCGCCGTTAGCGAGTTCCGGGTGATCTTCGCCAGCTTCAGCGTCTTCATGATCGGCGAGACGGTGAAGATGCTCGCCCTGTCCGTGCTCGTCTACGAGCGCACCGGGTCCGGCCTGCTGGCCGCCCTGGCGTACGTGACCGGGTTCCTGCCGCACGCCCTGGGCGGGGTGTTCCTGCTGGCGCTGGCCGACCGGTGGCCGGCCCGAGCCATGATGGTCGGCTACGACCTGCTGCGGATGGTCATGGTGGCGGTACTCGCCGTCGGGGCGCTCTCCCCGTCGGCCATGCTCGGGCTGGTCGCGGTGGTGGCCCTCTTCGGCCCGGTCAGCAACGCCGCCCGCACCGCGCTGTTGCCCGAGGTGCTGCACGGCGACGCGTACGTGCTCGGACGCTCGCTGCTCTCGGTCGCCTCCGGCGGGACCCAGGTCGCCGGGTTCGCGGTCGGCGGGCTGCTACTCGGGCTCGTCGGCCCGTACGGTGCGCTCTGGCTGACTGCGGTGACCTGCGGGCTCTCGGCGCTGCTGGTGCGGATCGGTCTCACCCGACGCCCGGCCCGCATCCACTACGCCCCGATGGCGACCGACAAGCCGGCGCGCGGGGCGGTACGCGAGACCCTGCGGGTCAACCGGAGCCTGCTCGCCGACCGGCGGATCCGGGGACTGCTGCTCGCCCAGTGGCTGCCCGGCTCGCTGCTGGTGGGCGCGGAGGGGGTGGCCGTGCCGTACGCGGCCGACCTCGGGCCGGGCGCCAGCGCGGGCGTACTGCTGATGGCCGGGGCGGGCGGCATGCTCGTCGGTGACCTGCTGGTGGGGCGCTTCGTCGCGCCGGCCCGGCGGGAACGGTGGACGCCCTGGCTCGCGCTGCTGCTCGGCGTACCGATGCTCGCGTTCGTGGCCCGGCCGTCGCTGGTGCCGGCGGCAGCCCTGTTCGCGGTGGCGACCGCAGGCTTCGCCTACCAGCTCGGGTTGGCCCGACGGTTCCTCGACGCGGTGCCCGAAGGCCGGCGTGGGCAGGCGTTCGGGCTGGTGAGCACCGGCATGATGGCGATGCAGGGGCTGGCTGCGGCGGGTGCGGGCGCGCTCAGCGAGGTGCTCGCGCCGGGCCTCGTGATGGCGTTGGCCGGCGCGGCGTCGGCCACGGCGACGCTGATCCTGTGGCCGGTGCTCGCCCCGACCGGCCGCCCGCGTTCGGTCGGCGCGGGAGGTGCCGCCGCATGAGGTCGCGGCGTTCGGTCGCCGTGTGCTGCCGCCGTGCGCCGTCGCGGTGTGCGGTTGCGGTGTGCGGTTGCGGTGTGCGGTTGCGGTGTGCGGTTGCGGTGTGCGGTTAGGAAGGGACCCTTTTACCACCGGAGGCGTTAGCAAGGGTCCCTTCCTTTCACGACACGCGGGGTGGTGCGGGCGGTTGGGGGCGCGGGTGGCTACCGTGATCCGGTGGCGAAGGGCAGCGGGCTCGGCGTACGTGGCTGGCTGCTGCTCGGCCTCGCCACGGTGGTGGCGCTCGCCGCGACCGGCGTCTGGAACCCCTTCCCGACCATGTGGGACTGGGTGAACCGGCGACAGCCCATCTCCTCCCCTGATGTGCAGTGGCAGCAGCGCATCGGCGGCACCCCGCGCAGCGTCACGATCGCCGGTGAGGCGGTGATCGTCGAGCAGCGCACCCGCGTCGAGGCCCGCAGCCTGGCCACCGGCTCCCAGCTCTGGGAACGCAAGGCCGACTGGAGCGCGGTGGCCGGCGTCGGCCCGGAGTCCGTCGTCGCCGTGGGCAAGTTGCTGGTCAAGGGGTACGAGGTCCTCGACCCGAGTACCGGCGTGACGCGACGACGCGACGACGACGCGGTGGCCGTCTGGACGTACCGGAACCTGCTGCTCGACGCGCGCTGCGTGGAGGCCACCGACTGCACGCTGAGCGCCTGGGACCCGCGCGGCACCGCCCCGATCTGGACCGCGTTCCTGCCCGGGGTCAGCAGCGGCCTGCTCGCCGACAACCCGAACCTGCTGGACACCCGCCGCCTCGGCACGAACCGCATCCACGAGGAGGTGGCCGGCCCGGAGTCGGTGCCGCCGCTGCTCGGGTTCCCGGTCGACGGCCGGGTGCACGTGGTCGACACCGCCACCGGCCGGGTGCTCCAGAACGTCGAGCCCGGCCGGGACGAGCGGCTGGCCGTGATCGGCGGGCGCCTGCTGCACATCGCCGCCCGCTCGCAGGACGGCAACTGCTACTTCGCCATCACCGGCCGCGACCCGGCCACCGGCCAGGAGGCGTGGCGGCGGTCCGGGATCAACCTGCGGACCGCCGACAGCGCGGGCTGCGTGCAGCGGGAGGACCCGTACGGTGCCCGCAACGTGCTGATCGGAGTCGCGCCCGACGGCCGGGAGACGGTCCTCGACGGCTACGACGGGCGGCTGCTGCTGGTGGCCGCCGAGGGGGAGCGGGTACTGGCAGTCGACGACCGGTACGCCGTGGTGCGGACCGCCGACGGGGACACCGTCTCCGGCCGGGAACTCGGCACCGACCGGACCAGGTGGAACCGGCCCACCGGGGAGAAGACGGGCGCCGCGCTGACCCCGTACGCGACCGTGCTCACCGACGAGAAACCGAACCGGCTGGTGGCGCTCGATCCGCGTACCGGCCGGGAACTGGTCGTGCTGCGGACCTCCGCCAACGCCCTCGCGGTCGGCCCCGCCGGCATGGTGATCGGCGAGGGCCGCGAGATCGGGTACGTCCGCTTCGGCGCCACGGGCGACCCGGCACGCGACGGTAACGGGGGAGTACCGGGTCCCGCCGGTACCGGGCAGGTGCCGCAGCCCCAGGAAAGCTGCGGCCCCAAGAACGAACTCTGCACGGCTCCCGATTCCGGCAAGTGAGCCGGTCGGCGGGGCGGCCGAGTGCAACGCCCCACCACCTCACCCGGCGGGTGGGACCGACCGACCTGTCTGCCCTAGGCTTTGCGGTCATGAGCGAGCGCCAGCGAGCGAATCATCAATTCGGTGCGGTGATGGCCTCATGGCGGCACGCAGCGGAGCGGAGTGTCGTCATGAGCGAGCGCCAGCGAGCGAATAATCAGCGCAGTGCGGCGGTGCCTCATGGCGGCGCGGAGCGAAGCGGAGTGCGGTCATGAGCAGTGCCGTGGACTTCTCGTACGCCCCCCTGCTGCCGACCGGTCCCGACCAGACGGAGTACCGCCTGATCACCGACGAGGGCGTCGATGTCGTCAACGGGCCCGGTGGTCGGCGTTTCCTCACCGTGGACCCGGCGGCGCTGACCGCGTTGACCGCCGAGGCGATGCACGACATCGCGCACTTCCTGCGTCCGGCGCACCTGGCCCAGCTGCGGTCGATCGTCGACGACCCACAGGCCTCGCCGAACGATCGGTTCGTGGCGCTCGACCTGCTGCGCAACGCCAACATCGCGGCCGGCGGGGTGCTGCCGATGTGCCAGGACACCGGCACCGCGATCGTGATGGGCAAGCGTGGTCGGCACGTACTCACCGACGGCAGCGACGCCGAGGCGATCTCGCGGGGTGTGTGGCAGGCGTACACGAGGTTGAACCTGCGCTACTCCCAGCTCGCCCCGCTCACCATGTGGGAGGAGCGCAACACCGGCAGCAACCTCCCGGCCCAGGTGGATCTGTACGCGGAGGACCCGGATGGGCACCCGGACGCGTACAAGTTCCTGTTCATGGCCAAGGGGGGCGGTTCGGCCAACAAGTCGTATCTCTACCAGGAGACCAAGGCGCTGCTGAACCCCACGCGGATGATGCAGTTCCTGGACGAGAAGCTGCGGCTGATCGGCACCTCGGCCTGTCCGCCGTACCACCTGGCCGTAGTGATCGGCGGCACCAGCGCCGAGTACGCCCTGAAGACTGCCAAGTACGCCAGCGCCAAGTACCTCGACGCGTTGCCCACGTCCGGTTCGATGTCCGCGCACGGCTTCCGGGACCTGGAGCTGGAGGCCGAGGTGCTGGAGCTGACCCGCAACTTCGGCATCGGCGCGCAGTTCGGTGGGCGGTACTTCTGCCACGACGTGCGGGTGGTGCGGCTGCCCCGGCACGGGGCGTCCTGCCCGGTGGCGATCGCGGTGTCCTGCTCGGCCGACCGCCAGGCGGTTGCGAAGATCACCCCGTCGGGTGTCTGGCTGGAGCGACTCGAAACCGACCCGGCCCGCTACCTGCCCGATGTCACCGAGGGGCAGTTGGACGCCACCGAGGTGGTCCGAGTCGACCTGAACCGCCCGATGGACGAGATCCGCGCCGAGCTGTCGAAGTACCCGGTGAAGACGCGTCTGTCGTTGACCGGCCCGCTGGTGGTGGCCCGTGACATCGCGCACTCGAAGATCGCCGAGCGGCTGGACGCGGGCGAGTCGATGCCGCAGTACCTCCGCGACCACGCCGTCTACTACGCCGGTCCGGCGAAGACCCCGGAGGGGTACGCCTCCGGTTCGTTCGGCCCGACCACAGCCGGGCGGATGGACGCGTACGTGGAGAAGTTCCAGGCTGCCGGCGGCTCGATGGTGATGCTCGCGAAGGGCAACCGGTCGAACCAGGTGACCCGCTCCTGCGAGCAGCACGGCGGCTTCTACCTCGGCTCGATCGGCGGGCCGGCGGCCCGGCTCGCGCAGGACTGCATCAAGCACGTCGAGGTTCTGGAGTACGCGGAACTCGGCATGGAGGCGGTCTGGAAGATCGAGGTGGAGGACTTCCCGGCCTTCATCGTGGTCGACGACAAGGGCAACGACTTCTTCGCCGAGGTGACCAAGCCGGTCCTCAGCATCGGTCGCCGCTGAGCATTTGGAGTTTCTGTAGTTTCTGTAGTTTCTGCAGTTCGACATCTTCTCGTTTGAGCGGTATGCTCTCCGTCAAGCGAGAGGGAAGTTGATGCCGTCCATCGACGATATTGATGATGACACCGACCAGTACCTTGCCTTCGCGGCAGAGGTTGCTGGGCTGACCAAAGGACAGGTCGTCGCTAGGCTCGTGGTGGACGCGCGGAGGCGCGCGGGGGCGGGCAGGGAGGGACTCCGCCCCCCCGAGACTGACGAGCCGCATGCTGTTCGGGTCTATGCCGACTACGCAGGACACCGGACCTATGCGTCTTTCGTGCCGGGTCCCGGACGGATCGAGATCACCTCTGGGCCGCTCGCCGGGCAGATCTTCAGGACGCCGAGCCAGGCTGCTCGGAGGATCGTAGAGCACTACAAGCCTGATGTTTCCTCGTCGAGGAATGGTTGGGCCTTCTTCCTCGTCGAGGAGAGCGGCTTACCCCTCCAAAGCCTGCGGCATCGCTGAGGCCCGGCATGCGTGTGCACACCTTCGTTGACGAGACCAAGGAGCGCGGCCTGATCATGGCTGCCGCGACGCTCGGCCCCGACTCGCTGTCCAGAGCGCGCCAGGCGATCGCCAGGCTGACACTGCCGAACCAGCGCAGCATTCACTTCTGCAAAGAGCGCAACGACAGGCGCAGGTTGATAATCGCTGCTCTGCGCGTCTTGGATCCGATCATCGTGCTCTATGACGCGACCGGTCATCGTGATCTCCGGATCGGTCGGGAGCTGTGCCTACGGGCTCTGGTTGCGGACGCGGCAAAGATCGAGACCGAGCGACTTGTGTTGGAGCTCGACGACTCCCGTCGTGCCGCTGATGCTGCCGTGCTCAACCGGGAAATTCGGCTCGCGGGCATGATCGGGCAGATCCGCTATGACCATCTTCGTGCTTACGACGACCATCTGCTGGTGCTGCCCGACGCGATCGCATGGTCATGGGCCAGAGGCGGTGAGTGGCGCGCGATGGTGCGGCCCATGATCAGGGAAGTGCGCAATGTGTGAGAGGCAGGAGACGCGAGACCCGGCCCACCCACCGTCCGGAAGGCTGCCGGGTCCACTTTCAGGAGCTATTGCTCCTGACGGTTGAAGCATAACCCCTCTCGCTGACAGCCTCAACGGAACAGCCGGCAGCTCACCGTGCAGGCACAGGAATGCCAGGCGGGCGGTCCGGGCTGGCGAGGTGGCATCCTGCTGGGGCGATCATCTGCACGTCCCCGCCCGGCGGGGCAGGATGGAACGCGTGACGACTCCAGAGACGACGGGCTACCGGATCGAACGCGACTCGATGGGCGAGGTGGAGGTGCCCGCCGAGGCGCTCTGGCGGGCCCAGACGCAGCGGGCGGTGCAGAACTTCCCGATCTCGGGCCGGGGGATCGAGCCGGCGCAGATCCGGGCACTCGCGCAGATCAAGGGCGCGGCGGCCGAGGTCAACGGCGATCTGGGCGTGATCGACGCGAACGTGGCCGCCGCGATCGCCGCAGCCGCCGCGCACGTGGCCGACGGCGGGTACGACGACCAGTTCCCGGTCGACGTGTTCCAGACCGGCTCCGGCACGTCGTCCAACATGAACACCAACGAGGTGATCGCCACGCTGGCCGGGCGGGAACTGGGCAACGCCGTCCATCCCAACGACGACGTCAACGCCTCGCAGTCCAGCAACGACGTCTTCCCCTCCTCGATCCACCTGGCGGCCACCGAGGCCGTCGTACGGGACCTGCTACCGGCACTCGACCACCTGGCCGCCGCGCTGGAGGCGAAGGCGTCGGAGTTCGAGACCGTGGTCAAAGCCGGGCGTACCCACCTGATGGACGCCACGCCGGTGACCCTCGGGCAGGAGTTCGGCGGGTACGCCGCCCAGATCCGCTACGGCCTGGAGCGGGTGGAGGGCGTGCTGCCCCGGCTGGCCGAGCTGCCGCTGGGTGGTACGGCGGTGGGCACCGGCATCAACACGCCGCTCGGGTTCGCCGCCCGCGTGATCGACAAGCTGCGTGACTCGACCGGGCTGCCGCTGAGCGAGGCGCGGAACCACTTCGAGGCGCAGGGCGCCCGCGACGCCCTGGTGGAGACCTCGGGCCAGTTGCGGACCGTCGCGGTGGGGCTTTACAAGATCGCCAACGACATCCGCTGGATGGGCTCCGGTCCGCGCGCCGGCCTGCGCGAACTGCGCATCCCCGACCTCCAGCCGGGCTCGTCGATCATGCCGGGCAAGGTCAACCCGGTGGTCTGTGAGGCGGTCCGGCAGGTCTGCGCGCAGGTGATCGGTAACGACGCCACGGTGGCCTTCGCCGGCTCGCAGGGCGACTTCGAACTGAACGTCATGCTGCCGGTGATGGGCCGCAACCTCCTGGAGTCGATCCGGTTGATCGCCGCGTCGAGCCGCCTGCTCGCCGACCGCTGCGTGGTCGGCCTGGTCGCGGACGCCGAGGTCTGTCTGTCGTACGCCGAGGGCTCGCCGTCGATCGTCACCCCGCTCAACCGCCACCTCGGGTACGACGAGGCCGCCTCGATCGCCAAGGAGGCGCTGGAGAAGCAGGTCTCCATCCGGGAGGTGGTGGTCTCTCGTGGCCACGTCGAGTCCGGCAAACTCAGCGAAACCCAGTTGGACGAGGCGCTCGACCTGCTCCGGATGACCCACCCCTGAGGCCCCGCGAGGGACGGTTCTGCGGGGGTGCGGCGGGCCGCTGATTGCGGCGGATGCTGCGGAGCCAGGTCGCGCGGGCGGGCCAGGACACGGCACGGGTGTCCTGTCGAGCTGAGTCGGATATGCCATCGCCCCCGGCAGTGGGACCGCCCGGCCGGGGGAGCGGGCGGAGGGCGAGGCATGCTGTCCCGTCGGCTCCGTGTGCCTCGGGACGCCATGAACATGCTCGATCCAGGATCGAGTGGTCATCGCGGACGGCCGATGCCACTCGATCCTGGATCGAGCGTGACCTTGGCGGAGACACCGACCCCGCGTGGCCTTGGGGCAGGACCTCGACCCTGAGCGTGGCCTTGGTGGCTAGACCTTGACTCCGAGCTCAGCAGGACGGGGCGACGGGCAGCTTGGCGCGGTGGGCAGGACGGGGCGACGGGCAGGTCAGGTGCGGGCGGCGGCCTTGCGGGCGCGGTAGGCGCTGACGGCGGCCCGGTTGCCGCAACCCGCCTCGCAGAACCGGCGGGACCGGTTCTTCGAGAGGTCGACCAGTACGTTGTCGCAGGCGGGGTGGTCGCAGGTCCGCAGTCGGCGCAGCTCGCCGCCCCGGACCACGTCGGCGATCGCCATCGCCGCCTCGACCGCCATCCGGGTGGCCAGTGGGGCGTCGCGGGGGACGGCGTGCAGATGGTACGGCTCGTCGTCGTGCGTGATGAGCTGCGGCAGCGCGCGATGCTCGCGGAGCAGCCCGTTGACGATCTCGACGATCTCGTCGATGTCGGCGGACCAGAATCGTCGCAGCCGGGGGCGCAGGGCGCGTACCGCGCGGAGCTCGGCCTCGCTGTGCTCGTGCCGGCCGCTGTAGGAGTGGGTGACGTAGAACGCGTCCAGCGCGGCGACGTCGGGCAGCTTGTCGCCGTCCCGCCCGTCGGTGTTGACCAGCGCGGCGGCGGCGGTGAGCGAACATTCGGTGTCATGGGCGAAAAGCAACTTGACTCCTGTCGTGGCCCCGCTTTAGCGTCATCGGTGTAAGCCTAGTTTGCCCATGGCGGGCGACCGTGCCAAGGAGAGTCGATGCGTCATTCCCCCGTCGCGGGGGCCGGGCTCGCCCTGGCCCTGCTCTCCGCGGTCACGTTCGCCACCTCGGGCACCTTCGCCCGTTCGTTGATCAATGATGGCTGGTCCGCCGAGGCGGTCGTCGTCGCCCGGGTCGGCATCGCGGCTCTGGTGCTGGCCGGGCCGGCTCTGCTGGTGCTGCGGGGCCGGTGGGCGGTGCTGCGCCGCAACATCGCCTCGATCGGTGTCTTCGGGCTGCTCGGGGTGGCGCTCGCCCAGGTGTGCTTCTTCAACGCGGTCCGTTACCTGCCGGTCGGGGTCGCGCTGCTGCTGGAGTACCTCGGCATCATCCTCGTGGTCGGTTGGACCTGGCTGATCCAGGGGCAGCGCCCCCGCCGGCTGACCGTGGCCGGCTCGGCGGCTGCCCTCGCCGGCCTCTTCTTCGTGCTCGATCTCACCGGAGCCGGGCGGCTCGACCCGATCGGGGTGCTCTGGGGGTTGGGCGCGGCGGTCGGGCTGGCCGGCTACTTCGTACTGGCCGGCCGGGTCGACGCCGCACTGCCGTCGGTGGTCATGGCCAGTGGCGGGATGGCCGTCGGTGCCGGCGCACTGCTGCTGCTCGGCCTGCTCGGCGCGCTACCACTGCGGGCCGACTTCGGCACGGTCGAGTTCGCCGGGCGGGAGACGAGCTGGCTGGTGCCGATCGTCGGCCTCGCGCTGGTGGCGGCGGTGGTCGCATATCTGGCCGGGATCGCTGCGGCCCGCGTCCTCGGTGCCCGGATGGCCTCCTTCGTCGGGCTCACCGAGGTGATGTTCGCGGTGCTGATCGCCTGGCTGGTGCTGGGTGAGCTGCCGACGGTCGTGCAACTGCTCGGCGGGGCGTTGATCGTCGCCGGGGTGGCCCTGGTCCGCCTCGACGAACTGCGCGCACCCGTCATCCCCGACCAGGCGAAGGCGGCGGAGCCCGCCCTGACATGACACCCTTTTCGGCATGCTGAGCACGGTGGTGTTCGACGCCGACGAGACTCTGCTGGATCTGCGTCCGGCCGTCGCCGGCGGGTTGGTGACCGTACTCGACGAGATGCGGCGACTGACCCCGGCGGCGGCCGAGGTGTCGCTCGCCGACCTGGAGTCGGACTGGGACGCCGTCTTCGGTGATCTGGCCTCGGCGCCGGTGACGGAGATCCGTCGGGCGGCACTGGCCCGTTCGTTGGCCCGTGCGGACCTCGGCGGCCACCTGGACGAGTTGGCCGGGGTCTTCTTCGCCCGCCGCTTCGCGCTCACCCGGCCCTTCCCCGACGTGCTGCCCGCGCTCACCGCACTGCGGGCGCGGTGGGCGCTCGGCTTCGCGACGAACGGCAACAGCCGCGCGGAACGCTGCGGCCTGGCCGGTGAGTTCTCCTTCGAGGTGTACGCACACGAGGACGGCCTGCCCAAGAAGCCGGCGCCCGAGTTCTACGAAGCGGTGTGCGCAGCTGCCGGGGTGCCGCCGTCGCAGGTGGTGCACGTCGGGGACAACCCGGCGTTCGACGTGGTCGGGGCGCAGCGGGCCGGTCTGCGGGCGATCTGGCTGAACCGACGGGGCGACTCGCTCCCGGCCGGTGTGCTGCCGGACGCGACAGTGTCCTCGCTCGCGGAGTTGCCTGCCGTCCTGGTCGGCCTTTCCGGCGAAGCGGATCTTCCTCCGCGTAAGCGACGCCGGTCTGGCGAAACGTCATGCGTTGATGTCTGATGACGCCACGTCCCTCAAAGAGAGGATTCGATGTGGTGAGCAAGCGCTTCACCGTCGGTGTCGTCGCGACCGCGGCGGCACTGGCACTCACGGTGACGGGTTTGGGCGTGCCGGCCAGCGCCGAGCCGACGACCGTCCGAACGTTCACCGTGGTCGCGGAGGACGGGTTCTCCGCCGACGCGGCCCTCGCCGCGATCCGGTCGGCCGGCGGGACCGTGGTGTCCCGCACCGACGAGGTCGGCGTGTTCCAGGTGACCAGTGACCGGGCCGACTTCGCGACGAAGGCGACGGCCGCCGCTGCTCTGATCGGCGCCGCCGAGCAGAAGGCGATCGGCCGCAAGCCCAAGCTGGACCGGGTCGAGCAGGAACACCTGCTGGCCGTGGCCGCCGCGAAGGGGACCGCTAAGCAGCGGGGCAAGAAGCTGGACCCACTCGACGACAAGCTATGGGGCCTGGAGATGATCCGGGCCGACAAGGCGCGCAAGATCGAGCCGGGCGACCGTCGGGTGACCGTCGGTGTGCTGGACACCGGCGTCGACGCCGCCCACCCGGACATCGCGCCCAACTTCAACTGGGCCCTGTCGCGCAACTTCGCCCCGGACATCCCCGAGATCGACGGGGAGTGCGAGGTGGCGAGCTGCCTCGACCCGGCCGGCACCGACGACGGCGGGCACGGTACGCACGTCGCCGGCACCATCGGTGCCGCCGCCAACGGCTTCGGTCTCTCCGGCGTCGCCCCGAAGGTCTCCCTGGTCAACCTCAAGGGTGGCCAGGACTCCGGGTACTTCTTCCTGAACCCGGTGGTCAACGCGCTGCTGCACGCCGGCCGGTCGGGCCTGGACGTGGTGAACATGTCGTTCTACGTCGACCCGTGGCTCTATAACTGCACCGCCAACCCGGCCGACTCCCCGGAGGCGCAGGCGGCGCAGCGGGCCACCATCCGCGCCATGAAGCGGGCCCTGACCTATGCCCACAACCGGGGCGTGACCCTGGTCGGCGCGCTCGGCAACAACCACGAGGACCTGGGCGACCCCCGGACCGACGTGTCCAGCCCGAACTACGGTGACGTCGCGCCGTACCCCCGGGAGATCGACAACGACAGCTGCTGGGACCTGCCCGCCGAGGGGCCGCACGTGATCAGCGTGTCCTCGGTCGGCCCGTCCGGCAAGAAGGCCGACTACTCCAACTACGGCACCGAGCAGACGGCGGTGGCCGCACCGGGTGGATGGTTCCGCGACGGGTTCGGCACCGACACGTTCCGCACCGACGCCAACATGATCCTCTCCACCTACCCGAAGAAGGTGCTCCAGGAGGAGGGGACGGTCGACGAGGCCGGCAACGTGGTGCCGGGCGCCGAGACCTTCGTGTTCAAGGAGTGCAAGGCCAACGGGCAGTGCGGCTACTACACGTACCTCCAGGGCACCTCGATGGCCGCTCCGCACGCCTCCGGCGTGGCCGCGCTCATCGTGAGCAGGCACGGCAAGCCGCAGGGCCGGGGCGGCTTCGGCCTGGCTCCGAAGCTGGTCGAGAAGCACCTGCTCCGCACCGCCACCGAGCGGGCCTGCCCCGAACCTCGGTTGCAGACCTACACCGACGAGGGCCGGCCGGCCGAGTTCGACGCGTACTGCGACGGTTCGGTGAACTTCAACGGCTTCTACGGCCACGGCATCATCGACGCGTACGCGGCGGTGACCGCCCCGCTGCGCCGGTGACCGGGTAGGACACCCGCCCTCGACGGGCGAACACACGGCCCGGCCGGGTTGCCCCCGGCCGGGCCGTCCCCCGTTCTGCTCCGTCACCGGCGGTCACCGTCGAGAAGCGCGCTGCCGATCTCGCGAGCGACCCCGGGGAGGTCCTGGTGCAGGCGCCGGCCGGTCACATGTCGCACCAGCCAGCCCGCACCGACCAGTGGATAGAGCCGCTGACCGTCGAACTCCACCGCCACGCGCTGCTCAGGCCAGGCCAGGCCGGGCCGCAGCACCACACCGCCGGGCAGGGGCACCGGATGGTGGGCGACCGGGCGGGGCAGACCGGCCAACACCAGCCCGACCCGCAGCCGCGACTCGTCGGGGGACTGCGCGGCCGGGTCGGCCAGATCGAACACCCAGCGCGCCCGGCGTCCGCCGGGACGGTCGTCGTTCACGGCCGCCACCTCGTCCAACGCCGCCCGGGTGGTCAGCCCCCGGCCCAACAGCGCGTCCACGATGCCGACCGAGCGGCTCGGCTCCAACCACACCGCGCTCTCCCAGGCGGCGCGGGCGGTGTCGGTGTGCGGGGGGACGCCCTTGATCGTCAACCCGGCCAGCGACTGCGGGGGCTCGGTGTGCACCTGGAGCCCACGCTGACTGCGCAGCCCGGCCCGGGGCGGCACCAGGACGTGGACGGCCTGGTCGAAGTCGGCGGCGTGCCCGATGCCGTGCAGGTAGGCCGCGGAGGGCCCGGCGACGGCCGCCCCGGCGGGCAGTTGCAGGGCGGCCGCGCGGCAGGCCAGGGTGTGGTCGCGGTCGAGCCGCGCGTCGGCGTAGACGTCGTGCCGCAGTCGGACCCAGGCGGAGTTGCGGAGTTGGTGGGCGGTGAGCAGACCTCGGCGGACGACGTCCGACCCGCGGAAGACCTGCCACGCCAGGGCGTCCGGTGGCTGTGTGCGAACTGGCATGACAGCAGCCTGCGGTCCGGCTCACCGACCGGGCGACCCCTGTGGACAACCGCGACGACGACCGGGACCACCGCCTGTGGACAACGCTCACCGAGTGCGCGTGATGTGGTATGCGGTCAGCTCAGCGCGGTGGCGATCGCGGTGGCGGCGGCGAGCACCTGCGCACCGACCGCCTCGGCATCCAGTGGAGCCAGCGCGACGACCCCCACGCTCGCCTCCAGACCGGGCACCCCGAGCACCGGCGCGGCCACCCCGTACGCGCCGGGTTGCAGCTCACCGGCGGTGCTCACCGGGCCGACGGCGCCGGTCCGCCCGGCGAGGATGGCCTGCCCGGCGGCACCCCGCTCCAGCGGGTGCCGGGCCCCGGTCCGGTACGCGACGTGGAACGACGTCCAACTCGGCTCGACCACCGCCAGCGCCACCCCCTCGCCCCCCTCCACCACGGTCAGGTGGGCGGTGGCCCCGGCCTGCTCGGCCAGTCGACGCAGCGCGGGCAGCGCCCCCTCGGCGAGCAGCGGTTGGGCCCGCCGGGCCAGGTGCAGCACGCCGGCACCGAGGCGGAGTCGACCTGCGGCGTCCCGGCGCAGCATCCCGTGCCCGGCCAGCGGGCCGACCAGACGGTAGACGGCCGCCCGACCGATACCCAGCCGGGTCGCCGCCTCGGTGACCGTCAGCCCGCCCGACGCCTCCGCGACCAGGTGCAGCAGCCGCAGACCCCGGTCCAGCGTCTGCGACGTCTCGCCACCGGGTACGGCGGGTGACGGCGGATCGATGTCGGGTGTCGCTGCGGAGTCCACGAGCAGCAGCGTACGACCCGGCTCCGGCGGACCCGGAAAACGACGGACGGCTACCCTTGTACGGTGACGCTACGCCTGTATGACACCGCCACCCGATCGGTGCGGGACTTCGTCCCGCGGGAAGCCGGCAAGGTGGGGGTCTACCTGTGTGGTCTCACCCTCCAGGCACCGCCGCACATCGGCCATCTCCGTTCCGGCGTCAACTACGACGTGTTACGGCGTTGGCTGCTGGCCGCCGGTTTCGAGGTCACCTTCGTCCGCAACCTGACCGACATCGACGACAAGATCCTGGTCAAGGCGCAGGAGCAGGCGCAGCCGTTCTGGTCGATCGCGTACGCCAACGAGTTGAAGCTCGGCGAGGCGTACCGGGCGTTGAACGTGCTGCCGCCGACCTACGAACCGCGCGCCACCGGGCACATCCCGGAGATGCACCAGCTCATCGCGGAGTTGATCGACCGGGGGCACGCGTACCCGGCCACCGACGACTCCGGGGACGTCTACTTCGACGTGCGGTCCTGGTCGGCGTACGGCGCGTTGTCCAACCAGTCGCCGGACGACATGCTCTCCGTCTGCGAGGGCCCGGAACGCGGCAAGCGGGACCCGCGTGACTTCGCGCTCTGGAAGGGTGCGAAACCGGACGAGCCGACCGACGCCTACTGGTCGTCGCCGTGGGGACGGGGACGTCCCGGCTGGCACATCGAGTGCTCGGCGATGTGCTGGCGCTACCTCGGCGCCGAGTTCGACATCCACGGCGGCGGGCTGGACCTGATCTTCCCGCACCACGAGAACGAGCTGGCCCAGTCGCAGGCCGCCGACCTGCCGTTCGCCCGGTACTGGGTGCACCACGGCCTGCTCGGCATCGGCGGGACCAAGATGGGCAAGTCGCTGGGCAACACCCTCGACCTGGCCTACGTGGCCTCGCTCGGGGTACGCCCGGTCGAGCTGCGCTACTACTACGTGGCCGCGCACTACCGCTCCCGGATCGACTACTCCGAGGACGCGTTGCGGGAGGCTGCGGTCGCGTACCGGCGGATCGAGGGCTTCGTCCAGCGGGCCGTCGAACGGGTCGGGGTCGGCCAGGTCGGCGAGGTGCCGGCGGCGTTCGCGGCGGCGATGGACGACGACCTCAACACCTCGGCCGCGCTGGCCGTGCTGCACGACGTGCTGCGCGACGGCAACTCCGCGTTGGCGTGCGCGGACGATGTGACCGTCCGCACGACGCTCGCCGACGTCCGGGCCATGCTGGATATCCTCGGCGTCGACCCGCTCGACCCGGCGTGGGCGGGCGGCGCCCGGGCGAGCGACCTCCGTGGTGTGGTGGACTCCCTGGTCGCCCTGGCACTCGAACAGCGCGCACAGGCCCGGGTCCGCAAGGACTGGGCCGCCGCCGACGCGCTGCGGGATCAACTCAAGCGAGCCGGTGTGGTGGTCGAGGACACCCCGCAGGGCCCGCGTTGGACAATTGGAGAACATGACTGATGGCCGGCAATTCGCAACGCCGTGGCCGGCGGATGACGTCGAAGGCGGGGGCCCCGAAGGGCTCCGGCGGCAAGAACCGGGACTCCCTCGCCGGGCGTGGCCGGACCCTGCCGGCCGACGAACGTCCCTGGCACAAGGGTTACTCGGGCACCGAGAAGCTGCCCCAGCGCACCGCCTGGAAGCAGGAGAAGGAGCGTCGGGCGGCGGCCGAGGAGGGGCGCGCCCCCAAGATCGGCCAGCCCGGCAGCAAGGACACCACCTGGGGCCGGGGCGGCGGTCGGGGCACCCCTGCGGCCAAACCGGCCCGAGGTAAGCAGCCCGCCGGGCGTGGCGGCCCCCGGGTCGCGCCGGGCCGCAAGTCGAACCCGGCGAAGGACACGCCGGAGCTGCTGGTCGGGCGCAACCCGGTGCTGGAGGCGCTGCGCGCCCAGGTGCCGGCCACCGCGCTCTACACCGCGCAGGGCATCGACGTCGACGACCGGATGAAGGAGATCGTCCGGACGGCGGCCGACCGGGGCATCGCGATCCTTGAGGTCAGCCGCGCCGAGCTGGACCGGATGACCGGGGGCGTGCTGCACCAGGGCGTCGGCCTCCAGGTGCCGCCGTTCGCGTACCAGCCGTTCGAGGACCTGGTCGCGGCGGCGGTGGAGCAGGCGGCGCCGCTGCTGGTGGCGCTGGACGGCGTCACCGACCCGCGCAACCTCGGCGCGGTGATCCGCTCGGCCGCCGCGTTCGGCGCGCAGGGTGTCTTCGTACCCGAGCGGCGGGCTGCCGGGATCACCGCGACCGCCTGGCGGACCAGTGCCGGCGCGGCGGCCCGGGTGCCGGTGGCGCAGGTCACCAACCTGACCCGTTCGCTGAAGGCGTGCCAGGACGCCGGTTTCCTGGTCGTCGGCCTGGACGCCGACGGCGAGACGGACCTCTACGACCTGGAGGCCGCCGTCGGCCCGCTGGTCGTGGTGGTCGGCTCGGAGGGGCGCGGGCTGTCCCGGTTGGTCGGGCAGACCTGTGACCTGACGGTGAGCATCCCGATGATCTCCGAGGTGGAGTCGCTCAACGCGAGCGTCGCCGCCGCGGTGACGCTCGCCGAGGTGGCGCGTCGCCGCGCCGTCGAGCTCTGACCCCGTCACGAGCCACGAGGAGTACGCGGAAGGGGCGGCCCGCCGATCGGCGGGCCGCCCCTTCGCGGTTGCTACGTCAGATCCGCTTGCCGTTGGTGGCGTGGAAGACGTGGCTGCGGCCGGTACGCGGCTTCACGAAGATCGTGTCGCCCATGTTCGGGCTGTGCTGCCGGTCGGTCCGCACCACGAAGCGCTCGGAGGAGCCGTCCAGGGCGGCGTGCCCGTAGACGTTGGCGTCCGAACCGAGGTCCTCGACCAGCTCGACGACGACCGGCATGCCGCCCTCGGTCGGGCTGACGATGTCGCAGTCCTCCGGGCGGAAGCCCACGGTGACCTTGCCGTCGCCGCCCTCGGCGCGGGCCGCCTCGGCCTGCTCGCGGGTCAGCGGGACGAACAGCTCGGCGAACGCCGCGCCCTGCTCGGTGAGCGGCACGGTCTTGATGTTCATCGCGGGCGAGCCCATGAAGCCGGCGACGAAGACGTTGGCCGGGGTGTCGTAGAGCGCACGCGGGGTGTCCACCTGCTGGAGCACACCGTCGAGCATGACCGCCACCCGGTGACCCATGGTCATGGCCTCGACCTGGTCGTGCGTCACGTAGACGGTGGTGACGCCGAGCTTGGCCTGCAGCGAGGCGATCTGGGTACGGGTCTGCACCCGGAGCTTGGCGTCGAGGTTCGACAGCGGCTCGTCCATGAGGAAGACCTGGGGCTCCCGGACGATGGCCCGGCCCATCGCGACCCGCTGGCGCTGACCACCGGAGAGCGCCTTGGGCTTACGGCTGAGGTACTCCTCCAGCTGGAGCAGCGCCGCCGCCTCCTTGACCCGACGGTCGATCTCGGCCTTGGAGGTCTTGCGCAGCTTGAGCGCGAACGCCATGTTCTCGTACACCGTCATGTGCGGGTACAGGGCGTAGTTCTGGAAGACCATCGCGATGTCGCGGGCCTTCGGGGGGAGGTGCGTGACGTCCCGGTCGTCGATGTAGATCGCGCCGTCGTCGACGTCCTCCAGGCCGGCGAGCATGCGCAGGCTGGTGGACTTACCACAACCGGAGGGGCCGACCAGGACGAGGAACTCCCCGTCGCCGATCTGGAGGTCGAGCTGGTTGACCGCGGGGCGTTCGGTGCCCGGGTAGATCCGGGACGCCTTCGCGTACGTGACCGTAGCCATGAGGGGGTGCGCTTCCTTTCACCGGCAGGAACGTGCCGGACGATCCGAGTGAAGGAGCGACCGGCACAGGAGACCCGTACCGGCGCGACGGACGACGTGAGGCGAACCCCGGTGTCGTCCGTGTCACTGCACGGTAAACGGCTTTCGCCGCAATGCCAAGGTTCGGGACGATGCATGGGACTGAGAGCATTCGCATTCCGGTCACTCGGGCACGGTCGGACACGAATCGACGCCTGCGGGTCGGGATGTTGACGTTTCCCGTGCTCGGGACCCCTGCCGAGCGGGAAAAGCAGACGTCGGTCGCTATGCTGACCGGGAAACAACGCCCCTGTAGCTCAGCTGGCCAGAGCACCCGCCTTGTAAGCGGGATGTCGCCGGTTCGATCCCGGCCGGGGGCTCCATCCGTATCGCGCACGGAACACCGGGCGACACCTCGTCGTGGCCGGGCGTTCAGGCGGGCTGGTTACCGTCCGCCTGAACGCCCCCGCCACCCCAGGGACACCCACCGCCGTGCACCACGCGAACCACTACTACGGGCACTCCCACGTGCTGTCCCGCTACTGCGGACTCGACGACCGGGAGCCGCCCCGCGTACCCGGTTACCTGCAACACGGCTGGAACATCGGCGACGGGATGGCTCCCGACCACGAGTTCGTACCCGGGGTGCCGTTGTTCCTCTGGTCCGAGCGGACGCGTCGACGCGCCTGGTCCCTCGGGCACCGGCGGACGTACGTGGTCGGCGCGCCCTTCGCGTACCTGGCCGCCCTGACGCCCGAGGAGCCGTCCCGGCGGGAGGGCACCATCTGGTACCCCTTCCACGGCTGGGAGGGACAGCGGATCCTCGGCGACCACGGCCGGCTGGTCGACGAGATCCGGGCCGTGGAGCCGGGCCCGGTGACGGTCTGCCTCTACTGGCAGGAGCACCGGTCGAAGCGGGTCCGCACGTACTACGAGCGGGCCGGGTTCCGGGTCGTCTGCCACGGCTACCGGGGTGGCCGGTGGACCGACCTCGACCCGGAGTTCCTCGACCGGCAGCTCACCGAACTGCGCCGGCACCGGCGGGTCGCCTCCAACCGGCTGTGCAGCGCGATCCTCTACGGCGTCCTGGCCGGCTGCGAGCCCGCCGTGTACGGCGACCCGATGCAACTGGCCGGGGAGACTCCCGTCTGGGGCGGCCAGCCACGCATCCGTCGCCAGTGGGCCGACCTGCACGGCTCCCGGGTCGACGTGACCGTCGCCCGCGAACTGGCCGACGCCGAGCTGGGCGCCGACCGCCTGCTCACCTCCGCCGAACTGCGCCACCTGTTCCGCTGGCCGCACCCTGCCGTCGTACCGGCTCCGGTATGACCTCCGGAGCCCCGCGCCTGCTCGGCGGCGAGATGCTCGCCTGGTCGGACCTCGACGGATCGCGTGGCCCCGGCCCGGTGGGCGGTCCGACGTTGACCGGGCTGCTGACCGCCGTCGGCGGACGCACCCTGGTGGTCGGCCCGCACCACCCCGACCTGCTCGACGCGGTGCCGTCGCCCGACCTGACGATCCTGGTACGCGGGCTGCCGGACGCCGAGACACTGACCACCCGGTACGCCGATCGGCCGGAAGTCCAGGTGTACTGCGGCAGCCCCGAGAAGCTGCCCGCCTCGCCGCAGTACGACACCCTGGTCGCCCTGGACGGCCTGGGTCGGCTCACCTCGGTCGAAGGGTCGGATCTGAGCTGGACGGACCTGTTCGACCTGCTGGTGTCGATGCTGCGCCCCACCGGTCGACTGCTGCTCGGAGCGGAGAACCTCCTCGGGCTGCACCGGCTGCCGTGGCCGCCGCCGGAACGCACCGACTCCGACTGGACCGCGCCGGAGGAGTACGACCACACCCGCCCTGGCGGCCTGCCCCGGCTGCGGGACCGGCTGGCCGCGTCCGGTCTGTGGACCGTCGGCACCTGGGCCACGTTCCCCGGCCCGCGTACGCCGACCGCCCTGCTCGGTACCGACCTGCTGGCCGACACCGACCTGACCGGCTTTCTCCAGGCAGCCCTGAGCGCGACCGATCCGGGGCCTTCCGTGCCGCCGCCCGCCGACCTGGGCCCGCTCGCCGAACTGGGCCGATCCGTGCCGCCGCTCGCCGATCCGGCGCGGTTGGCCTTGGTGGCGCTCCGGCACGGGGGCGCCACGGAGCTGGCCCCCGGCTGGGTGGTGCTGGCCGAGCGACTCTCCGGCACCAACACCACTCCGGAACGGCATGACGACTCGGACGAGGGCGCCGATCCGGTCGGGAGTCGACCGCCGGCGGCGGTGCTGAGCTGGGGCGGCCGGCGGGGGCGAGAGGTCCACCGTGGTCCGGCTGGCGGATGGCGGTACGCCGACGGGGCGGTGGTGCCGTCGGGGCGTACCGCCGAGGATCTGGTGCTTGCGGCGACGGCGCGGCGGGAGGTGCCCGCGCTGCGTGCGCTGTTGACCGCCTGGCAGGCCGGTCCGCTCGCGGACGTGCCGGCGGACCAGGTGGTGGTCCCACCGCACGGTGCCTGGCACGCCGTGACGGCGGCCGAGCCGACCGAGGTGGTCCGGCGGGCGTACGCCGAGGCGACGGGCCGCACCGAGTCCCCGACCGGGCCGGTGGAGGGGGAGTCGCGGGAGGTCGGGTCGGACGTGGTGTTGCGCCGGTTGGCGTCCCGGATGACCGATGCCGGGCTGGCGTACCTCTGGCCGGCCGGTGAGCTGGCGTCCACTCTGGCCACCCTGGCGGGGCGGGATCCGGTGCCGTTCGCCGACGACCGTGCGCAGGCGGTCGCAGGGGGGTGGCGGGAACTGCTCGTCGACCGGGACGAGCTGGCCCGGGAGGTGGCCGAGGCCCGCGCCCTGGCGCAGTGGTACGAGCGGACGCTGACCGAGCGGGACCGCGAGTTGACCCGGTTGCGGCGGATCGTCTCGCTGGTGAGTGGCACCCCGACCGCCCGTGCCGGCCGAATCCTGCTGGCCGGTGCCCGCACCGCCCGTCGTACCGCCCGCACCGCCCTCCACCACCTCCGCCACCCCACCTGACCCCACCCCACCCGCCCCGCGCCGCCCGGATTCCGACGATCATGGAGTGGTGGTCAGTGCAAAGAGGGCTCAAAGGTGCGTATCGCCTACCACCACTCCATGATCGCCGAGGGAAGAGGGGCGGGGGCGGGGCGACGAGGTCAGCGGAGGGCGGCGTAGAGGGATTCCAGGGTGCGGGTTTGGCGGTGGAGGTCGAAGCGGGTGGCGGCGTGACGGTGGGCCTGGTCACCGAGACGGTGGCGTAGGCGTGTGTCGGTGAGGAGCCGACGGAGGTTGGCGGCGAGAGCGGGTGGATCGGCCTCGGGTCCGAGCAGGCCGTTCACCTCGTGCGTGACCGCTTCGGGAATGCCACTGTGGTACGTCGACACCACCGGTACGCCCAGACTCGCCGCCTCCAGGATCGTGGTGGGCAGCCCCTCGGTGTCGCCGTCGGCGGCGGTACGGGACGGGGCGGCGAGCACCCGGGATCCGGCGATGTGTCGCATCACCTCGTCCGGTGGCAGTGCCCCGGCGAAGGTGGCGTCTACTCCCGACCGTTCGGCCTGGGCGCGTACGTGGGCGTGCAGTGGACCGGTGCCGATGAGCAGTACCCGGGGGCGCAGATCGTCGAGCAGGCTCACGGCCTCGACGAGGTCGTCCACGCCCTTCTTCTCGACGAAGCGGCCGACGAAGACGACGTCCCAGTTCTTGGGGCCGGTGGGCGGCTCGGCCGGTACGGGTACGCCGGTGTGGTGGACACGTACCTTGGTCGGGTCCGCGCCCAGCTCCAGCGCCCGGTCGCGGATCGGGCCGGAGACGGCCAGGACCACCGCGGCCCGGTCGAAGGCGGTCCGGAGGTGACGCCGGTGGCGGGCGCCCCGCCAACCCGGGGTGGACGGCTGTCGGGTGACGTCCAGCCCGTGCAGGGTGATCACCAGCGGGATGCCGAGCCGGGTCGCGGTGCGGCTGACCAGCCAGCCGTCTCCGCCGAAGTGGGCGTGGACCACGTCGGGCCGGAGCCGGGCCAGCATCCGGTGCAGGCGGGGCAGCTCGCCGGTCAGCCGGAGCCGCAGCCAGTCCCGGCGGCCACGGGGGGTGTCCGGGCAGAGCAGGACGTCGGTGTCCCGGCTCAACGGCGAGTCGACCCGGACCGCACCCAGGTGGACCGCGCGCCAGGTGGGCAGCGCGTCGGCCTGGTGGCGGACGAACGTCTCCGACCCGGGCAGCAGGCAACTCCGCCAGACCACCACGACCCTATCGCCGGACATCGGCTCCGGGCTCCGCCGCCACCGGGGCCGAGGTGGGAGGCGGGGCAGGGACGGGGCGTACGGGTCGCCGGCCGAGGATGCGATCGCGTACCCGGTGGCGCAGGAACGGTGGGATCAGCCAGATCTGCGCGAACGTGAGGTAGTCGACCAGCCCCGGGTCGCCGTGCCGGTGTGCTTCGGCCAGCAGCAGGCGGAAGACCCGGAGACTGCGGGTGGGCGCGGCCATCGAGCTGATGATGCTCATCGTGATCGCCGCGTACGCGCGCGGGGTGATCAGCGGCCGGATGCCGCGCAGCCAGGCGAGTTGCTCCTCCCACGGCGAGCTGAGGCTGATCCGGGGACGATCCTCGTCCTGGTGCCACAGCACCAGCGGTTCGGCGGCGAAGACCAGTGCGACGTCGGGGTGGCCGGTGGCGCGGACGGTCCAGTCGAGTTCCTGCTGCCGGCGTAGGCCGACGGTGAACGGGACCCGGCGCAGCAACTCGGTCGGTGCCATGATCGTCGAGGTCTGGATGAAGCCGTCACCGTGGAACAGGCCCCGGCGCACGGTCAGGTACTCACTGATCGGCTCGCCCGGCTCGGGGAGGCGGCGGGGCAGCACGAACTCCGCCCGGGGCGTCTTGTTGATCAGACGGCTGGCCACGACCGGGCTGGGCACGCGGGTGCGTCGGGCCAGGTCGAGCTGGACGGCGAGCTTGGTGGGCAGCCATTCGTCGTCATCGTCGAGCAGTGCCGTCCACGGCGCGCGGGCCTCGCGTACGCCGGTGTTGCGGGCGTTCGGCGCGCCGCCCCGGCCGGGCAGCTCCACCACGCGTACCCGGGGGTCGCCGATCTCGGCGAGGGCCGCGCCGGTGGCGGCGTCCGGTCCGTCGACGACCACGATGACCTCGATGTCGGTCACGGTCTGGGCGAGGACGCTGCGGACCGCGCGGGTCACCAACGCGGGCCGGGCGAAGGTCGGCACGACCACGCTGACCTGGGGTGTGGAAACCATGCTCACCTGCTCGCTCGGGCCGGGTGGGAGGTGCGCGCAGGACGACGCTGTCAGGCGTGGGCGGCCCGCCGGTGAATACCGGGCAGCTACCAGGCGTACATCTCGGGTCACCGGACGGCCGACGGACCCGGCGGCGGTGCGGGTTACCCTCAGGCCGTCGGCAGGAGGGGGTGGACGGTGGCGGACGCGGAACTCGTGGTCGAGGTGACCGGCCCGGTGGCCACGGTGGTGATCCGCAACCCGGGTCGCCGCAACGCGATGACGACGGCGATGTGGCGGCAGTTGCCGGTGCTGCTCGACGGCCTGGAGGCCGATCCGGCGGTACGCGTCCTGGTGCTCACCGGCGCGGACGGCACCTTCTGCGCCGGTGCCGATCTGGGTGACCTCGACGAGGTGCTGGACCCCGGTGACGGCAACGTGGTGGACGTGGCGGAGCAACGGCTGGCCGACGTCGCCAAGCCGACCGTCGCCGCGGTGCGGGGTGCCTGCGTCGGCGGCGGCTGCCTGCTCGCCGTCGCCTGTGACCTGCGGCTGGCCGCCGACGACGCGCGGTTCGGCGTACCGCCTGCGCGGCTCGGCCTGGTCTATCCGGCGCCGGCCACCCGACGGCTGACCCGGCTGGTCGGCCCGTCGACGGCCAAACACCTGCTCTTCACCGGTGAGCTGGTCGACGCCGGCCGGGCGCTGCGGACCGGCCTGGTGGACGAGGTGCTGCCCGGCGACGGTCTGGCCGCCCGGGTCGACGCACTCACCGCGACGATCGCCGAGCGTTCACAGCTCAGCGTCGCCGCCGCCAAGGAGATCGTGGACGGTCGGGCCGACGCGGACCGCGTCGCCTGGTGGCACGGGCAGGCGCGGGACAGCGGCGAGGCTCGGGAGGGCGTCGCGGCCTTCCACGAACGGCGTCCGGCCCGGTTCGGCTGGACCCCGCCGACCACCGGCTGACCTGCTCGCCCCGACGGCTCAGGGGCGGGCGAGCAGACCTCGGGGGCGTACCGAGTGGATCGGCTCGGCCGCGCCGCCCTCGGCCCGCAGGATGTGGTTGGCGGCCAGGATGCCGGTGGCCGCGGACCGTTCCATCAGCGCGCTGGGGAAGTCGGTGCGGATGCCGTCGCCGGCCAGATAGAGCCCGGCGGCCTCGGTGCGTACCCCGGGCCGGCCGGGATGACTGCCGGGGGTGAAGGCGGGGGCCTTGGCCTCGACCCGGGCACGCCGCTCGCGGACCCGCAGCCGGTGCGCCTCCGGCCAGAGCGCGCCCAGCTCGGCCCACATCCGGTCGGCCACCTCGTCGGCGGGCACGTCCGGATCGCAGGCGTACGCGTGCAGCTCGATCACCGAGCCGCCGGTCTGCGCGGCCCAGCGTCGCGGCTCCTCCTCCAACCGGTGGTACAGCGTCACCGAGTCCAGGGTGGCCTGCCGGGACACCCCGTTGAAGGTCGCCCGACCCGGGTCCACGTCCCCGTCGCACCAGTGCCTCGCCACCGCGTACGGCGGGCCGGGCCGACCGTACGCGGGCATCGCCGCCGCCAGCGTCGGTGCCTCCTGGGCCAGTGCCGGTGCGGCGGCGACCAGGTCGGCCAGGGCCGGCGGGTCGAGGGCCAGCACCACGTGCCGGGCCGGGTACGAGCCGTCGGTGGTGCGTACCCGCCAGCCGGTGCCCTCGCGGTCCAGCGCGGTCGCCGCGACACCGGTGCGGACGCGACCGCCGTGACGCTCCACGTACCGGGTCAGCGGCTGCCAGATCGCGGTGGCGTAGTCCTCGTCCGGGCAGTCGAAGGCCAGCCCCTCGGGGTTGCCGAGCAGATAGAAGTGGAACTGCGCGATCATCTCGGCGGCCGACATCTGCGCCTCGTGGTTGAAGAACGAGTGCGAGAAGACCTCGAAGAGCATGGCCCGGGCGCGGTCCGGCAGCCGCAGCGAGGTGAGCAACTCGTCGGCGGTGCGGTGGTCGAACTCGGCGTAGGTGCGCTCCGGGTGGAAGGTCAGCAGCGGCAGGGCGGCGTCGCGGTCCATCGTGCGCAGGTCACGCAGCCGCAGGCTGGGGCTGCGGGCGAGCAGGGTGAGCAGGTTGGCCGGCGGGGCGGGTGGCAACCGTCCGAACTCCTCGGTCGGCCACTGCGCGCTGAGCACCGGGTAACCGGGCATCGGGCGCAGGAACCGCAGCGTCGGATCGACCCGACGCAGGATGTTGCGCCAGTTGTAGTACTGCCGGAAGAAGGCGTGGAAGCCGTGTTCGTCGACCTGCGGGGTGCCGTCGGCGAGCGCGTCGGGCCAGGCGCCGAGCCGGCCGCCGAGCGTCGGCGCGGCCTCCAGCACCGTCACCTCGACACCGCGTTCGGCGAGCACCACCGCCGCCGACATGCCGGCGATGCCGCCACCGACCACGACCGCCTGCACGGGACGCGGCACCCGGGTCGCGCCACCGCCGCCCGGGTCCACCTGGTGCGGCCGTACGCCGATGAGCCGACCGAACACCTGAGACAGCTTCACACCGCACCTCCCGATCGCCCCACAGTCTGCCCGACGCGGTCGGCAGCGCCCTGCCGCGTGTAAGGAGGGGACCCCTGTAATACACGAGGCGATAGCAGGGGGCCCTTCCTTACACGGCGGGGCGGCGGTCGGAGTCGGGCCAGACGTACTCGACGTCGATGGGGGTGTCGTCCCCGAAGATCGGGCGGTAGTGCGTGGGATCCTTGCGCAGCAGCGACGAGCGGTGGCTCAGGTGCAGGTCGGCGCGACCGAGCCAGGGCGGCAGCTCACCCGCCTCGGCCAGCTCCTGCTGAGTACGGACCCGCGTGATGTCCCGGGCGTCGGCGAGGTCGACGGTCAGCGTGGTGGCGCAGGTGTCGGCCCGTCCGGTGGCGCTCCAGACCGCGCAGACGTCCAGGCCGTACCGGGTGAGGGCCTCCTCGTAGCCGGTCCACATCTTCACCGCGGGGTGGTGCCGCCAGCCGTACCCGGGGCGGGTCAGTCCACGCAGCACCTGGATCGCCTCCACCCGCTGCTTGCCGAGCCGCCGTTGGTCCAGCGTGCCGGCGCTGGCCAGGAAGTCCGGGTACGGCAGGAAGGTCTGCATGGGGCTTGCCGTACCCGTCCTTGACCCGGACATGCCGGGCAGGGGTCTTCATGATCGTCGCGGGGCTGCGCGGACTGCGACCGGCTGTTTACCATGCGAAGCATGGCGGAGCCGCTGATCGATCGCGCCCGGCGGGCAGGCCGCCGGTTGCGGGTCAACGGCGAGCCACGGGCGCACTACGTGGTCTGCGGCCAGGATCCGCTGGCGTACTGGGTGGTGCGGGCGATGCTGGCCAGCGAGACGCAGACCGGGCGGTTGAGGATCACCCTCGTCGTGCCCGAGCGGCAGCGGTCGCCCGGCCCGGACGGGCGTGACCTGCCCGGCATCGAGGTGGTCCCGGCCGACCGGCTGGACGAGGCGACGTTCCGTCGGGCCGGGCTGGCCGGCGCGGCCGGGTTGGCCCTGTTGCACCAGGACGACGTGGGCAACATGCAGGCCGCCCTCTGCGCGCAGGAGGTCGAGCCCCGGCTGCGGCTGGTCGTGCGGATGTTCAACACCGGCCTGGCCAACGGCGTACGGCAGATCTTCCCCGACTCGTCGGTGCTCTCCGACGCCTCGATGGCCGCCCCGGCCTTCGTGGCCGCCGCGCTCGGCGAGGTCGCGCCGACGCACTTCCGACACGGCGGGCGCACCCTGTACGTGGCCCGCCGCGACGACGTCCGCCCGAGCGAGATCGTCTGCGGGGTGGCCGACACCCGCGACCCCCAGCAGGACCTGGTGCTTCCCGCCGACGACGAGGACGCCGACGTGGTGCTCGCGGAGGCCGTCGGCCGCCCGGCCGGCACCGAGTTGGCCGCCCGCCGGCTGGTCCGGGCCCGGCGTCGACGGCGCCCGGTGGCGATGCTGCTCGGGGCCGTACGCGGCTTCGCCACCCGCAAGATCGGCATCGCGGTGTTCGTGCTGCTCGCCGTGATCGCCGCGTTTGGTGCCCTCTACGGGCGCGCCGCTCACGTCTCCTGGGCCAATGCGCTCTACCTGACCATGGTCACCACGCTCACCGGGCAGGACCCGGACATCGAGAAGGACAGGGCCGAGAAGGTCATGCAGGTGGTGCTCAACCTCGCCGGGGTGGCCCTGATCCCGCTGATCACGGCGGTGGTCGTCGACGGTGTGGTCCGGGCGAGGCTGGCCCTGCACGCCGGGCGGAACTTTGTCGAGCGTTCCGGGCACGTCGTGGTGGTCGGCCTGGGCAACATCGGCACCCGGGTGATGGCCCAGCTCAACGACTTCGGCGTCGAGGTGGTCGCGATCGACAGCAACGCCGACGCCCGGGGTGCCGGGTTGGCCCGGCGGCTGGGCGTACCGCTGGTGGTGGGCGACGCGGCGCAGGAGGAGACGCTGCGCGCCGCCTCGATCGCCACCTGCCAGGCGCTGGTGGTGGTCTCCACCGACGACGGCGCCAACCTGCGGGCGGCGCTGAACGGCCGGACGGTGAACGACCAGCTCCGGGTGGTGCTGCGGCTCTTCGACGGCGACTTCGCCGAGCGGGTGCAGCGGGCCTTCGGCATCGGCACCTCCCGCAGCGTCTCCTATCTGGCGGCACCGTCGTTCGCGGCGGCCCTGCTGGACCGCGCGGTGATCGCCACCATCCCGGTCGGCCGGCACGCGCTGCTGGTCACCGAGGTCGCGGTGGCGGCCGGTTCGAGGCTGGACGGCCGGACACTCGCCAGCGTCGGCCGACCGGGCAGCGTCCGGTTGCTCGCGCACGCCCGGGTCGGGCAGCGTCTCGACTGGTCACCGGACCGGCGGATGATGGTCTCGGCGGGGGACCGGCTGACCGTGATGGCCCGCCGGGCCGGGCTGAACTCCCTGCTCCGCGAGGTCGCTCCACCCGAGCCGGAGCCGCCGGCACCGACCGGCCCACCGGTGCCGCGCGAGGCCGAGGAGTGACGGCACCGGCCACCACCGAGTGAGCAGCTCGGGTCAGGCGCGGGTGGGGCGCAGCGCGTACCAGGCGGCGCCGAGGGCGAGTACGCCGAGGCCGGCGAGCACGCTGGTCAGCGGCAGGTTGACCGCGAGCAGGACGCAGCCGACCAGCCCCAGCACGGCGAGGGCCCGCACCGGCAGTCTCCGCGCCGGGTCCCGGCCGAGGGTCAGCGCCGCCGCGTTGGTGATCGCGTAGTAGACCAGCACGGTGACGCTGGAGAAGCCGATCGCGGCCCGGACGTCACCGAGCGCCACCACCAGGATCACCACGGCGGCGACGGCCAGTTCGGCGCGGTGCGGCACCCGGTGTACGGGGTGCACGGCGGCCAGGGCGGCGGGCAGGTCGCGGCGGCGGGCCATCGCCAGCGTGGTGCGACCTACCCCGGCCAGCAGGGACAGCAGCACCCCGGTCACCGCGACGGTCGCCCCGGCGCGGACCACCCAGGCCAGGCCGGGCAGCCCGGCGGCGCTTACCACGTCGGCCAGCGGTGCGGTCGACCCGGCGAGCCGGTCCGGCCCGAGCACACCGAGTGCGATCACGGCCAGCACCAGGTAGACCACCAGCACCAGGCCGAGCGCCAGCGGCACCGCCCGGGGGATGGTCCGCTCCGGCTCCCGGACCTCCTCGCCGAGGGTGGCGATCCGGGCGTATCCGGCGAAGGCGAAGAAGAGCAGGCCGGCGGCGGTGAGCACGCCGCGCGCGGAGCCGCCGGGCTGGTCGATCCGAGCGAGCTGGACGCCGGTCGCGCCGGCCACCGCCACCAGGGCCAGCACCGCCAGCACGACCAGCACCAGGAGCCGGGTGGCGGTGGCGGTCTTGGCGACGCCGCGCAGGTTCACGCCGGTCACCGCGACGACGGCGGCGACGGCCACGAGCCGGGCCTGTCCGGGCCAGAGGTACGCCCCGACGGTCAGCGCCATCGCCGCGCAACTCGCCGTCTTGCCGACCACGAACCCCCAGCCGGCGACGAACCCGGCGAACGGGCCGAGCCGTTCCCGCCCGTAGACGTAGGTGCCGCCGGACTCCGGGTAGCGGGCCGCCAGCCGGGCCGAGCTGGTCGCGTTGCAGAACGCCACCGCACCGGCCAGCGCCAGCGCGACCAGCAGTCCGGTGCCGCCGGCTGCCGCGGCGGCCGGAGCGAAGACCACGAAGACGCCCGCGCCGAGCATCGAGCCCAGACCGATGACGACCGCATCCGGTACGCCCAGCCGCCGCACCAACCGTTCCACGGCCCGCAGCCTAGGGGCGTTCGGTGAACGGAGCGCTCCAGTGGCGTAGCCGTTCGGGGAGCGGCAACCCGTCCCAGGGCACCCGGTGCAGCAGCCGGTCCAGCAGCAGGCCCAGCAGCAGGGCGGCGAGCCCGTCGGTGAGCCAGTGGAAGTTCAGGTAGGTGGTGGTGACCAGCAGGATCGCCGGGGGCGCGTACCGGACCAGTCGGTAGAGCCCGGTCCGGAGCCGGCCGGCGGTCAGCGCGAGCAGCAGTGCGGCGATCACGCCGTACCAGACGATCGCGTTCGCGACGTGGCCCGACGGGTACGACAGCGAGTAGGTGTCCGGTGGCAGCTCGTGGAAGATCCGTACCGCCTCCTCCGGTGCCAGGAACGGCTCCTTGACCGAGGCGGTCGGGGCGGCCCGGTCGGTCCAGAGCTTGAGCGGACCGATCGTCAGCGTGGTGACCACGAGAGCGGCACCCACCAGCAGGAACGGCCGGATCGTACGGCGTCGCCAGGCCACCGCCACCGCGAGTCCGCCGGAGAGCGGCAGCAGCAGCCCACCGCCCTGACCGAGCAGGTTGAACGCTCGGGCGATCCAGTACAGCGGGGTGGGTGCGTGAGCGAAGGCCCACTCGCTCACCGCGAGGTCGAGGCCGTAGAACCGGCCGGTGGCGAGCGCGGCGGTCAGCGCCGCGAACCCGGCGATCAGCAGGGCGTCGCACCACCAGCCGGCCGGGCGTACCGGCGCCGGGCGCAGCCTCCGGGGTGTCGTTTCCCGCACCCCGCCACGCTACCGGGCCGTCGGGGTGGATCGACCGCGCCTCCGTCCCGGCACTGTGGGGCCGACCACGCGGGGAAGCGTTCCGGGCGGCGAGCCGTCAGACTTGACGCCGTGCGGATCACTTCGGCCCTCGTAGACCCGGCGTTGCTCGACCTGCCCTGGTCGACACCGTTGGAGGAGTGGCCGGCCGAACATCTGGTCGCACTTCCGCAGGGCATCTCCCGGCACGTGGTGCGTTTCGTCCGCCTCGGCGGGTTCGTCTACGCGGTCAAGGAGACCGGCGAGCGGGTGGCCGAGCGGGAGTACGACCTGCTGCGGGCGCTGGAACGGATCGACTTCCCGTCGGTGCAGGCGGTGGCGATCGTCGCCGACCGGCAGTCCGACGCCGGTGAGCCGCTCGACCCGGTGCTGATCACCCGGCACCTCCAGTTCTCCCTGCCGTACCGGGCGTTGTTCTCGCACACGCTGCGGCCGGAGACGATGGGCCGGCTGCTGGACGCGCTCGCCGCGCTGCTGGTCCGGATGCACCTGACCGGCTTCTTCTGGGGCGACTGCTCGCTGTCGAACACGCTGTTCCGGCGGGACGCGGGCGCGTTCGCCGCGTACCTGGTCGACGCCGAGACCGGGGCGCTGCGCAGCGCGCTCTCCAACGGCCAGCGTGGCGAGGACCTGGAGATCGCCCGGGTCAACATCTTCGGCGAGGCGCTCGACCTCGCCGCTGCCGGCCTGCTGCACGACTCGATCGACCCGGAGGTGGTCTGCGAGGAGGTCGTGCAGCGGTACGAGCGGCTCTGGCACGAGATCACCTACGAGCAGCAGGTGGAGCGGGACGGTCGGCACGACGTCGAGGGCCGGATCCGGCGACTCAACGAGATGGGCTTCGACGTGGCCGAGGTGGCCATGTCGACGATCGACAACGGGCGGTACCTCATCCGGCCGAAGGTGGTCGACGCCGGCTACCACCACCGGCGGCTGCTCCGGCTCACCGGTCTGGACGCCGAGGAGAACCAGGCCCGCCGGCTGCTCAACGACCTCGACGCGTACCGGGCGGAGAGCGACCTGATCGACGAGCAGCAGGCCGCGCACCGCTGGCTGACCGAGGTGTTCGAGCCGGTGGTCCGCGCCGTGCCCGCGCACCTGCGGCGCAAGCTGGAGCCGCAGGAGCTGTTCGCGCAGATCATCGAGCACAAGTGGCTGCTCTCCGAGGAGGCCGGGCGGGACGTCGGCATGCGGCACGCCGTGCACTCGTTCCTCGGCGACGTGCTGGTGCACCGCCCCGACGAGCAGGCGGTGCTCGGCGTGGAGATCCCGGCGCCCCGCTGACCGGCCAGGTCACTCGACCCAGTCGCCACCGCGCATCACCCGGACGACCCGCAGGTCGTCGTCGAGCACCACCAGGTCGGCGCGGAGGCCGGGCTGGAGGGCGCCGACCTGGTCGCCGAGGCCGATCGCGAGCGCCGGCGTGGTGGACACCATGCGCACCGCGTCGGGCACCGGGATCCCGGTGGCCACCGCGTTGCGCAGCGCCGCGTCCATGGTCAGGGTGCTGCCGGCGATCGCCCCGTCCCGGGCCAGCCGGGCCTCTCCGTCGGTCACGGTCACCGCCTGCCCGCCCAGCTCGTACTCGCCGTCGGGCATCCCGGCGGCGGCCATCGCATCGGTGATCAGCGCACAGCGTTCCGGACCGGCGGTGCCGGTGGCGAAGGTCAACGTGCCCTGGTGCAGGTGCACCCCGTCGGCGACCAGCTCGCACACGACGTTCGGGGCGGTCAGCAACGCCACCACCGGTCCCGGCTCGCGGTGGTGCACCGGACGCATCCCGTTGAACAGGTGGGTGCCGACGTTCGCCCCGGCCGCCACCGCGGCGACGGTCTGCTCGTACGTCGCGTCGGTGTGCCCGACGGCGGCGACCACGCCCTGCCGGGTGAGCAGCTCGATGGCCTCCAGCGCGCCCGGGCGCTCCGGGGCGAGGGTGACCATCCGCACCGCGCCGTCACCGAGCTTGATCAACTCGTTCAGCTCGTCCGTGGACGGATCGCGGAGGAACTCCGGGTTCTGCGCGCCGCACCGGGCGGCGGAGAGGTACGGCCCCTCGAAGTGGATACCGGCCAGCACGCCGTCGCCCACCAGCGGGGCGAACGCGGTGGTGGCCGCGCGCATCAGGTCGAACGGCGCGCTGACCAGGCTGGCGAGCAGGCTGGTGGTGCCGTGCCGCAGGTGGAACGCGGCGGCGGCACGGGCCTGGTCGGCGTCGCCGGTGGTGAAGGTGTGCCCACCGCCGCCGTGGGTGTGCATGTCGACGAAGCCGGGCACCACCCAGTGGCCGTCCTGGACCGACGGGTACTCGGCGACAGCGCTGATCCGGTCGTCCCGGACCTCGACGCAACCCTGCCGGATCACCCCGCTCGGGGTCACCACCTTGCCGTTAACCCGTACGGTCATCACGTCTCCAGCTGGTCGAGGGCGAGCAGGGCGGCACCGAGGCAGCCCGCCTCGTCGCCGAGGGCGGCCGGGACCAGTCGTGGCTCCCGGTGGAACGTCAGCCGGTCCCGCAGCGCGGCACGCAGCGGGTCGAACAGCCCGGCACCGGCCTGGGCGAGCCCACCGCCCAGGACGATCGTCTCCACGTCGAAGAGGGCCTGGCCGGTGGCCAGCCCGTCGGCCAATGCCGCGACGGCCTCCCGCCACACCCGGCTGGCGATCTCCTCACCGGCAGCCGCGCGGGCGGCCACCTCGGCGGCGCTCACCATCGTCGGCGGCGTACCGGAACCGGTGGCGCACCCGACGTCCGACCCGGCGGTGAGTGCGGCGTAGCGGCGGGCGACGGCCGAGGCGGAGGCGATCGACTCCAGGCAGCCGGCCCGGCCGCAGCCGCAGGGCGGGCCGTCCGGGCGGACCAGGATGTGGCCGAGTTCCCCGGCCGCGCCGTGTGCGCCGGTGGCGGCCGACCCGGCGACCACGTGCGCGGCGGCGATGCCGGTGCCGATGGCCACGAAGAGCACGTGCCCGGCGTCGCGGCCGGCGCCGAGGCGCGCCTCGGCGAGCCCGCCGGCCCGCACGTCGTGCCCGAGCGCCGTGGGCAGACCGAGGCGTGCCGTGGCCAGTTCCCGCAGGGGTACGTCCCGGAAGCCCACGTTCGCCGACCAGACCGCGACGCCGCGTGCCTCGTCGACGACGCCCGGTACCACGACGCCGAGCGCGGCCGGGGCGAGGCCGTCGGCGCGGGCCTTGTCGGCCAGCCCCTCGGCCACGGCGAGGATCGTGTCGACGACCGCCTCGGCACCCCGGGCCGCCTCGGTGGGGTGCCGTTCGGCGTGCACCACGGCACCGTCGGGCCGGATCAGCGCGCACTTCATCCCGGTGCCGCCGACGTCCAACGCGACGACGACCCGCTCGTGATCTGCGGTCACGTGAGTACCACGGACCTGCTCAGGTGCCGGGGTGCGTCGGGGTCGAGCCCGCGACTGGTGGCCAGGGCGACGGCGAAGCGTTGCGCCAGGATCAGGTCGGCCATCGGGTCGACCGGGGTACGCCCGGCGGCCCAGCGGCCCAGCACGGTACGGACACCGTGGGTGCGGCTGTGCGCGAAGGCGGCACCGGTGGCGGCGACGTCCTCGGGCAGCCCGTCGGGCAGCTCGCCGAAGGCCCAGACCAGCCGGCCCGGTGCGGCGACGGAGATCGGGCCGTGCCGGTAGTCCATCGCCGGGTACGCCTCGGCCCAGAAGGTGGCCGCCTCGCGGCACTTGAGCGCGGCCTCCTGGGCCAGCCCGATCGTCCAGCCTCGGCCGAGGAAGGTGACCTGCTCGATCAGGCTCGGGTCGATCGGCAGCGGGGCGCGGACCGCGACCTCCGCGTCGGCGACCAGCGCGGTGATGTTGTCACCCAGGTGGGCGCGGAGCAGCGCCAGCGCGGTGGTGGGGAAGCGGGTCTGGATCACCGCACGTTCGTCGGCGAAGGGCATGGTGACGCTGGCGTCGGCGATGTCGACGGCCGGTGCGGCGGGGTCGCCCACCAGCACGGTGGTCGGGATCTGTCCGCGTACGGCGGTGAGCAGGTCGAGGACCTCGGTCGTGGTGCCGGAGCGGGTGATCGCCAGCAGCCGGTCGTACCGCCGTCCGGCGGGGAACTCGCTGGCCTGGAAGGCGTCGGTCTCGCCGTGCCCGACGGCCTCGCGGCGGGCCGCGTACGCGGTGGCCATGAACCACGAGGTGCCACAGCCGACGACGGCGACCCGTTCGCCGGTGCGGGGGAGCCGGTCGACCACCGAGGGGGCCAGGTCGGCCGCCTGGCGCCAGCAGTCCGGCTGGCTCGTGATCTCCGCGGAAACGTACGCCATGAGAACTCCTCGCAGGCCAGTTCGCTGCGTCATGCCCTTCGTTGCGCAGTGCAGCTTGTCGCGTAGCACGGCTTGTTGCGCAGTGCGGCTCGACGTGCGTTGCCGCTGGCTGCGCAATACGGCTCGTTAACCGCATCTTTCGAGCGCCATTCTGCTCGAAACGCGGTGGTAATGGCAACCGCAGGGGTGAACGCGCAGCCAGAGGTTTTGCCTCATCGTAGTTTCGCGCACTACTGTGCACGCAACCAATCACGGATCGTGCAGTGACGGAGGCTCCGGGGTGGACCGCTACGCGAGATGGAACGCCCTGCTCGAAATGCTGACCGACTCCGGTCGGGTCACCGTCGAGGAGGCCGCCGAACGCCTGGACGTCTCGCAGGCCACCATCCGCCGCGACTTCGACCAGCTCGCCCAACAGCAGATGATCACGCGTACCCGGGGTGGTGCGGTCGCCAACGGTGTCTCGTACGACCTGCCGCTGCGCTACAAGACCGCCAAGCACTCCGCCGAGAAGCAGCGGATCGGCGCGGCCGCCGCCGCGCTGGTGTCCCCGGGCACCGTGGTCGGCCTCAATGGCGGCACCACCAGCACCGAGGTGGCGCGGGCGCTGGCCGTCCGCCCGGATCTCAACACCAATGCCGAGGGCGCGCAGCTGACCGTGGTCACCAACGCCCTGAACATCGCCAACGAGCTGCTGGTCCGGTCCCGGATGAAGGTCGTGGTGGCCGGCGGGGTGGTGCGGCCGAAGTCGTTCGAGCTGGTCGGCCCGTTGGGTGGGGCGCTGCTGCGCGAGGTCACTCTCGACGTGGCGCTGCTCGGCGTGGACGCCATCGATCCGCAGCTCGGCGCCGCCGCCCACCACGAGGGTGAGGCGGCGATGAACAACCTGATGGTGGCCCGCGCCAAGCGGGTCGTGATCATCGCGGACTCGTCCAAACTGGGCGGTCACGCCTTCGCCCGCATCTGCTCCGTGGAACGGGTCGAGACGCTGGTCACCGACTCGGGTGCGGCACCCGAGGTGGTCGATGCCTTCCGCGTCGCCGGTGTCCACGTCATCTGCGCCTGACGTGCAAGGAGGGGCCCCCTCCTAACGCCTCCGGTAGAGCAGGGGACCCCTGCTAACAACACCCCCGGCGTGGCACTGCATACCGGGTATTGCCTTCCGCTGCATACCGCGTATGGTGTCGTCGTCGCCCACACACCAACGGGGGAGGTGCAGCTTGCCAGCTGTCCTGGAAATCGAAGGTCTACGAAAGACGTACCGGAGCCGACGCCGTGGCACCCGCAACGCCTTGGACGGCTTCGACATGCGCGTCGAGGCGGGACAGGTGCACGGCTTCCTCGGCCCCAACGGGTCGGGCAAGACCACCACACTGCGTACGCTGCTCGGCCTGATCCGGCCCGACGGCGGCCGGATGGCGATCCTCGGGCACGAGGTGCCCGCAGCGCTGCCGCAGGTCGCCGGTCAGGTCGGCGCGATCGTGGAGAGCCCGCAGTTCTTCCCGCACTTCAGCGCCAAGGACACCCTGTCGCTGCTGGCCGGCGCCGGTGACGTGCCCGCGCAGCGGGTCGACGAGGTGCTGGAACTGGTCGGCTTGCGCGACCGGGCCGGGGAGCGGGTCAAGACGTACTCGCTCGGCATGAAGCAGCGGCTCGCGGTCGCCTCGGCGCTGCTCAAGAACCCACGGCTGCTGATCCTGGACGAGCCGGCCAACGGCCTCGACCCGGGCGGCATCCGGGAGATGCGCTCCCTGATGCGCAATCTCTCCGAATCCGGCATGACGGTGGTGCTGTCCAGCCACATCCTCGGCGAGATCCAGCTCATCTGCGACTCGGTCACCATCATCTCGTTGGGTCGTCGGGTCGCCTTCGGCCCGGTCGACGAGGTGCTGGCGCAGCACTCGTCGGGCGGGGTGCGGGTCCGGCTGGAGGCCGTGACCGACCTGCCGGTCGCCGCCGCCGCGCTGACCCAGGCGGGCGTACGGGTCACCACGAACGCCGACCACCTGATGCTCGCCGGGGTGGACAAGCCGGCCACCGTCACCCGGCTCCTCGCCGAGCAGGGGCTCTACGTCAGCGAACTCGCACCGATCGCGGTCGACCTGGAGAGCGTCTTCCTCGAACTGACCGCCACCGCACCGGTCCCCGGTCAGCACCGGCAGGTCGACCAGTCCGTACGAATCGATGGGGCGGCACCGTCCGCGCCCACCGCAGGAGGTTGGGGCGCGTGAGTCTCTTCCGTACCGAGCTGCGCCGGCTCGCCAAACGACGCTTCGCCCGCTGGATGGCGGTGGGGGGCCTGCTGGTGCTGGCCGTCGTCGTGGTCGGCATGTTCGTCAGCAACCAGAAGATCGGCCCGGACCAGTGGGCCGCGGCGGAACGGTCCGCCGACCGGCAGTACCAGGAGCAGGTCCGCTGGGCCGAGCAGGAGCGCGTCGCCTGCGAGCGGGCGAAGACGACGGGCGAGGAGTTCTACACCACCAACTGCGCGGAGATCAGCCCGCCGGCACGTGAGGACATCGAGGCGGAGTGGTTCCTGCCCTCGACGTTCGACTTCCGCGAGAGCTTCGGCGACATGCTGATCCCGCTCGCCGCGATCCTGGCCCTGATCGGGTTCGTGGTCGGCGCCTCCTTCGTGGGCGCCGAGTGGAGCACCGGCGGGATGATGAACCTGCTGCTCTGGCGACCGAAACGGCTGACCGTGCTGCTGACCAAGCTCGGCGCGCTGCTCACCGGGCTGCTCGCCCTGGCGCTGCCCGCCACGGTGGCCTGGTTCGGCAGCATGTGGCTGGTCGCCAACCTGCGCGGCAGCACCGAGCAGATGACCTCCGGCGCCTGGCAGTCGTTCCTGCTCACCGGGCTTCGCGGCATCGTGCTGGCACTGGTGGCGGCGACGGTGGGCTTCGCCCTGGCGTCGCTGGGTCGGCACACCGCGATGGCGCTCGGCGGAGCGATCGGGGTGCTGGTGGTCGGTCAGATGGCGATCGCCGTCCTGCTGAGCATGATCCAGGTGCGGTACCTCGACGCGTGGCTGCTGCCCACCTACGCGTACGCCTGGATGACCAAGGAGATCGAGCTCCAGGACTGGCGCTCCTGCGACGCCTCGTACACGGGCAACTGTGAGCCGGCGACGCTGGCGATCACCTGGCAGCACTCGTCGCTGCTGTTCACGGTCGGCGTCGTGCTCTTCCTCGGCGCGGCGATGTGGGCGATGCGCCGCCGCGACATCAACTGACTCGACCGACTGCGGACGCCACCGCCACCACCGCCCTCGGGTCGGTGGTGGCGGTGATGCGTACGCGTCGCGATGCGTCGGAAGATGCCCCTGGTTAGGCTGGTGGACCCGGTCGGCGCTGCTCGTGCCGGCCGCCCCTCGCAGAGGAGCCCCATGCAGCCCGCCGACGCCGCTGAGACAGCGGAGACCGGTCCGGACGCCGTCACGGTGCCGCCGCCACGGTCCGCCCCCGAGGTGGAGTCGACCCGGGCGCCGGACGCGGGTGTCGTCGGCCCCGAAGGACCCGAGGACACCGCCGAGGACGCCGCAGCGGAGAGTGCCCCCGAGGCAGCCGTTCCGCCCGCCGGGGGGCTCGCCGACCGGGACCGCGAGATCCTCGCCTTCGAACGCCAGTGGTGGCGACACGCCGGTGCGAAGGAACAGGCCATCCGGGACCGTTTCGGGCTCTCCGCGACCCGCTACTACCAGTTGCTGAACGCGTTGCTGGACAACCCGGCCGCGCTGGCGGCAGACCCGGTGCTGGTGGGCCGGCTGGTCCGGCTGCGCGCTTCCCGCGCACGCAACAGGCGCCGCTGACCGGGGAGAATGTCGGACCGTGCGGCGGGTAGCCGGGGCACGGAGGTGGCGACGATGACCGGATCAGGCCCGACGCGACCGGGGCGTACCGCACAGGTGACGTATCCGAGGACGGACGCGGGGCTGCCCGAGGCCGTCTCCGAGGAACGTCGGCGGGGCCCGGCGGTCGGTGCCGCGCCGACCATGCGGGTACGCTCCGCGTCCGCCCCGCCACCGGGCCGGGCGGTCAACGAGGACCTGGTGTTCCGGTTCGGCCCGCTGGTCGGGGTCCTGGACGGGGCGACCGTGCCGGAGGGCTTCGACACCGGCTGCGTACACGGGCCGCAGTGGTACGTCCGGCACCTGGCCGCCCGACTGGGGCTGGCCGAGGCGGCGCGCCCGGCGGCGACGCTGGTGAGCAACCTGGCGGCGGCGATCCTGGCGGTCCGCTCCGACCACGGCGGGCAGTGTGATCTCGACCACCCCGGAACGCCGTCGAGCACGGTGTGCCTGCTGCGCGACGGTGGTGACCAGGTCGACTACCTGGTGCTCTGCGACAGCCCCCTGGTGCTCGACATCGGTGGTCGGGTCGGGGTGGTCACCGACGACCGGTTGGCCGCCTCGGTGGCCCGGTTGCGCGCCGTCGCCACCGCACTGCCCGACTCGACGGACCGGGCGACCCGCTTCCGGCACGCCGTCACCGCGCAGCGCGAGCGGATGAACCGTACGCACGGTTACTGGGCCGCCGCCGCCGATCCGGACGCCGCCTACCAGGCGGTGGTCGGCACACTGCCCTTGCGGGGCCCGGAGGCGCTGCGGCGCGCGGTGCTGCTCACCGACGGGGCCTCCGCCGCCGTCGAGGAGTTCGGCCTCTTCGACTGGGCCGGCCTGCTGGACGTGGTGTCCACCGGCGGTCCGGGCGCGCTCGTCGACCTGGTCCGGTCGGCCGAGCGGGAGCACCCCGACCGGCTGCGCCGGCACAAGCCGGCCGACGACGCGTCTGCCGTCTACTGCGAATTCACTCGGTCGGACGACAGCGGAGCGTGAGGTCGGACGAAATCCGGTCCGACCGGTCGAACCCGTCCGCCGGAGGGGTCGGTCGACGCGGACCGGGTGGACTTGCGGCGTCGGGCGCGGGAGACTGCGGCACGTGACGGGTGCGGTCCGGTTGGAGCCGGTAGACGAGAAGAACCTCGAACCGTTGCTCTCCGTAGCGGCGGCCGAGGCGGAACCGGCCGAGGTGATGCCGCCGGTGGAGGCACCGGCGGGCTGGTCGCACGCGCGGCGGGAGGCGTTCCGGGAGTTCCACCGCGCCAGCTTCGGCGGGCTCGACGGGCCCACACGCACCGCCATGTACGCCATCCTGGCCGGCGGTGAGGTGGTCGGCATGATCCGGATGACCCGGCGGGACGCCCCGGACACCGTCGAGGTGGGCATGTGGCTGGGCCAGTCCGCCCGGGGCCAGGGCATCGGGCGGGCGGCGCTGTGCGAGCTGATGAACCTCGCGCCGGACGTCGGAGTGCGGACCGTGGTCGCGGACACCACGGCGGACAACCACGGTGCCCTGTACGTGCTGGAGAGGTGCGGCGCCAAACTGCGCGAGGACGGCGACCGGGTGTACGCCGAGATCGCCCTCAACCCCGCCCCCTGACCCCACCCCCGTGGTGGGGTCAGCTGCGTTTGTCGGCGTAGGCGGCCAGCCAGGCGACCTGGTCGGGGTCCAGGGACGGGCGTACCCGGGATCGGGCGGTGGCGACGTGGTCGGCGGTGACCGTGGCGGCGGTCAGCGACTCGCGCATCGCGGCCAGCGCCGCCTCCCGGACCAGCGCCGCGCAGTCGGCGGCGGAGAAGCCGTCCAGCTCCGCGCCGAGCGAGGGCAGGTCGACGTCCTCGGCGAGCGGTACGTTGCGGGCCGCGGCCCGCAGGATCGCCGTCCGCGCCTCGGCGTCCGGCGGCGGTACGTAGACCAGCCGTTCCAGCCGTCCGGGCCGCAGCAGCGCCGGGTCGATCAGGTCGGGCCGGTTCGTCGCGCCGATCACCACCACGTTGCGCAGTGACTCGACGCCGTCCATCTCGGTCAGCAGCGCGGCCACCACCCGGTCGGTGGTGCCGCCGTCGCTGGCCTGGCCGCGTACCGGGGCCAGGGCGTCCACCTCGTCCAGGAACACCAGCGTCGGCGCGGCTTCCCGGGCCCGCCGGAACAGTTCACGGACCGCGCGTTCGCTCTCGCCGACCCACTTCGACAGCAGTTCGGCGCCCTTGACCGAGAGCACGTTCGCCCGGCCGGACCCGGCCAGCGCGGTCACCAGGTACGTCTTGCCGCAGCCGGGCGGACCGTAGAGCAGGACGCCGCGCGGTGGCTGCACGCCGAGGCGGGCGAACGTGTCCGGGTAGGTCAGCGGCCACAGCACCGACTCGGTCAGCGTCTGCTTGACCTCGACCAGGTCACCGACGTCGTCGAGGGTCACCCGGGCCAGTTCGAGCGTGGAGGCGGCCATGGTGGTCGGCCGTACCACCTCCAACGCGGCGGTGAAGTCGGCCATCGCGACGGTCGGGTTCTCCACCGACTTCTGCCGCAGGGCCGCGCGCACGCCGGCCTCCCGCACCAGCGCGGCCAGGTCGGCGGCGACGAACCCGGGGGTACGCCCGGCGACCTCGTCGAGCCGTACGTCCTCGGCGAGCGGCACCGGGCGGGTCAGCACGGTGAGCTGTTCCCGGCGCAGGGCGGCGTCCGGCAGCGGGACGTCGATCCGCAGCGAGAGCAGGTCCGGGGCGCGGAGCGCCGGGTCCACGGCCTCCGGTCGGCCCGTGGTGCAGACCACCGCCGAGCCGGCCCGGACGACCTCGGCCAGGCACTGCCGGAACACGGTCGCGACCGGGCCGGGACTGTCCGCCGGGGCCAGCGCCTCCACGTCCGAGACCAACAGCACGGCCGGGCCTCCGGCGACCACCTCGGCGGTCACCGCCCGGAGCCGGGCCGCGGCCGAGGAGTTGGTCAGCGCCGCGACCTCGGGCGCCCAGAGCTGGTGCACCCTGGCACCGACCTGCGCGGCCACCGCCCGGACCAGCGCGGACTTCCCGGAGCCGGCCGGACCGGCGACGAGTACGCCGAGCGCGACGGTGGTGCCGAGTCGGCCGAGCACCTCACCGTGGTGGAAGCCCAGGTCCAGCAGTTCGGTCAGCTCCTCCGCCTGGGACCGCAGGCCGGGCAGCTCGTCCACCGACGGAAGGTGCTCCTGGTGCACCTCGCTGTCGGCCCAGACCTCGGCACCGGTCTCCGCGTCCGCGTCGGTGTGCCGGTCAGCGCCCACCGTCGTACGCCCACCGGTCGGTCGCCCGAGCCCGGCGGAGACGGCGGTCGCCGACCTGCGGGCGTCGGTCTCTCCCCGGGTCTCCGGGCCGTGCTCCCACCCGACCAGGGTGTCCATGGTGACCAGCGCCCCCGGGGCCGGGTCGGCGTCGACGACGCGGAGGAGCGTGCTGGTCCAGGCGTAGCCGACCCGGGTGGAGAGGCTGCGTCGGGCCGCCTCCACCAGCGTGCGCGTCGACGCGTCCGGGAGGACGTCCTGGGGCAGCAGGGAGACGTCGTCCCCGGCGGTGACCACCTTGCCGAGCAACGCCAGTCGCAGCATCTCCGGGGAGACCACCGCGACGATCTGGGCCGGGCCGGAGAGCAGCACCCGGCGGGCGGCGGTGACGGGTGCCGGGCGCACCGTGACCTCCCCGCCGTCGCGGACGCCGAGGTTGCCCAGCGTCAGGTCGTCGGCGTGCAGCAGGCCGGCACCGGAGCCCGGTTCGGCCTCGGCGGCGATGCCGGCGGTCACCCGCCTGCCGGTCAACCGGACCGGATCGCCTGGCCGCAGCGCGAGCGCGGTGAGCGCCTCGGGGTGCAGCCGGACGATGCCACGCCGGGCGTCCAGCGCGGCCGGACGCAGACTGGCGATCAGGGTCAACTCGGGTTCGCCCACCCGAGCGACCCTAACCGGCCCGGTCATCCCTCGTGCGATCAGCCCGGCTGATCCTCACCGGTGAGCAGCGACGGGTCACGACGGATCAGCTCGGCCAGCCGGGCCGCCGGGTCCGGCTGCGGTGCTTCCGGAGCGTCGGACCAGCCGGTCGCGTCGCTGATCGGTACCGGCCAGGCCGGCGGCGGCGTGGCGGGCTGCCCGCTGACCACGACCTCCTGGCCGATCCAGGCCACCCGCAGGTCGTACGCGGTGCCGTCGTGGTCGACCCGGGCGGTGACGCTGGTGCCCGGACGGGCCGCGACCACGGCGCGCAACGCCTCGGCCACCTCCTCCGCGACCTGCCGCGGAGACGTCCCGGGTACGCGTTCCGGCGCACCCGTCCAGCCGGGTCCCGCGTTCCGGCTGTCCGTCCGGCTCGCCGCCGCACCGGACGGCGCGTCCGGCCCCGGATCGGGCTGGTCGTCGGTCGACGGATCCGTGGACCGGCGGCGCAGCGCCTCCTCGCGCCGACGCATCCGGGCCAGTGTCTCGTCCAGTCCGCCCCTCATCCGCCTCACCCCTTCCCACGAGCGGCCGTGAGCCGGTCGGCTCAGGCCCGCTTGTCCCGGATCGCCCGGTCCAACGCCCGATCGAGGACGACCAGCAGGGCGTCCCGCACGGAGAGCCGGTCCCGGGCGTCGAACTGCACCAGAGGTACGTGCTCACCGATGGCCAGGGCCCACCGGATCGCGTTGAGGTCGTGCGCCAGCTGCCCGTCGAAGGCGTTCACCCCGACCACGAACGGTAGGCCGGCCCGCTCGAAGAAGTCGATCGCCGGGTAGCAGTCGTCCAGCCGGGCGCTGTCCACCACCACCAGCGCGCCGAGCGCGCCCCGGGCCAGGTCGTCCCACATGAAGCCGAAGCGGGCCTGGCCGGGCGTGCCGAACAGGTAGAGCTTCAGGCTGCGGTCGATGGTGACGCAGCCGAAGTCCATCGCCACGGTGGTCGTGGTCTTGTCCGAGCGCTGGCCGGGGTCGTCGACCCCGATACCGGCGATCGTCATCTCCGCCTCGGTGGTCAGCGGCACGATCTCCGAGATGGCACCCACGGTGGTCGTCTTACCCACCCCGAAGCCCCCGGCCACCAGGATCTTGACCGGGATCGGCGGGGTCCGGCGGTGCGCACCCCTTCCGCCGGTCGCCGCGGGCGGCCGGTACGGCGGTGGCGAAGCAACCGGTGCGGGGGGCGGCGGCGGGGTGGCCCGTCCCACCGACGGGGGGACCGGCGCGGAGCCGCCGTAGCGGGCCGTGGCGCTGTTGGCGGCGAGCGCGCCCTGCGGGGCGACCGGCCAGTCAGGAGATTGCACGAAGTCCATCAATCACTCGCAGGATGACGTCGGGGTCGAGGGCGTCGTCGGCGTCGTTGACGTGTACGTCCAGGTGGCCGGCGGCCCGCAGGTCGCCCACCAGGACCCGGGTCACACCGAAGTGCAACCGGGTCTTGGCGGAGATCTCGGCGACCGAGATCGGGTCGCCGCAGAGTGCCACGATCGCCTGGAGTTCCGGGGTCAGCCGCGCGGTCACACTGGTCCACGGCTCGGGGCCGGGCCGGGCGGTCACCTGGGTCTCCAGGCCGATCGACGGGTCGGCGCCGGCCACCCGCCCGGCCGTGAGCACGAACGGGCGGAGTCCGGTCGGACCGGCCGCCTCGGGTTCCGATCCGACGACCGACGCCGCCGCCGATCCGACCGCCGCCGGTGCGTCCACCGGGGCGGCGTCGCCGACCGAGGAGGGCTCACGCAGGTAGGGCCGGATCCGGAACACCGGCTCCTGTTCCGCACCGGCGGCGTCGGGGTTCATTGCTGAACGGAGTTCTTGAGTTCGGCGATCAGGCGCGGGGTGAGCGCGCTTCCGGCCCGACCGGCGAAGAGGGTCATCTCGTACGCGACGGTGCCGAGGTTGGCCGACCGGTCGGCGACCACACCGAGCACCGAGCCGCTGCTGATCGCGCTGATGAGCAGGTAGCCCTCGGCCATGTCCACCACGACCCGGTTCAGCCCGCCCAACGCGTACCAGCTGGCGGCGCCGCCGGCCAGGCTGGTCATGCCGGAGACCACTGCGGCGAGCCGCTCCGCGTTGGACCGGTCCTTGATCGCGGACATGGCCATCAGCAACCCGTCCGACGAGACGGCGATCGCCTCCAGCACCCCTGCCGTGCTCGAGGTGAAGGTGTCCAGGAGCCAGTTGAACGTGCGGGCCTCGGGGCTGAGGTCCCCGGCCGGGTGGCTCTGGTGGTCGAGGTTCTCGTGTACGTGCGGGCTGGTCAAAGTGGCGTTCCTTCTTCGTCGCTGTGGTCGGGACGGACATCGCGCAGAGCCCGGGCGACGCCGGTCTCGAACGCGTTGAGGAGATCGCGGACCTCGGCCGGGTCGCCGGGGTTCTGCGCCATCGTCTGGCGGGGCGTGGTGGCGATCAGGTTCGCGCCCGGCACCCGCCGACTCAGTTGGGTGGGTGCGCCGGAGGGCGCGGGCTCGACCGGCTGCGGAAGTGCCGCCGCCCGGCTCTGCTCGGCCCGCCGTACGCCCGACTCGAACTGCTCGACGAGGGCGCGGGCGGCGACCGGGTCGGCGCGGGTGGCGTCCACCGGACCCACCCGGGGTGCGCTCCTGGACAGGCTGGCGCCGGGCACCCGCTGCCGGATGCCGGGCACCGGACCGGTCGGAGCGGGCGGCGGGGTCTCCGCCGGTGCCGGCCCTCTCCCGGTCGGTACGGCGGTGTCGCCGTCGGCCGGTCGGTCCGGCGTGACGGTGCCGTCCGGTTCGACGGCGCCCGGAGCGGTGGCGAAGGCGTCCCAGGACGCACCCACCTCCATGCTCTCGGTGGCCCGGCTGAGCAGCTTCTGGTCGAAGCCGGGCAATGCGGCGGCCTCGGCCGGCAGGTGGGTCGGACCGCCCGCGCCGACGTGGACCGGCTCGGCCGGGGCCGGGCCGTCCAGCGTCGGCACCGGCGGCGACATCGGGATGCCGGGCTCGGGCTGGTGCCGGGTCGGCAGCGCGACGGGCACGCTGGCCCGGGCGGTGGGTGTCGCCCCGCCGGTGCCGAAGACCAGCGACGACCGGGGGATCAGCAGGGTGGCGGTGACGCCACCGCCCGGCGTCGCGGACAGGCCGACGCCCCAGCCGTGCCGGCGCGCCAGTCGACCCACCACGAAGAGTCCGAGCACCTCGGTCGGGGCGAGGTCGAGCCGTTCCCGGCGGGTGAGCCGGACGTTCTCGGCGGCCAGCCGCGCCTCGGTCATGCCGATCCCGTGGTCGACCACGGTCAGCCGGGCGCCGTCGTCGGTGATCTCACCGCCGACCACCACACGGGTGTGCGGCGGGGAGAAGACGGTGGCGTTCTCCATCAGCTCGGCCAGCGCCAGCACCAGGTCACCGATGATCGCCGGGGCCGCCGACACCTCGGCCGGGACCGCGACGTCGACCCGGGTGTAGTCCTCGATCTCACCGAGCGCGAGGCGGACCGCGTCGGCCAGCGGGACCGGCGCGACGTGGGTGACGTCGCCCGTCGCGCCGGAGAGCACCACCAGGTTCCCCGCGTTACGCCGCAGCCGGCTGGAGATGTGGTCGAGGCGGTACAGGCTCTCCAGCCGTCCCTGGTCGGCCTCCTGCTGCTCCAGCCGGTCGATCAGCGCGATCTGCCGACCGACCAGGTTCTGCGTACGTCGGCCGACGTGCCCGAACATCTGGGCCACGTTGCGCCGGCTGGCCACCTGGCGTTCCACCAGCAGGGCGGCGGTGCTCTGCACCCGCTCGAAGGCGCGGGCCAGGTCACCGATCTCGTCCCGGGCACGGACGTCGACCCGGTCGAGCCGGATCGGCTGGGCGGCGTCGGTCTCGTCGTCGGCGACCCGCACCAGTTCGGACTCGGCGACCCGGGCGACCCGGTCGGCGGAGCGGGTGAGCCGGGTGAGCGGCCGGGCGACGGTCCGGCCGATGGCGAGGGCGAGCAGCACCACCACGACCAGGATCAGCAGCACCAGGGCGGCCACCCAGTACGCCTCGGCGATCGCGTTCTGCCGGTCCGCCCGCACCTCGGCGGTCACGTCGGCGACCAGCTTCTTCTCCACGAACTGACCCAGCGTGATCAGGGAGGAGATGGTCGGATAGAGGACCTCGACGGGCGTCTGCGACACCGCGCCCACCGGGTCCAGCGAGCTCTGGTCCAGGAAGCCCGGCCCGGTCCGGGCGTCCAGGGCGGCCTGCTCGACGTCCATCAGCGCCAGTTGCTCGGGCGTGATCAGGCCGAGCAACTGGTTGGTCTCCGACTGGAGGGTGGCCATGTTGGCCACGAAGACGGTGGCGAGCTGTGGGCTGGGCTTGGCCGCGACCAGCACCAGCAGGGCGGCACCACTGCCGAGCCCCTCGCTCTTGCGCAGGATCCCGTCCAGCGCCAGCACCTGCCGTCCGGCCGAGGTGCGGGTGTCCACGTCGTACGGCAGCCGCAACGAGTCGATCAGCTTGAGGTGGACCGGCCCGTACGCGCCGATGACCTGGTCCGGGCTGGCCTGTCCGGCCAGCGTGGCGGTGCGTACCGGGGCGAGTTGCCGGACCCCGTCGAGCGCGGTCGACACGTCGGGGGACAGGTCGTCGGCCAACTCGGTGCGCAGGTCGACGATCAGGTCGTCCACCTCCGCGATCTCCTGCACCAGATCGGTGCGCTCGACCTGCCGCAGCAGCAGACCGATGGCGAGCATCCGCTCCCGCTGGAGGTGCTGGAGCAGGGTGCCGATCCGGCTGGCGACCTTGACGGTGCTCTCGATGTCGCCGGCCCGCTGGGCGACCCCGGCGCGCTCCCATACCACCGGAAACGTCAGCCCGAGCATGCAGAGCAGGGGAATGAGCACCAACAGGGCGAGTTTGCCCCGGATCCGGAGCCTATCGAGCAGCATCGAAGGGCCTCCACCGATCCGGGTCGTGGCCGTGTCCGACCGGCTGGAGCGCGCGGTCGCCCGGCGGACGAGCGGGCTCCCACCGGTCGTCGACGGGCTGCTCCGGGTCCCCGGCTGCGGCGTCGGTGGCATGCGGTCGACCGGTGGTGTCCCTCGAACGGGACAGCCATCCGGTCACCGCCAGGGCGATCAGCAGCAGACCGGCCACGCCGCCCGCGACCATGGTCAGCAGGTCGTCCCGGTCGAGCTGGTCGATCCGTTCCACCAGCAGCCGGTCGATCTCGTCGAGCAGGATCGGCTGGAGCTGCGTGGCGGCCCGCTGGGCGTCGTCCCGCGCACTGGTCAGCCGGACCAGGTTGATCGTGCCGGTCCGGTTGTCCGGCTGGGAGTGGACCGCCATCGCCTCGGTCGCCCGCTGGTAGGCGTCGAACGGCGTGAGTACGCTCGCGCCCAGGTCGGCGCTGGCCGAGCTGTCCACCACCGCGCGCAGGTTGTTCACCAGGTCGTTGGCGGGTTGCAGCGCGGCGAGCCGCAGGGTCGCCAGCTCGCTCAGGGTGCGTACCCGGTCGGCGACGGGCCGCTGCGCGGCCAGGACGGCCATGTCGACGAGCCGCCCGCCGGCCACCGTCGCCTCCGGCATCTCCTCGCCGACGCCGTCCTGGAGGAAGTACGAGGCGGCGCCGGAGTCCCGGATCAGGCCGGAGGTCTCGCGCACCTTGCCGTGCAGGGCCAGCAGCAGGTCCGTGACCTCCCGGTACGCGCCAAAGGCCGCCTCCGGGTCGAGCGATCGCTCGGGCAGCGCCTCCAGCTTGGCCCGGATCCCGGCCCACCGTTCGCTGGTGCTCAGCTCGGCACCGATGCGGGCGTCGACGGCGGCGGCCCGCTCGACGGCCTTCTGGAGGTTCTCCCGGGGTGGTTGGCGGTCGGCCACGGCGGCGCTCTGCGCGTCCACCAGCGCCTCGGTCACCGGTCCGAGGGCGCGCAGGTACTCCACGCCCAACCGCTCCTGCTTGAGGGCCTCCCGGTCGGCGTCGATGTACTGGTGGGCCCGTACGACGAGGAACGCCACCGGCAGCAGCAGCGCGGTGGCGAGTAGCAGCGGCAACAAGCGGCCCGGTGTCGGGGGCCGGCGACGGACCCGCGAAGCGGGAACGGTCATGGTTACTCCTCCGGGTGGCGCAACGATCGGGGGATGGCGTCAAGGAGCCGGTCCCGTGCGCCGGACCGGAAAACTAATCGAACCGGGACTGTCTGTATCGGTCTCTCCGGGTCAGGTTTGCGTCACTTCGAGCGATGTGACGGAGGATTAACTGATTGACTACGGTGGGTGGCTCTTTCCGTGGAGGTACGTCGTGGTTACGCGTATTTTCCAGTGAAAGGCATTAATTTCCATGATGCGAACTCATCCCAAAGGTTCGCCTGCGGAGGATGTGCGGTCGACCTCTTGCGGATGACGATCGGCCGAGTAGGACGGACGTACGGCGGATCTCAGCTACCACTCAGGTTGCGCGCCGTACCGTGTGCCGCATGAGATCGCCGTTCTCGGCCGCGCGGATCCGCCGTGCCCTGCCCACCAGCCGCTGGGCCGTCGCCGTGTCAGTGGCCGTCGCTCTGCTCGCGGCGGTCGTCGTCTGGGCGGTGTGGCCGGAGCGGCCGAGCTTCCGGACCGAGTCCGCGATGCTCACCGTGCGGTCCGGGCCGAACGGCGACGAGCCCGTCGACCTGGACACCACGCTGTACCTGCCGCGCGAGGCCGCCGCCGACCAGAAGGTGCCCGCGGTGCTGCTCGCGCACGGGTTCGGCGGCACCAAGAACTCGGTCCGCACCGACGCCGAGGACCTCGCCGACCGGGGCTACGCGGTGTTGACCTGGACCGCCCGGGGCTTCGGCCGCAGTGGTGGCCAGATCCACCTGGACAGCCCCGACCACGAGGTCCGCGACGCGCAACGACTGCTGGACTGGCTGGCCGACCGCCCGGAGATCCGGACCGACGCGACCGGCGACCCCCGGGTCGGCGTGGTCGGCGGCTCCTACGGCGGCGCGCTGGCGTTGTTGCTCGCCGCCCAGGACCAGCGGGTGGACGCGATCGTCCCGATGATCACCTGGAACGACCTGTCCCGCTCCTTCCTGCCGGAGAGCACCGGAGGGGAACCGACCGCCGGAGTGTTCAAGTCCGGCTGGGCCGGCATCTTCTTCGGTGGCGGCGGTGCCGCCGGCTCCGGACCGGCCGGGATCTCCGGCACCGGCGCCGAGTCGCCGGAGGGCGCGCCGGACGCCGGGCCGCCCAGCCCCGCGCCGGGCCAGGGACCGGGCACCGCGCCGGGCGCCCCGATGGCCGGCGGCCTGCCCGACCCCTCCTGCGGCCGCTTCGCCTCCGACGTCTGCGCCGCGTACCTGCGCATCGCCGCCACCGGTCAGGCCGACCAGGCCGCCGTCGACCTGCTGCGCCGGTCCAGCCCGGCCGGCGTACTGGACCGGATCGAGGCACCCACCCTGCTGGTCCAGGGCGCGGCGGACACCCTCTTCCCGCTCGGCGAGGCCGACGCCAACGCCCGGGGCATCGCCGCCAACGGCACCCCGGTGCGGGTCGCCTGGTTCACCGGCGGCCACGACGGCGGCTCCGGCCCGCAGACCGACTCCGACCGGGTGAAGTTCCTGACCGCGCAGTGGCTCGACCACTACGTCGCGGGAACCGGGGACGCGCCCGGCGACACCTTCACCTTCTCCCGGATCGCCGGCTTCGACGCGATGGACCGGGGGCTGGTCGCCACCGGCTACCGCACCGACGACTACCCCGGTCTCGGCGGCGACGCCCGCCGCGAGGTGACCGTGGCCGGGCCGCCCCAGCCGGTGGCCAACCCGCCCGGCGGCAACCCCGCCGCGATCTCCTCGGTGCCGTTCGCCGGCTCGTTGAGCTCACTGCTCAGTGGGGTGGCCGGTGACATACCCGGGCAGCACGCCCGGTTCGAGTCCGAGCCGTTGACCGAGGCGGTCGACATCGTCGGCGCGCCCACCGTGTCGGTGCGCGCCGCGTCGAGCAGCGGCGAGGCGGTCCTCTTCGCCAAGCTCTACGTGGTCGACCCGGAGGGGGCGGCCACCCTGCCCAGCGGACTCATCGCGCCGATCCGGCTCAGCGGTCTGCCGGCCACCGTCGACGCCGCCGCGCCGGTCACCGTGACCCTGCCGGCGATCGTGCACCGGGTGGAGGCCGGGCACCGGCTCCGGCTGGTGGTGGCCACCTCGGACCAGGCCTACACGACCCCGATCGAGCCGGCCGTGTACACGGTCGCGGTCGGTGACACACCGGTCAGCCTGCCGACGGTCGACAGCGACCCGATCCCCACCGAGGCGGCGCTCTGGCGCTGGGTACTGGTCGGGCTGATCGCCGCGATCGTGATCGGGCTCGTCGTGCTCGTGGCCGTGCTGCGCCTGCGGCACCGCCGCCAGGACACCTCGATCCATCCCGAGTACGCGGACACCCCGTTGGCCGTGCGCCACTTGCGCAAGGAGTACGCCGACGGCTTCGTGGCCGTCTCCGAGGTGGACTTCGAGGTGCACCCCGGTCAGGTGGTCGGCCTGCTCGGGCCCAACGGCGCCGGCAAGACCACCACCCTGCGGGTGCTGATGGGGCTGACCCAGCCGACCGCCGGGGAGATCTACGTCTTCGGGCACCGGCTGGTGCCGGGCTCGCCGGTGCTCTCCCGGATCGGCGCGCTCGTCGAGGGGCCCGGATTCCTGCCGCACCTCTCCGGCCTGGAGAACCTCAGGGCGTACTGGCGGGCGACCGGACGGCCGGAGGCCGACGCGCACTTCGAGCAGGCGCTGGAGATCGCCGGTCTGGGCTCGTCGGTGCACCGGCGGGTCCGCAAGTACAGCCACGGAATGCGGCAACGGTTGGCCATCGCCCAGGCCATGCTCGGCCTGCCCGAGCTGCTGGTGCTCGACGAGCCGACCGACGGGCTGGACCCGCCACAGATCGCCGAGATGCGCCGGGTGCTTCAGCGGTACGCCACCGACGGGCGCGCGGTGCTGGTCTCCAGTCACCTGCTCGCCGAGGTGGAGCAGACCTGCACCCACGCCGTGGTGGTCAACAAGGGCCGGATCGTGGCCTCCGGGCCGGTGGAGGACATCGTCGGTGACTCGCCCAGCGTGCTGTTCGAGGTGAGCGACCCGACCGCGGCCCGGGACGTGCTCAACGACCTCGGTGGCGTACGGGTGCTGGACGACGCCGATGGGCACCTGGTGGTGGACACCAACGGCACCGCGCGCAGCGAGGTGGTCGCCGAGTTGGTACGGGCCGGTATCGGAGTGGACCGGGTGGTGCCCCGGCGCCGCCTGGAGGACGCGTTCCTCGCCCTGGTGGGCGAGAACTCTCGGGGAAGCGGGGACCGGTGATGGCGGGATCGACCGTGCAGCCGACGCGGGAGGAGTCCGGGGTGGCTCCGTCGGGTGCCGCCGCCGGCTACCGGCCGTCGAGGACGTTGCCGTTCGGCGCCGAGTTCCGCCGTCAGGCGGCGCGGCGGCGTACCCAGTTGGCGCTCGGTTTCATGGTGCTGCTGCCGTTGATCATCCTGATCGCCTTCCAGTTCGACTCGGGTGACGACGACAGCGGCCGGGGCGAGTTCGGCAGCCTCGTCTCGTTCGCCACCTCCGGCGGACTGAACTTCACCCTGTTCACCATCTTCGTCTCCGCCTCGTTCCTGCTGGTCGTGGTGGTGGCGCTGTTCTGCGGCGACACGGTGGCCAGCGAGGCGAGCTGGGGCAGCCTGCGTTACCTGTTGGCGGTGCCGGTGCCCCGGGCCCGGCTGTTGACGGTGAAGCTGCTGGTGGCGCTCGCCTACTCGGCGTTCGCGCTGGTGCTGCTCGCCGGTACGGCCCTGCTGATCGGCACCCTGCGGTACGGCTGGTCGCCGCTGCGCAGCACGGTCGCCGCACAGCTCGAACCCGGCGAGGGTTTGCTCCGCCTGCTCGCGGTGCTCGGCTACCTGGCGGTCGTCCTGCTGGTCGTCGCCGGTCTGGCGTTCCTGCTCTCGGTGGTCACCGATGCCGCGCTGGGCGCGGTGGGTGGTGCGGTGCTGCTGTGGATCCTCTCCAGCATCCTGGACCAGATCACCGCGCTCGGCGCGATCCGGTCGTTCCTGCCGACCCACTACAGCACCGCCTGGCTGGGGTTGCTCTCCACGCCGGTGCAGACCGACGACATCGTCCGGGGCGCCGTCTCGGCGATCTGCTACGCCACCCTCTTCTGGGGGCTCGCCTTCTGGCGCTTCACCCGCAAGGACATCACCAGCTGAGTGCGGCGTCGACGCCGTCGTCCGCCGACTCGGTGGGCGTCGGCGTCGGGCCCGTCCGCTTCTTCCAGGCGCTGACTCCGATCCGGTCGGTGTTGCCGAGGTCGATCGGCCCCTCCATGTCGAGTTCCTGCCCCGGCTGCCCCTTGGCCGCCGCGATCTCCACCCGCGCGGCGTCGGTGGCGACCACGGTCGGATCGTCGACCAGGTTGCGCCAGATCACGGCCGCTCCGGCCGTGGCGCCCGGTGCCAGCACCAGCGGCCGGGGTGGGTCGTCGAAGCCCGAGGCGATTCCGGCCGCCCCCTCGACCACCCGGACGGTGATCGGTGCCCCCTCGCCGTCGAACAGACGCAGCGCCGGATAGCCGCGCAGCTTGTACGGGCGGTCGCCGCAGTTGACCAGCTCCACGCCCATCGCCCGGAGCCCCATGGCCGCGCTGACGCCGAGGTAGCGGATCCGTACCCCCGATTCGGGGCAGACCTCCGGCGCGTCCGGGCCGGCCGTGGTCGGGCTCGTGGCCGGGTCGGCCTGCTCCGTCGGTCCGTCACCCGGGACGTTGCCGGACGCGTCGGTCGGTGCGCAGCCGGCGAGCAGCGCGAAGGCGGTCAGCAGCGCGACGAGCCGAGGACGCCGGTAGGCCCGGCCTCCGTCGCCGCGTCTCGTGGTCGTATCCGGCATCGATCCCCCGTGGATTTCTCGCATCGGCCCATCGTCGCATCACGGTCCTCGATCGTTCGGCGGGCAGTCGGGGTGGCGAGGTGGGCGCTTCGGGACGGCCTCCCGGTCGGTCGGGGACCGCCCCGCGTACCGGCTGGTGGGACGACGGTGGCCGCTTCCGGACCCGGGTGGGCGCGCGGCCCCGGATCGGATGACCGCGACTTGTTGCCGTCAGATGTCCAGGGTGTACAGGGAGTCGTTACGGAGGGTGATCGAAATGATCTTCGCCGAGGGGGGTTCCCTCGGGAGTTCCAGTCGCTACCATCGATGTGGGAGCGTTCCCAAAGGAAGAGATTGCATCGACAAATATTTATCAGTCCCGCATTCTGGTTGCCCTCGTCCATCCACAATGGAGGTTCCGGAATGCGTACTGACCGGTTCGGCGGGCCGGCCCTGTCCCTGTTCCGCATGGTCATCGGCCTGCTGTTTCTCTGCCACGGGTTGTCGTCTCTGTTCGGCGTCTTCGGCGGTGCCCGGGGGAGCGGTGAACCCGTCCCGCTCGGCACCTGGCCGGGCTGGTGGGCCGCGCTGATCCAGGCCGTCTGCGGTGCCCTCGTGCTCCTCGGTCTCTTCACCCGACCGGCGGCACTGGTGGCGTCGGGCTCGATGGCCTACGCCTACTTCGTCGTCCACCAGCCCGAGGCGCTGCTGCCGCTGCGCAACCACGGCGAGCTGTCGGTGCTGTTCTGCTGGTCGTTCCTGCTGATCGCGGTGCTCGGCCCGGGTAGCTGGGCGCTGGACAACCTGCTGCGCCAGCGCAACGGTGCCGCACTGGACCTGAAGGCGGCCGAACGCAGGTCCGTACCGGCCTGACCCGGCCGGTGCGGTGACCGACCGACGCTCGTGCGCGACCCTGGACCAGGTCACCCCGGCGCTGCCGGGGCTGCCCGATCCAGGGTCGACGCGCTTGCGCGGGTGGTGGCGGCGGTGAGGAATCGCTCACAGGCTGAGATCGAACGCTGACGAGCGCGGCGGGATTGCCTAGACTCGGCGGCACAACTGAATACCTCATCCAGAGGGGCTGAGGGATACGGCCCGAAGACGCCCCGGCAACCACCCCGCGCGCTCATCGCTGAGCGTCCCGTGGGGCAGGTGCCAATTCCGTCCCCGCCGCAGGGTGCGATGTGGGGGAAGATGAGAGGACTCGGACATGACGTCGACGCTCGCCCCTACCGGGATCGACACCACCGCCAGCCCCGCCCGCGCCCTGGTCTGCCGCGCCTGTTCCGCCCGCTACCCGTTGGCCGCGCAGCACGCCTGTTACGAGTGTTTCGGCCCGCTGGAGGTCGACTACGACCCGGCGGCCCTCGCCACCGTGACCCGTGAGCAGATCGAGGCGGGCCCGCAGAACATCTGGCGCTACGCGGCGCTGCTCCCCGCCGGCCAGGACCCGGCCACCCGGGTCACCCTGGACCCCGGTTTCACGCCGCTGGTCGCCGCCGACCAGCTCGCCGCCGAGCTGGGCATCACCGGCCCGCTCTGGATCAAGGACGACAGCGCCAACCCCACCCACTCGTTCAAGGACCGGGTCGTCTCGGTCGCGCTGACCGCCGCCCGGGCGCTCGGCTTCGCCCGGTTCGCCTGCGCCTCCACCGGCAACCTGGCCAACTCCGTCGCCGCCCACGCGGCCCGCGCCGGCACCCCGTCGGTGGTGTTCATCCCCAGCGACCTGGAGCAGGGCAAGGTCGTGACCACCGCCGTCTACGGCGGCGAGCTGGTGGCCATCGACGGTTCGTACGACGACGTGAACCGGCTTTGCGGCGAGCTGGTGGAGACCGACGAGTTCGAGGACACCGCCTTCGTCAACGTCAACGTCCGGCCGTACTACGCGGAGGGCTCCAAGACGCTCGGCTACGAGGTCGCCGAGCAGCTCGGCTGGCGGATCCCGGCCCAGGTGGTCATCCCGATGGCCTCCGGTGAGCTGCTCACCAAGGTCGACAAGGCGTTCAGCGAACTGGTCGAGATCGGCCTGGTCGAGGCGCCGGCCGGCGGGTGGAAGGTCTTCGGCGCCCAGTCGGCCGGATGCAACCCGATCGCCACCGCCCTGCACGGCGGCGGTGACACCATCACCCCGGTCAAGCCGACCGGGATCGCCAAGTCGCTCAACATCGGCGACCCGGCGGCCGGTCTGTACGCCCTGGAGGCGGTACGCCGGACCGGCGGCTGGATGGACTACGCCGACGACGACGAGATCCGTGCCGCCGTGCGGCTGCTGGCGCGTACCACCGGGGTCTTCGCCGAGACGGCGGGCGGGGTGACCGTCGCGGTGCTGCGCAAGCTGGTCGAGTCCGGAAAGCTGGACCCGACCGCGGAGACGGTGGTCTACAACACCGGTGAGGGGCTCAAGACGCTCGACGCGGTCGCGGGCGAGGTCGGGCCGACCCACCGGATCAAGCCGTCGCTGCGGGCCGCCCGCGACGCCGGCCTGCTCGGCTGAGACACGCCGCGAGCCCGTCGCCCGAAGTGGCATGTTGCACGCCGACCGATCCGCCGGGTAACGGGCTTTTAGCGGTGAGTGCGGAAAACACGCCGTCGAGTACTTGACGGCAGGAACCGGGCGGCGCAAGATGCTTCGTGCGGGAGGGCGTTTCGCCGTAGACTTTCAGTCTTTACGACCCAGCGCCGGAGGCGTTGTGCGATCGTCCCTCCCGACCAAGCTTTCCGAAGGGGCCGGCGAATAATCGCTGGCCCCTTCGTCGGTCGTCCCGCAGGCTGCGGAGATGGCCATCACCATCACCTCCTTCGGTCCCGACGACGAGTCGGCCATCGAACAGGCGTACCGGATCGGTGCCGACTACACCGCGACCGACCTGCCGGACTACCCCCCGTTCAGTCGGCAGCGGTTCACCTCGCTGTTCCACCAGCCGATGCCGGGCACCGAGACCCTCGCCCTGCTGGCCCACGTCGACGGCACCCCGGCCGGCTACCTGCTGCTCGACCTGCCGCAACTCGACAACACCGAGAACGCCTCCGGCGAGTTGGTCGTGCACCCGGACCATCGCAGCCGGGGAGTCGGTCGGGCGCTGTTCGAGCGCGGCCTGCGCGTACTGCGCGAACGCGGGCGGAAACGGGTCAGTGCGTTGAGCCGGGCGCACCTGCGCGACGATCCCGACCACCCCGCCCCGGCCGCCCGGTTCGCCGCCACCGTCGGCGCGGTCGACGCCCTGGCCGACGTACGACGGCGACTGCACGTCGCCGAACTGGACCAGGCCGCCCTGGACGCGCTGCTGGCCGACGCACGATCCCGGGCCACCGGCTACGAGGTGCTGTTCTGGCGCGGGGGTACGCCGGACGATCTGATCGCCGACGTCGCGTACCTGGACGGGCGGCTGCTGGCCGACGCGCCCATGGGTGACCTGGCATGGGAGCCCGAGCAGGTCGACGCGGAGCGGGTACGCGGCACCGAGCGGGCGCTCGAAGCGCGCGGCAAACGGCGCTACCACGCGGGCGTACGGCATCAGGAGTCCGGTCGGCTGGTCGCCTGGACCCTGCTCGACATGTCACCGACCGCCGACTGGCACGCCTTCCAACAGATCACCATCGTCGACCCGGAGCACCGGGGCCGCCGCCTCGGCCTGCTCACGAAGATCGAGAACCTTCGTCACCTGCTCGCCCACGAACCCGCGATCCAGGTGATCGACACCTTCAACGCGGACAGCAACGATCACATGATCACGATCAACGAGCAGCTCGGTTTCCGGGTGATGGATCGCTGGAGCAACTGGCAACTCGACGTCTGAGCTGTGACACGCCCCTACTGATCGCGGGGCTTCCTGTTGCATGATGGCGGGCATGACGGAGACCCCGCACCCCCTGTACGACAGGCACGCCGAGACCCTCGACCGCGCGCTGACCGCGATCACGGAGCGCGGGTACTGGTCCGCCTACCCGGAATCACCCAGCCCCCGGGTGTACGGCGAGACCGCAGCCGCCGACGGCAAGGCCGCATTCGAGGCGTACCTGGGTGGAGACTTCCCGCTCGACCAGCCGGGCGACGGCGACCAGGTAGCCACCGAGACCAGCCCCTTCGGCGTCCCGCTGGACGTCCGCTACCCGCACGCCACCGCCGAACAGCTCGTCGCCGCCGCGTCCACGGCGCTGCCCGCGTGGCGGGACGCCGGTCCGCAGGCGCGGGTCGGGGTCTGCCTGGAGATCCTCGACCGGCTGCACAAGAACGTCTTCGAACTGGCCAACGCGGTGCAGTTCACCAGCGGGCAGGCATTCGTGATGGCCTTCCAGGCCGGCGGCGCGCACGCGCTCGACCGGGCGCTGGAGGCCGTCGCCTACGCGTACGCGGAGATGACCCGCCACCCGGGGACCGCCGCCTGGGAGAAGGCCGCCGGTAAGGGCGACCCGCTGCGGATGACCAAGACGTTCCATGTGGTGCCGCGAGGAGTCGCCCTGGTCATCGGCTGCAACACGTTCCCGACCTGGAACTCCTACCCGGGCTTGTTCGCGTCGCTGGTCACCGGCAACCCGGTGGTCGTCAAGCCGCACCCGCGCGCCGTACTCCCGCTGGCCGTGACGGTGCGCTACGCCCGGCAGGTGCTCGCCGAGGCCGGTTTCGACCCGAACCTGGTCCTGCTCGCCCCGGAGGCGCCCGGCGAGAAGCTGGCCTCGACCCTGGCCCTGCACCCGGCCGTCAAGATCGTGGACTTCACCGGTTCCACCGAGTACGGCGACTGGCTGGAGGCCAACGCCCGCCAGGCGGCGGTCTACACCGAGAAGGCCGGACTCAACACGGTGGTGGTCGACTCCACCGACGACTTCGCCGGCATGTGCCGCAACCTCGGGTTCACCCTGACGCTCTACAGCGGCCAGATGTGCACCACCTCGCAGAACATCCTCATTCCCCGCGACGGCATCGACACCGACCAGGGACACAAGAGCTTCGACGAGGTGGCCGCCGGGATCGCCGCCGCCGTCGGCAAGCTCACCGCCGACCCGGCGCGTGGGGTCGAGCTGACCGGCGCCATCGTCAACGACGGCGTCCTGGACCGCCTCGACGAGGTCACCAAGGTCGGTACGCCGGTGCTGGAGTCGCGTACCGTCACGCACCCGTCGTTCCCGGACGCGGTGGTCCGTACGCCCACCGTCGTCAAGCTGGACGCCGGCGACACCGCGACCTACTCGCGGGAGTGGTTCGGACCCATCTCCTTCGCCATCGCCACCGACTCCACCACGCACAGCCTGGACATCCTCCGGGCGACCGTGGGGGAGAAGGGCGCGCTCACGGCAGCCGTCTACTCCACCGACGAGGCGGTGCTGGACGCCGCCGAGAACGCCGCGATCGAGGTCGGAGTGCACCTGTCCGGCAACCTCACCGGCGGCGTCTTCGTGAACCAGTCGGCGGCGTTCTCCGACTTCCACGGCAGCGGGGCGAACGCGGCGGCCAACTCGGCACTCACCGACGGGGCGTACGTCGCCAACCGTTTCCGCATCGTGCAGAGTCGGCGGCACGCCTAGGTCTGCTGCTCACGGTGGGGGGTTCGGGTCTTCTCACGGTGGGGGTTCCGGGGCAGCCTGACCCGCTCCGGGCGGTCAGGCTTGATCCCTGCGCGGGTCAGGCTGCCCCGGAACCCTGCTGGGTCACCGTTGGAGCATGAGCTGAGTTGAGCTGAGTTGAGCTTGGGCGGTTCGGCTCGGGGCGGTTCGGGGCGGGGTGGGGCGGAGGCGGACGGTGGGCGGCGGTACTGCGCCTTGCCGCCTTTGCTCTGCTTCACTCCACGCAATACTTTCGGGAGAACGCACCGGTTCTGGTCAATTGTCATGGCTTTGCCAGTGCGGCATTTGCCAGGAGGAACGAATCGCCCTGTTCGTTGCGTGGGTTGAAGCAGAGCAAAGGCGGCGCGGGAGACCTGGCACCCGCCGCATCCGCCGGACACCCTGGCCAGCCCGCGACCGTCGCTACCGAGCAGGGCGAGGGGAGTGGGTCGGTCCGATCCGAGGGCAGGCCCACCCGACCAGCCGGACCACGTCGGGTTTCCGGGCAGCCCACCCTGCGGAGGGATCAAGCCTGACCGCCCGGAGCAGGGTGGGCTGCCCGGAAACCCCCACCCACACCTACTACGCCCGGCGGCGCATCTGGAGTTCGCGGAGGGCGGGGACGGTCGGGTGCGGCACCCGTACGCCGGTGTCGGCGAAGCCGATCCGCTGGTAGGCGCGGTAGGCACGGTCGTTGCCCACCACGACTTCGAGCATCAGCTCCTGCCGCCCGCACTCCCGTGACCAGGCGCCGACCGCATCGATCAGGGATGCGAGCAGGCCCGTGCCGCGCCACGTCGGGGTGACGTAGACCGCGTAGACCACGGTGACCGCGAGTTCCGTGGGATGGGCGACGCCACCTGCGTGCCCGACCAGTCGGCCACCGGGGTCCGCCACGAACTGGGCGGTGTGGGTGCCGGCCGAGACCTGGGCGACGCGGGCGGCGTACTCGGCGTGCGGGCGCGCGGCGGCCTCCGCGATCGTCTCCAGGAAGGCCAGCGGGGCGTCGGCGAGCATCTCCAGACGGAGGGCCCGCATCCGGGCGGCGTCCGCCGGCTCGACCCGACGGACGTCCGCCCGCAGGGTGCTGGTCTCGTCGAGCGCGCTGGTCATGTCGGCATGCTTACCACAATGACGTACGGCGATGCCGTCAGTCGGAATATGCCCGATTTGTGGTCGTGCGCGGTCGTCACGCCTCGTGTACCGTGCGATTTCGGTCACCGTTTTTCGGGGTCGTCGCGGATCGCTGAAACCGGTGGTCTCCGGGTGTTCGGCGTGCCGGTGCCCGGAGTTGTGGTACGCCGCGCAGAGTGAGGACAACACCGTGGCACAGGGCACCGTGAAGTGGTTCAACGCCGAAAAGGGTTACGGCTTCATCGCCGTCGACGGCGGGCAGGACGTCTTCGTTCACTTCTCCGCGATCGAGATGGACGGCTACAAGGCGCTGGACGACGGCCAGCGGGTGGAGTTCGAGATCGGCCAGGGCCAGAAGGGCCCGCAGGCCGAGCGGGTCCGCGCCATCTGAGTCACCCGCCGCGTCCACCTCGCCGGCTGATCCTCGGGTGGGGTTATGGGATCGTGGCCGGTGCAGGGCAGCGGCGCCGGGGCCGACCAGGGAAGATCATGGGCCGATCCAGCCATCGCTGAGGAGCGTCCATGTCCGACCAGCCGCCCCCGGCGGGTCCGTCCTCGTCCCCCGACGAGCCGGCCCGGCCTTCGCCGGCGAACGAGCCGACCCCGCCGGCGAACGAGCCCGATCGGGGTGACGGGCGGCCACCGGTCGACCCGACCGCCCCCTATCCGGGCCAGCCCTATCCCGGTCAGCCGTACCCGGGTCAGGTCGGGGGGCCGGTGCCCTACCCGGGCCAGCCATATCCGACGTCGCCCTACGGTGGGTACCCGCAACCGGGGTACGGCCTCGACCCGGCCAGCCCGTTGGTGAATCCGCCCGGTGCCGGTGTAGGTGGTTGGTACGCGCGCTGTGTCGGCGCGCTCCGCCGGGGCTGGTCGCTCCTGCTGCCAATCGTCCTGCTGACCCAGGTGCTGCCGGCGGTGGTGCTGGCGGTGCTCGCGCTGGTGATCGACCCCACCGCGCGCTGGGAGGAGCAGCTTGCCGACGACAGCAGCGCGCTGCCCTCCGGATTCTGGGCCGACAGCCTCGTGTGGGTGGGCAGCCTCTTCGGGGCGGGTCTGATCGCGAGCCTGGTGCAGTGTGTGGGCTGGGCGGCCGGGACCTGGGTGATCGCCCGGCAGGCGGCCGGTACGCCGGTCGACCTGGGCGCGGCCATGCGCTACGGGGTCCGGCGGGCGCTCGGGCTCTGGGGATGGACCCTGCTGTTCGGCATGATCGTGCTGTTCGGCCTCTGCCTCTGCTTCCTGCCCGGCATCTACGCGGTGTTCGCGCTGGCCATGGTCGGCCCGGTCTACCTGTTCGAGCGGGACAACCCGATCGGCCGCTCGCACCAGATGCTGCGGCAGCGCCTGGGCCTGCTGCTCGGCCGGTTGGCGCTGGTGATCGGCGCGGTGATCGCCGTGTCGTTGGTCGCGGCTGCGATCGAGCAGGTGGGCCTGCTGCTGATCGGCACCGGCCCGATGGAGACCCGGACTGTGACGGCGGGCACGGTCGTAGTGACGGTGCTGGCGGCGCTGCTCACCCTGCCGGGCCAGCTTGCCCAGTTGGTCGGGCTGGTCGTCACGTACGCCGAGCAGCGGGGACACGAGGGGCCGGTGAACGACGCCCAACTGGCCCATGAACTCGGCTGATCACGGCGGTCGTGCTTGCACTCGGCAGGGCAGAGTGCTAAACAAGTCATTGGCACTCGCATGGCGTGAGTGCCAGTTGGTCGGGACGGTGGGGCCACCGTCGCACCCGGGGGATCACCTCGGGCGGGGCAGTGGCCGGTCGTCGCGGGCTATCCGGCCCGGCCGAGGAGACGTCGCCGTCGCCAGGTGGCGACGTCCCAAGGTGCGTACACCAGACGGCCCGTCCGGGGCACACCCCGGCTGGTCCGTGAGTGTCCAGGAGGACAACGCCGTATGGCCAAGATGATCGCGTTCGACGAAGAGGCTCGCCGCGGCCTCGAGCGGGGCATGAACCAGCTCGCCGACGCCGTGAAGGTGACCCTCGGCCCCAAGGGCCGCAACGTCGTGCTCGAGAAGAAGTGGGGTGCCCCCACCATCACCAACGATGGTGTGAGCATCGCCAAGGAGATCGAGCTCGAGGACCCGTACGAGAAGATCGGCGCCGAGCTGGTCAAGGAGGTCGCCAAGAAGACCGACGACGTCGCCGGTGACGGCACGACGACGGCGACCGTCCTGGCCCAGGCTCTCGTTCGCGAGGGTCTGCGCAACGTGGCTGCCGGTGCCAACCCGATGGCCCTGAAGCGTGGCATCGAGTCCGCCGTGGCCAGCGTCTCGGAGGAGCTGCTGAAGCTCGCCAAGGACGTCGAGACCAAGGAGCAGATCGCCTCCACCGCCTCCATCTCCGCCGGTGACAACACCGTCGGTGAGATCATCGCCGAGGCGATGGACAAGGTGGGCAAGGAAGGCGTCATCACCGTCGAGGAGAGCAACACCTTCGGGCTGGAGCTGGAGCTCACCGAGGGTATGCGCTTCGACAAGGGCTACATCTCGGCCTACTTCATGACCGACCCGGAGCGTATGGAGGCCGTCTTCGACGACCCGTACATCCTGATCGCCAACAGCAAGATCTCGTCGGTCAAGGACCTGCTCCCGATCCTGGAGAAGGTCATGCAGGGCGGCAAGCCGCTGCTGATTATCGCCGAGGACCTGGAGGGCGAGGCCCTGGCCACCCTGGTGGTCAACAAGGTCCGGGGCACCTTCAAGTCGGTCGCCGTCAAGGCGCCGGGCTTCGGTGACCGCCGCAAGGCCATGCTGACCGACATCGCCATCCTCACCGGTGGTCAGGTCATCAGCGAGGAGGTCGGCCTCAAGCTGGACGCCGCCGGTCTCGACATGCTGGGCCGCGCCCGCAAGGTCGTGGTGACCAAGGACGAGACCACCATCGTCGACGGTGCCGGTGACGCCGAGCAGATCCAGGGCCGGGTGAACCAGATCCGGGCCGAGATCGACAAGAGCGACTCCGACTACGACCGGGAGAAGCTGCAGGAGCGCCTGGCCAAGCTGGCCGGCGGTGTTGCGGTGATCAAGGTCGGCGCGGCCACCGAGGTCGAGCTCAAGGAGCGCAAGCACCGCATCGAGGACGCCGTCCGCAACGCCAAGGCCGCCGTCGAGGAGGGCATCGTCCCGGGTGGTGGTGTCGCGCTGGTGCAGGCCGGCAAGACCGCCTTCGACAAGCTGGACCTGGCCGGCGACGAGGCGACCGGCGCGCAGATCGTCAAGATCGCGCTGGACGCCCCGCTGCGGCAGATCGCCGTCAACGCCGGCCTGGAGGGTGGCGTCGTCGTCGAGCGCGTCCGCAACCTCGACGCCGGTCACGGCCTGAACGCCGCGTCGGGTGAGTACGTGGACCTGCTGGCCGCGGGCATCATCGACCCGGCCAAGGTGACCCGCTCGGCGCTGCAGAACGCCGCGTCGATCGCCGCGCTGTTCCTCACCACCGAGGCCGTCGTGGCGGACAAGCCGGAGAAGACCCCGGCCGCCCCGGCTGGTCCGGGTGGCGGGGACATGGACTTCTGAGTCCAGCTCCACACGCCGGAAAGGGCGGGCCGCGTCAGCGGTCCGCCCTTTTCCTATGTCGGTAGCGGCCGCTCGTCGCGCCGCTGCTGCGCCCGGTCGTACGGTGGGCGGTGCGGTGCCGGTTCGTCGACCAGGATGAGCGGCTCCTCGGGTGGTTCGGCTGCACCGGTCATCTCCGCCAACTGCTCGGCGTCGCCGTAGTCCAGCCGGTCGATCGGCAGTTGGGCCGGGAGTTCGGGAACCGCGACCAAGGGCACCGCCAGGGTGTCCCGGGTCTGCTCGTCATCCGTGGTCATGGCTGCCTCCTCTACGCAAAACCGTAGGGGGCGTCGATGACCGGGGAGGGTGAACGGTGGTATCGGCGCCTATGCGCCGGTTGACTCGTTCGGGCTGCCGAGCGCCCTGCGGTACAGGAAGAAGACCTGCTCGATCCGGGCACCCGCGCTGCGCGAGTAGAAGGGCACCGGACCGACCCAGCCGATCTGCGCGAACTCGATGCCGGCCGTCCGCTGGTCCCGCAGGCAGCGTCGCAGCAGGACGCCGCCGATGCCGGACCCCTCGGCAGCGGGGACGGTGCCCATCGGCCCGAACCAGCTCGGCCGGGACGATCCGTACGCGGCGAAGCCGAGCAGCTCACCGTCGCGCTCGGCCAGATGGCAGCCGGCGTCGGGGCGACCCACCGAACCGGCCAGCTCGCCGTCCCACGCCCCGCCGAAGGTGGTACGGGCGAAGGTGGTGAGCGCCGGCAGGTCGCTCGGCTCGGCCCGGCGTACCGTCACGCCCTGCCCGGCCAGCCGGGCCTCGGCCGCCTCGGTGGCGCGCAGCGCCGGTGACGAGTCGGACGACAGGTCGGCGGTCATGTTCCACGCGGTGCGGTCCTGGCGGTAGCCGAGGGCGAGCGCGAGACAGATCGCCGGGGTGTAGCGGACGTCGATGCCGGGCCAGCCGTAGTACGGCGGGTTGCCGGCGAGCACCATCTCGACCGCGCCCGACTCGGCCAGCGCCCGTTCGGCGTGCCCGAGCAGGGCCCGGGCCACGCCCTGACGGCGTACCCGCGGGTGCACGGCCAGCAGGTCGACGTGCCCCGCCTCGCCGGAGTGCGATCCGATCAGGACCCCGACCAGGTCGTCACCCCGGTACGCGCCGAACACCCGCACCGGCCGGTCGACGGCGGCCCGGTGCCAGAGCGTCGCCACGAGCGGTTCCGCCTCGGCCGCGTCCTCCGGCAGGTCGAGCGCCCGGCGACAGAGCTCGACCACCTCGGCGGCCCGCTCGACGGTCAACTCGGCGATGGTGGTCGCGTCCATGGCAGCCGACCCTAGATCACATCGAGTCCGGTGTCAGTCCGTGATCCGGCGTCAGTCCCGGGCGGCCTCGACGGCGGCGTACGCGTCGACCAGCCCGGCGCCGGCCACGTTCGCCGTACCGCCGCAGTTGCCGGAGCCGGTCGGGGCGTCGATCGGGGTGGCCGTCTCGCGCAGGATCCGCCGGGTCCGGTCCAGGTCACCGACGAGGTCCGGGTTGGCCGACCACATCAACGCCACCACGCCGGCCACCTGCGGGGTCGCCATCGACGTACCGGCGAGCGTGGCGTAACCGCCCCCGGGCATCGCGGAGAGGACGTCCGCCCCCGGTGCCACCAGGTCCGGCTTGTTCACGCCCGACGGGGCGGGTCCCCGGGACGAGAAGTCGGTGACCCGCCGCCGCTCGTCCACCGCACCGACCGTCAGCACGTCCGGGTACGGGGCCGGCGGGTCCTGGATGGACCGGCAGTACGGGCCGGTGTTGCCGGCGGCGGCCACCACCAGGATCCCGGCGGCCTCCAGCGCGTCGACGGCCGGCAGCAGCACCCGGGGGTCGCAGCCCTCGATCGGTGGGCAGCCCCACGAGTTGGTCAGGATCTCCGGGGCCCGGGCCGGGCGCCCCTGCGCGAACGGGTCGCCGCCGGGCGGGAAGGGCGCCAGCATGAACTGGAGGCAGTCCAGGTACGCGGCGGGGCTGCCCAGGTTGCGGTCGAGGTTCACGCAGCCCACCCATTGCGCCCCCGGTGCCACACCGATACCACCCCGCCCGACGGCGCTGCCCGCCGTGTGGGTGCCGTGCCCGCTGCGGTCGGTCGGCGTACGGGTGTCGTTCCAGGGGTCGAACCACGAGTCGTCACCGCCCCGGAAACCCGGGGCGAGGGTCGGATGTCCACCGTCCACTCCGGAGTCCGAACTCCCCACCGTCACCCCGGCGCCGGTCACCGCCAGCTCGGACCAGACGCGGTCCGCACCGATCATGGTGATGTTCCAGGGTGGGCCGGTCGGCGCGGACGCGTCGCCGCGCGTCGTACCGTCCGGCACCGGTAGCGGACGCAGCCGCTGGCTGACCAGGACCTTCGCCACCTCGGGTCGGGTCGACAACCAGGCTCGCGTCACCGGCCCGCCGTCCACCTCGATCGCGTTGACCAGGTAGTAGGCGGTGTGGTCCAGCCGTAGCCGGCGCAGGTCCCGGCGCAAATCGGCCTGGGTCCGCTCGGCGGTGTCGACCAGACGCCGGTAGACCTCCTCGGCGCGGGCGTCCCGACCTGCCTTCCCCGCCCCGGCGGGCAGACCGGTCAGATCGGCCTGCTCACGCAGCACCACGAACAACCGTTCCCCGTGCAGCCCGGGCTGGCCGGCGACGACGCCACCGACGCCGACCGTCAGCAGCATCACCACGGCGGTCGTCCAGGCGGTGGCCCGGCGCGGCGGGCGCGCCGAGGGCCGGGCCAGCACCACCGCGTACGCGGTCGACAGCAGCAGCGCGACGAGGAGCCCGGCGCCGGTGGTGACGGCCACCCAGAACGGGATGTCCCGGCTGCCCGACAGGAGCAGGGTGACCTCCTCCGGGTCGGTGAAGGCCAGCGGACCGAACACGCCCAGCCCGACCAGCCAGGCGGTGGGGAGGCGACCGTGCCGCCGGTCGGCACGCCGGGCCAGGGCCCGCAGCGCGGCCAGCGCGAAGGCGGCCGGTGGCAGGGTCAGCAGCAGCGGCAACTGGGCACCCGACTGACCGGTACCGGCGCCGACCAGCAGCAGCACCACGCCGGCGACCAGCCCGCCGAGCAGCACCAGCCGGGCCGGTCGGGGTGGCTCGCCGACCTCGTGGTGGCCCCAGAAGCGGGCGTCCAGCAGTTCGGCGGCCAGCGCGCCCACGGCGGCGGCGGCCAGCCCGGCCAGCACCGTCTCCAGCAGCCCGCCGAGCGCGCCGAACCGGACCCAGGGCATCAGCAGGACCAGCCCGCCCGCGATGCCGAGCAGGGTCACCGGGGTCGGCCGGGAAGCCGGGGGAGCGGCCGGGTCGGGTCCGGCCGTGCCCGGCGGATCACCCACCGGCTCGGCCCGATCGCCGCCCGGCGCGGGGACGGCCTGCTCGCCGAACGACTCCGGCCCCGCCCCGGTCGGACCTGGCGGCGTCGTGGGCCAACCCGGCGGTGTGGTGTGCCACCCGGGCGGCGGGAGTGGACCGGGACGGGCCGGGCGGGGAGCGGGGGCCAGACGGGGGGAGAGCCGGTGGGCGAGCAGCGCCAGCAGCGCGGCGGTCACGGCCAGCGCGGCCAGGTACGCCTCGTGGTGCACCGGGGGGATCGTCCGCAGCAGCCCGAGCACGCCCATCGCGAGCGCCCCGACCAGCCAGCCCCGGCCGGCGGCGCGGATCGTCGTCGAGCGGGGGACCAGGGCCAGCGGCAGCGTGGCGGCACCGATCAGGAGCACGGTGAACAGTGCGGCCAGCGGCCAGAGCGGCACGAACCGGTCCAGCCCGCTGAGCAGCAGCACCTGGTCGACCAGCCAGCCACCGGCCTGTGTCAACAGGGCGATGGTGACTGTCGCCCCGCCGACCAGCACCGCCGCGACAACGGCCCAGGGGCTCCCGGCGTCACCGGACGTCAAGTGATCGTCACGCATCCGCACACCCTACGGTCCGGCCTCCACCGGTCGTCCCCGGCGGCCGTGGCATGCCACCAGGTGATCGCTGCGGCTACCGTGGACGGGTGCGCGATCCCCACGTCTTGCGATCCGTTGCCGGCCAGCTCTCGCCCGCCCGCCGGGCCGACGACCTGCGTCGGCTACGGGCCGAGCGCTTCGACGTTCTGGTCATCGGCGGTGGTGTGACCGGTGCCGGTGCCGCCGTCGACGCGGCCTCCCGGGGGCTGAAGGTGGCCCTGGTCGAGGCCCGCGACTTCGCGGCCGGCACGTCCAGCCGGTCCAGCAAACTGATCCACGGCGGCCTGCGCTACCTGGAGCAGTTGGAGTTCCACCTGGTGCACGAGGCGCTCACCGAGCGGGGTCTGCTGGCCACCCGGCTGGCGCCGCACCTGGTGCGTCCGGTGCCGATCCTGGTGCCGCTTCCCGCCGGGCAGGGCGTACGCGATCTTCCGGCCCGGGTGCTGCGGCGGGCCTACTACGGCGCCGGGGTGGCCGCGTACGACGCCTTCGCGGGTCTCTTCGGCGGTGGCCGGGGCATGCCGTTGCACCGGCACCTCAGCCGCGAGGGCGCCCGCAGGGTCTTCCCGAGCCTGCGGACCGAGGGACTGGCCGGCGCGATCCGCTACTACGACGGTCAGGTGGACGACGCCCGCCTGGTGGTGACGCTGGCCCGGACCGCGGCGAGCCTGGGTGCGACGGTGGTGAGCAGCACCCGGGCGGTCGGGTTGATCCGGCAGGCCCGGGAGGTGACCGGGGTGCGGGTCCGTGACCTGGAGTCGCCCGCCGGGTCCCCGGAGGGCGAGTTCGAGGTACGCGCCCGCACCGTGATCGCCGCCACCGGCGTGTGGACCGACGACATGTCACGGATGCTCGACGACGTCGGGTTGCGACGTGGCATCCGGGTCCGGGCGTCCAAGGGGGTGCACCTGGTGGTGCCCCGCTCGGCGATCACCGGTGAGACCGGGCTGATCCTGCGTACCGCCCGGAGCGTGTTGTTCGTGATCCCGTGGGGCGGGCACTGGATCATCGGCACCACGGACACCGACTGGCAGTTGGACCGCTCGCATCCGGCGGCCTCCGCCAGCGACATCGACTATCTGCTACAACAGGTGAACACCGTGCTGGACCGGCCGCTCACCACGGCCGACATCGAGGGCGTCTACGCCGGGCTGCGCCCGTTGCTGGCCGGCGAGGCCGACTCCACCTCGAAGCTGTCCCGGGAGCACGCCGTCATCGAGCCGATGCTCGGGTTGTTGCTGGTGGCCGGCGGCAAGTACACGACGTACCGGGTGATGGCCTCGGACGTGGTCGACCGGGCCGCGCACCGGCTCGGGGCACGTCCCTCGCGCACCGCCGACCTGCCGTTGCTCGGCGCGGACGGGTACGCGTCGATGTGGCGGGACCGGGCCGACCTGGCCCGCCGGCACGGGGTGCCGGTCGGTGTGGTCGAGCACCTGCTGGAGCGTTACGGCAGCCTGGCCCTGGACCTGCTCGCCCTGATCGACGCCGACCCGTTGCAGGCGTCTCCGCTGGCCGGTGCGCCGGAGTACCTCGCGGCGGAGGTGACCTACGCGGCCCGTGCCGAGGGCGCGCTGCACCTGGAGGACGTGCTCACCCGGCGTACCCGGGTCTCCTTCGAGACCACGCACCGGGGGCTGGAGTCGGCCGGACACGCGGCCGAGTTGATGGGTGCGGTGCTGGGCTGGGACGAGGCACGGCGGGAGCGTGAGGTGACGCACTACCGGGCACGGGTGGAGGCGGAGCGGCAGTCGCAGTTGATGCCGGACGACGCGACGGCGGACGCCGCCCGGCTGGGTGCGCCGGACGTGCGCGGCTATCCGGCGGACCGTGGTGCCGACGACGGGGCGGCGGGGCTGCCGCGCTGACCAGGTCCATTCTGGATATCGCTGCCGGTGGATGTCCGTCCGGACGGTTCCGTGTCCTACCTACGGTAAGGTAAGTTCCGCGCGTGATAGCGCAACCCTGGTCACGGCTGCTGTCCCTGCCCGTCACCGCCCTGGTGGTGGTCGCCCTGAGCGGATGCGCCCCGTTCGGCCAGCGCGCCGAACCGGAGACGTCGGTGAGCGGACCGGCCGCCGACCAGCCGGGTTCCGGCGGCGCCGCGACCAGCGGCCAGGGGCGGGTCAGCCTGTTGCAGAACCTCGGCAGCGACGGGCCGCTGCGCACCCTGAACGTGACCCCCGACGGCCGCTGGGAGTGCATCGACTGTGCCGGCGACGGCGTCACCTCGACCGGCACACTCAACGAGGAACTCCGCGAGCGGTTGCAGCAGTTGCTCGCCGATCCGAGGCTGGCCCGGGAGACCGACGAGGCCCGGGGTTACCGGGTCACCTGCGTCGGCGCGTTGACGTCCAGCCTGCTCACCTCGGCGGGCCTGATCACCTCGCAGGACTGCCCCGGCGAGGAACGACCCGAGGTGGCCGAGGAGATCCTGCTGCTGCTCACCCAGAACACCCCGGCCGAGATGGTCGGCTGAGGCGGCCCGTCAGAAACACCCCGCCCCCGGACGGCCCGGATCAGAGCACCTTGCCGGGGTTGAGCAGCCCGGCCGGGTCGAGTGCGTCCTTGATCGCCTGATGCACCCGGACGCCCACCGGCCCGATCTCGCGGGCCAGCCACTCCCGCTTGAGCAGCCCGACGCCGTGCTCGCCGGTGCAGGTGCCGCCGAGTGCCAGGCCGAGTCGCATGATCTCGTCGAAGGCCCGGCGGCCCCGCTCCAGACTGGCCGGATCGGCCCGGTCGACCACGATGTTGGGGTGCATGTTGCCGTCACCGGCGTGACCGACCACACCGATCGGCACCCGGCACTCGGCGGCGATCCGGGCGACCCCGTCGAGCAGCGCGGCCAACGCCGCCCGGGGTACCGCCACGTCGTCGATGATCAGCCCACCGTTGCCGTCCGGATACGTGTCCGAGGCGTACTTCTCCATCGCCGGGTGCGCCAGGCGTCGGGCCTGCAGGAGGGCGGCGGCCTCCACCGCGTCGGTGGCCGCGTACACCTCGGCGGCACCGGCCGCCGTGCAGACGGCGGCCAGCTCGGCGAGGTCCTCGGCGGCGCGGGGACCGGTGTCGGCGGCGGCCAGCAGCAGCGCCTCGGCGTCGGTGCGCAACCCCATCGGCCGGTACGCCTCGATCGCCACCAGGTGGGTGCGGTCGAGCAGTTCGAGCAGGCTGGGGGAGAGGCCACGGGCGGCGATCCGGGCCACCGCGTCGCCCGCCTCGGCGGTGGAGCCGAAGACCGCCACCATCGTCAACGACTCCGCCGGAGCGGGCCGCAGCGCCACGGTCACCTCGGTGACCACCCCGAGGGTGCCCTCGGAGCCGACGAAGAGCCGGGTGAGGTCGTACCCGGCGACCCCCTTGGCGGTACGCCGGCCGGTGCGCAGCACCTCACCGGAGGCGAGCACCACCTCCAGGCCGAGCACGTACTCGGTGGTGACGCCGTACTTGACGCAGCACATCCCGCCCGCGTTGGTGGCGACGTTGCCGCCGATCGTGGACGACTCCCAGGAACCCGGGTCCGGCGGATACCACAGGCCCTGCTCGGCCACGGCGGCGCTGAGCGCCGCGTTGACCACGCCGGGCTGGACCACCGCGATCCGACTCACCGGGTCGATCTCCAGGATGGTGTCCATCGCCACCGTGCTCAACACCACCGCGCCCGCGACGGCGTTCGCCGCACCGGCCAGACCGGTCCGCGCGCCCTGCGGCACCACGGGTACGCCGTGCCGCCCGGCCGCCCGGACCACGGCGGCCACCTCCTCGGTGCTGCGCGGCCGGACGACCGCCAGTGGGGTGCCGGACGCGCACAGGTCGGCCTCGTCCCGCTCGTGCCCGCGCAGCAGGTCCGGGTCGGTGAGGACCGCGTCCGGGCCGAGCGCGGCGCGGAGGTCGTCGAGGAGGCTGGCCATGGGGCCGAGGCTACGACCGGCCGATGGTGATCATCAACCTCGGGGCCGTGCCGGGTACCGTGGCTGCCGTGATCTACGTGGACCGGCCGGCCTGGCCGGCACGGGGCCGACTCTGGTCCCACCTGATCAGTGACGTCTCCGTCGCCGAGCTGCACGCCTTCGCCGAGGCGCTGGGCGCTCCCCGGCGTGGCTTCGACCGGGACCACTACGACATCCCGGCGGAACGCTTCGCGATGGCGGTCTGGCTCGGCGCGCAGGTGGTGCCGAGTCGCGAGATCGCCCGGCTCCTGCGGGCCACCGGCCTACGTCGCCCCAAACACCTCGCCGCCCGGGTCCCGGCCGGTGAGGGCGGCCAGCTCGCGGGTCAGGTTGGCCCGGGCCCGCGCCTGTCCGGCGTCGGCCAGCGGAGCTGACCGGAACAGCGCGGGCAGGGCGATCAGCCCGGAGAGCACCCGGGCCCGACCGACCCGGTAGTCCGGCTCCGGCACGTGGGCGTACTCCCGCCGGATCGCCGCCGCGTACCTGTCGTACTCCGGCTCGGGTGCGGCCAGCACCGCCAGGTCGGCGTCGCAGAGCAGTACGCCGTCGGCGTCCGCCGGGTCCACCGCGTGCCCGGCGGTGAGCAGGACCAACCGGCCGACCTCGGCCACCTCGGCGGCGGGCAGCCCGACCCGGGTGAGCAGGACCTCCGCGAGCGCCGCGCTGTCACGTTCGTTGCGGTCGCCGGGCGCCCGGGGGTCGTACACCGCGTCGTGGCACCAGGCGGCGAGCCGGACCAGATCGGGCTGGTGCGCGGCGGGTGCGTACCGGTCGACGACGTCGAGCACGGTGGTCAGGTGGTCGAGGGTGTGGTAGTGGCGGTGCGGCTCCTGCCACCGGGCGACCAGCTCGGCCCCGGCGTCGTCCACCGCCGTCGGCCGGGTCGCGCCCGCCGAGAGGGCGGCAGCGCGCCACCGGTGCGTCAACCCCGTCACCCGGACGAGTCTGCCGCACCGGCCGGGAGTCCGCGTCGCGGCGGTTCCGGATCCGTGCCGGCCCGGCCCGAACCGCCTCCGGCGGGCGTCGCGTCCGGCAGTGTTCCGGGACGGGCGGACCGTCACCCGACGGGAGGATGCACCCGGTCGGCGAGGAATGTCCCGACGTGCGGCGGGTAGTCGCGGCCATGGCGGTGGCCCGGGACCGACGATTCACCCTGCTACGCGGCAACCGCATGCGGGACGGCCTGTCGGACGTGGACACCCAGCGGATCGCGGAGACGGTGGCGCAACTGCACCACCGGGGCAAGGCCACCCTCAAGGACCGCCTGCACCGGGTCCGGATGTCGCTCGCCCTGGCCCTCCAGGCGGGTCTCGCGGCCGGGCTGGCCTGGGTGGCCGCGCACGAACTGCTGGGCAACCCGCAGCCGGTCTTCGCCCCGATCTCGGCGGTCGGCACCCTCGCCGTCTCGGTGGGCCAGCGGTTCCGCCGGACCGCCGAGCTGATCATCGGGGTGGGTGTCGGGGTGTTCGTCGGCGACCTGCTGGTCTATTTCCTGGGCACCGGTCCGTGGCAGCTCGCGTTGATCGTCACCTCGGCGATCCTGCTCACCATCTTCGCCGGTGGCAGCGTCGCCATCGTCATCCAGGCGGCGGCCACCGCGGTGCTGATCGCGACGCTCAGCCCCTCCGTCGAGGACCTGGAGATCCCCCGGTTCATCGACGCGCTCGTCGGCGGCAGCATCGCGTTGCTGGTCACCGCCGTCCTGCTGCCGCTCAACCCGCTACGGGTGCTCAACCGCGCCGCCCGGCCGGCCCTGGACCTGCTCGCCGAGCAACTCGACAACGCCGCCGACGGCCTGCGCGACCGGGACCGCGACCGGATCCAGGAGGCGCTGGACCGGCTGCGGAACAACAAGGAGGAACTGTCCGCACTCAGCGAGGCGATCGAGGGGGCGAAGGAGACCGCCCTGCTCTCCCCGGCACGCTGGCACCGGCGCAGCGAACTGACCCACTATGCGGAGGCGGCCGAGCCGATCGACCGGGCGATGCGCAACAGCGGCACGCTGATCCGGCGGGCCGTCACCCTCGTCGAGGACGACGAACCGGTCCCGGGGCCGATGCCGGACGCGATCGCACACCTCGCCGAGTCGGTCCGTCTGCTCAAGAAGGAGTTCGCCCAGGGCGAGGAGCCCGAGCAGGCCCGGGAACGGTCGCTGCGCGCGGTCAGCGAGGCCGGCCGGGCGTACGCCGAGGGGGTCGGGTTCTCCGGCAGCGTGGTGGTGGCCCAGGTGCGTACCACCGCCAGCGACCTGATGGTGGCGTCGGGGATCAGCCAGGAGGAGGCGAACCGGCTGGTCCGGCAGTCCTTCGGTGAGCTGGACCGGCCGGGTGCGCCGTCCGGCCCGGAACCGGCCGCCAAGGCGCCCACCGCACCCCCGGTCGGCTGAGCCGGGGGCGGTGTGCCGATGCGCCGGGCCGGGTGGGCTCGGCATGACTACGCTGACCGCATGGCCGACACCCCGTCCGGCGGATACCTGCCGCCGTCGCCTCCCGTGCCCGGCGCGCCACCCGGTGGCCCCGGTACGCCCGGCATGCCGCGTCGCCGGTTCCGCTGGCGGCGGGCGCTGGTGCTGGCCGGGGTGATCCTGGTGATCGCGGCCAGCGCGATCTTCATCATCTTCACGCTCGGTGCCAGTCTCGGCGGGGAGGCGTTGCTGGTCGGTACGGCCGCCGCGATCCTGCCGGTCCCGGTGCTGGTGGCCTGCTTTCTCTGGCTCGACCGGTACGAGCCGGAGCCGTTGAAATACCTCGTCTTCTGCTTCGCGTGGGGTGCCTTCGTCTCCACCTCGATCTCGTTGCTGGTGAACGAGACGGCCGCCAACTGGTTCGACGACCAGGGACTGCCCGCCGGTCTGACCGCGGTGCTGGTCGCGCCGTTCATCGAGGAGCTGACCAAGACCCTCGGCCCGATCCTGCTGCTGATCTTCCGGCGGCGGGAGTGGTCGGGCATCACCGACGGGCTGGTCTACTGCGGACTCTCCGCGATCGGCTTCGCGATGGTGGAGAACATCCTCTACCTCGGCGGCCTCGGGTACGCCTCCGGCGTCGAGCAGTACGGCCCGGCGACCGGTGCGCAGCAGGTCATCGCCATCTTCATCGGCCGGATCCTGCTGTTCGGCTTCGCCCACCCACTGTTCACCTCGTTGGCGGGTATCGGGCTCGGTATCGCCGCCCGGGCGGCGGACCGGCGGGTCCGTTTCTTCGCCCCGGTCGCCGGTCTGCTGCTGGCGATGATGCTGCACGGCGCGTGGAACCTGCTGCCGACGCTGGCCGAGGCCACCGGCGAGGTGCTGATCTCGGTGGTCGGCATCGTCGGGGTGATGGTGCCGATCTTCTTCGGCATGGTCGGTTTCGCGGTCTGGCTGCGGGCCTGGGAGGGCCGGCTCACCGAGCGGACCCTGCCCGACTACGTCCGCGCCGGCTGGCTGACCCCGCCGGAGGTGGCGGCGTTGAGCAGCCTCGGGCGGCGGCACGCGGCCCGGGTGTGGGCCCAGCGGGTGGGTGGCGAGGCCGGGCTGCGGGCGATGCGCGGCTACCAGTTCGCGGCGACCCGGTTGGCGCTGCTGCGCGACGGCGTGACGCGGGGTCTGGACCGTCGGCCCGCCGACCGGGAACGGACGGCGCGGGAGGAACGGGAGCTACTGGACTCGATCAGCCTGTACCGGTCGTACTTCGTGGGCCGGGATCCGCAGACCCCGGTGGGAGTCTGGGACGGCGAGCGGTACCACCTGCGCTTCCCGGACGGCTCCCAGCGGGCGGTCGAGGCACCGGACGAGCCGGTGGTGCCCATCCCGGTGGTGCTCACGCCGCCGCAGCCACCACCGCCGCCCGCCTACCCCGCCGGGTACGGCCCGTACGGCTGGCACGGGCAGCACCCGCCCGCGCACTGGCCGCCGGGCCACCGCTGAGCGGACGGGTGCCCGGTCAGGCCATCAGGCTGGTCAGGAAGTCCCCGAGCCCCTGCGCCATCATCATCAGGGCCGCTCCGATCGACCGGAACATCTGGGCGGCGCCCTCCGGCCGGAAGGCCATGAAATAGATCAGGAACGCGAGGCTGCCCCAGGCCAGCACCTTCTTCACGAATACCGGCATCGTCCCTCCCCAGGGCCGGTGGTGCGGCTGGCTTCCCGCCGGGGAGCGTGGCAAACGACGCGGACGGTGTCAGTGCCGTCCGGGGACGGTCGGGCAGCCCACGAGGGGCGCAGTCGTCGCCGGGTGTCCTGGTGCCTTCGGGTGTCTCGGTGCCGCCGGGGTCACAGATAGAGCCCGGTGGCGTCCTCCTCGACCCGCTCGGCGGCCACCGCGTGCACGTCGCGCTCGCGCAGCAGCACGTAGCCGCGCCCGTGCAACTCCACCTCCGAGCGGTCGTCCGGGTCGAAGAGCACCCGGTCGCCGGAGACGATCGAGCGTACGTGCGGCCCGACTCCCACGGCGGTGGCCCAGGCCAGGCGCTTGCCCACGGCCGCGGTCGCGGGGATCACGATGCCGGCGGTGGAACGGCGCTCGCCCTCGCTTCCCTCCACCCGCACCAGCACGCGGTCGTGCAGCAGCCGGATGGGCAGGCCGGAGTCGAGATTCGGGTCCGCTGTCACGCCGCAGACGCTACCGTGTCGCCTCCGGCGCGCCGCCGGTGGTCACCCGGGTTGGGCAGCCGTCCGTGGGGGCAATGTGTGGCGGAAGTTTGCCCTACCGTGGAGCGGTCGGACGTATCCTGTCCGCCCCTGGCGCCCATGCGCGGGCCGAAATCTGCCTGGAGGTGCCCGTGAGCCGGTTCGAGCGGATCCGCAGCCGCGTGCGTCGCGCGTACGAGTCGGGTCGGGATTCGGTGCGTACCGCCCGGAACCGGCCGCCGGACGTCCCGGAGCCCGCCGCTACGGCCTCGCCGTCGCGGCCCGGTCCGGTGGCGTCGCCGACCGCCACCGTGGTCGACGAGGAGTCCCCGGAGCCCGGGCCCGCCTCCACCTCCAGTCGTGACGACGCGGACGTGCCGCACGCGTTACGCATCGCCGCCGGCTGGTCGTGGCGGTTGATCGTGGTCGGTGTCGTGTTCTGGGCGCTGGTGAAGGTCGTCAGCACGATCAGCATCGTGATCATTCCGCTCGCCGTCGCCCTGCTGCTGTCGGCGTTGCTGGCGCCTGCCGTCGGGTGGCTGCTGCGGGCCCGGTTCCCGAGGTCGCTGGCGACGGCGGTGGTGCTGGTCGCCGGCCTGGCCGCGGTGATCGGCACGTTGACCCTGGTGGTCAACGAGTTCATCAAGGGCGTACCGGAGCTGGCCGCGAAGTCGACCCAGGGCCTGCAACAGATCCAGGACTGGCTCAAGACCGGGCCGCTGCACCTCTCCGACAACGACCTCGACCGGTACATCGAGGAGGTCCAGCAGTTCGTCAACAACAACACCGAGCGCTTCACCAGCGGCGCCCTCTCCACCGCCGCGACCCTGGCCGAGGTGCTGACCGGCACGGTCCTGGTGCTCTTCGCGGCGTTCTTCTTCCTCCGCGACGGCACCGTCATCTGGCGGTTCCTGGTCCGGTTGCTGCCGGTGGCGGCACGCTGGAAGGTCGACGACGCCGGCCGGGCCTCCTGGGCGACCCTGGGCGCCTACGTCCGGGCCACGGTGCTGGTCGCGTTCATCGACGCCGTCGGCATCGGCATCTTCCTCGTCATCTTCGACATCCCGTTCGCGTTCCCGCTGGCCGCGCTGGTCTTCCTCGGTGCGTTCATCCCGATCGTCGGCGCCACCCTCTCCGGTGGCGTGGCGGTGCTGGTGGCGCTGGTCGACAGCGGCCCGGTGACCGCGCTGATCATCCTCGGCGTGGTGATCGGCGTACAGCAGGTGGAGGGGCACATCCTCCAGCCGCTGATCATGGGCCGGGCGGTGGCCATCCACCCGCTCGCGGTGATCATCGGGCTGGCCGCCGGCGTGGTGCTCGCCGGGATCACCGGCGCCCTGGTCGCCGTGCCGTTGATCGCGGTGCTCAACACGGCGGTCCGCCGCCTCGCCGCGCGCACCGTGCCGGACACCCCGCCGGACGCGGTGGTCGTCGCCTCCCGCGCTCCCTGACCCGCAGCGCCGGGCCGGGCCCTGCCCGGCCCGGTCAGTCGGCGGCGAGCCGGGTCAGCGCGCCCTGGACCACCTCACGGCGGGTCGTGTACCAGAACGGCGGCAGCGACCGGCGCAGGAACGGCCCGTACCCACGGGCGGTCTCCAGCCGCGAGTCGAGCACCGCCACCACGCCCCGGTCACCATTGGCCCGGATCAGCCGCCCGACCCCCTGGGCCAGGCGGACCGCCGCGATGGGGACGCTGACGGCGGCGAAGCCGGAGCCGCCCTGGGCGTCCACCGCCGCCGCCCGCGCGGCGGCCAGCGGCTCGTCCGGCCGGGGGAAGGGCAACCGGTCGATCACCACCAGTTGGCACGAGTCGCCGGGCACGTCCACCCCCTGCCACAGCGACATCACCCCGAACAGGCAGCTCGACCGCTCCTCGCGGAACCTGCGCACCAGCAGCGGCAGCGCCTCCTCGCCCTGGAGCAGCACCGGCAGGTCGGTGCGTGCCCGCAGCAACTCCGCCGCCTGCTGCGCGGCCCGCCGGGAGGAGAACAGCCCGAGCGTACGGCCACCGAGCGCGGTGACCAGCGAGAGCAACTCCTCCCCGGCGGCGTCCGGTAGCCCGGAGACACCGGGCCGGGGCAGGTGCGCGGCCACATAGAGGATGCCCTGGCGGGGATAGTCGAAGGGAGATCCGACGTCCAGCGACCGCCAGCCGGAGCCGGAGTCAGTCGCCGCGCCGGACCCGACGGGAGCGCCGCCCGACCCGGTCTCGGCGGGGGCCGCGTCACCCGGTGCCGTCCGGGGTCGACGGGTGGTGTCGGCGAGCGCGGCGGCGGCCGGCGTCGGCGGGGTGGGCGGCGGCGCGTCCAGACCCAGGGCACGGGCCACGGTGTCGAATCGCCCACCCAGGGCCAGGGTCGCCGAGGTGGCCACCACGGTCCGCTCGTCGTAGAGGTGGGTGGCGAGCGTGCCGGCGACCGAGAGGGGCGCGACGACGAGGGCCCGCCGCCCGGTGTTGTCGTTGCGCTCCACCCACGCCACGTCGTGCTCCGCCTCGTCCAGCAGCCGCTGGGCGGTGGTGGAGAGTTCGTCCAGCACGGACTTGGCCTGCTGTTTGCGTACCGGGTCGGGGTCGTCGGCCTTGATGTCGCCGATGCCGTCCAGCGCCGCGCGGGTCGCCGCGTCGAGCAGCGTGCAGGCATTCCGCAGCGGGTCGGGCAGGCCGTCGGTGATCCGTCCGGCCGGTGCCTCGGCCAGCCCGACCGCGAGGGCGTCACCGGACGCGGTCAGCGCCTCGGCGGTCTCCGGCCGCAGCAACGGACGGGCCCGCCGGGCGGAACGGTCGATCAGCTCCGGGGTCAGCTCGGCCTGGGCCGCGGAGGAGACCCGGTCGGCCAGCTCGTGCGCCTCGTCCACCACCAGCAGCTTGTGCGGCGGGACGATGTGCCGTCCGGCGAGCATGTCGACGGCGAGCAGGCTGTGGTTGGTCACCACGATGTCGGCCTCGCGGGCGCGGGCCCGGGACGCCTCCGCGAAGCACTCCGCGCCGTACGGGCAGCGGCTCGCGCCGACACACTCCCGGGCCGGCATGGAGACCAGCCGCCAGGACTGGTCGTCGACGCCGGGGTCGAGTTCGTCCCGGTCACCGGTGTCGGTCTCCATGGCCCAGTCCCGCAGGCGCTGGATCTGCTTGCCGAGCCGACCGGCCTCGCCCAGCCACTTGGCGCCACCGCCGGGGCGCTCGGTGGGGGCGTCGAAGAGGGTGTCCTCCGGCTCGTCCTCGTTGGAGTTCTCCAACCGGGCCAGGCAGAGGTAGTGGTGGCGGCCCTTGAGCACGGCGAAGGTCGGCCGCCGACCGAGCACCGGCTCCACCGCGTCGGCCAGTCGCGGCAGGTCGTGCTCGACCAGTTGGGACTGCAACGCCAGGGTGGCGGTGGAGACCACCACCGGCCCGTCGACGGTCAGGGCGGGCGCCAGGTAGGCCAGGGACTTGCCGGTCCCGGTGCCGGCCTGCACCAGCAGGTGGTCGCCGGAGGCGACGCACTCCTCGATCGCCGTGGCCATCTGCTGCTGCCCGGGGCGGGCGGCCCCGCCGGGCACCGCGCCGACGGCGGCGGCCAGCAGGTCGGCCCCGCCGGGCCGGTCACCTCGACGGCGGGCCTTGGCGCGGGCGGAGCCGGTGGCGGCGCGGGGCGGAGTCACCGTGGCACGGTACCCGGCGGGGCTGACGCGGGCCGTACCGATCGGCCGTGTTGCGGCGTCACGGTGCGACACATATCTCCCCGTCGTCCGGTAACTTCCTGACGGCGACGGGTGGGCGAAATCGGTTAGGGTGCGACTCATGCCGAGCGACGTGGTCCGCGTGATCTACCGCAAGTACGACGGCAGCGCCCACCGCGACTACCCGGCCCGCCGACTGACCGAGGACGACCTCGGGGTCTGGCTCGGCGTGTCGGCCGGCACCAGCTCCGTCTACCACGGCCGCCCGTCGGTCGAGCAGATCCCGTTCGTGCTGCTCGTGCCGCATCACGCCTGGTGGACCGGCATGTTCAACCCGCCCCCGCGCACCAGCGAGGTCTACTGCGACATCACCAGCCCGGCCCGCTGGGACGGCGAGGACACGGTGCACCTGATCGACCTGGACCTGGACGTGGTCCGGCGGCGGGAGACCGGCCTGGTCGAGCTGCGCGACGAGGACGAGTTCGCCGAGCACCGGGCCCGCTTCGGCTACCCCGACGACCTGGTGGCGGAGGCCGAGGCGGCGGCACGGTGGCTGCTCGGCGCCCTGGGTGACGGCACCGAGCCGTTCGCCTCCTCGTACCGCAAGTGGTTGGCTCTGGTGGTCTGAGCCCGACCGGCTCCGGCGTCGCCGCGCGCCACCACCGTCGGCGCGCGATGATGCTGCGATGGGCGACGACGGTGGAACTGACGTGGTGGCGCCGATCGGCGGCACCGTACGCGACCTGCTCCGGGTGCCACCCGGAGCGCCGGTCGACCTCGGGGCGACAAACCCGCGCGCGACGCCCGGGTTGCCCGGCTCGGAGGTGACCGGGCCGGATCGCAAGGGGTGGGCCCGTCGGCAGGTCAGGTACGTCGGTGCCGGACTGGCCCGCCAGCAGGAGATGCTGTTCGCGGGTGCGAAGGCCGACCCGGGGTCGGGGCGGCGGGTGCTGCTGGTCCTCCAGGCGATGGACTGCGGTGGCAAGGACGGCACGGTCAAGCGGGTGGTCGGCGCGATGAACCCGCTCGGCGTGCACATCCGGGCGTTCGGGCCGCCGACCGCCGAGGAACTCCGACACCATTTCCTGTGGCGAATCCGACAGGCGCTGCCGCCGGCGGGGCACCTGGGGGTGTTCAACCGCTCGCACTACGAGGACATCCTGGTGCCCCGGGTGCAGGAACGCGCACCGGAGAACGTCTGGCGCCCCCGGTACGTCGAGATCGACGACTTCGAGCGGGAGTTGACCGACGACGGGGTGGCGATCGTCAAGGTCTTCCTGCACATCTCCCACACCGAGCAGGCGCGTCGGCTGCTGGCCCGGCTGGACGATCCGACGAAGCACTGGAAGTACCACCCCTCCGACATCGACGCCCGCGCCCGCTGGGACGACTACCAGTCCGCGTACGCGGAGCTGCTGGGCCGCGCCGGCAGCGACGCCGCGCCCTGGTACGCGGTGCCGGCGGACCGGAAGTGGTACCGGGACTGGGCGGTGGCGCACCTGCTGCGTGAGACGTTCGACACCCTCCCGCTGGGGTATCCGCCCGCGGACTTCGACATCGCGGGGGAACGGGAGCGATTGCTGAGGACAACGGGTCTGCTGAAGGTGAACGGAAGTTGAACGAGCGGTGAATGGCACCTGGCCAGGGGTGGGCCGCCGAAGGTCCGCTCGGGGGGTTCCCTAGCATTCCCTCAGCAGGGCGCCGGACGGCGGCTGCACCCCTACCACCGACACGACGAGGTCCGTGCTGTGAGGTTTTCATTTCGCCCCAACGAGGGCGCCTTCTACGAGCTCTTCACCAGGGCTGCGCAGAACCTGGTCCGGGGTACCGCGCTGCTGAACGAGCTGGCCCTGCCCGACGTCGAGGTGCAGTCGGTCAGTGAGCGGCTCACCGAGGTCGAGCACGACAGTGACAAGATCACACATGAGTTGTTCAAGAAGATCAACTCGACCTTCGTCACTCCGTTCGACCGGGAGGACATCTACCGGTTGGGGTCGCTGCTGGACGACGTGATGGACCACCTGGAGGCGGTCGGCAACCTGCTCTACCTCTACGGGCTGACCAAGCTGCCCTCGCTGCCCCGGGAGATGCACGAGCTGGTGCACGTCCTCGACCAGCAGGCCAAGTTGACCGCCGAGGCGATGCCCCGGTTGAAGTCGATGAAGGACCTGGAGGACTACTGGATCGAGATCAACCGGCTGGAGAACGACGGCGACCAGGCGTACCGGATGCTGCTGGTGCGACTCTTCTCCGGCGAGTACGACGCCTTGACCGTGCTGAAGATGAAGGAGGTCGCCGACGAGCTGGAGGCCGCCTGCGACGCCTTCGAGCACGTGGCGAACACCGTCGAGACCATCGCGGTCAAGGAGTCCTGATCCTGTGAGTCCCGAGCTCATCGCGGTGCTGGCGGTGATCGGGGTGGCCCTGGTGTTCGACTACACCAACGGCTTCCACGATGCCGCCAACGCGATCGCGACCAGCATCTCCACCCGGGCGCTCACACCCCGGGTCGCGCTCGCCATGGCGGCGGTCGGCAACTTCATCGGCGCGCACTTCGGCGCCGAGGTCGCCAAGACCGTCGGCAGCGGGCTGGTGGACCTGCCCACCGGTGTGTCCAGCCTCGGTATCGTCTTCGCCGGTGTGATCGGCGCGATCACCTGGAACATCATCACCTGGTACTTCGGACTTCCCTCGTCCTCCTCGCACGCCCTGATCGGTGGTCTGGTCGGCTCGACCGTCGCGGCCTCGGGCACCGTGCTCTGGAAGGGCATCGGCGAGAGCGTGATCATCCCGATGATCCTCTCGCCGATGGTCGGTTTCATCCTCGGCTACATCGCGATGATCGCCGTGCAGTGGATCTTCCGGAAGGGGCACCCGGGCAAGCTCAACCGGGGCTTCCGCTGGGCGCAGACCGCCTCGGCGGCGGCCATGTCGGTCGGCCACGGCATGCAGGACGCCGCCAAGACCATCGGCATCGTGGTGCTCGCCCTCTTCGTCGGTGGTTACCAGGACGACGCCACCTACATCCCGGAGTGGGCGTTCTGGACCTCCGCCGCCGTGCTGGCCGCCGGCACGTACGCCGGTGGATGGCGGATCATCCGGACCCTCGGTCGGAAGATCATCGACCTGCGCCCGCCGGAGGGCTTCGCGGCCGAGACCGTGGCCAGCGGCGTGCTCTACTTCAACGCGCTGGTGCTCGGCGCGCCCATCTCCACCACGCACACGATCACCTCGGCGATCATGGGCGTCGGGGCGACCAAGCGGCTCTCCGCCGTGCGGTGGGGCGTGGCCGGCAACATCGTCGGCGCCTGGATCCTGACGTTCCCGGCCGCCGGTTCGATCGGCGCGCTGATGTACTTCATCGTCCGCCCCCTGTTCAGCTGAGATGAAAGGAAGGGTCCCCTGCTAACGCCTCGCGTATAGCAGGGGACCCTTCCTAACATCGCTCAGAGGTAGGAGACGCCGATCTGGGCGCGGACGTCGTCCAGCAGGGTCATGATCTCCAGGGTCGCCGAGTGCGGCACCAACGGGCTCTCGGTCAGCCCCTCGGCCAGGCAGCGCTGCACCTCGATCGCCTCGTACTGGTAGCCGTTGCCGACCAGCTCGGCGGTGATCGTCTCGGCCGGCGCGTCCGCCCGGTGCAGGGTGAAGCCGTCCGGCCGGAAGAACGGATCGGGCAGCTCGATCCGCCCGGTCGTGCCGACGATCGAGGCGGTCAGCCCGGTCGCCCCGACCATGCCGCAGCTCAGCGTGGCGACGGCACCGGAGTCGTACCCGAGCACGATGCCGGTGTTCTCGTCCGTGCCCTCCGGCCCCAGCTTCGCCCACGACCGAAGGTGCTGCGGCACACCGAGGATCAGGTGGGCCAGGCTCACCGGGTAGACGCCCAGGTCGAGCAGGGCACCCCCACCCAATGCCCGGGCCCGCATCCGGTGCTCGGGCGGGAACGGCCCGGCCACGCCGAAGTCGGCCCGTACGCCGGTGACGGTGCCGATCGCCCCCTCGGCGATCAGCTCACAGGCACGCAGGATGAGCGGGTTGCACCGCATCCACATGGCCTCCATCAGGAAGACGTTGCCCGCGCGCGCGATCTCCACCAGCTCGGTGCTGGTGGCCAGGTCGAGCGTGAACGGCTTCTCCACCAGCGCCGGCTTGCCGGCCACCAGGCAGGTGCGGGCCGCCTCGTGGTGGGCGGCGTGCGGGGTGGCGACGTAGATCACGTCCACCTCGGGGTCGGCGACCAGATCGTCCCAGGTGCCGTACGCCCGCGTCGCGCCGTGCTGCTCGGCGAAGCGCTCGGCGCTGGCGGTGGTCCGTGAGCCGACCGCGACCAGTTCCGCGCCCGGCACCAGGCGGAGGTCTTCGGCGAAGCGGGCGGCGATGTGGCCGGTGGCCAGGATGCCCCAACGAGTCATGGCGTGACGCTACCGAAGATCACCTCCGGGCGGCACCGCTGATCCACCGGCCGGGACATCGCTCTAAGCTCGGCGTATGACCCTGGACCGTGGTTATCCCGCGCCGCCCGCACTGGTGGAGCACGCCCGCCGGTTCCAGGCGTCGGGCGGGGTTCCCACGGTGCCCCGGACGGCCGCCACCGTGCTGCTGCTTCGTCCCGCCGACGAGGGTTTCGAGGTCTACCTGATCCGCCGGGTCGCGGCGATGGCCTTCGGCGGCATGTACGCCTTCCCCGGCGGCGGGGTCGACCCCTCGGACTCGACCGCGCACCTCGACTGGGCGGGGCCCGAACCGGCCGACTGGGGCGTACGCCTCGGCGTGCCGCCGCAGGCCGCGCAGGCGGTGGTCTGCGCGGCGGCCCGGGAGGTGTTCGAGGAGGCCGGGGTGCTGCTCGCCGGTCCGGACGCGGAACGGGTGGTCGGCGACGTCAGCGACGACGGCTGGGAGGCCGCCCGGGTCGACCTGGAGCAGCGCCGGACCGGCTTCGCCGAGTTGCTTGCCGCGCGGGACCTGACGCTCCGGTCCGATCTGCTGCTGCCGTGGAGCCGGTGGGTGACCCCGGACTTCGAGCCGCGCCGCTTCGACACGTACTTCTTCGTCGCGTTGCTGCCCGAGGGGCAGCGGACCCGGGAGGTCTCCGGCGAGGCCGACCACGCCCTGTGGATCAGGCCCGGCGACGCCTGCGAGCGCGCGGCGGCCGGTGAGTTGACGATGCTGCCGCCGACCCAGGTCACCCTCGCCGAGGTGGCCGCCTGTGCCGACCTGGCGGCGGTGGCGCGGGCGGCGGCGGCCCGGGACGCGGGCAGCCCGATCACGCCGGTCCTGGACCTCTCTGACGAGGCCGATCCCCGCTTCTATCTGGAGACCCCGCCGACGCGCTGACCCACCTCAGCCGAGGTGGTAGTTGACGTGGGCGGACCAGCGGGCGAACCCGGTCCGCTCGTAGAGCGCCACCGCGCCGGTGTTGGACTCGTCCACGTAGAGCATCACCCGGTCCAGCCCGCGCTGCTCCCGCAGGTACGCCAGCCCGGCCGTGGTCAGCGCCCGACCGAGCCCGCCGCCGTGCGCGGTGGGCTCGACCCCGAGTACGTAGACCTCGCCGATGCGCGCCGACCCTTCCCGCGCGTGCACCTTCGTCCAGTGGAAGCCGAGCAGCCGCCCGGTCGACGATTCGACGGCGAGCAGGAAACCGGCCGGGTCGAACCACGGCTCGTCGAGGCGTACGCGCAGGTCGTCAGCGGTCCAGCGGCCCTGTTCGGGATGGTCGGCGAAGGCGCGGGCGTTCAGGGCCAGCCAGGCGTCGTCGTCCTGACCTGGTCGGAACGCGCGCAGTTCCACCCCGTCGGGCAGGCGCGGCGGGTCCAGTGGTGCGGTCAGCGGTCGACGCAGTTGCCAGAGCACCCGGGCACGGCGGAAACCGAGGTCCACCGCGAGCGCGGCGGCCGACGGGTGGTCGCCGTGGGCCCAGGCGCGCAGTGGCCCGGTGGCGGCGACGACCATCTCGCGGGCCAGCGCCCGACCGATGCCGCGTCGGCGGTACGCGGGGTGCACCACGAGTTCCGCGCCGATCCCGTCGGCCGGGTCGCCGGTGTCCAGGTGGGCGTATCCGGTGAGGGTGTCGTCGTCGGCGCGGGTCAGCAGGTGGATCGCGGGTGCCCGCTCGTCGCGCAGCCGGAGCAGGACGTGTTCGTCCAACGGGTCCGCGCCGTCGGTGTCGCCCGCCGTACGGGCCAGCGCCAGCACCTCGGCGATCTCCGTGGGCCCGAGCCGTTCGGTGCGCTGGACCTGGTCGCCGGTCGATCGAGTGCCGCTCATCCCGTCACCGTATCCGGGTCACCGGCGACATCGCGGCGGTGGGCGGGCCGGCGCCGGTCAGGATCCGTGACGCGGTAGCGCCTGGACGTCGAGTCGGCCACGCAGTTCGGGCAGGATGCGGTACAAAGCGTCCACTGTGCCCTGTCGGTCGCCTCCGGCGTCGTGCAGCAGCACGATCGAGCCGGGTTGCACCCCGTCGAGCACCGACGCGGCGATCCGGTTCGCGCCGGGCCGCTGCCAGTCGGAGGTGTCCAGCGTCCAGTGCAGCGGCGTCATGCCGAGTTCCCGGGCGGTGGCGATCAGCGAGTACGTCCAGGCGCCGCCGGGCTGGCGATACCAGGCGATCGGGGCGTCCGGCACGGCGGCGCGGATCGCCTCGCTGGTGCGCAGCAGGTCGTTCCGGATCCGTTCCGGTGACCGCGCGCCCAGCGTCACGTCGTGTTCCCAGCTGTGGTTGCACAGCGTGTGGCCGTCGGCCACGATCTGCTGGACGAGCCACGGGTACGCCTGGGCGTTCTGGCCCACCAGGCAGAAGGTCGCGGTGACCCGGTGCTCCCGCAGCAGGGCGAGCACCTGCGGGGTGTAGTCCGGGTTCGGCCCGTCGTCGAAGGTGAGGGCGACGGTGCCGGTGCCGGTGGTGACCCGGGTGCCCATCGGACCGAAGTTGGGGTCCTGGGCCTCGCCCTGGTCCGGGTCGTGCGGGACGCCGCTGGGCGGGACGGCGCCGGGCGTGCCGGTGGGTGCGGGGGCGTCCGCCGAGGGCGGGACCTGGTCGGCGTACTCGGGATGCTCGGCACCGGTCGCGGTGACCGCGGAGTTGTCGCGCGGCTCCTGGGGCAGCAGGTTGCGCCCGAGCAGGTACGTCGAGCCGAGCACCGCGGACACCACGAGCACGATGATGCCGACCGCCTGTGTCGTACTCACCGGCCGTCGTGCCGAGCTCCCGAAATACGTGCCCACCGCAGCCCCTTTTGCTGGTCAACTCGGCAGTCACCATAAGGCTGACGAGTTGCCCAAAAGGGGCATATGGGGGAATTAGCCCTCGACGGTGAGAGGGTGCAACGCCAGGGACGCGTGCTCGGTGGCCTCGGCCAGCGCCCGGTTCGACGGTACGACGAACTTGTAGCCCACCTGGCGCACGGTGCCGATCATCGACTCGTACTCGGAGCCGAGCTTGGCCCGCAGCCGACGCACGTGCACGTCCACCGTCCGGGTGCCGCCGAAGTAGTCGTAGCCCCAGACCTCGCGCAGCAACTGGTCGCGGGTGAACACCCGGCCCGGGTGCTGGGCCAGGAACTTCAGCAGCTCGAACTCCTTGTAGGTGAGGTCGAGCGGGCGGCCCTTGAGCTTGGCGGCGTACGTGTCGGGGTCGATCATCAGCTCGCCGGCCCGGATCGAGCCGCCGGCACCGGCCGTGGCGTTGCTCAACCGGCCGACCGCGAGCCGCAGCCTGGCCTCCACCTCGGCCGGACCGGCGGAGGCGAGGATGACGTCGTCCACGCCCCAGTCGGCGTTGAGCGCGATCAGGCCGGCCTCGGTGACGACCGCGACCAGCGGTACGCCCAGCCCGGTGGCGTGCAGCATGCGGCAGGTCGCCCGGGCCTCGCTGAGTTCGGAGCGGGCGTCGACGAGCACGGCGTCCGGGCTCGGACCGGCGACCAGGGTGCGGACGTCGCGTGGTGCGGTGCGCACCGAGTGCGGCAGCAGGTCGAGTGCGGGCAGCACAGCGGATGGTTCGCCTGCCCGTGCGGTCACCAGCAGCAGGATCTCCACGATCACCTCCGTCCCGGCGGCCGGTGTGGCCGCACGCGACCAGCGGCACTCAGGGCGAGTGGGCGCTGGGAACTTCCGTGGGTCCCGGCGTCGCTGACGGGCGGGTTTCGGCTTGAGAGTAGCCGATGGCCCTGCTTGGACCGCGTAATGGTTTCCGGTTTGCCCCTTCTGCCCATGATCGCGGCCAAGGTTTTAACGTCGTGGAAACCGTGGCACCCGAGTTGTGCATCTGGTCTGGCACGATCGGTGCGTGTTTCCCTCCAACTCGCCCGAGGCCGACCGCGAACAGTGGGTGGACGACGTGCCCCCCGGGGACGGCTCGGCACCGCGTACCGGTCCGGCCGTGGATACCGAGGAGCGGGGCCGCTCCCGGGGCCCGCGACGCCTCAGGCGCGGCGGCTCGCCCCGGCGTGCCGACGACGCGCTCGACGAGGAGGAGGACGAGTACGACGAGCCACCGGTCGAGGTCCCCACGAAGCTCTCCCTCGCCGTCGGCGGGTTCGCCGCGCTGCTCGGCATCGGTCTGATCATCGGCGCGCAGACCTCCGGACCCGGCGACCGGGTGCCCTTCGCCATCGTCGTGTTCCTCGTGCAGGTGCTGTTCGTGCTGGTCTGGACGGTGGTGAACCGGCCGCCCGCCGCCGCGGTGGTGATCGGTGCCGGCGTACTGGCCGCCGCCGTGGCCGACACCGTGGCCATCCGGACGGCCGAACCCCGCATCCTGCCGCTGTTCTACGTCGCGGCCGGTGGGGTGCTCGTGGCGGTGCTCGGCCAGTTGGTCCGGCGGGTGGACCGGCTACGGGTGACCGACTCGGTGCGGACCACCGCGACCATCGTGCTCGGCCCGGTCGCCTTCGCCACGCTCATCGTGCTCACCCGGGTTCCCGCCGGCACCCAGGCGATTGTGGTCTGCCTCGCCGCGAGCGCGGTCGCGCTCACCGTGGCCCGGCTGACCGACGCCGTCGCGGCCTGGCCCCGGCTCGCCCCCCAGGTGCCGCGAGGGGCCGCCGGGGTGGTCGGTGGCGCGATGGTGGGTACGCTCGGGAGCGCGTTGCTCGGCGGCTATCTGGTCACCCCGTTCACCCCGACCCGGGCCGCGATCATCGCCCTGGTCACCGCAGTCGTCGCCGTGCTGGCCGACCTGGCCTCCGGGTACGCCGAGGCCGGTCGACTGATGGCGGGCGAACTGCCCGACGCGTGGGCGGCGCGGCACGTGCAGGGGCCGCTCGCCGGCTTCGCGATGGCCGCCCCGGCCGCGTACCTGATGTGCCGACTGGTGTTGTAGCCGGCCGCTGCGGCGGGCGGTTGAGGAATCCGGACATCGGGTAACACCGGTGCGCCGCCGGGCGTACCGGCGATTCGGCCGGGATCGACGTGCGACAGGACAAGGAGAAGGTGTGGAGCACGAGCAGACCTATGGACGGCGCCCGCGGCGACGGGGGCGCAAGGTACTGATCGGCTTCGTCGTCCTGCTGGTCGTACTCGTCGGTCTGCTCGCGATCGCCGACCGGGTCGCGGCCAACGTGGCCGAACGCACCATCGCCGACGAGGTCCGCCAGCAGGTGGCCCAGCAGGGTGCGCAGTCCTCCCCGCCCGAGGTCGAGCTGGGCGGGTTCCCCTTCCTCACCCAGGTGCTCGACGGCCGCTACGAGCGGGTCACCATCCGGCTGCGGGACGTACAGGGCTCGGTGCAGGGGGACGCGGTCGCGCTGCCCAGCCTGGACGTGGACGCCCGCAACGTCCGCGCCAGCCTGGACACGCTGCGTACCGGCCAGGGCGACGTGGTGGCCGAGACGGTCAACGGGACCGGCACCATCGACTACCAGAGTCTCGCCGCGTTGCTCGACCGGGAGGGGCTGACCCTCGGCGAGCAGGACGGCAAGCTCTCGGTGACCGCCCCGCTGGACGTGCTCGGCCAGCGCCTCACGGTCACCGGCACCGCCGAGATCGTCGTCGGTGAGCAGGGGCAGATCGCGCTCCGCTTCGACGACCTGGACGCCGAGGGCCTGCCCAGCCTGCCGATCGCCCGCACCCTGCTGAACAATTTCGCCCGCAGCATCTCGGTCGACGTACCCCTGCCGGAGCTGCCGTTCCAGCTCACCGTCCGGGAGGTCGTGCCGAGGCCGGAGGGGCTGACGGTGACGGCGGACGCACGGGACGTGCCGATCAACTCGGTCGGCTGATCCCGGCGCCCACGTCCCGGATGCTGGTCGGGCCGGTGGAGATTCGTGAGATCGCTGATAGGCTCCCTGGTCATGGGGACGCTCCTCACCAAACGGCGCGCGGTCGACCTGTGCCGCGTGGCCACCTGCCTGTGTCGCCCCGTCATCTGACGGCGGGGCTGTTTCGGGCCGCCTAGCGGCCTTCGGCACTTGGGGTACGCGTACCTGATCCCGGTGCACCCCACCGGACGCCCGGCAGCGGCGCCGTCGCACGAATCCCGTGATCCGTTCCTAGCTATGGGTCCCGCGCGTGGTGCGACTCCTTCATCACAGCGAATTCCGCGCGCTGGCTCACCATCCATCCTCACCAGGGAGTGATCTGATGAGTCGCGACACCGCACTCGTCTCGGCCGAGTGGGCCGAGAAGAACCTCGACGCCCCGGGCGTCGTCTTCGTCGAGGTCGACGAGGACACCTCGGCCTACCACACCGGTCACATCGCCGGTGCGATCAAGCTCGACTGGAAGACCGACCTGCAGGACCCGGTCCGCCGGGACTTCGTCAACAAGACCCAGTTCGAGGCGCTGCTCTCCGAGCGTGGCGTCGGCAACGACGACGTCGTCGTCCTGTACGGCGGCAACAACAACTGGTTCGCCGCGTACGCGTACTGGTACTTCAAGCTCTACGGCCACGGCGACGTCAAGCTGCTCGACGGCGGTCGCAAGAAGTGGGAGCTGGACGGCCGTCCGCTGGTCCGGGACGAGGTGACCCGCTCGGCGACCCAGTACGTCGCGCAGGAGCCGGACAACAGCATCCGGGCCTTCCGCGACGAGGTCGTCGCCGCGATCGGCACCAAGAACCTGGTCGACGTGCGCAGCCCCGACGAGTTCGCCGGTCGCCTGCTCGCCCCCGCCCACCTGCCGCAGGAGCAGGCCCAGCGGGGTGGCCACATCCCCACCGCGATCAGCGTGCCGTGGTCGAAGGCGGCCAACGAGGACGGCACCTTCAAGTCCGACGACGAGCTGCGCAAGATCTACGGCGAGGCCGGGCTGGACGACGGCAAGGAGACCATCGCGTACTGCCGGATCGGCGAGCGCTCCTCGCACACCTGGTTCGTGCTCCAGGAGCTGCTCGGCCACCGCAACGTGAAGAACTACGACGGATCCTGGACCGAGTACGGCTCGCTGGTCGGCGTGCCGGTGGCGCTCGGCGACGAGCCCGGGGAGGCCTGAGATGACCGCACCGACCGCCGCCGGTTGCGCCGCACCGGATCAGGCCGCGCCGTTGCCGGCCAGCATCGACCTGGAGAAGGAGACGGTCATCACCGGCCTCGTCCGCTCCACCGAGGGTGAGCCGGTGCCGGGTGCCTACGTCCGGCTGCTCGACTCGACCGGCGAGTTCACCGCCGAGGTGGTGACCTCTCCGGCCGGTCAGTTCCGGTTCTTCGCCGCTCCCGGCAACTGGACCCTGCGGGCGCTGTCCCGGCACGGCAACGGCGACACCGCCGTCACCGCCGGACGGGGTGTCAACGAGGTGACCGTCACGGTCACCGACTGACCCACGCTCTGATCGGCCTCGTGGCCCGCGTCCCCCATACCACCGGGGGACCCGGGCCACGAGCCGTCTGCGCCCTTCCGCGACGCGGTACGTCAGCCGACCTTGCGGCGGGCCTTGGCGCCCCACTTGGCGGCGGTCACCAGCAGGGCGCCGAGCCCCAGCAGGATGCTGCCGAGCAGGCCGACGGTGGCGGTGGAGGCGCCGGTCAGCGGGAGGTCCTGGTTCGCGGACATGTTGTCACCTCCCTCAGCCCTTCACGCCGACCGCCATGCGCGCCGGGGAATCCCAGACGCACCGGTCGACCGTCGGCTGTCGGATCGCCTTCACCAGGGCGTGCACCAGGATCACCCGGTACAGCAGGTCGGCGAAGACGATCACGGGGAGGAACAGCGGTAGGCGGGGGCGCCGGAGCCGCCAGGCGGCCAGCCCGACCCAGAGGCTCTGCCCGGCCAGCATGAGACCCAGCCCGGCCAACAGCCCCGGACCGGCGGTGGCGAGCAGCCAGAGGGTCATCGGGGCGCCGGCCACATAGAGCACCCAGTGCAGCATCAGCAGCAGGTACGCGAAGTCGAAGCGGCTCGTGTGCCGACCCACCCGGTGCCCGATGACGCCCTGGAAGGTGCCCCACATCCAGCGCAGGTTCTGCCGGTACCAGTCGGGCAGCGTGGTCGGGTCCTGGAGGTGTGCCAGTGCGCGCGGCGCGTACACCACCCGGCCGAGGTGGCGCCGGTGCGTCTCCAGCACCCAGTACGTGTCGTCGACGATGTAGGGCGGCTGCTGCGGCAGCACGGCGTCCAGCAGTTCGGTGCGGTACACCGAGTTCGAGCCGGAGATGCAGTTCATGACGTTGAAGTGGCTCTGGATCCGGCGGATCACCGCCTGATACATCCAGTAGCTGTAGGCGCGCTTGGCCAGCCACGGGTTCCACCGCCGTTCCGGCGGCCACCACGTGACGTTGTGGCCCACCGCGATGCCGACCTCCTCGGTCAGCTCGGCCAGGGCGGCGCTGACGAAGTCCGGCGCGACCACCACGTCGTCGTCGAGGATGGCGACCGCGCGGTAGTGCGTACCGAGACCGAACTCGACGTATCCGGCGTGCAGGGCGGCCGGCTTGCCGACGTTGCGGGCCAGGGCCAGCACCCGGGCGCCGACGGACTCGGCGAGGTGAGCGGTGTCGTCGGTCGAGGCGTCGGAGACGAGGTACACGTCGCTGCCGGTGGCGCGTGCCGCGCGTACCGTCTCGGCGATGGTCGCGGCGCCGTTACGGCAGGCGATCAGGACGGCCACCTGGTCCGGGCGTACCGGGCCGTAGCGCGGCGACCGGAGCGCGTGACGCGGCCGGTAGGCCACCTCGGGGCGGACGAAGCCGTAGCCGAAAGACCCGACGATCAGCAGCAGCGCGACGGCACTCACAGTGATGGTCGAGGCCAGGAGGACTTCCAGCATGACAGCCAATCCGCAGGCGGGAGGGGATGTGAACGCCGCTCGCGTTGAGGCGTGCTGCTAACGCTAAGTGACGGACCGTCGGTCGCCAAGAGCCGTGATCGCTTTCGTCCGTTCGGCCCACGGCCGGATGGCCCTCCGGTCGGTCGGAAACGCCGATGACCAGGAGAAACAGTCGGGTGGTCGGACGCGCGACAGGGCTGGACGCCGCCCGGTGGCTGGACGGCGGCGGTGGGTGGACGGCGGCGGTGGGTTGCGGGTGCGCACCCTGTCGGGTCGGGTCCTTTCGAGCTGACGGCGACAACGGTTCAGGCGTCATGCCGCAGTCCGGTTTCGTCCGCCCGACCGCGATGCGCCCGCCGGTCATTCGTCCGACGGTCACGCGCCCTGCCGCCATGGTCCGGCGTGCCGCCATTGGTCCGGCTACCGCCATTGGTCCGGCGTTCATACGTCCGGCTGGCATTGACTCGGCTGCCTTCGCCCGGTTCTCAACCGCCCGGGTTCCCCGCGCTTCTGCTCGCCTTGAGGCGCTCGAAATGATCGACAGGCGGCAGGGCAAGGGTGTTGTCGTGACCGTCCGAGCACCTGGCTTCGCAAGCCCTGACCTGTATTCCGGGCGGACAGGGCGGCGATGGCCGCCGGTTCGTGACGAACCGGCGGCCACCAGGGGTAGTGCGTCAGATACCGGTCGCTCTGGTGCAGGTGGATGCCGGATCAAGGGCGAAGTCGAGGGAGCCGACGATGCCCGCCTCGATCTGGTGCCGCTTGACCTGCGGCACCCAGCCGTCCTTGGCCACGATCACCTCGTACCGGCCCTTCGGCAGCCACCAGGCGTACGTGCCGTCGGCGCCGGAGGTCAACGTCGTGCCGGTGCCGGCCGAGATCAGGTTCACCCGGACGGTCGCCGCCACCGTCACCGTCACCCCACCGCAGGTGGTGCCGGTGACGGTGCCCTGGACCTTGCCCCAGCTCGACGGCGGCGAGACGTTCATCTCCACCGACACCGGCGTCACCGGGTACGGGGTGTCCGAGGCGACCACCAGTTCGGCGTCGTACCGTCCCGGCTGTTGCAGTCCGGCCGCCGCCGTCGCGGTGAGCGTCACCGTCACCGTCCGGGACGCGCCCGGTGCCAGCGTGAAGGTCGCCGGCGAGCTGGACAGCCAGGGCACGTCCGCTGCGGCGGCACACTGCTCCAGACCACCGAGCAGCTCGCTGTCCGCCGAGCCCACGAAGGAACTGGGCGAACCACCGATCTTGTACGCGCCGCAGGCGGCGGCGCCCCGGTACCGGCCGAACTGGGCGTTGGGCAGGTCACGCCAGGCCCCGGTGGCGGGGTCGTAGGCGATGGTGCGGTTGCTGACCGCCGTCGAACCGGCCGTCACGCCACCGGCCAGCACGAGCATCCCGCCGGCTGCCGCGTACTGGGAGCCCCACAGCTCGGTCGGCATGCTCGGCAGCGGGCTCCACGCGTCGGCCGTCGGGTCGTACCGGTAGGCGTCGGTGTACTCGGTGCTGCCGGTGCCACCGGCGCAGTGCACCGTCTCGCCGAGCCCACCGCAGGCCAGCCAGGACACCGGGTGCGGGTAGGCCGCCCGGGTGCCGAACGTGGCGGTCGCCGGGTCGAAGACCACCAGTCGGTCGGAGTCCGTGCAGGTGGCGTCGGCACAGCCGCCCACCAGGTAGACCTTCCCGTCGACCACCGCCCCACCGGCCGCTGCGGTCGGTGCCGGGTTCGTCGCCCCCGGCACGGTGCTCCAGGTGCCGGCGACCGGGTCGAAGACGTCGACGGTGGCCACCGGACGGTCGTCCGCGCCCCAGCCCCCGAACACGTACAGCTTGCCGTTGACCGCTGCCGCGACCGGCTTGGAGCGCGCCACCGGCAGGTCCGGCAGGGCGGTCCAGGCGTCGGCACCCGGGTCGTACGCCCAGGCCCGCCGCTCGGTGCCGGTGTCACCGCCACCACCGACGGAGTAGATCTTCCCGCCCAGCCACGCGGCGGCGTTGTCGTAGATCGCGGCCGGCAGCTTGGCGATCGGGCTCCACGCGTCGTCGGCCGTGGTGCGCACCTCGGGTGCCGCCCCGCCGTACGCGACTCCGGTGTGGGCCTTGCTGATGCCCTTCATCTTCTGTTCCCGCAGCGGTGCGCCGGACTGGCGGAGCAGCTCGAACGCGCCGGTGCGTTCCAGCAGCTCGACGGCGGCCGGCGCGCTGCCGGTGTTGCGGACGGTCAGCTTGGTGGTCCGGGTGCTGTTGTAGGGCTGGTGCGCCACGACGGACGCGGGGCTGACCGTGAGCCGCCCGGCGCCGAGGGCGAAGTCGGCCCGCTTGACCCGGTCGGCCTCGACCGTGACCTGCTTGGTGGCCGGTTGGTACGGCGGACGACTGGCGGTGAACGGGTGGGCGCCGGTCAGACCGGAGAAGAGCCAGTAGAAGCCGTCCGGCTCGGCGGTGTCCTCCGGGGTCGCCGCCGACACGGCCCGATCCTGCGGCCGGTCGTCGCTGACCACGGTCACCCCGTCCACGGGTGCCCCGGTGTTGCGGTCGGTGGTGGTGCCCACCACCAGACCACCGGGCACCGGCGTGCACTCGCGGTTGACCACCTCCACGTCGTCCACCTGCCACCACCAGGCGAAGGTGCCCTTGAACCGGAAGCGGACCAGGGCCGAGGCGGCGTTCGCGGCCGGGGTCAGTGCCACCTCCTCGACGCGGGGGCCACGCCGGCTGGTGGTCTGGTGCCAGACGGTGGTCCAGGTGGCGCCGGAGTCGACGGAGACGTCGACGTCCGCGGTGTCGGAGATCCCGACGGCCCGCCAGTCGCTGCGGAAACGCAGCACCGGTGCGGCGGTGCCGGAGAAGTCCAGCGGCGGGGTGACCAGGTCGGTGTCCTGGCTGTTGCCACTGCCGAGGGCGTCACTGTCGACGATGGCGAACCCGCCGGCACCACCGGTCAGGTTGCCGCGCGACCGGGCGTCGGTGAAGGTCCAGCCACCGGAGGCGGTGCGGTTGTCGACCCGCCAGCCGGCCGGGGTGCCGGTGCCCTCGAAGCTCTGGGTCAGCAGCGGGGTCCCGAACCGTCCGGTGTAACCGGCGGCGGTGCACCCGGCATCGACCGGAACGGCCACGTCGACCGTGGTGGCCGCGCCGCCGACCGGCACCTCCCGGGTCACCGTGCGGTAGCCCGGGTAGCGGGCCGTGACGGTGAGCCGGTACGTGGTGTCGCCCGGTGCGGTGAACGAGTAGCGACCGGTGACCGGGTCGGTGAAGACCGGCCCGCCGGGCCGTCCGGCCACCTCGACCTTCGCGTACAGCGGCCAGCCGTGTCCGGAACCGTCGGTGACCTTGCCGCTGACCGTGACCGTCGGGGTGGCCGCCAGCGCGAAGTTCCGGGTGACGGCCCCGCCCTCGGCCACCGTGACGGTCGCCGACTGACCGGCGTAGCCGTAGGCGCTGACGGTCAGGCGGGTCTCGCCGGCCGGCACGTTCAACGCGTACCGGCCGTCGGTGCCGGTGGTGGCGCTGCGGGTGCCGTCGGTCACCGTGGCTCCGGCCACCGGGTCGTCGTCGGCCGCGTCGGTGACGATGCCGCTGACCCGGCCCACCGGGCCGCGCGGGGCGTCCCGCACCGCCGCGTACGCGTCCAGACGTCCCTCGCCGAAGACGTTGTTGTCGGCCGGGGTGCCGCCGCAGGTGGTGGCGTCGACGTCCCGGGCGGTGCGGTCGAGCAGTTCCTCGGTGCCGGCCACGTCGCCGCGCAGGCTCGGTGCCGCCGCCCAGACCAGCGCGATCGTCCCGGCCACGTGCGGGGCGGCCATCGAGGTGCCGCTGAACGAGGCGTACCCGCCGTTGCGGACGCTGGACCGCACGTTGCTGCCGGGTGCGGCGATGTTCGGCTTGATCAGGTCGGTGCCGAAGCCCCGGCCGGAGAAGTCGGCGATGGCGTTGTTCACGTCGTACGCGCCGACCGCGTACGAGTCGGCGTTGTCGCCGGGAGAGCCGGCGCTGCCGCAGGCCGGTCCGTCGTTACCGGAGGAGAAGACCGGGAACATGCCGGCGGCCCGCCAGGCCGCGACGGTCTGCTGGTACCACGGGTCGCCCCCGTCGCCGCCCCAGGAGTTGTTGACGATGTCGGGGCGCAGGTCCGGTCGGGGGTTCTGCCCGGCGGCGTCGGTCGGCGCGAGCACCCACTGCCCGGCGGCGAGCAACGAGGCGTCCGCGCAGCTGTTCGTGCCGCAGCCCTTGGCGGCGATCCACCGGGCTCCCGGGGCCACGCCGATCTGGTTGCCGGCGCCGTCGTCGCCGACCATGGTGCCCATGGTGTGCGTGCCGTGGTCGTTGTTGTCGCAGGGCGCGGTGCCCGCGCAGACGCCGGTCGGGTCGAACCAGTTGTACGCGTGGTCGAAGCCGTCGCCGAGGTTGCCCCGGTAGGAGCCGACCAGCGCGGGGTGGTCGTAGCGCACGCCGCTGTCGATGTTGGCGACCACGACGCCCTCGCCACGGTCGCCGAACTCGTCCCAGGCCCGGGGCGCGCCGATGTTGGTCAGGCCCCACTCGACGGCCGTGGTGCGGGCCCGGGTGGTGTCGGTGGCGGTCGGCCGGACCAGCGGGTAGCTGCGGCTGGGGGAGATCCGGGCCACCTCGGGCCGCCGGGCGATCTCGTCCAGCAGCGCCTTGTCGCCCTCGACCCGGATCGCGTTGGCGATCCAGTACGCGGTGTGCGGCACCTTGCGCTCGTCGAGCATCGCCCGCAGGTCGTGTTGGGTACGGCTGGCGGTGCCGGTCAGCAGCCGGTGCACCTCGTCCGCCCGGCGGTCGGCGTCACGCAGCCGGGCGGCGTCGGCCAGTGTGGCGGTCTCGCGCAGGTACACCAGGAACGTCGCGGTCGACGCGGTGTCGAACCGGTCGATCAGGCCCTGGTCGACGGCGGCCCGGTGTGCCGTCGGCTGTGGGGCCGGTGCGGCGACGGCGGGCTGGGCGGTGACGGCGAGTACGGCGGCGGCCAGCAACGTCACCGCCCGCCACCGTGATGACCGTGCGGATGGTCGTGTGAACAAGGTTCCTCCCCCACGTCGTCGGTCCCGATCCGTTCGGGGCCCGGACAACCCGCGCGCCGGCTTACGACGTCGCGGAGCGGACGGGGCGATGTGGGTGGCTGATGGTGAGCGCCCGCCCGCTGAGAGTCATGCTCTTGCCCCGACAGTCGGTGATCAATGGACGGCGTCGGTCAGTACTCGGTCAGTGACGGGGCGGGTTGCTGACCGTTAGTCTTCAGGCGGGGGCTCCATCGGTGACTATCGTTGGCGATTAATGGAAAGTCGCAGGTCAGCACGGTGCTCTCGGGGGAGGCAACGTGTCCGTTGAGGAGATACCGATCCTGGTCTGCGTCAGCTCCGACGCCTCGGTGCGACAACGGGTCATGCAGCGGTTGGACGGCGTGGGACCGGTGGTGATCTGTAGTGACCTCGCGCAGTTGCGCGCGATTTTCCCGGCTCCGCTGGCCGAGCCCGCCGCGCTGCCCGACGAGTCGAACGGCCGACCGACGAACTGGGGCGACCTCGTGGTGGACCGGGCCGGGCACCTGGTCACCTGGCGGGGCGTGCCGTTGGGTCTGACGCGTACCGAGCGGGAGCTGCTGGCCCGGCTGATGAGCCCGCCGCTCGCGCTCTGGAGCTACGAGCGGCTCTTCGCCTCCGTCTGGGGCGGCGCGTACCTCGGTGACACGGCGATCCTGCACTCGGCGGTGAAGCGGTTGCGGCGCAAGCTGCGGGCGTTGCCCGGCGGCCCGCAGGTGCAGACGGTCCGTGGGGTGGGCTACCGGCTGAGCACGCCGCCGGAGGGCGCCGACGGGCGCCCCGGCGAGGCGGTACACCACGCGTGACACCATGACCCGGTGAGCGGTGCTGTCCAGACGGGGTATTTCCCGCCCGCAAGTCCCCGGCCGCCGGCCCCCGGCCCCCGGTGGCCGCGCTGGCTGATCGTGGCGACCGTGGCCTGGGCGGTGCTGCTCGCCGGTCTCACCTGGCGCTCCGCCCGGAACGATCCGCCGACCGTCCGCGAGCAGCGCACGCTCGCCGAGGCCGGCCCGGTGGTGGACGCCGCCATCGGCGAGCTGGTGGCGGCGAGCTGGGGTGCGGTGCCCGCGCTCGTCGGTCCCGAGGTGGACCGGGGCTGCCGGATCACCCCCTTCGCGGAGGGCGCGGAGCTGATCCGCGCCGTCGACCTGGCGGTGCCGGTGGGTGAGGAACGGGCCGCGCTACAGGAGATCTCCGACCGGCTGCCCACGGCGTGGCGGGCCGGTGTCCGGGTCACCTCCGAGGGACCCCGGTTGCGCGCCGACGCGGGCGAGTTCGTCACCGTGCAGGGGCGGGTCGTCGCCGACGGCCGGATCCGGCTGACCGCGGACACCGGGTGCCGGATGATCGGCGACGACTACGCCGCGCCGGGAGCGGACGCCGCCGGAGCCGAGGTGGGTGCCCTGACCGAGGCGCTGCGCACGCTCGGCAGCACGGCGACAGAGCCCGACGAGGTGGTGGCCGCGCCGTGTCCGGGCGGGGGGTCGGCGCGTACCGTCCGGTCCGCTGCGGGCGCGTTGCCCGCGTCGCCGCAGGCCACGCTCGCGCCGCTGGCCGGCGGCACGCCGGTGGTCGACACCGACGAGGTGTACGCCTTCCGGCGCGACGGCGTCGCGGTCCTCGCCGACCTCGGCGCGGACGAGGTGGTGCTCTCCGCCACCACCGGCTGCGCCGGCTGATCTCCTACACCGGCTGACCGTTCCCGTCGTCCCGCCTACGGCTGCGGCCCAGCGCGTCCGCGCGACCCCAGCGCCCGGGGATGTCCAGCAGCTCGACCCGCCCGACCCCCTGCGGCACGTGCGGGTCGACGATCAGGTGCTCGCCCTGCGGTTCGAGCCCGAGCATCACCCGCAGCAACATCAACGGCGTCCCCGCCGACCAGGCCTGCGGGCTGCACGCGGTCGGGTACTGCACCGGGTACTCGGTGAGGTCGCGCTCGTACCCGGCGAACGCCTCCGGCAGTCGGCCGTCGAAGTAGCGCGCCGCCGTCAGGATCGACTCGCAGATCTGCCCGGCCTGCTCGCGGAAGCCGTACTTCCACAGCCCCCAGGCGATGATCGAGTTGTCGAAGGGCCAGACCGTGCCGACGTGGTAGCCGATCGGGTTGTACCGCCCCTGGTCGTCGGCGAGGGTGCGGACACCCCAGCCGGAGAAGAGTCGCGGCCCGACGAGGTGGTCGGCGATCCGTCGGGCCCTCGACTCCTCGACGATGCCGCTCCAGAGCAGGTGCCCGATGTTGGAACTGAGCGCATCCACCGGCGTGCCGTCGGCGTCCAGGGCCAGCGCGTAGTACTCCTTCTCGGGCAACCAGAAGTCCCGGTTGAACCGTTCCTTCAGCTCGGCGGCCTCCCGTTCCAGCCGGTCGGCGTACTCCGGGTCGTTCCAGAACAGCCGGGCCATCCGGGCGCCGCGCAGCTTGGCGTCGTACGCGTAGCCCTGCTGTTCGCAGGTGGCCCGGGGGAAGCTCGGCAGCCGGCCGTCGGAGTAGGAGATCGCGTCCCACGAGTCTTTCCAGCACTGGTTCTCCAGGCCGGTCTTCGGGTTGCGGGTCTGGTACCAGAGGTAACCGGTGCCGAGCAGGTCGCCGTACGTGTCGATCCAGGCCAGTGCGCCCCTCACGGCCAGTTCCAGCCGTTTGACAAGTGCCACGTCGCCGGTCCACCGCTCGTACTCGTCGAGCAGGATCACGAACAGCGGCGTCGAGTCGGCGGCGCCGTAGTAGGGCGAGTGCGGCTGCTCCTCGAAGCCGGCGGTCTCGCCGTAGCGCAGCTCGTGCAGGATCTTGCCGGGCTCCTCGTCGCGGAAGTCGTCCAGCCGGTGCCCCTGGAGACCGGCCAGCATCGTGAGCGTGGGCGGGATCAGTTCCGGCTGGAACGGCAGGACCTGGAGCGAGGTGATGATGCTGTCCCGGCCGAACAGGGTCATGAACCAGGGCAGGCCGGTGGCCAGCAGTCGTACGCCGAGCGCGATCGACTCGTACCGGAGCGCGGCCAGGTCGTCGAGGCTGCGCCGGTACGCCTCGGTCAGCGGTTGGTAGTCGCAGCTCAGCTTCGGTGCCTTGGCGATGAACTCGGCGTGCTCGGCCTGGATGACGGCGGTCGTCCGGCTACCGGAGAAGGGGAGTTGGCTGCGGACGTCCTCGCCCCGGGCGCCGTAGATCGTGGTGGTGACGGCGAGCCGGGTGGTCCACTCGCCGTGCGGCCCGATCTCGATCGCGAAGGTCATCCCGGTCAGGTCGACCTCCGCCGGTGCGCTGCTGCTGATCACCGTCTCCCGGTGGAACGCCTCCCGGCGGTAGTCCAGGCGCAGCGCGTTCTCGCCGGGGGTGGCGGTGTGCTCGCCGCGCTTGCGCTGGGTGTCCTTGATCTCGAAGAGGTCCGCGAAGTCGGCACCCATCTCGATCCGGACGGTGAACATCATCGACTGCCCGGAGTGGTTGAGCACGGTCAGCTCCTCCTCGAAGCTGCCGCTGATGGCCCGGCTGCGGATCACCGAGACCTTGGCGTCCAGGAAGTGGGTGGGCTCGCCCGGCACCAGGAAGTAGCGGGTCCGGTGCGACTCCGAGTCGTCGAGCGACAGTGCGTGCAGCCGTTCGCCGTCGAGCAGCAGCAGCCAGGTGGAGAGGAACCGGGTGTCGAAGGAGAAAAGGCCGGTGGGGAAGTCGAGGGCCGGCTCGATGTCGCCGCGCCGGTCGCTGACCAGGAAGGTGTTGCCGTCCAGGATGCTGACGAGTTCTTTCACCGGGTCCGCCTGACGTGCTCGCGGGCCACCTCGCGCGGGTCCCGGGTGCCGGGGGGCGGGGGGAAGAAGCGCCGGAAGGCGAGGAACAGGACCACGTCCCCGGTGTACGTGCTCTCGTTGCGGAACACCGCGGAGATGCTCTGCGACTGGCCGGTGACCAGCCGGTCGAACAGGTGCACGCCGCAGTACCAGACGGCGTCGGCGGCCTCCGGACCCTGACTCACCTCCGCCGCGCCCGGTCGCATCCGGACCAGCCAGTGTTCGGTGTGGTGGCCGTCGGAGAGGTCGATCCGGAGCGTGCCCGCCACGGGGGCGCGGAGTACCTCCGGGGCCCGGGCCGGCAGCGCCGCGAAGAACTGCTCGGTCGCCTCGGTCACACCCGAATCGTAGGCATTAGTCCGAGTTGTCGGGCCAGTTCCGGCGCGCAGGCCGGCGATGTCAGTACACGAGCGCCTGTGCACCCTCGGCCATCGTCTCCTCCACGAAGACGGCGGCACCGGCGATCCGTACGCCGGGGATCACGTCACCCGTGCCGATGTCCCGGCGGGCGGCGCACTGGGTGCAGGCGGTCACCGTGCCGGTGGAGAGGATCACGTGCAGCAGCTCGGCCAGGGGCGCCGAGTGCGGCAGCTCGAAGTTCTGTGCGTGACCGGGCAACGCGAACCAGGTCGACTCACCGGTGAGCCAGAGCGAGACGGGTACCCCGGCTGCCGCCGCAGTGGCGGCGACGGTGAACGCCTGGGCGCAACGCTCCGGCGAGTCGGCGCCGGCGGTGGCCTTGACGACGAGAGTGCGGGCCATACCGCCCAGCATAGGATGAGCCGGATGGTCACCGAGATCGGGTTCGTCAGCCTGCTGGTCGCCGGCCTGGGCGCGCTCGCCGGTGGCCTGGTCTACATGGCGGTACTCATAGCGAGAGGTAGACAGTGAGCGCGAGGAGTGAGCCGGGTTTGCGAGCCCCGCAGTCGCGAACGAAAGAGGCACAGTGAGCGCGTCGGACGACAATCCGCTGGCACCGCCGCCGTGGCTGAACGCGCCGCCGGTCGAGCCGTACCCCTTCGAGGAGAGCCACGACCTGCGGGTCGGGCCGAAGCTGCACCCGAGCCTGGACGGGCTGCTGCCGTACGTCGGTGTCTGGCGGGGACGCGGCCGGGGCGGTTTCCCCACCATCGAGGACTTCGACTTCGCCCAGGAGATCCGGATCAGCCACGACGGCCGACCGTTCCTGCACTACGAGTCGCGGGCGTGGATCCTCGACGAGCAGAGCCAGCCGGTGCGCCCGGCCGGGCGTGAGGTCGGCTGGTGGCGTCCGGTGCTCGACGGTGACCGGGTCACCGACGAGCTGGAGGCGCTGCTCACCGTCCCCACCGGGGTGATGGAGCTGCACGTCGGGCGGCGCAAGGGTACGCAGATCGAGTTCGTCACCGACGCCGTGGTGCGGACCTCCACCGCCAAGGAGGTGACGGCCGGGCACCGGCTCTTCGGCATCGTCGAGGGGGCGCTGCTCTACGCGCAGGACATGGCGGCGGTCGGTCAGCCGCTCACGCCGCACCTGTCGGCACGCCTGATCCGGGTGGCCGGCTGAGCCGTCCGGCATCCGGCGGTCGGCCGTCGGGTGGTCGGCTTGCGGCGATAGCCGTCAGGGCAGCGGGAACCCGAGCAGTTCCTGCACCGCCCCGGTACGCGTACCGGCCGGCAGCGGCGTGCCGTCGAGACTGCGGACCGCCACCGCGCCGCGTACGGACGAGGTGAGCCAGACGCCGTCGGCGGTGCGCAGACCGGCCGGCGTGACCATCCGTTCGTCGGCCGTGCAGCCCAGCTCGGCGGCGTGCGCCAGCAGCCACGCGACGGTGGTGCCGGGCAGGATGCCGGTCCGGCGGGCCGGCACCGTGCAGAGGACGTCCCCGTCCAGCCAGACCACGTTGGCGGTCGGCCCCTCCAGCACGTACCCGTCGGAGGAGACCCAGAGCACGTCGTCGACGCCGGTCCGGGCCGCCCAACGGCGGGCGGCGGTGCTCGCCCGGTACGAGGTCGACTTGAGGCCGGCGGGGAGCCAGTCGAGCTCGGGGCGGGCCTGCGCGGGGACGCCCAGCGGGAGGGTGGCCACCCGTACCCCGTCCCGGCGGGCCTGCCGCGCCGTCGCCGGCACCTCGGCGAGGGTGGCGTACACGGTGGGTCCTCCGCCGCCCTCGGGGCCGCGGGTGCAGACCAGCCGGAGCGCGCCCTCGACCTCGGTCGGCCAGCCGGCGGCGACGTCGTCCAGCAGCGCGACCAGCTCGGCGTCGGGAGGCAGGGGCAGCTCGACGGAGGCCGCGCCGGCCCGCATCCGGGCCAGGTGCTCCTGCCGTAGCCACGGCCGACCGCCGCGCAGATGCATGGTCTCGAACAGTCCGTCGCCGTGCAGGACCCCGAGATCGTCGCCGCGCAGCAGCGGCTCGCCGGGCGGTCGCAGGCCCTGTCCCAGTACGCCGATCCGCGACGCCACCATGCGGCCGAGCCTAGTGCCGACGCCCGCACCCGCAGGTACGCGTACCGCCGAACTATGATCGGAGGGTGTCCGAATCCTCCCTGGCGGAACTGCTCCGCGCCCGTGGGCTGCGGCTGACGGCGCAGCGGCAGCTGATCCTGCAAGCGGTGCTGGACCTGGGGCACGCCACCCCGGAGCAGGTGCACACGGCGGTCCGCGAGGTCGCCGCCGGTGTCAACATCACCACCATCTATCGCACGCTGGAGCTGCTGGAGCGGCTCGGCCTGGTCACCCACACCCATCTGTCGCACGGTTCGCCGACCTACCACGCCGCCGGGGAGGACCAGCACGTCCACCTGGTCTGCCGGGAGTGCGGCGCGATCGACGAGATGGAACCCGAGCTGTTGCGCCCGCTGGCCGACCAGTTGGCGACCGAGCGGGGCTTCCGGGTCGACATCGGCCACGTCTCCTTCTTCGGCGTGTGCGAGCGGTGCGGAGACGGGGACGGGGACCAGAAATGATCGACATCGCGGGTGCGGTGGCCGTGGAGAGCATCGACGAGGCCAGCCGGGACCAGCCGGAGCCGGCGCACGCGGCAGCCGGCGTACGGTCGGTGGCCGCGCACTACGGCGACCCGATGCGTGAGCAGCGGCTGCTCGACACCGAGGTCGGCCTGGTGGACCGCTCGCACCGGGGCGTCGTCGCGGTGCCGGGCGCGGAGCGGATCTCCTGGCTGCACACCCTCACCACCCAGCACCTGGCGCAGCTCGGCCCCTGGCAGGGCACCGAGTTGCTGGTGCTCTCCCCGCACGGGCACGTCGAGCAGCACGCCATGGTGACCGAGGACGGCGACACCACCTGGCTGGACACCGAGCCCGGCGCCACCGGGAGCCTGCTGGGTTACCTGGAGAAGATGCGCTTCTTCAGCCGGGTCGAGCCCCGCGACGCCACCGCCGAGTACGCGCTGCTGTCACTGGTCGGGCCGAAGACACCCGACGCGGTGGCCCTGCTGGACGTGCCGCCGCTCGCCGAGCCCGAGGTGCTCGACGTACCGGGTGCCAAGTTCCGCGCCGGTGAACTGCCCGCCCGCCCGAGCGCCCGGTACGACGTCACGCCGCTGCCCGGCGGCGGATGGGCCCGTCGGGTGCCGCTCGGGGTGGACCTGCTGGTGCCCCGGGCCTCGATGGAGCAGGTGGTGAACCGGCTGCGCGACGGCGGTGTGCGGCCCGCCGGCCTGTGGGCGTACGAGGCGGTGCGGGTCGCCGCCCACCGGGCCCGGGTCGGCGTCGACACCGATCACCGGACCATCCCCGCCGAGGTGGACCTGATCGCCCCCGCCGTACACCTGGACAAGGGCTGCTACCGGGGGCAGGAGACGGTCGCCCGGGTGCACAACATGGGGCGCCCGCCGCGTCGGCTGGTCCTGCTGCACCTCGACGGGGTGATGACCGACCAGCTCCCGGCCGCCGGTACCCCGATCACGCTGGGCGACCGGACGGTCGGCTTCGTCGGCACCGCCGTGCATCACCACGAGCAGGGCCAGATCGCGCTGGCCGTGGTGAAGCGCTCGGTCGCCGACGACGCCACGCTCCGGGTCGGCGAGAGCACCGCCGCCATCGACCCGGAGTAAGGAAGGGCACCTTATTAACGCCTGCGGTATAGCAGGGGTCCCCTGCTAACACCTGCTCCCGGCTCCCAGCCGCTCCCCGCCAGCGCTGACGGCACCTGCCTGCGCCGGAGGTCGGGCCGGGGGTTCTAGGATCGCCGGCATGACGACAGCGACGTTGATCACGGTTGCCCCCACCGGCGCGGAGTCGGCCAAGACGGAGGTGCCGGCGCTGCCGGTGACCCTGGACGAGCTGCTGCTCACCGCCAAGGAGTGCGAGGCACTGGGCGCCTCCGTGATCCACGTCCACATCCGCGACGGCCAGGCGCGCCCGACGCTGGACCCGGGACGGCTACGGGAGACCGTGGCGGCGCTGCGGGAGAGCACCGACCTGATCGTGCAGCTCTCCACTGGTGGGGCGGTCACCGACCCGGAGTCCGACCGGCTGGCCGTGCTGGAGGCGGGACCGGACATGGCCTCGTGCACCATGGGCACGGTCAACTTCGGCGACGACGTGTTCCTCAACCGCTGGGAGTTCATCGTCGACCTGCACACCCGGATGCAGGAGCGGGGCGTCGTGCCCGAGTACGAGATCTTCGACCTCGGCCACCTGACCGCGTTGCAGCGGCTGCTCGGCCGGTACGGGCTGCCGCACGGCGGTCATGTGCACGTCGACTTCGTGATGGGGGTGCCGGGCGGGATGCCGGGCACCACGGCGACCCTGGTGGCGGCGCAGCAGATGCTGCGGGACCTGCCCGAGGGGACCACGTTCTCGGCGACCGGCGTCGGCCGTACCAGCATTCCGGTGCTGCTCGCCAGTCTGTCGGCCGGTGGTCACCTACGGGTCGGCATGGAGGACACCGTCACGTACGCCAAGGGGCGGCCGGTGGAGTCCAACATGCAGCTCGTCGCCCGCGCGGTCGGGTTCGCCCAGCTCGCGCAGCGTCCGCCGATGACCACCGCCGAGGCGCGCGAGATGCTCGGTATGTAAGGGGGAGACTCCCCACCGTTGCTGTACACCCGGAGGTGGCGTACCTGCTCACCCCGGTGTCGGCCCTGCCTGCATCGTGGGTAGCGTCCACGTTGTGGGAGAGACGTACGAGGGCGGCGTGGCCCTCGCCGAGGTGGTCCGGTCCGGGTTCGTGGAGGGCGTACACCGGGGGTCGGTGGTGGTGCTCGACGCCGATGGCGCGGTGGTCGCCGCCGCAGGTGACGTGACCTCGCCGATCTTCCCGCGTTCCGCCAGCAAACCGATGCAGACGGTCGGGATGATCGGCGCCGGGTTGCCGCTGACCGAGTCGGCCGACCTGGCTCTGGTGTCGGCCAGCCACGCGGGGGAGGAGTTCCACCTGGCCCGGGTGGCCGGGCTGCTCGCCACCGTCGGTCTGGACGAGGACGCGCTGCACTGCCCGCCGGACCTGCCGGTCGGTGAGCAGGCCCGCGAGGCGGTGCTGCGGGCCGGCGGCGGTCCCACCCGGCTCCAGATGAACTGTTCCGGCAAGCACGCCGGGATGGTGCTGACCTGCCGGGCCGCCGGATGGCCGGTGGACGGGTACTGGCGTCCGGAGCACCCGCTCCAGCAGCGGGTACGCGACGCGGTCGAGGAGTCGACCGGTGAACGGGCCGTGGCGGTCGGGGTGGACGGCTGCGGCGCACCGGTGCTGTCGGCGTCGCTGACCGGGCTGGCCGGGGCGTACCTGCGGCTGGTGACGGCGGAGGAGGGCACGGCGTCGCGTACGGTGGCCGACGCCGTGCGCGGGCACCCGGAGATCGTCGGCGGTACGGAGGCCGACGACACCCGGCTGATGCGGGGCGTACCGGGGCTGCTGGCGAAGGTGGGCGCGGAGGGCGTGATCGCGACGGCGCTGCCCCGGGTCGGTGCTGTTGCCCTGAAGATCGACGACGGCGCTGGTCGTCCTCGGATGCCGGTGCTGGTCTCCGCGCTGCGTCGGCTCGGTGTCGACGCGCCGGTGCTGACGGAGTTCGCCGAGGTGCCGCTCTTCGGTGGTGGCCTGCCGGTCGGTGCCGTCCGTCCGCTCTGGTGACGCCCGCTCCTCGGCAACGGCCGTCGACCGCTGCCGGGTGGATGTGGGGTGGATGTGTGGGGTGGATGTTAGGAGGGGACCCGTGCTCTACCGCAGGCGTTAGCAGGGGACCCTTCCTTACACCAAACCCTTACGGCGAAGGCAGGAAGTCGAGCAGGGCGGCGTTGACCGGGGTCGGCCGCTCCAGGGGCAGCAGGTGGGCGGCGTCCGGGACGTCGGGCAGCCGGACCGCGTGTGGGGCCTCCGCCGCGATGCGGTCGGCCAGATGCCGGATGTCGGGTACGTCCGCCGCGCCCGCCATGACCAGTACGGGCATGGTCAGCTCGCCGAGTCGCCCGGTGGCCGGCGGATCCAGTTCGGCGATGTCCACCGCGCTGAGCGCCAGTTCGGCCGCGAGTGCGCGTTCGTCCATGGCGGTGGCGAACGCCAGCAGGTGCGGGTCGACGTCCGACGGGTCCCGTTCCGGGCCCACCACCCAGAACCGCACCTCACCGGCGGCGGTGGCGGCGAAGTCCTCCGGGTCCACCTCGCCGACCAGGTTCTCCCACAGGTCGTTCGTCTGCTCGGACCACTCGTGGCCGGAGACGGCGGTGCCGAGCAGGGCGAGTGCGCCGACCCGTGCCGGGTATGCCAGTGCGGTGTCGATCGCCACCGCGCCGCCGAACGAGCAGCCGACCAGGGCGGCCCGGGGCAGGTCGAGCGCGTCGAGCAGGCCGGCCACGTCGTGGTGGTGGGCGAAGGCGGTGCCCGGCAACTCGGACTCGCCGTAGCCACGCAGGTCGACGGCGATCACCCGGTGCCGGACGGCGAGCGCGTCGAGTTGCGCGTGCCACATCCGGCGGTCCGCGATGCCGGCGTGCAGCAGGACGACCGGTGATCCGGAGCCCGTCTCGTCGTACGCCAACCGTGCGCCATTCACTTCGATCTTGGTCACGGCGAGACGGTACGACCGGCCGCGCGTGGGCGCAAACCTGCACGCGGCGGGACGGTGCGACCGGCGGTCACCTGCCCGTTGAGACCTTGCTAACTCAGGCTAGCGTTTTGCTTGCAGCAGCTAGCAGGGCCGGTTAGCGTGGGGTCATGGCCACTTCCAAGGACCTTCCCGACGTCGGCGGGTTCATACGTGACCTGCGGCGGAACGCGAAGATCTCGCTGCGGCAGCTCGCCGAGCAGGCCGGGGTCAGCAACCCCTACCTGAGCCAGATAGAGCGGGGTCTGCGCCGCCCGAGCGCCGAGGTGCTCCAGCAGCTCGCGAGCGCCCTGCGGGTCTCCACCCCGGCGATGTACCTGCGCGCCGGGCTCCTCGACGACAAGGAGGGCCAGGGCGTACTGGCGGCCATCGCGGTCGACCAGGACCTGACCATGGCCCAGAAGCAGTCCCTGACCCAGATCTACGAGACGTTCCGCCGGGAGAACGCCCGGCTCGCCGATGCCAGCGCCGAGGCGGACGCCGCACGGGAGGGCACCGCCGACACCGACGTGTCCACCGGGCCGAACGCCGCGAACGACGGTCCCGACCTCACCTCGCCCGATCTGGCGAACCTGGCCGCCACCGGCCCTACCACCGCCGAGGGCTCGCCGACCGAGGCCGTCCTCGAATCGGTCGCCGTGACGGAGGCCGGTCAGGCCCCCGCGCCGACCCGCACCCCAGCCAAGAAGACCGCCCGCACGGTCGTCAGCGAGGCCGCCGACGCGGCTCAGGAGGAGACGTCATGACCCAGCCGAAGACCGACCGCATTCCCGCCCCGCTCTACGCCGCCGCCGGTGCCGGCGACCTCGCCCTGAAGCAGTTGCGCCGACTGCCGACGGTGGTCGGCGAGCTGCGTGACCGGGTTGCCACCGACGGTGGCCGGGTCGTGAGCGACCTCGGCGGCAAGGCTGTCGTCGCCGGGTTCGAGCTGCGGCAGAAGGCCAACGACGCGCTGCGCAACGCCAACCAGACCGCCGAGTCGCTGCGGCAGAAGGCCACTCCGGTCGCCGACCTCCACCGGCTGCGCGAGGTCGCCGACCCGGCGAAGCTGCGCGAGGCCGCCGACGTGCAGAAGCTGCGTGAGGCCACCGACCTCGACCGGCTGCGGGAGCTGGCGACCCGCAACGCCGCCGTGGTCGTCGCCGGTGCCCACGCCGCCCAGGAGCGGGCGCTGGCCGCGTACGGCGCGCTGGTCGCGCACGGTGAGCGGGTCGTCGGTGCGGGCGTGGTGGAGGCCGCCGAGACGGTGAACGCCGACATCGACGCCACCGAGGCCACGGTGGAGCCCACCGCGATCACGCCGGACGCCGCGCCGGTGACGCGGCGCAAGAAAGCCGAGGTGCCCAGCCCGGCCGAGGTCGCCGAGATCGTGGAGGCCAAGCCGGCCGTCGCCAATAAGGCCACCCGGGCCAAGGCGGGCACCGGACAGCCGGCCGCCAAGCGGACCACGCCGTCGGCGAAGCTGCCCCGGGCCACGAAGCGGACCCGCCCCGCCGCCGAGTGACGACGACAGACGCATAGACCACCGCGACCCCGGTCACCGTCCTGTCGGACGGAACCGGGGTCGCCAGCATAAGCTTGCCGTCATGGCCAACGCCGCGCCGATCTTCGTCTTCGACGTCCGCTACGTAATCGAATTGATCCTGTTCGTGTTCGCACTGGTCGTGCAGGGGGTGGCACTCGTGCACTCCGTCACCCAGCGCTCCGACGCCTTCCCCGCCATCGGCACCCTGCCGAAGGGCGGGTGGATCGCGATCCTGGCGGTCACCACCCTGCTGACCCTGCTGACCCGCAGCACGCTGAGCATCTTCGGGCTGATCGGTGTCGCCGCCGCCCTCATCTACCTGCTCGACGTGCGCGTCGGCCTGCGTGAACTGGGCAACGGTAGAGGATCCTGGTGAGGGCCTTCCGCTGGCCACCACCACCGGACGGCGGACCACGCACCTGCGGGCCGGGGCCCGGCGCACCGCGTACCGGTCGCCCGCCGCTGCCGGACCCGGAGACCGAACTGCTCGACACCCCGCACGGCGTACGCCTGGAGCGGCTGGTCACCGGCGTCGGTGACCCGGTGACCGTGTTCGCGCACGGGTTCGGCAGCGGCATCGCCACCACCCGCCCGTTCGGCAGCGGGGTGAATGGGCGCAAGGTCTTCTTCCAGTTCCGTGGCCACGGTCGCTCGGACGCGCCGGACGGCCCGTGGAGCTATCTCGACCTCGCCCGTGACCTGCGCGCCGTCGCCGATCTCAGCGCGGCGACCCGCGCCCTCGGGGTCAGTCTCGGCGCGGGCGCGCTGTGCCGCCTGCTGGTGGAGAGCCCGGACCGCTTCGACCGGTTGGTCTTCTTCCTGCCCGCCGCGCTGGACCGGCCCCGTGGGCCGATGGCCCACGCCCGGCTGACCGAGCTGCTCGCGGCGGTGGAGGTCGGGGACGCCTCGGCGGTGGCCGAGGTGGTCTCGGCCGAGATGCCGCCGGCCGTCCGCAACACTCCGGCCGGCTGGGCGTACCTGCGGCAGCGGCTGGACCACCTGCTCCGCGACGGACTCGCCGCCGGACTGGCCGACCTGCCGGGGCAGGTGCCGGTGCCGGACGCCACGGCGCTGGCGGCGGTGACCACACCGGCCCTGGTGATCGCCGCCGAGGGCGACGACCTGCACCCGGTGGAGGTGGCCGAGGAAATCGCCGCCGTGCTGCCGAATGCCACCCTGCACCGGTACGCCCGCCCCGGCGTGCTGTGGACGGACCGCGCCGATCTGCGCGGACGGATCTCCGAGTTCCTGAACGGGTGACCTGGGGCCCGAAGGCCCCACGTGGCGTCGATGGCACAGATCGGCCAGGTTCGGGTGGTCATGGTCGAGAGCGAGGGTCGGGCCAGCCGCCGGGTCCGCATCCTCCTCGCCGACTAGCCGTTAGCCGGTGCACGCTGGGCCGACTCGGCATCCTTTACCCGATCGTCGCGACAGGTTACAAGATCATCTCATCTTTCGCGGCGATTTCTGCTGTACGGTCTGTGGGTGAGAACCGAGCGTCACTGGTGGAACGGCGACCGCACCGTGCGTGGTCGTCGCGACGTGTTCATCCGCACCGACGGCGAGTCGTGGGAGGTCGAGGCCCGGGCTGGCGGCGGCGCCGGCGGGTCGAAGATCATTCCCTGTCCGGGCCTACGGTCGGCGGAAATCCTGGCCGGAGCGTGGATGGACGGCCAGCGCAAGTGGCAGGACGTCGCGACCTGAGCAGATCGTGCTCCCACACGTCGACGGGCGGCAGGGGGTAGACTGACCGTGCGGCCCTGTCCTGGCGGGCCGGTTCGATGTCCCAGGCCACGCGCCGCGGCCAACTAGCGGTCAGCGCCGGGCGGGGATCTTTCTTCGACGTTCGGAGCATTCATGGCGGCACGCCGCCCACAGCAGCAGAACACCTCCTCGACCACTTCGACCTTCGCCGACCTCGGCGTGCCCGAGGCGCTCACCCGCGTCCTCGCCGTCACCGGGGTGGACCGGCCCTTCCCGATCCAGGCGGCGACGCTGCCCGACGCGATCGCCGGGCGCGACGTGCTCGGCCGTGGCCGCACCGGTTCGGGCAAGACCTACGCCTTCGTGCTGGCGGTGCTGACCCGTCTGGCGGCCACTCCCGCGCCCCGTCGGGCCGGGCGTCCCCGGGCGCTGATCCTCGCGCCCACCCGTGAGCTGGCCTCCCAGATCGACGCCGTGATGGCGCCGCTGGCGCAGGCCCTGTCGCTGCGCACGATGACCGTCTTCGGCGGCGTGGCCGCCGGCCCGCAGATCAAGGGGCTGCGTGCCGGGGTCGACGTCGTGGTGGCCTGTCCGGGCCGCCTCGCCGATCACGTCGACTCGGGCCACGCACACCTGGACGCGGTCGAGATCACCGTGCTCGACGAGGCCGACCACATGGCCGACCTCGGCTTCCTGCCCACCGTGCGACGGTTGATGGACCAGACCCCACGCGACGGTCAGCGCCTGCTCTTCTCCGCCACCCTGGACGCCGGTGTCGACGTGCTCGTCCGCCGGTTCCTCACCGACCCGATCACGCACAGTGTCGACTCGGCGCAGTCCCCGGTCACCGCGATGACGCACCACGTGCTGCACGTGCTCGCCGACGAGCGGTTCGCCGTGCTGGTGGACCTGGTCGCCACGCCGGGGCGCAGCGTGGTGTTCACCCGGACCAAGCGGGGAGCCAAGACGCTCACCCGTCGACTGGTCGCCGCCGGGGTGAAGTCCGTGGAGCTGCACGGCAACCTGGCCCAGGGGGCGCGGGCCCGCAATCTCCAGGCGTTCTCCGACGGTGAGGTGCAGACGCTCGTCGCCACCGACATCGCCGCCCGGGGCATCCACATCGACGACGTGGCCCTCGTGGTGCACGCCGACCCGCCCGCCGAGCACAAGGCATACCTGCACCGGTCGGGGCGTACCGCCCGGGCGGGCGCTGCCGGCACCGTCGTCACGTTGATGACCGACCAGCAGGCGTCCGAGGTGCGGGAGTTGACCCGCAAGGCGGGCATCCGGGCGACCACCACCCGGCTGCGTCCGGGTGACGCGCTGTTGCGCGAGATCGCCCCGGGGGAGCGGACGCTGGTCGCCCTGCCGGTGGAGTCCGCCGAGTCGGCACGCGAGCCACGGTCGAACCGGGGCGGCCGTCGCGGCGGCACGTCGGCACCGGCCACGAGCGGTGGGGCCCGATCCCAGACGGCACAGCCCGGCACCGGGCGGTCCCATGGCGGCCAGGCGGGCACCGGGCGGTCCCGTGGCGCGCAGACCAGCCTGGGCCGGTCCTCGGAAACCCAGACCGGTGCGGGCCGGGCCCAGGGGGCGCAGACCGGTTCCGGTCGTTCCCAGGGCGGGCGGTCGCAGTCGGCCCGAGCCGGTGCGGCTCCGGTCGGCGGGACACGCACCGGAGCGGCGGCCTTCTCCGCCCGTGCCCGGCCCGGCGGACGCCGCCGGCAGGGCTGACGGCAGGACCGTTGACGGCGGCACCGCCAGGTCCGGCTCGTCGCGAAGAACCGGCGGGATGTGGTCGGCAAAGCTGACGTCGGTTGTCAGGTATCCCTGGCAACGTGACCGTCATGACGACATCGTTGACGGGAAAGGTGGCGCTGGTCGCCGGGGCCACCCGGGGAGCCGGCCGGCAGATCGCGGTGCAACTCGGCGCGGCCGGCGCCACCGTGTACGCCACCGGGCGCAGCAGCCGGGCGGCGCGCTCCGAGCTGAACCGGCCGGAGACCATCGAGGAGACCGCCGAGCTGGTGACCGCCGCCGGGGGCACCGGGATCGCGGTCCGGACCGATCATCTGGTACCGGACGAGGTGCGGGCCCTGGTCGAGCGGATCGACGCCGAGCAGGGCCGACTCGACGTGCTGGTCAACGACGTGTGGGGCGCCGACCCGCTGATCACCTGGGAGAAGCCGGTCTGGGAGCAGCCGCTCGACGCCGGTTTCCGGACGCTGCGGCTGGCGGTGGAGACCCACGTGGTCACCAGCCACTTCGCGTTGGCGCTGCTGACCCGCAGCCCGGGTGGGCTGGTCGTGGAGATCGGCGACGGCACGAAGGCGTACAACGACGACAACTACCGGTTGTCGGTCTTCTACGACCTGGCCAAGACCTCGGTCAACCGGCTCGCCTTCATCTGGGCGCACGAGCTGAAGGAGTACGGCGGCACGGCCGTCGCGCTCAGCCCGGGGTGGCTGCGGTCGGAGGCGATGCTGGAGCACTTCGGCGTCACCGAGGAGAACTGGCGCGACGGTGCCGCCACCGACCCGCACTTCCTCATCTCCGAGACACCCGCCTTCGTCGGCCGGGCGGTCGCCGCACTCGCCACCGACTCCGACCGGCACCGCTGGAACGGCCGGTCCGTCTCCGCCGGTGAGCTGGCCCAGGTGTACGGCTTCACCGACGTCGACGGCAGCCAGCCGGACGCCTTCCGATACATCAGCGAGGTGGTCGACGCCGGCCGTCCCGCCGACGTCACCGGCTACCGCTGACCGTCCACCGCCGACCGGCCGTGCGCGCCGGTCGGCGGCTCACGGCCCGCTGTCTCCATCGGTGGGTGACTGACGGCCTGTGGCGTAGAGGGCGACCGTCCGGGCCGCCGCCTCGGCCAGTCGGGCCCGCAACTCGGGCGGGTCGCAGACCTCCACCTCCGGCCCGAGCCCGAGCAGTTGGGCGTAGGCCACGTCGACGGACTCGACGGGCAGCCGGATCGTCGACCAGCCCTGGTCGTCGGGTCCGTCGGCGGCGGCGACCGCCTCGTCGTACCCGAAGGGGGCGTCGACCAGGTGCCGGAGCACGCGCAGACCGACCGGGCTCAGCCGGAGCGTCACCTCGGCCCGCAGCATGCTCCGCAGGAACGCCGCCGCCTGGCGCTGCCAGTACGCCGCCAGGTCGAAGTCCGGTTCCCGGTCGAAGGTCTCCTCGTCCGCCGCGACGGCGGTGACCCGGTCCACCCGGTAGGTGCGGACGTCCGCACCGACCCGGCCGACGAGATACCAGGTCCCGCTCTTGAGCACGAGGCCGTACGGGCAGATCCGGCGGGTCACCTCGTGCTCTCCACGCCGGTAGCGCAGCGTCACCACACGGTCCCGCCAGACCGCTCCGGCCAGCTCGGTCAGCCACGTCGGCGGTGCGGTCCGGTGGTGGTACCAGCCCGGCACGTCCAGGTGGAACCGCTGTCCGGTGCGGGCCGGGGCGTCGCGCAGGCTCGGTGGCAGCGCGGCGAGCACCTTGAGTTCCGCCGCCGCCACCGCGTCGGCGAGTCCCATCTCACCGGCCGGGCCGGGCAGTCCGGCCAGGAAGAGGGCCTCCGCCTCGTCCCGGGTCATCCCGGTCAACCGGGTCCGGTAGCCGCCGAGCAGCCGGTAGCCGCCCGTCGGCCCCCGGTCGGCATAGACCGGCACCCCGGCGGCGGAGAGCGCCACCACGTCCCGGTAGACGGTGCGTTCGGATACCTCCAGCTCACGGGCCAGCTCCGCCGCCGTCATCACCTCCCGGGCCTGCAACAACAGCAGCAACGAGATCAGGCGGGCGGCGCGCACCGGTCACCGCCCGCCGGGGGTGAGCAGGCCCCGGTCGTACGCGGCGGCCACCGCCGCCGCCCGGTCGTTGACGCCGAGCTTGGCGTACACGTGCAGCAGGTGCGTCTTGACGGTGGCCTCGCTGATGAACAGCCGGGCGGCGGCCTCGCGGTTCGACGAACCTCGGGCCACCAGCGTGAGTACGTCGAGTTCCCGCTGGCTCAGCGGCTCCTCGGCCGGCGTACGCGGCGACCGCAGCCGCCCCATCAACCGCCCGGCGACGCTGGGGGAGAGCACCGACTCGCCCCGGGCGGCGGCGCGTACCGCCCGGACCAGTTCCTCCCGGGGTGCGTCCTTGAGCAGGTAGCCGGTGGCACCCGCCTCGATCGCCGGCAGCACGTCGGCGTCGGTGTCGTAGGTGGTCAGCACCAGCACCTTCGCCGGTCGTCCGGAGGCGGCCAGCCGCCTGATCGCGGTCACCCCGTCCATGCCCGGCATCCGCAGGTCCATCAGCACCACGTCCGGCCGCAGCGCCTCGGCCAGGGTGAGCGCCTCGGCGCCGTCCGCCGCCTCGCCGAGCACCTCGAAGCCGGGGTCGCCGGTGAACATGCCCCGCAGCCCGTCCCGCACCACCGGGTGGTCGTCGACGATGAGCAGGCGTACCGGGCCGGTCATGCGGCGGCTCCGGGCAGAGCCGGCACGGACGCGGAGACAGCGGTGCCGGTACCCGGTTCGGACTCGACGGCGAGCCGCCCGCCGACCCGCGTCACCCGTTGCCGCATCGCGGTCAGGCCGTAGCCGCCGTCCCGGTCCGGTACGGCGCCACCGTCGACGTCGAACCCCGACCCGTCGTCGCGGACGTCCAACGTCACCACGTCCGACATGTACGACAGGGTGAGCCCGACCCGGGACGCGGCGGCGTGTCGGGCCACGTTCGCCAGCGCCTCCTGGGCGGCCCGGAGCAGCGTCACCTCGATCTCCGGATGCAGCGGGCGGGGCGTACCGGTGGTGCTGACGCTGGCCGCCACCCCGTGCCGGGCCGACCAGCGCCCACCCAGCTCGGCGAGCACGTCGGGCAGCCGGGCGGTCTCCAGCGGCTCCGGACGCACCGCCCGCACCGACCGGCGCGCCTCGGTCAGACTCTCCCGTGCCAGGTCCAGCGCGTTGTCCACGTGCCGCTGCCAGTCGGTGGAGCGGTCCCGGGACTGCTCGGCCGCCTCCAACTGGGTGATGATGCCGGTCAGCCCCTGGGCCAGGGTGTCGTGGATCTCCCGGGCCATCCGCTGGCGTTCGTCCCGCACACCGGCCTCCCGCGCCTGCGTGACGAGCTGCGCGTGCAGCCCCTCGTTCTCCCGTACGGTCTCGGCGAGCCGTTCGTTGGCCGAGGTCAGCTCCGCCACCAGCCGCTTGCGCTTCTCGCCCTCCCGTTCGGCCACGAAGGCGAACCAGCTCACGCCCCCGGCGACCACCAGGTTGAACAGCACCATCACCAGCCAGACCAACCAGTGCGAGGCGAGCACCGGCAGCCCACCGCTCTGCGACGTGCCGAGCAGCGCGGCGGTGACGACCACCCCGGCCATCGGCCAGCGGCCCGGCAGGACGAACGCGTACACGAAGCCGACCCAGGCGAAGAAGCCGTACCACGGGCTGGCGATCACCAGCGTGGTGGCGAACCCCAGCAGCCCCACGTAGAAGAAGGTCATCGGGCCGCGTCGCTCGTACCAGTGCGGGTGCAGGGTGACGAACCAGGCGATCCAGCAGGCGGCGGCTGTGACGACGGGCAGGATGATCGTGAGCGGGAGACTGTGCGGGGTCGGTGCGAGAACGGTCAGCAGGGTGCCCACGGCGAGCCCGCCGAAGGGCAGCATCCGGTAGAGCCGCTCCTGCCAGACCTCCGGCCGATGCCCGGTCTCGCTGCTGCTGGTCATCCGGCCCCCGCTCACTGCCAGCGGAACAGTTTCGCCGCGACGGTGCCGGCCGTCAGGGCGATCGTCGCCATTATCCCCAGGTGCAGCGGGTCCGGTGCGGTGCCGGTCCAGGCGTCCAGCAGGGCCTGCACGCCGGGCGGCAGATAGGCACCGAGGTCGGCCAGCACGTCGGGCAGCAGGAAGCGGGGCAGGTAGACCCCGCCGAAGAACATCACCACCATGAACAGCGGCACCGACATCGCCTGCGCCGACCGGCCGGAGCCGGCCACCGCCGCGATCACCAGGCCCAACGCCAGCAGGGCCGCCGTACCCAGGACCAGGGCGGCGGCGAACCCCACCGGATGCTGCGGCAACGGTGAACCGAACGCGAACCGGGCGACCAGGGCGAGCAGCACCGCGCTGGTCAGGATCCCGGCGAGGGCGAGGACGAGCTGGGCGACCAGCAGCGCCGCCGGGCTGGCCGGGGTGGTCGCCAACCGCCGCAGGATGCCGCGCTCGCGATAGGTGGCCAGCACCGACGGGAGTACGTTCACCCCGACCATCGCCACCGAGGCGACCAGCAGCGACGGAGTGAAGTACGTGAGGAAGGACTGCCCACCGAGGTTCGGGTCCGGTTCGCGGAACGACGGAACCAGCCCGAGCACCGTCAGGATCCCGGTGGGCAGCAGGACGGTGAGCAGGAGAGTCGGGAGGTCCCGCAGATAGAGCCTGGTCTCGGTCCTGAGGATCTGGCCGAAGGCATGCATGGTCGTCCCTTCAGTCGGTGAGCCGGTGCCCGGTCAGCTCGACGAACGCGTCGTCGAGCGTCGCCTGCTCCAGCCGCAGGTCGGCGGCGGTGATCCGGTGGCGGGCGAGTATCGAGGTGACCGCGTGCAGCAGGTCGCCGGTGCCGCTGACCACCACCTGCGTGCCGGTCCGCGTCACGGCGCTGACCTGCGGGAGGTCGGTGAGCAGCCGGTCGTCCAGCGGCGCCGAGGGCCGGAACCGTACCCGCTGCTCCGGTGCCACCGTCGCGACCAGCCCGGCCGGCGTGTCCAGCGCCGCCACCCGGCCCCGGTCGATCACCGCCACCCGGTCGCAGAGCCGTTCGGCCTCCGCCATGAAGTGGGTGACCAGCACGATCGTCACGCCCCGGTCGCGTACCCGCTCGATCAGGCCCCAGGTGTCCCGCCGCGCCTGCGGGTCCAGGCCGGTGGTCAGCTCGTCGAGGATGGCGATCCGGGGCCTGCCGACCAGGGCCAGCGCGATCGACAGCCGCTGCTTCTGCCCGCCGGAGAGCTTCGCGTACGGGGTGTGCCGCTTCTCGCCGAGGCCGAGTTCGTCGATCAGCCGGGCCGGGTCGTCCGGCTCGCGGTAGAACGCCGCGTACAACTCCAGCGCCTCCGTGACCCGCAACCGGTCCGGCAGTTGGCTCTCCTGGAGTTGCACCCCGACCTGCTGGCGCAGCCGGGCCCCGTCCCGGCGGGGGTCGAGCCCGAGGACCGACACCCCGCCCCCGTCAGGGACGCGCAGCCCGGCGACGCACTCCACCGTGGTGCTCTTGCCGGCGCCGTTCGGCCCGAGTACGCCGAAGATCTCCCCGGCCGCCACGGTGAAGGAGACGTCCGCCACCGCCACCGTCTCGCCGTACCGCTTGTGCAGACTGGTCACCTCGATGACCGACATGCCGCCTCCCGCCGCCGTGTTCGCGTACCCCTCAAGCGTCGTGGCGGCGGCCCGGCGGCGGATCGACCAACGGGCGATGCTCGGCGACGGCCCCGGTTGATCCCGGCGATCCGTCAACTGGTTGATGTGGCGGCGGTGACTAGGCTCTGCGACGTGAACGCATCCGCGATCCCCGGCGCCGCCGTGGGCAGCGCCCGCCGGTTCGTCGGCGGCGCCACGCTGCTGCTGCGCGGTCTCGCCCTGTACGTCCGCAGCCCCGGCCTGATGCTGCTCGGCATCGTGCCCGCGCTGATCTCCGGGACGATCTTCCTCGCCGTGTACGCCACGCTGGTGTACTTCGTCGGCGACCTGGCCCGATTCGTGACGCCGTTCGCCGACGACTGGGCGACGACCGGACGCAACGCGGTCCGGGTGATCGCCGGCCTGGCGATCCTCGGCCTCGGCGGCCTGCTCACGGTGCTCACCTTCACGGCGGTCACGCTGGTCATCGGCGACCCGTTCTACGAGAAGATCTCCGAGCGGGTGGAGCAGCGGTACGGCGGCACCCCCGACGCGGTCGAGGTGCCGTTCTGGTCGTCGCTGCGGCGCAGCGTCGCCGACTCGCTCCGGCTGGTGGCGCTGGCCGTCCTGGTCGGCATCCCGCTGTTCGCCGCCGGGTTCATCCCGCTGCTCGGCCAGACCGTCGTACCTGTGGTCGGCGCGGCGGTCGGCGGCTGGCTGCTCGCCGTGGAGCTGGTCGGCGCGCCCTTCTATCGTCGGGGCAAGGGGCTGCGGGACCGTCGGGCCGTGCTGAAGGCGGACCGCCCCACCGCGCTCGGCTTCGGCGTGGCCGTCTTCGTCTGCTTCCTGATCCCGCTCGGTGCCGTCCTGCTGATGCCGGCGGCGGTCGCCGGTGCGGCCCTGCTGGCCCGCCGCTCGCTCGGCCAACCCATCACGGAGGCGTGACGGTGGACGTCACGCTGGTCGAGGGGGACATCACCGCCGAGCGGGCGGACGCGATCGTCAACGCCGCCAACTCGTCGCTGCTCGGCGGCGGGGGAGTCGACGGCGCCATCCACCGCCGGGGCGGACCGGCCATCCTCGCCGAGTGCCGTGCGTTGCGCGCGTCCCGGTACGGCCGGGGCCTGCCGACCGGGCAGGCCGTGGCCACCACCGCCGGTGACCTGCCGGCCCGCTGGGTGGTGCACACCGTCGGCCCGGTGTGGACGGACACCGAGGACCGCTCGCCGCTGCTGCGCGCCTGCTACGCCAACAGCCTGGCGGTCGCCGACGACCTGGGCGCGACCACCGTCGCCTTCCCGCTGATCTCCGCCGGGATCTACGGCTGGCCGGTCGACGACGCGGTCCGCCAGGCACTCTCGGTGCTGCGCGCGGCCAGCCCGACGACGATCACCGAGGCCCGACTGGTGCTGTTCGGTGCGGACACGTTGGCTGTCGCCGAGCGCGTCCAGGCGACCGGCTGACGCCTGCCGGCAGGGGCGGGACGGCCATGCCGCCCCGCCCCTTCTCGACCGTTGCGGACCCGCCTCAGCGGGCCATCAGTGCGAAGACCCCCCAGCCCAGGTACTCACGCTGGTACCGCGTGTAGCGGACAGGCTCGGTGGTGAGCTCCGCCCGCACCGTCGCGGTCAGCTCGTCATCGGGGTTGTCGTCGAGCCAGCGGCGAAGGTTGAGCCACTGTGCCGCCTGGTAACGGTCCCAGCTGTCCTGGTCGGCGAGCACCATCTCCACGACGTCGTACCCGAGGTCGCCGAACCGTTGGACCAGCTCCGGCAGCAGCAGGAAGTCCTCCACGTCCTGCGCCAGACACGCTCTGGCGGTCTCCTGGTCCGGCACCTCCCGACGCCAGTACGGCTCGCCGACGAGCATCAGACCGCCGGGGCGGAGACTGTTGCCCAGCAACTCGACGGTGCCGGTGACGCCGCCACCGATCCACGTGGCGCCGACGCAGGCCACCAGGTCGACCGGCTCGTCCGCGACGTACCCGGAGGCGTCGTCGTGCACGAAGGAGACCCGGTCGGCGACGCCGAGTTCAGTGGCGCGGGCACGGGCCTGCCTGGTGAATACCGTGCTGATGTCCACCCCGGTCCCGGTGATCCGATGGTCGCGGGCCCAGGTGCACAGCATCTCGCCCGAACCGCTGGCGAGGTCGAGCACGCGGGTGCCGGGGGCGAGGCGCAGCGCCTGCCCCAGGGCGGCTAGCTTGCCGGGAGTGAACGGGTTGTGAATGCGATGGTTACTCTCGCGAATGGTGAAGATACGTGGCAGGTCCACGGGAGGTGCTCCTCGCGTTCGATGAGGTCAGGGCGTCTGGAAAGGGCGGTCGACCGGAGCCGGTCGCCGCTGCTCGGACCGTCATCAATGCACCTCACTCGGAACATCCGCTGGAATCCGGCCAGCGTAGGCGTGCTGTCCCCGACGCTTCCACCGATTTGCGTCGGAGCCGTCCGCCCCGCATCCGGCTCGGCCACTGTTCACAGCTCCCGTACGCAGGACCACTGGGTGGCGACCTGCCGATAACCGAGCCGGGTGTTGACCGCCAACATCGGCGCGTTCGCCGCATCGTTCCCGGTGTACGCGGTGGTGACCCCGTCCTGCGCCGCGCGGTGCAGCGCAGCCAGCTTGACCAGCCGGGCCAGTCCACGTCCCCGGTGCTGCGGCACCGTGCCGGTGTAATCCGACCACATCCGCGTACCGTCCCGCTTCACCAGGCTGATCGCGGCCAGCTCGCCGTCGACCTCGGCCCCGGCGCTGGCCTCCCGGTCCAGGCCGACGTTGTCCCAGGTCGTGGCGAGCCAGTCGGCGTAGCCGATCGCGCCGGACACGACGTCGCCCGGCTCGTCGGCACTGGCCAGCACGTCCACCCGGTGCACGTGGCGCGGGTCGACGTCCGCCAGCGGGACCAGCCGGACGCCGTCGGGAGGCGTCGGCAAGGGCGGCAACGTGTGCAGGTCCAGGGCCGAGAAGTGCTCCTGGCGGCTCGGCGTGAAATGGTGCCGGCGGGCGAACGGCAGCGCCTCCGGCAGCGCACGCCCGTGCAACCGGGTCAGACCGAGCGGGGCGAGGTGCCTCTCCGCCTCGGCCAGCAGCGCACTGCCGATCCCGCGCCGCCTCTGGTCAGGGTGTACGTGCAGCAGCGACACCTCGCCGACCGCCTCGGCCGTGTGCTCGTTGCGGGACGCGCACACCCAGCCCACGATCTGCCCGTCGACCTCGGCCACGAAGCCGGTCCAGTGCAGACCCGGGGGCGGTGTGGCGATCAGTTGCCGGGTGGACGCGACGCCCCGCAGCAGGAAGGGGAACACGAGTCTCCGCAGCGCGACCACCGCCGGGGCGTCGTCGGGGCGGGCCGGGCGGATGAGGAACGGTGCTTCAGGCATCCGGCGGAGGCTAGCGGGTCCACCGCCGGCTCCGCCTCGGGTTATCGCGGGAGGTGGGGAGAGTTGTTGTCGTTCCAGCGACAACAACTCTCCCCACCTCACCCGTCAGCCTCGATGTCGGGCGGCCCGTCGGGCTGCGGCCGGGCGGTGCCCGCGACGTGGGGCTGCGGCCGAGCGGTGCCGCGACGTGGGGCTGTGGCCGGGCGGTGCCCGCGACGTGGGCCTTGCCATCCGGCGGTCTGCGGGTGTGCGGGCGGCGCTGGGCAGCGCGGCGCGACCGTGCTGTGGCCGCGACGTCGGGTCACGTCGACGGGCGGTTCGCCGGGTTGCGGCTGGGCGGTGCCGCGACGTGGGGCCTTGCCAATCGGTGGACCCAGAGAGCTGGGTGCGATCTGACGACCCCGACCGCCCTGTCCGCACCGACCCCTGGTCTTTTGAGGTGTTAGGAAGGGACCCTTCCTAACAGCTCAGGCTTCGCCGATCGGACTTCGGCCGTACCCACACCCTCAGCCCTGCCAGCCGGCGGCCTCCAGGGCCGCGCGGAGCTGGGCCACCACCTCGGCCGGGCGGTGTCGGACGTCGAAGGCGGTGAAGCGGAGGATGCGGTCGCCCTCGATCCAGATCCGGTTCTGTCGGCGCAGGTCAGCAGCCCAGTGTCGGACGTCCATGTGGTGCCCGCCGTCGATCTCCACATGCAGCCGCCAGCGCGGCCAGTAGGCGTCCAGATAGCGCACCCGCCCGTCGGTGTCCCGCCGCCGATGTTGTCCCTGCGGCGGCGGCAGCCCGTGGCGACGGCACAGCCGGGTCAGGTCGATCTCGGAGAGCGCCTCCGCGCCGCCCGCGATGTCGTGCAGCGTCTCCCGGATCAGCGCGCCCCGGCGGGCCTGGGGCATCCGGTCCAACACCGCCCCGATCTCCGCCGGGGTCACCCGCCGCTGTTGGCAGCCGGCCGCGAGGATCAGTTGCGCCTCGTCGTCGGTACGCACCCACTGCGCCGCGTCGACCAGGGATCGTGCCATCGACGTACGGTCGGGGCGGCCCCGCTGGCGGTCGGTGTCGGGCAGGTGTCGAGCCCGGCGTACCCGGACCGCAGGCAGGCCCAGCGGAAGCCGGCGCAGCAGGTCGGCGCGCTGCCGATCGTGCGGGATCAGCACGTCGACGATGTCGTAGCGATAGGTGCCGCGCAGCCCGCCGGCTGTCGCTGCTGCCAACCCGGCGAGGATCGCGCCCTCCCCGGCCGCGAGCACCGCCACCCACCATGCCTGCGTCACCGGGTACGGCCCACCGGGCGGCTCCGCCCGCAGGATGCCCCGGCACACCCGACCCCATCGCCCGGACGCCAGCAGGTGGCGCACCTTGGCTGGGCTCAGCGCGGCCGTGGCCTGCGCCCAGGTGAGGATCCCCGACTGCTCGAACAGCAGCCACTGCAACGGGTCGGCGTCGTCTCGGGGCATCCGCACGAATCGATTGAACCCCGAGGTGGGTAGATCTGTTGTCGCTGGAACGACAATAAATCTCCCCACCTTCGTGGTCGCCCCGCCTTCGCATACCCGGGGAGAGCCGGGGTGCGGCAACAGGCGGCGTTCAGGGTGGGCGCCAGCCGGGTGCGGCGGAGCAGCGCACGAACCGGTTCCTGGGCGTAGGCCGGAGACGGTCACCGGCTACGACGTCTGCCGGCTGCGAGGTCAGCCGGCCGGCACGGCGGCGATCGCCTCGACCTCGACGAGCTGGTCGTCGTAGCCGAGCACCGCCACGCCGAGCAGCGTGCTCGGTGCGTCGTGGTCGCCGAAGGCGTCGCGTACCACCTCCCACGTCGCGACCAGGTCGGCCTGCTGGGACGACGCCACGTAGACGGTGCTCTTGACCACGTCGGCGAGGGTGGCACCGGCGGCGCGCAGGGCGGTCTCCAGGTTGGCCATGACCTGCCGGGCCTGGGCTGCGTAGTCACCGGGGGCGACGGTGTTCCCGTCGGCGTCCAGCGGGCAGGCTCCTGCGGTGTAGACCAGCCGGGTGGAGGGTTCCACGGTGGTCAGGTAGGCGTAGGGGGCGGCGCTGAGAGCGGGTACGGGCAGCAATCGGATGGAACTGGACATGCGCGGCAGGCTAACCAGTCCGGCGAGCCGCTTGCCACCTGGTTTCGATGTTAGGAAGGGACCCTTTCTATACACGAGGCGTTAATAAGGTGCCCTTCCTTGCACCAAGAGCGCGAAGCACGAAGCCGTCAGGCGGACTCGCGGATGATCAGCTCGGTGGGGAGGATCAGCGCCGGCTCGACGTCCTCCCCGGCGGCCAGGCGCAGCAGCAGGCGGGTGCCCTGCCGGCCCAGCTCGACTATCGGCTGCCGCACGGTGGTCAGCGGCGGATCGGTGTAGGCGGCGGTCTCGATGTCGTCGAAGCCGATCACCGCCACGTCGTCCGGCACCCGCCGTCCCGTCTCGCGGAGCGTGCGCATGGCGGCGTGTGCCATCAGGTCCGACGCGGCGAAGACGGCGTCCAGGTCGGGGTGGGCGTCGAGCAGTTGCCGCATCGCCGCCGCCCCGGACTCGCGGGTGAAGTCACCGACGGCCACCATCTCCGTCAGTCCGGCGGCGGCCACGGTCTCCCGGTATCCGGTCAACCGCTCGATCCCGGCGACCATGTCCTGTGGGCCGGCGATGGTGGCGATCCGGCGGCGGCCCCCGTCGATCAGGTGCCGTACCGCGCGGGTCACGCCGGCCACCTGGTCGACGTCGACGTACGGGATGTCCGCCCCGTCGAGGGGCCGGCCGCTGCACACCACCGGGATGCCGAGCGCGGCCAGCTTGGCCGGGAGCGGGTCGGCACCGTGCAGGGAGGCGAACAGCACCCCGTCGACGTGCCGACCGGTGGTGTACCGCTCCACCCGCTCGTGACCGGCCGGTGAGCCGGCCAGCATCAGCACGAGCTGCTTGTCGGCGGCCTCCAACTCCTGCGCGGCGCCCCGGATGATGCCGGGGAACACCTGGTCGTCGGAGAAGACCCGGGTGGCCTCCTCCGGCATGACCAGGGCGATCGAGTCGGTGCGTTGGGTGACGAGGGTGCGGGCGGCCAGGTTCGGCACGTACCCCAACTCGGCCACCGCCTGGCGGACCGCCTCCTGGATCGGCTCGGCGACCGTGGTCGAGCCGTTGACCACCCGGGAGACGGTGGCCCGGGACACCCCGGCCCGTCGTGCCACCGCTTCCAGAGTGGGCCGCTGCGCCCCCGTCATAGGAGAAACCACCATCTCGTCACAGCCCGTTCCGGGAGATCACCTCCTGGTACCACCGGGCACTCGCCTTCGGTGTACGCCGCTGGGTGAGGTAGTCGACGTGCACGATGCCGAACCGCTTCCGGTACCCCTCGGCCCACTCGAAGTTGTCCAGCAATGACCATACGAGATAGCCCCGCAGGTCGACGCCCCGGGCGATGGCCTCGTGCGCGGCACGCAGGTGGCCGTCGAGATAGGCGACGCGGTCGGAGTCCTGGAGCGGGCTCGTCGGGTCGGCGTTCTTGTCCGGAAAAGCCGCACCGTTCTCGGTGATCAGCAACGGCACACCGGGGTAGTCGGCGGCGATCCGCGTCAGCAGCCGGGTCAACCCGGCGGGCTCGATCATCCACCCCATGTCGGTCAGCGGACCGACCGCCGGTAGGAACTCCACCGCGCCCTCGGTGCCCGGGTACGCGCCGCCGCCCCCGCCGCCGTCCGGACGGCCCGCCACGTACGTGGGCGAGTAGTAGTTGATGCCGAGCAGGTCGATCGGCGCCGCGATGATCTTCTCGTCGCCGTCCCGGACGAAGGTCGGCTCGACCAGCCGTGCCACGTGCTCACGGACGTCGTCCGGGTACCCGCCGACCAGCAGTGGATCGAGGAAGATCCGGTTGTGCAGGCCGTCGACCAGGCGTACGGCGGCGGCGTCGGCCGCGCTGTCCGCGTCGGCGGGCTGCACGTCGGCGGGGTTGAGCGTGATGCCGACCCGGGCCGCCCCGCCGGTCCGCAGCGCCTGGGCGGCCAGGCCGTGCGCGAGCAGCAGATGGTGTACGGCGGAGAAGGCCGCCCCGGCGTCCTGCACCCCGGGCGCGTGCACCCCGTTGCCGTACCCGAGGTAGGCGGAGCACCACGGCTCGTTGAGCGTCGTCCAGGTGTCGATCCGGTCGCCGAGCCGGGTGTGCACGGCACTGGCGTAGGTGGCGAAGTGCTCGGCGGTGTCCCGGTCCGTCCAGCCGCCCCGGTCCTGCAACGTCTGCGGCAGGTCCCAGTGGTACAGGGTGACGATCGGGTCGATGCCCCGACCGAGCAGCGCATCGGTCAGCCGGTCGTAGAAGTCCAGGCCGCGCGGGTTGACCGGCCCGCTGCCGTCGGGCTGGATGCGGGGCCAGGACACCGAGAAGCGGTACGCCTGGAGGCCCAGCTCGGCCATCATCGCCACGTCGTCGGCGTACCGGTGGTAGTGGTCGCAGGCGACGTCACCGGTGTGCCCGGCGTGGACCTTGCCCGGCGTACGGCTGAACGTGTCCCAGATCGAGTCGCCGCGCCCGTCGTCGCGGGCCGCCCCCTCGATCTGGTACGCCGCCGTGGCCGCACCCCACAGGAAATTGTCCGGAAAACTCAACTCGCTCATGCCGGCACTCCGCTTCGCTGCGTGCCGCCACGAGGCACGGCCCTGTGTTGATGGTTCGCTCGCTGACGCTGGCTCATGCCGGCACTCCGCTTCGCTGCGTGCCTGCCTGAGCCACCCTGTGTTGATGGCTCGCTCGCTGACGCTCGCTCACGCCTTCACCGCACCTTCCATGATCCCGCCGATGATCTGGCGGCCGAACAGGACGAACACCAGCAGCAACGGCAGCGTGGCGATGGCCGTACCGGTGAACACCTGGGACATGTCCTGGTAGTAGCCGTCGGACAGGGCCCGCAGCGACAACTGCACGGTGGGATTCTCCGGGTCGTTGAGCACCGCGTACGGCCAGAGGAAATCGTTCCACGTGGTCATGAAGGTGAGCAGGCCGAGCACGGCGGCGGCCGGCCGCAGTGCCGGTACCACCACGTTCCAGTAGATCCGGGCGGTGCCGCATCCGTCCACCCGGGCCGCCTCGATCAGCTCGGTGCTGACCGCCTGACCGGCGTACTGACGCATCATGAACACGCCGAAACCGGTGACCAGGGCGGGCAGGATCACGGCGGGCAGCCGGTCGTTCAGGTTCAGCTTCGTCATCAGGATGTACAGCGGAATGACGCCGAGCTGGGTGGGCACCATCATGGTGGCGATGATGACCATCAGCATCGCGTTGCGGCCCCGGAACCGCAGCTTGGCGAAGGCGAACCCGGCCAGGCTGCAGAAGAACACCACCGAGACGGTGACCGTGGTCGCCACGATCGCCGAGTTGATCAGACCGGTCAGGAAGTAGGCGTCGGTGTTGTCGAAGAGCCGGGCGATGTTGGCGCCGAGGTTGCCGCCGGGCGTCATCGGTGGCGGCAACTGCCCCATCGCGTCGCTGCTGCGGCTGGCGACCACGAACATCCAGTAGATCGGGAAGAGCGACATCACGGTGGCGGCGATCAGCGCGCAGTACGTGAGCGGGCTGGCCCGCCAGAGCCGGCTCATCGCGCCACCTCGCTTCGCTCGGCGTCGCGACGAGCTACCGACGCGCTGCACCGAATGATTCGCTCGCTGCGCTCGCTCATCGCGCCACCTCGCTTCGCTCGGCGTCGCGACGAGGCCCCAACGCGCTGCACCGAATGATTCGCTCGCTGCGCTCGCTCATCGCGGGCCTCCCTTCCGCCCGCCGATTTTCGGGCGGGCACCGGCCCCGAGCCGGCGGATGATCAGTACGTTGATCGCGGCGACGATGGCGATCAGGGCGAAAAGCAGCCACGCCACCGCCGAGCCGTAGCCGAAGTTGTAGTAGGGCGCGAACGCGTTCTCGAACATGTACATGGTCAGCGTCTGCGACTCGCGCATCGGGCCGCCCCGGATCGCGTTGGTGCCGGAGTGGAACAGCCGTGGCTCGGTGAAGAGTTGGAGCCCGCCGATGGTGGAGATGATGACGCAGAAGATGATCGTGGGCTTGAGCAGCGGCACGGTGACGGCCCAGAACTGGCGGGCCCGGTTCGCGCCGTCGATCGCCGCCGCCTCGTACAGGTCGCGGGGGATGGCCTGCATGGCGGCCAGGAAGATCAGCGCGTTGTAGCCGGTCCAGCGCCAGTCGACCATGGCGGAGATGGCCACCCAGGAGGCGAACCGGTCGGACTTCCACCCGATCGGGTCGAGGCCCACCAGGTCGAGCATCCAGTTGACCATGCCGAACTCGCGACCGAACAGCACCCCGAAGACGATCGCCACGGCGGCCGTGGAGGTGACGTTGGGGACCAGCACCGCCATCCGCCACCCGGTCCGGAAGCGCAGGTGCCGGTTGAGCAGGTTGGCCAGCCAGAGCGCCAGGAGCAGCTGCGGCACGGTGCTGATCACGAAGATGCCGAGCGTGTTCACCACCGAGTGCCAGAAGTCGCTGTCGACCAGCAGCTGGGTGTAGTTGTCCGCGCCGATGAAGGTGGGATCGGTGCCGAGCAGGTCCCAGTCGTGCAGCGAGACCCAGAAGGTGTACGCCAGGGGCCACGCCCCGAAGATCGCGAAGATCACGAAGAACGGGGCGATGTAGAGGTAGGGCGAGTACTTCGCGTCGATCCGGCTCAGCCGGCCGGACCGGGGCGGGCGGGTTTTCCGCGGTGCCGGGGTGGCCGGCGGGTGCGCGTCGAGCTGCAACGCCATGACCCGTGACTCCTTTCCACGCCCCCGCCCCGCGCCGATCCAGGTTCGCCGTCGCGTCGACGTGGACGCGTCGGGTCCGGTGGATCGGCGACGGGGTGGGGACCGTCGGGCCGGCTACTTGGCGGCGGCCTTCTTGGCGTTGGCGATCGCGTCCTGCCACCCCTGCTCGGGGTTGCGCTGTCCCAGCTCGACGGTGCGCACGGCGTTCTCGACCTCGGTGCGTACGGCCTGGTTCTTCGGGCCCATGTAGACCGGCTTGAGGGTCTTGGCGCCCTCGCCGAAGATCCGGCCGACCGGCGCGCCGGAGAAGTACGCGTTGGTGGCCTCGGTGATGGCCGAGTCCTCCAGCGCCTGCGGCGACGACGGCAGCGGGCCCTTGGCCTTGAAGGCGCCGATGTGGCCCTCGGCGCTGGTCAGGAACTTGACCAGCTTGATCGCCTCTTCCTGGTTCTTGCTCTGGCGCGGCACGGCGAGGTGCGAGCCGCCCCAGTTGCCGCCGTCACCGGGCACCCGGGCGATGTCCCACTTGCCGTTGGCCTCCGGCCCGGCGTTGCCCTCGATCACCCCGGTCATCCAGGCGGGGCAGGCGATGGTGGCGAACTTGGACTGCTTGAAGGCGGAGACCCACTCGTCGGACCAGGAGCCGTACTTGCCGGACAGCCCGGCGTTGATGATCGCCATGGTGGTGTCCCAGGCCTGCTTCACCGCCGGGTTGCTGTCCACCACGAGGTTGTCGCTGGTGTCGTAGTAGTGGTAGCCCTGCGCGTTGCCGGCGGTCTGGAGCACGATCGTGTTGAACGTGTTGGTCGCCGCGTCCAGGAACGCGGCACCGGTGTTCGCCGCCTTGAACTTCTCACCGGTGGCGATGTACTCCTGCCAGGTCGGCCAGAGCTTCGAGACCTCTTCGCGGTCGGTCGGCAGCCCGGCCTTGTCGAACAGGTCGGTGCGGTAGCACATGGCCATGCCGCCGACGTCGGTGCCGAGGCCGATCAGCTTCTGGCCGTCGGCGGTGAGCCCCTGGTTCCACTTCCACTCCAGGAAGTTGCCCTTGAGGTCGGCGGCACCGTGGTCGAGGAGGTTGACGAAGTTGTCCGGGTTGGCCTTGTACTCGACCATCAGACCCTCTTCGATGGCGACCACGTCACCGGCGCCCTTGCCCGCCGCGAGCCACTGGGTCAGCTTCGGCGAGTACTCGTCGAGGTTGCCGCCGGTGCCCCGCTCGACGATCTTCACGCCGGGGTTGGCGTCCATGTACTGCTTGTACAGCTCCTCGTAGCCGAACTGTCCGAAGACGTCGACGGTGAGGGTTGTCGTGCCGTCCTCGGCGTCGTCGCCGCCACCGCAGCCGCTGGTGACGAGCAACGCGCCGACGGCGGCCAGGGCGGCCGCAGCGAGGCGGTGGCGCGGGAAGGTGCCCATGGTCTGGTGACCCCTCTCAGGTCGGGGTGGTGGTGGATTAAGTCCAGAGAGCGCTCTCACGAAGCTTGCGGTCCGCCCTCGATCGATGTCAAGAGAGCGCTCTCTCGGTGAGGTCACAGATCGGCCACGGGCGGCCCTCCCGATCGGAAGGGCCGCCCGTGGCGTGTCGGTGCGGTGGGGCTCAGGCGGCGCGGATCCCCTCCAGCAGGGCGCGGTCGCCCGCCACGGTCAGGGTGTCGAAGCTGACCCGTCCCCAGAGCGCCAGCAGCAGGTCGCTCGCGGTGGCGTTGACGTGTACCCGGGCATGGTGGTCGTCGTGGTCGAGGATGGTGCCGGTGTCGAGCAGGGCCACCCCCTCGCCGCGCAGCCGCAGATACCACTCCTGGGCGGCGTCGATCGCGCTCAACCGCACCACGCCGCGCCACTCCCCGGTCGCCGCCCGCCGACCCGCCGGCAGCCAGGTGTCCAGCACCTCACTCACCCCGTCGGCCGCGAGCTTGGCCTCGACCGGTTCGCCGGCGGCGATGGCGAGCTGGGCGTCCCAGCGGTGCACCGCGGTCTCGTGGGCCATCCGACGCGGCCAGAAGCCCGCCTTCTTCGGCTGCGGTGCCCAGTTCCACGCCGGAGCCTCGGGGTCGAGGGCGTCGAAGAGGGTCATCAGCTCGTCGTACGCCTGCTGCCACTGCGCCGCCGCGGTCACACCCGGCACCGGCTCGACCGGCTGTGCCCGGCGCTCCGGTGCGGTCGTCCCGCCCGAACCCACGATCGCGTGCGCCCAGCGGTAGACGCCGGCGAGATGCAGGGCCAGGTCGGCGACCGTCCAGCCGGGGCAGGAGAGCACGGGTGTCTCAGGCGGGGCCTCGGCCACCGCAGCGGCGAACGCCGGCCCCTCCGTCCGAAGCGCGCCGATCCAGAAGTCCTTGCTGCCCTGCAATCTGCTCATCGCCATCCTCCCGGGGGTGACCCGGCCACCAATGGGTGCCGCGGCTACCCACCAGCCTAGGGTGAAAGGCGTGTTCGACGCCTACGCCCAGCCGACAGTCGCCACTGAACCCGCCAGCACCGGCGATCTGGCGCAATACACGACATTACGCTTGGGTGGCCCGGCTCGCCGGATCGTCACCGCCACCACCGAGGACGAGATCGTCGCCCGGGTACGCGAGGCGCAGGACGACGTTCTCCTGCTCGCGGGCGGTAGCAACGTGGTGGTCGGCGATGCCGGCTTCCCCGGCACCGTGGTCCTCGTCCGGTCCCGGGGACTGCGCGTGCTCGCCGAAGACGAGGCGAACGTCACCGTACGCGTCGAGGCCGGCGAGCCGTGGGACGACCTGGTCGCCGCGACCGTGGCCAACGGCTGGTCCGGGTTGGAGTGCCTCTCCGGCATCCCCGGCTCGACCGGAGCGACCCCGATCCAGAACGTCGGGGCGTACGGGCAGGAGGTCGCGGACACCATCGTCGGCGTACGCGTCCACGACCGGGTCACCGGTGAGGTGACCACGGTCCCCACGGTGGACTGTGGCTTCGCCTACCGGGCCAGCGTCTTCAAGTACAGCGAGCGGTTGGTGGTGCTCTCGGTCGACTTCCGACTGACCCGCTCGCCGCTGTCCGGCCCGGTGCGCTACGCGGAACTGGCCCGGACGCTCGGTGTCTCGGTCGGCGACCGGGTGCCGGCGGCCCAGGCACGCGCCACCGTGCTGCGGCTGCGCGCCGGCAAGGGCATGGTGCTGGACCCGACCGACCCGGACACCCGCTCGGTCGGCTCGTTCTTCACCAACCCGGTGCTGGACACCGCCGGCTACGAACTGCTGAGGCAGCGGGCCGCCGACATCGGTGAGCCACCGGCCTGGCCGGGCGCCGGGGACCGGGTCAAGATCAGTGCGGCCTGGCTGATCGACAAGGCGGGCTTCGGCAAGGGCCACCCCGGCCCCGAGGGCGTCGCCATCTCCAGCAAGCACACCCTGGCGCTGACCAACCAGTCCGGCACCGCCAGCACCGACGCCCTGATCACGCTGGCCCGCGAGATCCGCGACACGGTCGAGGCCCGCTTCGCCGTGACGCTCCACCCCGAACCCGTCCTCGTCAACTGCACCATCTGACCCCGCACCACACCCGCCCGCCGCGCCGCGTGGTCGTCGGTGGGTGCGGCCGAGATGTAAGGAAGGGACCCTTCCTATACGCGAGGCGTTAGTAGGGGACCCCTCCTTACACGCGTCCCTGCCCGCGGCCTCGCGGGGCGACGGCGGGCCAGGGGATCGTCAGCTGGCCCTGACGCCACTCGCGGGGGCGGCGCAGCACGGGCCAGCCCTGGGTGCGGACCGTGGAGACCGCGCGCAGCCAGCGTTGGCGCGGGCCGAAGGGGGCGTAGCCGGCGGCAGCCCGCCAGGCGTCGTCGAGAGCCCGGATCAGGTCGTGGATCGGCTCGCCCGGCACGTTCCGGTGGATCAGCGCCTTGGGCAGCCGTTCGGCCAACTCGGCCGGACTCTCCAGGGTGGTCGGCCGGGCGGCCAGGGTCAGCGTACGAGGGCCGGTGGAGTCGAGCAGGATCCAGCTGCCGAGTCGGCCCGGCTCGTCGCAGGTGCCCTCCACCAGCAGGCCGCCCGGGGCCAGCCCGGCGAGCACGGTGGCCCAGGCGGCGGCCACCTCGCTCTCGTCGTACTGCCGCAGCACGTTGAAGGCGCGGACCACGGTGGGCCGGAGCCCGGCCAGCTCGAAGCCGCCCCGGGCGAAGGTGAGTCCGGGCGGGTCGGCGGCGGGCTGGGCGGCGTCGACGCGTACCGGATCGATCTCCAGCCCGACCACCCGCACGTCGGTACGGACCCGCGCGGCCAGCCGGGCGCGCAGCTCCACGGCCGTCACCGGCGTGGCACCGTACCCGAGGTCGACCACCAGCGGGTCCGGCGCGGCCCGCAGCGCGTCCGCGCAGTTCTCCACCATCCAGTTGTCCACCCGGCGCAGCCGGTTGGGATTCGTGGTGCCCCGGGTCACCACACCGAGCGGCCGGGATGCCCGCGTCGCCATCGTGCGAACCGGCTCAGCTCGCCCGGTGGACCCTGGGCCGCGCTGCCGGTGCGACGAGGAGGTGGCGGCCCTCGTGAGCCGGTCGACGGGCGGTGGCCGCGCCGACCCCGCTGGCGGCTCCGGTGACGTCGGCGACACGACTCATCCGGCCATTCTCGCCTCTCCTGTGGTCGCCGGAAGCGGCACCCTGGTGATGAGGTCGGTCACGCCGGGGCACCTGGACGGCGTATTTCCGGCCGCCGATCGGGAAGATGACATCCGGCGTGGAGGTTGACGCAGGAGCGCCGGTCGTGCGCGACGGCATCAACCGTGGCAAAGGGAGCGGACGTGGCGGAAATGCACACCGGTGTAGGACGTCAGCGCGGTGCCCTGCCGTGGCCCCGCCCCCGGCGGATCGCGACGCTCTCGGTGCACACCTCACCCCTGCACCAGCCGGGTACCGGCGACGCGGGCGGTATGAACGTCTACATCCTGGAGGTCGCCCGGCGGCTCGCCGAGGCGGACGTGGCGGTGGAGATCTTCACCCGCGCCACCTCCGGCGACCTGCCCCCGGTGGTGGAAGTCGCCCCGGGCGTGCAGGTACGGCACGTGATGGCCGGTCCGCTCGAAGGACTGACCAAGGAGGAACTGCCCGGCCAGCTCTGCGCCTTCACCGCCGGAGTGCTGCGTGCCGAGGCGGCCCGCCCACCGGGCCACTACGACCTGATCCACTCCCACTACTGGCTCTCCGGCCAGGTCGGCTGGCTGGCCAAGGAGCGCTGGGGCGTACCGCTGGTGCACACCGCGCACACCCTGGCCAAGGTGAAGAACGCGCGGCTCGCCGCCGGGGACCGGCCGGAACCCAAGGCCCGGGTGATCGGCGAGGAACAGGTGGTCGCCGAGTCCGACCGGCTGGTGGCCAACACCGAGGTCGAGGCCCGGGATCTGATCGACAGGTACGACGCCGACCCGACCCGGGTCGCGGTCGTCGAACCCGGCGTGGACCTCGACCGGTTCCGGCCGCTCTCCGGCGACCGGGAGGCCGCCACCGTCGCCGCCCGTACCCGGCTCGGCCTGCCCGTCCAGGGCCACCTGGTCGCCTTCGTCGGCCGGATCCAGCCACTCAAGGCCCCGGACGTGCTGATCCGCGCGATCGCAGCGCTACGTGACCGGGACCCGGTCCTGGCGCAGGAGGTGGCGGTGGTGATCTGCGGCGGCCCCAGCGGCAGCGGACTGGACCGGCCCACGGCGCTGATCGAACTGGCCGCCACGCTCGGTGTCACCGACCGGGTGCACTTCCTGCCGCCGCGCACCGGCGCCGACCTGCCCCTGCTCTACCAGGCAGCCGATCTGGTCGCGGTGCCGTCGTACAACGAGAGTTTCGGGCTGGTCGCGCTGGAGGCCCAGGCCTGCGGTACGCCGGTGGTGGCCGCCGCCGTGGGCGGTCTGGTGACCGCCGTACGCGATCAGGTCAGCGGCGTACTGGTCCGTGGGCACGACCCCGTCGACTGGGCGCGTACGCTCGGCCGCCTGCTGCCGGACCGGGCCCGCCGGGCCGAGCTGTCCGTGGCGGCGGCTCGACACGCTCGCGACTTCTCCTGGCACCGCACCGCCGCCAGCCTGCTGACGGTCTACGGCGAGGCGATGGCTGCCCACCGTGCCCGCCTCACCGCCGAGCTGACCGCGTCCCGCGCCTGGTAGCGGCACCCGCGAGAGCTCGCACCTTACGTGTAAGGAAGGGACCCCTGCTAACGCCTCGTGCATAGCAGGGGTCCCTTCCTAACACCTCGGCAGCACGGCGTACGGACAGTGCCGGCCGTAGAGTTGATCCGATGAGTGACCTTGGGGCCCTGATCGAGTCGGTCTGCGCCGAACGGGAGTTGGACTGGGAGTCCACCGGTCCGGGGTCGTACGCGGTGACCCTGCCCGGCACGCACAAACTCAAGACGGTCTGCAACCTGATCGTCGGCGAGCACGCACTGCGGATCGAGGCGTTCGTGATGCGCCAGCCGGACGAGCGGCGCGAGGAACTGTGGGCGTGGCTGTTGCAGCGCAACGCCCGGATGTACGGGGTGTCGTTCTCCGTCGACGCGGTCGGCGACGTCTACCTGACCGGTCGGGTCAACCCCGCCGGTGTCGACGCCGACGAACTCGACCGACTGCTCGGCGCGGTACTCACCTACGCCGACGAGTCCTTCGACACGATGCTGGAGATCGGCTTTGGCAGTTCGATCCGGCGGGAGTGGGAGTGGCGGGTCAAGCGGGGCGAATCCACCGCGAACCTCGCGGCCTTCGCGCACCTGTTCGAGCCGTCGCCGCAGCAGGTCGAGCCATCATCGCAGGACGAGGTGTCTCCGCAGCCCGAGCCGTCTGCGCATGGCGAGGCACAGCCGTAGCCTGGCGGGCCCTCCTCACCACTGCACGTCGAGCTGTCTCCGCAGCCCGAGCCGTCTCCACAAGGCGAGACGTCCCTGCGGGGCGAGCCGCAGCCGTACCGGGGTGAGGGGTGTCCGCAGGGCGAGCTGTCGCCGTAGCTGAGTGAGGCGTCCCCGCAGGGGGCGGGTCCTCCGGCGACGACCGGGGATTCGGATCGCTTCTGGCGGGTAAGCCGCCGCACCGCGCGGTGCGGCGTTCGGGACCCGCCGCGCCGAGACCAAGTGTCGAGGAGCGTGAGCGTCCATGGCTCAGCGAAGCAGCTCGGGTCGCGGCGGGACCGCGACCAGCACCACCCGACGGAGCAGTAGCAGCGGACGGATGTCGGAGTCGGATATCTCGCAGATGCGGGCGGAGGACATCCGGGGCCAGTTGCGGCGGTACGGCGTCTCGGGCATCTCCGCGTTGCGCAAGCCGGAGCTGGTGAAGGCGCTGGCGAAGACCCTGCGGTCCGGTGGTGCCGCCCGTCGCAGCAGTGGTCCGGCCGGTCGGGCCAAGGCGACGAAGGCGTCCGGTACGCGGCAGACCACGTCGTCCCGCATCGCTCCGGGCCGGGCGAAGGCGGCACCGGCTAAGCGCGCAGCGTCGGCCCGGAAGGCGACGACCGCAACGACCCGCAAGGCGGCCACCGCCCGGAAGAGCACCAGCGCGGCCCGGAGCACCAGCGCGGCCCGGAGCACCACCTCGGCCCGCAAGACCAGCACCGTGGCCGGCAAGGCGACCACCGCCCGCAGGTCGACTCCGGCCCGCAAGGCCACGCCCGCCCGGAAGGCGGCCACGGCCCGCAAGGCGACGACCGCCCGGAAGGCGATTCCGGCCCGGAAGGCGACCACGGCCCGGACGACCACGACGGCCCGCAGGACCACGTCGGGCCCGGCGCGAAAGACGACCACCGCCCGCAAGACGACATCGGCCAGCAAGGCGACGACAGGCCGCAAGACGACGTCGGCCCGCAAGGCGACCACCGCCCGCAAGGCGCCATCGGCCAGCAAGGCGACGTCGACCCGGAAGGCGACGGCAGCCAGCAGGGCGACGGCAGCCGCCAAGGCGACGACGGCCCGGAAGACGGCCACCGCCGCCAAGGCGACGACGGCCGGCAGGACGACGGCGGCCCGGAAGACGACAGCGGCCCGGAAGACGACAGCGGCCCGGAAGACGACGGCGGGTCCGGGCCGGAACACGACCGGTGCGGCCCGCACGAGCACGGCCCGGAAGGCCACGTCGGGCCGCACCGGGGCGGCGAAGGCCACGTCGTCGCGGGGCGGGGCGGTGCGTACCGGTGGGTCGACCGCGCGGTCGGTCCGGTCGTCGCAGGTTATCTCCTCGCTCCAGGACCGGCCGGAGCGTCCCGGTCGCAGCCTGGTCACCACCGACCACGACGTGATCCGGCGGTGGGCCCAGGCGCGCGGTGCGAAGCCGGCGACCATCAACGGTACCGAGCGGGACGGTCGGGCCGGGGTGCTGACGTTCAACATCCCGGGTTACCGGGAGAGCAGCCGGATCCGCGAGATCACCTGGGAGGAGTGGTTCCGCACCTTCGATCTGCGGAGGCTGAACCTGATCTTCCAGGAGCAGCTGCGGGACGGTCGACCGAGCAACTTCTTCCGGACGGAGTCGCCCGATCGGGAGGACGGCTGAGGTTTGCGGGAATCTCGGTCGGGTACCCGCTGTTGGCGCCAAGCAGGGGCAAACACGCAGCTCAGGGGACTCCCACTGCGCGTTGTGACGGGCGAGACAGCCGTTCGAGTTGAATCGCCCCCGCTGGCCGAACTAGCTTTATTACACCGCGCCACGCTCGGAAACGTTCGGGGGAGCGGCGGATCGATCAGGTCCGTGCACCGAGTGGGGTGTCGGGGGACGGGTGGATCAACACCGTTGGGGGACGGTGCCCCACCTGTTTGGACCGGCGGCGTGAGCGGGCGTCGCTTACGGGGGTGAGTGCCGCCCGCCGCCGCCGGTCGTACGACGCGAGTGCCCGGTACGCCCCGCGTACCGGGCACCACGCGTTCTCGGGGCCGGCCGTGTCTCAGGATGCGGCGGCGACCGAGGTGGCGACCGGCTCGGCCGGGGCCCGCCGTAGCGCGGCCACCCGGCGGTCCCGGGCCGGTCCGGCGAGCAGGTGGCCGCCGGCCGCCGCCAGCCCCAGCGCGCCGACGATCAGCCAGTGCCCGTCGCCCCACTGCTGGAGGCTGAAGCCGCCGAGCGTCGGCGCCACGAACGACGCCGCCGGGAAGGCCAGGTAGAACACCGACTGGTAGCGGGCCCGCAGCGCCGGTGGGGCCAGGTCAGCGTTGATCTGCGCGTTCGGCGGCGCGGCGAGCATGGAGCCGACCGTCCAGACCACGCAGGCGCCCAGGTAGAAGGCGAGGCGGTCGGCGAACGCCAACGCCCCGAAGCCGACCGCCAGCAACGCCGTGGAGGCGGCGAGGACGGTGCCCTTGCGGTGCCGGTCGATGAGCCGGGGTACGAAGAGTTGCCCCAGCACGATCAGCACCCCGCCGAGAGCCACCACCGAGCCGTACGCGGAGGGGCCGAGCCCGTCCGCGCGCATCGCCAGCGGCATGATCGTCGACGCCTGCATGGTCAGGACCGCCAGCACGAAGGTCAGCCCGACGAAGACCAGGAAGTGCCGGTCGGTGAGCGCGGTGTGCAGCCCGGGGCGGCGGGTACGTCGCCGGACGGAGGTCGGCGGCGGTGGTGCCGTACCCGCCGGTGGTGTGGACCTGGCGGGCATCGTCTCCGGGACCTTCCACGCGATCAGCAGCGCGGTGGCCAGCGTGGCGGCGGCGTCCACCAGGAAGAGCGCGACGTAGCTCGCCTCGGCCAGCAGTCCGGCCAGCAGCGAGGCCACCGCCATGCCCAGGTTGAACGCCCAGAACTGGAGGTTGAAGGCGCGCGAGCGGCGGTGTTCCGGCACCACGTCGACGATCGCCGCGACGAACGCCGGGCTGGGCATCGAGTGCGTCACGCCGACCAGCAGGGCGAGCGCCGCGATGACCGCGAGATGCTGGCTCAGTGCCAACGCGACCATCAGCCCGGCGGTGACCAGGTGCGCGGCCACCAGAGTCGACCGGCGGCCCCAGCGGTCGGCCAGCACCCCGCCGAGCAGTACCCCGATCGCCCCACCGGCCCCGTACGCCCCGACCACCACCCCGGCCAGCGACGCGCTGGCTCCTCGGGCGGCGGTCAGGTAGAGCGACAGGAAGAGCATCGCGAACGCGCCGGCTCGGTTGATCAGCAGCCCGGCCCAGAGGTACCAGAAGGTGGCGGGCAGTCCACCTGCCGTGTCGGCGAGCCAGCGGCGCGGCCCGGCGGCCGTACCGCGCTCGTGCTGGTCTGCGGCCCGCACCCCGACCTCCCGATCTGTTCGGTTACCTAACAGATCTTGCCCGAGCCGGTCGGAGGGGTGGGACGAGGGGCGGACTCAGCTCCGGGTGGTCGCCACCGGCTCGGCCGCCTGGGGCGCCGCCGGCTGCGGTGCGGTCGACTGGACGGTCACCACGGGGGCGGCACCGGCGGTCCGCAGCGCCAGCGCACGCCGCTCCCGGGCCGGTCCGGAGACCAGGTGGCCGACCGCCATCACGGCACCGATGGCGGCACAGCCCAGCCAGAGGGTGGCGTTGCCGGCCTGCTCCCGCACCAGGCCGCCGAGGATCGGTGCGGCGGCTCCGGCGAGCTGCCAGGAGAGCGAGAAGACGCCCTGGTATCGGCCACGCAGCTCGCCGGGGGAGAGTTCGGCGATGAGGGTGGCGTTGGACGGCGAGTTGAGCATCTCGCCCACCGTCCAGATCAGCACGGTGAGCCCGAAGAACCAGGCCACGTCGGCGAAGGCGGTCAGCCCGAAGCCGACGCCCATCACCACCGCCGCCAGGGCGAGCACGTGCGAGCGGTTGCGGCCCCGGATCAGCCGGGGTACGAAGAGCTGGCCGGCGACGATGAGGACCCCGTTGAGCGCGATCACCGAGCCGTACGTGGCGGGGCTCAGGCCCGAGTCGGCCATCGCGATCGGCAGCATCGAGATGTGCTGGAGGAAGACCAGCGCCCCGAGCAGGTTCAGTGCCACGAAGCCCAGGTACACCCGGTCGGTGAGGATGGTGCGCAGGGCGCCGGGGCGCTTGCCGTCGCGGGGCATCCCCACGCTCACGGTGCGCGTCTCCCGTACCCGGATGAAGATGATCAGTGCGGTGACCAGTGTGGTCGACGCGTTCACCACGAACAGCAGCAGGTAACCGGCCTGGGCGGCGAAGCCGGCCAGCACCGCCGCGCAGGCGAAGCCGAGGTTGATCGCCCAGTAGTTGAGCGAGAACGCGCGCAACCGGTCCCGCTCCGGCACGACGTCGATCATCATGGCGCCGAACGCCGGCCGGGCCGCCTCGGCGAAGAGGCCGAGCAGCAGCGCTCCCGCCGCGAGGGTCGACAGGTCCCGGGCGAAGCCGAGGGCGAGCATCATGGTCGCCGCGCCGAGGTGGGCGGTGAGCAGGGTGGGTCGCCGTCCCCACCGGTCGGTGAGCGTACCGCCGGCGGTGGTGCCGACCGCGCCCCCGACGCCCCACGCGCCGATCACCAGGCCCGCCTGGGAGGCCGAGAAGCCGCGTTCCTGGGTCAGGTAGATCGCGAGGAAGACGAGGACGAACGAGCCGAGGCGGTTGATCAGCGTTCCGGTCCAGAGGTACCAGAAGGTCGTCGGTAGACCGCCTGTGGTGTCCCGGAACCAGCCCCGTATCGCGCGCACCTGGGCGCACCCCCGTTTCGGTAATGACCAATGATCGAGATGATCCCTTACAACTTAGATGTCGGCCGGAAGCCCGGTCACGCCGTTTTCCACGTGGTGGTCGTCACCCCCCTTCCCGCGCGTCCACTCGCGGGTTGCGGCAGGATGATCCGCATGACAGCTAGCGAGGGACCCACCGTCGGGACGCTGGTCCTGCTGCGGCACGGCGAAAGCGACTGGAACGCCAAGAACCTCTTCACCGGCTGGGTCGACGTGGACCTGACCGCGAAGGGGGAGAACGAGGCGCGCCGCGGCGGCGAGCTGCTGCGCGAGCACGACCTGCTCCCCGACGTGGTGCACACGAGTGTGATGCGCCGCGCCATCCGCACCGCCGAGCTGGCGTTGAACGCCGCCGACCGGCACTGGATCGCGGTGCGCCGGTCGTGGCGGCTCAACGAGCGGCACTACGGCGCCCTGCAGGGCAAGGACAAGAAGCAGACCCTGAACGAGTACGGCGAGGAGCAGTTCATGCTCTGGCGCCGCTCGTACGACACCCCGCCGCCGCCTATCGCGGACGACGACGAGTGGTCGCAGGTCGGTGACCCGCGGTACGCGCTGCTGCCGACCGAGTTGATGCCCCGCACCGAGTGCCTCAAGGACGTCGTCGACCGGATGCTGCCCTACTGGTACGACTCGATCGTGCCGGACATCCTGGCCGGTCGGACCGTGCTGGTGGCGGCGCACGGCAACTCGCTGCGGGCGCTGGTGAAGCACCTGGACCAGATCAGTGACGAGGCGATCGCCAAGCTCAACATCCCGACCGGGATTCCGCTGCGCTACGACCTGGACCCGCAGCTGCGTCCGCAGACGCTGGGCGGCACCTACCTCGACCCGGAGGCCGCCAAGGCTGCCGCCGCCGCGGTGGCCAACCAGGGCCGCTGACGCCCGCACCCGGCCCGTCGGGCTCGGACGTTAGGAAGGGCCCCCTGCTATACGCGAGGCGTTAGCAGGGGGCCCTTCCTTCGCTCTCAGGCCGGGGTGACGGGCTCGCCGGTGATCAGGTAGACCACGTGCTCGCCGCTGTTCACCGCGTGGTCGGCGAACCGCTCGTAGAAGCGTCCGAGCAGGGTGGCGTCGATGGCCGTCTCCACGCCGTACGGCCAGTCCTCGCCGAGTAGCACCCCGAACAACCCCTTGTGCAGCTCGTCCATCGCGTCGTCGTCGCTGTCCAGCTCGGCGGCGACGGTGGCGTCGGGACGCGCCAGCACCGAGGCGATCTTCTCGGCCATCCGGTCGGCGATGCCGGCCATGTCGGTGAAGACCGGCCGCAGCTCCGCCGGCACGGCCGGCGACGGGTGCCGGCGCAGCGCGGTCTTGGCGACGTGGTCGGCCAGGTCGCCCATCCGTTCCAGGTCGGCGGCGACGTGTAGGGCGGTGATCATGGCGCGCAGGTCCGACGCGACCGGTGCCTGGCGGGCCAGCAGGTCACAGACCCGCTCCTCCACCTGCCGGTAGAGCGCGTCGATCCCGGCGTCCCCCGCGATCACCGATTCGGCTGCCTGCCGGTCGGCGGTGAGCAGGGCCCGGGTGGCCTGGCGCAGCGCCGCCCGCACCCCCTCGGCCATCTCCACCAGCATCTGGCTGACCGTTTCGAGATCGGCCCGGAACTCGTCGCGCATGCTCACGTCCTGTCGGTCGGCGCCGGCACCGCGCCGGCGAGGGTTCGTGCAGGTACGCCGCCCAAGCTAGGAGCACCGGGAGGACCTCAGGTGAACGCCGGTGAACTGAGCCGGACGCGCAGGTGAACTTTCCCGGAAGTGAGAGTGCTTCGTCCCGTTCCGTACGGTAGCCGGGTCGACAATGACCCTACGATCGCCGGGTGACGTGGGCGGTGACGGTGGGAGTGGCCTCGGCCCTGGTGGTCGGGCTGGTCGCCGGACTGTCGCTGTCCCGGTTCGTCCCGGCGGCGCGCCGGTCGGCGGGCTCCGCCGGACGTGGGTGGGCCGGTCTCCGGCTCGGTAGGGGGAGGCACACGATCGTCGACGAGGTGCAGGTCGGGCTCGGCCGCCGCGCGATCGACTCGCTGCGTGCCGGAGTGGTGGTGCTCGACCCCGAGGACGTACCCGTGCTCGTCAATCCGGCGGCCCGGGCCCTGGGCCTGCTACGGACCGGTGGCCGGCCGGGCTCGATCATCGCCCACCCGCTGGTCCGTACGCTGGCCGGGCAGGTACGCCGCACCGGCGTACGCCGCGAGATCGAGCTGGACCTGCCCCGGGGCCGCGACAACGCCGGGGACAACCCGCTCGGCGTGCACCTGCGGGCGATGGGCCTGGGCGGCGGTTACATCGCCGTGGAGGCGACCGACGTGACCGAGTCGCACCGGCTGGCCCGGGTGCGACGCGACTTCGTGGCCAACGTCAGCCACGAGCTGAAGACCCCGATCGGCGCGCTGCAACTGCTCGCCGAGGCGCTGCTCGACGCCACCGAACCGGCCGGCGGTGACCGGCCGGACCTCTCCGAGGACATGGTGGCGGCCCGGCGGTTCGCCGAGCGGATCCAGCACGAGTCGACCCGCTTGGGGCGGCTGGTGCAGGAACTGCTGGAGCTGACCCGCCTCCAGGGCGCCGAGCCGCAGCCGGCCCCCGAACCGGTCGCGGTGGACTGGGTCGTCTCCGAGGTGGTGGACCGGACCCGGACCACGGCCGCCGCCCGCCGGGTCCGGGTGACGGCCGACTCCGGCCGGGGGCTGACCGTGTACGGCAGCGACAGCCAACTGGCCACGGCGGTGGCGAACCTGGTGGAGAACGCCGTGAACTACTCGGGCGAGGACACCACGGTACGGATCACCACGCGGGCCACCGACGATCACGTGGAGATCGCCGTGGCGGACCAGGGCATCGGGATCGCGCCCACCGACGTGGACCGGATCTTCGAACGGTTCTACCGGGCCGACCAGGCCCGGTCCCGCTCCACCGGCGGTACCGGCCTGGGGCTGGCCATCGTCAAACACATCGCGAGCAACCATGGCGGCCGGGTGTACGTGACGAGCACTCTTGGTGGTGGGTCGACGTTCACCCTCCGGCTGCCGGCCCGACCGCCGGACGACCTGCTGGCGGCACTGCCGGCCGGTGGGATCGAGGCCGGCCCGGCCGACCTCCGGCAGGTCTGAACCACACATGGATCAGGCCGGGCACCGCCCGGTCCGACCCGGATCGAAGGGAAACACCGTTGAGCCGCGTACTGGTGGTCGAGGACGAGGAGTCCTTCTCCGACGCCCTGTCGTACATGCTCCGCAAGGAGGGGTTCGAGGTCTCCGTGGCCGCCACGGGCACGTCGGCGCTGACCGAGTTCGACCGGACCGGGGCCGACATCGTCCTGCTCGACCTGATGCTGCCCGAGATGTCCGGGACCGAGGTCTGCCGGCAGCTCCGGCAGCGGTCGCACGTGCCGATCATCATGGTCACCGCCCGGGACAGCGAGATCGACAAGGTGGTCGGCCTGGAGATCGGTGCCGACGACTACGTCACCAAGCCGTACTCTCCCCGCGAACTGGTCGCCCGGATCCGGGCGGTGCTGCGCCGGCAGACCGTCGAGACGACCGAGTCGGGCCTGCCGACGCTGGCCGCCGGCCCGGTCCGGATGGACATCGAACGGCACGTGGTGACCGTCGACGGGGGCGCGGTGCAGTTGCCGCTCAAGGAGTTCGAGCTGCTCGAACTGCTGCTGCGCAACGCCGGCCGGGTGCTGACCCGGGGACAGTTGATCGACCGCGTCTGGGGCGCCGACTACGTGGGCGACACGAAGACGCTAGACGTCCACGTCAAGCGCCTGCGCTCCAAGATCGAGCCGGAGCCGTCCACGCCGCGCCACATCGTGACGGTGCGCGGTCTGGGCTACAAGTTCGAGCCGTGATCCACCGACCGGCGACCGGTCGTCAGGCCGGGTCGGCCGGGTGCGGGGCGACCAGGCCCTGCCGGACCCGCGCCGCGCACAGCTCGGCCAGCCGGGCGTACGCGGCGGCGCCGACCAGGGCGGTCAGCTCAGGCCCGTAGGAGAGGTACATCGGTTCGCTGCCGACGTGGGCGTCGGTGGAGGACGTGCACCACCAGTCGAGGTCATGCCCGCCCGCGCCCCAGCCCCGCCGGTCGAACTCGGCCAACGTGGAGACCAGCACCTTGGTGTTGTCCGGCCGCTTCACCCACTCCTGGTCCCGCCGGACCGGCAACTGCCAGCAGACGTCCGGCTTGTACTCCAGCGGGTGCACCCCGTCGCGCAGCGCCTGGGCGTGCAGCGCGCATCCGCCGCCGCCGGGGAAGTCGGCGTCGTTGAGAAAGACGCACGGTGCGTCCGGACCCTGGGTGGCGGTACGCCGCGCCGGGTTCTTGCCGTCCACGGTGTCGTTCTCGGTCCAGTTCTTGGTGCCGCGCCGGTAGTGCTGCCAGGTCTGCGGGGTCAGCCGCTTCACCGCGCCGCGTACCCGCTTCTCGTCGTCGGAGTCGGTGAAGAACGCGCCGTGCGAGCAGCAGCCGTCGGCGGAGCGGCCGGCGATGATGCCGTGGCAGCCCTGCCCGAAGACGCAGGTCCACCGGGACAGCAGCCAGGTGAGGTCGGCCCGGATCAGGTGCCGCTCGTCGGCCGGGTCGACGAACTCGATCCACTCCCGAGGGAAGTCCAGCGGCACCTCACGGCTGCGCGGGTCCGCCGGGTCGTCCACCAGCACGCGGAGTTCGATCTGCCCTGTCACTCGGCCCAGCGTACGCGTGGTGCAGGGGGATGGCCGGTGAGTGACGCGAACCGTGGCCCTAGTGTTTCCCCATGCGACTGGGTGTCCTCGATGTCGGTTCGAACACGGTGCACCTGCTGGTGGTGGACGCCCATCGCGGCGCGCACCCGTGGCCGGCGCACTCGGAGAAGGTGGTGCTGCGGCTCGCCGAGCAGATCGGCCCGGACGGCGCACTCCGCGACACCGGTGCGGACGCCCTGGTGGAGGCCGTCGGCGCGGCCCGCGCCTCAGCCGATGCCCTGGGCGTGGACGAGCTGCTCGCCTTCGCCACCTCGGCGGTACGCGAGGCCACCAACGCCGCCGAGGTGCTGGCGCGGGTCCGGGAGGCGACCGGCGTACGCCTGGAGGTCCTGCCCGGCGCGGACGAGGCGCGGATGACGTTCCTCGCCGTGCGGCGGTGGTTCGGCTGGTCCGCCGGTCGGCTGCTGGTGCTGGACATCGGCGGCGGCTCGCTGGAGATCGCGGCCGGCATCGACGAGAACCCGGACCTGGCGGTCTCGCTGCCGCTGGGTGCCGGTCGGCTGACCCGGGACCGGCTCGGTGTGGACCCTCAGAGCGGCCGTCCGCCCGCGCCGGAGACCGTGGACGAGCTGCGCGAGTACGTCGACGGCCTGTTGGAGCCGGTGGTCGAGCGGATGACCGGGGTGGGCTGGGACCGGTCGGTGGCCACCTCCAAGACGTTCCGCACGCTGGCCCGGCTCGCCGGCGCCGCGCCCAGCGGTGCCGGGCTCTGGGCCCGGCGTCGGCTGACCCGCTCGGGGCTGCGGCAGGTGCTCGGCTTCATCCGGCACATCCCACCGGCCCAGCTCGTCGAGTTGGAGGGGGTGAGCGCCGGCCGGTCGCACCAGCTCCTGGCCGGTGCCGTGGTGGCCGAGGCGGTCATGCGCCGACTCGGAGTCGACTCGCTGGACATCTGCCCCTGGGCGCTGCGCGAGGGCGTGATCCTGGACCGGTTGGATCGGCTCGCGCCGGTGTGAGACCGGGCCGCGACCCGATGTGACACCAGGTGTCCGTAGAATCCGATTCACGGATTAACATCGGATTAGTGCAATGGCCGGGGGCTACCCTCGGTGGTGTGACTTCCCGCGTCCCGGTGCTCCTGTCCAGTTCCTCGGTCTTCCCTGAGCGGACCGCGGCGGCGTTCCAACTCGCCGCGGAGCTCGGCTACGACGGGATCGAGGTGATGGTCTGGACCGACGCCGTCAGCCAGGACGCCGGCGCGCTGCGCGGGTTGTCCGACCACTACGGCGTGCCGGTGCTCAGCGTGCACGCCCCCTGCCTGCTGGTGACCCAGCGGGTGTGGAGCACCGACCCGTGGGAGCGGCTGCGCCGGGCGGCGATGCTGGCCGAGACGCTCCAGGCACCGACCGTGGTGGTGCACCCGCCGTTCACCTGGCAGCGGGACTACGCCCGCAGCTTCGCCGAGGGGCTGGACACGGTGGCCGACGAGTTCGGCGGGCTGCGGTTCGCGGTGGAGAACATGTACCCGGTGCGGATGGCCGGGCGGCAGTTCGTGCCGTACGCGCCCGGTTGGGATCCGACCGAGACGGGTCACCGCTCGTACACGCTCGACCTGTCGCACTGCGCCGCCTCGCACACCGACGCCCTGGAGATGGCCGACCGGATGGGTGCCGGGCTGGCGCACGTGCACCTCGGTGACGGCACCGGTGAGGGTCGCGACGAGCACCTGGTGCCCGGGCGCGGCACCCAGCCCTGCGCCGAGCTGCTGCGCTCGCTGGCCGGTCGGGGCTTCACCGGCTCGGTGGCGGTCGAGGTGACCACCCGGGGCGCGAAGAGTCGACAGGTGCGCGAGGCGGACCTGCGGGAGGCGCTGGCCTTCGCCCGCCAGCACCTGAACACCCCGTCCCCGGTCGAGGCGGCCTGACTCGGTCGCGTCTCGTCGGGAAGGACCGGCTTCGGCCGCGTCCGGCCCGGACGGCGCCGGAGGTCGCGTCCGACGACGCGGGACCGGTCAGGAGACCGACGTCAGCGGATCGCTCTGGGCCGGCACGGCGGCCCGCTTGCGGGCACGGTGGGCGGCCACGTGCGAGCGGGTGGCGCAGCGTTCCGAGCAGAACCGGCGGCAGCAGTTCGACGAGGTGTCCAGGTAGACGTTGCCGCAGCGGTCGTCGGCGCAGACCCCGAAACGGGCACTGCCGTACTCGCAGAGCCAGACCGACAGGCCCCAGACCGCGCCGGCCAGGTACTCCGAGCTGACCGAGGCGCCCCGGCCGGTGGCGTGCATGTGCCAGTCGCTGGAGTCGTGCCCCGAGATGCGGGGCTGCACCGGGTGGACCTCCAGCAGCGAGTTCAGCTCGGCGACCGCCTGGCCGTCCCGCCCGGTGGTGCCGTACTCGAAGACGTCCCGCAGCCGCTTCTGTGCGCGCCGGAAGGTGGCAAGATCCCGTTCCGCGACCTCGTCGCGCATCCACTCGTGGTCGTCGCAGAAGATGGCCCGCAGGTCGTCGAGGTCGTCCAGGCGGGCGTTGACAAGGTCAACTCCGGTCCGGGCGTACGCGTCGAAGTTCACACTCCAACGGTAGACGACTCACCCCGGACGTGGCGCGTCGATGTAGTGCGGAAGGAATCTGGCGTAACCATCAGTGATCAGGCTGGCGCTCTCTCGCAACCCCACCCCGGCCGATTCGCCGTCCACCACCCATGCGCCCAGGACCAGGTGACTCCCGTCGAATTGGGGCAGTGCACGGAACTCCTGATAGCAGAACCCCTCACTGCCATAATCGCCCGGATTCGTGATCTCCTCACTTTCCGTGACGATCCGCACGGCGGCGCCCTCCCGACCGAGCAGGGGCTTGGCGACGTACTCGGTCATGCCGCGCGGCGAGTCCAGGTACGCCGGCAGCAGCAGCTCGTGCCCCGGGTACAGCTCCCAGAGCACAGCCAACAACGCCTTGTTCGACAGCAGCAGCTTCCAGGCCGGCTCGATCCAGGTGGTCGGCGTACCCGGATCCAGCGCCAGCGGCCCGTACGGCTCGGCCAGCATCCACTCCCACGGGTAGAGCTTGAAGCAGGTGGTGACCGGTCGGTCGGCGGTGTCGACGAAGCGACGGCCGTCCCAACCGATCTCCTGGATCGGCAGCAGCTCCACGTCCAGCCCGGCCTGGCGGGCGGTCTCGGCCAGGTAACCGGCCGTCATGTGGTCCTCGCCGCTCTCCTCCTCGTTCGACCAGACCACGTGCACCCGGCGGTCGTGCAGGCCGGCGCCGATCTTCGCCCAGGCGCCCACCAGCCGCTCGTGCAGGCTGTTCCACTGGTCCAGCTCCGGGCGGGTCTGCTCCAGCCAGTACCACTGGATGATGCTCGCCTCGACCAGCGCGGTCGGGGTGTCCGCGTTGTACTCCAGCAGCTTCGGCGGCCAACTGCCGTCATACCAGAGGTCGAACCGGCCGTAGAGGGTCGGCGGTGACTCCCGCAGCGACCGGGCCACCGCCTCGGCCGCCCACTGCGGGATCCCGAACTCTTCGTACCGGTCACGGGCCACCACGTGCTCGGCGGCGGCCACCGACATCCGGTGCAACTCCTCGGTGGCCTCCTCCAGACGCAGCACCTCGTCCAGGTCGAAGGCGTACGCGGCGGTCTCGTCCCAGTACGACATGACCCCGCCGTCGGGCAGCTCGGTGTCGACGTACACCAGCCCCTGCGCGCGGATCGTCGCGTCCCAGTCGGGTCGCGGGGTGACCTGCTCCCGACGCACGCTCAGCCGCCGCAGGAGGCGAGATGGGTGCCGAAGCCGCCATGGTCCGGCACGGACGCGCCGACCGGCTCCGGGGCGCCCCGCGTGACAGCCGTGCCGACCGACGGTGCCGGGGTGTGCAGGGCCAGGGCGACTGTCTCACCGCCCCCGGTCGGGCCCATGGCGCAGTCGTCATCGTCGTCGTCGGAAGACATGTTGCAGCCGGAGAGGGCGAGCGCGAGGGCGGTGAGCGCGCCGAGCTGCACGGAGGCCGACCGGAGCCGGCGGCGGGGGCGGTTTTCCACGTCCATCGTTGTAACCGATGCACGCCACGCCCGCCGCCCGGGGTACTGGTACGCAGTCCGTAGTACGGATTTTTGTAAGGAAGGGCACCCTGTTAACGCCTCAGGTATAGAAGGGTTCCCTTCTCACACCTGAGTGTTAACAGGGGGCCCTTCCTTACACCTCGGGCGGGCGCGGTGGGGGGTGGCTCGGGCGTTACGCTCGGCTCATGCTCCGTTCCGTCATTCTCGCCGCCTCCCGGTCAACCCGGGTCGAGCGGCTCGTCGCGACGGCCCCGTTCTCCCGGGACGTCGTGCGTCGGTTCGTCGCCGGCGCCGGGACCGACGACGCGCTGCGCGTGACCCGCGTACTCGTCGACGACGGTCTCGCGGTCACCCTCGACAACCTCGGTGAGGACACCGTCACCCCCGAGCAGGCCAACGCCACCCGGGACGAGTACCTCACCCTGCTGCGGAGTCTCGCCGGGGCGGGCCTGACGCCGGCCGCCGAGGTGAGCGTCAAACTGTCCGCGCTCGGCCAGGCCTTCGACGAGCACCTGGCGTACGACAACGCGCGGGCGATCTGCGCCGCCGCCGTCGACGCAGGCACCACGGTCACCCTGGACATGGAGGACCACACCACCACCGATTCGACGCTGGACGTCCTGGCTGACCTGCGCAAGGACTTTCCGTCGACCGGGGCGGTGCTCCAGGCGTACCTGCGGCGGACCGAGTCGGACTGCCGTGAGCTGGCCTCGGCCGGGTCGCGGGTCCGGCTCTGCAAGGGCGCCTACAAGGAGCCGGAGTCGGTGGCGTACCAGTCGCCCCGCGAGGTGGACAAGTCCTACGTGCGCTGCATGAACATCCTGATGTCCGGTGACGGCTACCCGATGCTGGCCACCCACGACCCGCGCCTGATCGCCATCGGCGAGGACCGGGCCCGCTGGTTCGACCGGGGACCCGACCGCTTCGAGTTCCAGATGCTGTACGGCATCCGGCCGGATGAGCAGGCCCGTCTGGTCGGCGAGGGTTACGCGGTCCGCACCTACGTCCCCTACGGCGACGACTGGTACGGCTACCTGATGCGGCGGCTCGCCGAGCGCCCTGCCAACCTGGCCTTCTTCGCCCGCGCCGTGGCCTCCCGCAAGTAACCCCGGCCTCCCGGAGCCAGCCCGGCCTCCCGGAGCCAGCCCGGCCTCCCGGAGCCAGCCCGGCCTCCCGGGATCGACCGTCTTCCACCGGCCCCGGACCGTCGACCGACGATCCGGGGCCGTCGCCTTGACGAAAGTGGCTAATGGGGTTAGCTTTCTAGCTATGGCTGTTAGCTTTGTCGCGCGCGACGGTGGACGTGTCGCCTACGAGGTGCACGGGCAGGGGCCGCTGGTCGTCCTGTCGCACGGCATGGGGGAGAACCGGCACTCCTACCGGCACCTGGTCCCACTGCTGGTGTCGGCGGGGTACCGGGTGGCGTCGGTCGACGTCCGGGGGCACGGCGACTCCAGCGTCGGGTGGCCGTCGTACGCCCCGGCGGAGGTCGGCGCCGACCTGCTGGCGGTGGTCCGGGACATCGGCGGTGGCCCGGCCACCCTGGTCGGCAACTCGTCCAGCGGCGCGGCCGTCGTCTTCGCCGCGACCGAGGCACCGGACCTGGTCGAGGGCATCGTGCTGGTCGGCGCGTTCGTCGAGCAGCGCAAGCTCAACCCGTTCATGCGGCTGGCCATCGGTGCGGTGCTGCGCAGTGCCCGCCTGTTCGGGCTCTTCCACCGCACCCTCTTCCCGGTCCACCGGCCCGCCGACGACGCGGCCTACCGCACGGCGATGGTGGCGGCGCTGCGCCGGCCCGGCCGGATGGCGGCGGTACGCGGCCTGATCGTCCCGGTCGAGCCGTACTGGACCGCCGTCGCGCCCCGGGTGCGGCAGCCGGTGCTGGTGCTGATGGGTACGAAGGACCCGGACTTCGCCGACCCGGCCGCCGAGGCGCGTGCCGCCCGACGACTCTTCCCGGTCGCCGAGGCGCGCATGATCAGCGAGGCCGGCCACTACCCGCACGCCGACCGTCCGGAGGCGATGGCCGGTGAGCTGACCGAGTTCCTCGCGGTGATCGACCGTGCCTAGGGCCGGGCTCAACCCCCAGGTGGTGGTACGCGAGGCGGCGAGGCTGGCGGACGAGGTCGGCTACCACAAGCTCACGCTCGCCGCGTTGGCCGGCCGGCTCGGCGTCGCCCTGCCCAGCCTCTACAAGCACGTCAGGGGCGCCGACGCGCTCGCGCAGCAACTCTCCGCACTGGCCACCGCCGAGATCGCCGACGAGATGACGACGGCTGCCGCCGGTCGCAGTGGCGAGGACGCGTTGCGTGCCGTCGCCGTCGCCTACCGGTCGTACGCCCGCCGTCATCCCGGCCGCTACCCGGCCACGCAGCGGGTACCGGACCCGGACGACCCCGCGCACGTGGCCGCCGGTCGGCGCGCGGTGGAGGTGGTCTACGCCATTCTGCGCGGGTACGGGATCGAGGGCGACGCGGCGGTGGACGGGGTGCGGATGTTCCGTGCCGCCGTGCACGGCTTCGTCTCGCTGGAGGCGGGCGGTGACTTCGGCCTGCCGCGCGAGGTCGACCGCTCGTTCGACCAGATGGTGACCGCCCTCGGCGTCGCCTACCGGAGTTGGCCCGGGTCCGAGGGCTGACCGCCCCACACCCGGCGCACCGCGGCACTTCCGCCCGCGCAGGTGGACCCGTACTCTGCGCCGGTGACCGACGGGGGATCCACGGCCGACGACCATCCGACGCCGGCTGACGTGACGCAAGCGCCAACGACGCCGGCCGCAACGACATCGGCTGACGCGACGCCGGCTGACGCGACGCCGCGCCGACGATGGCCACTCTGGACGGCACTGGTCGCGGGAGTGCTGGTGCTGGCCTGCGGCGTACCGGTGGTGCTGCTGGCCGGCGGGCTGCCCGACACCGACCTCGGGAAGCCCGCCACCGCCGCCTCGCCGACCGAGAATCCGACCACGATCGCCGCCCGGCAGGCGGCCGAGCGGATCACCGCGCAGTTGGAGAAGCAGTCGGCGGCGCTGCTCGGTCGGGACCGGGCCGGCTTCCTGGCGATCGCCGCACCCGCCGCGCAGAAGGACCTGCGCCGCCGGTACGGCGCACTGACCGCGCTGCGGGTCACCCGCTGGGAGGCGCGCCCGAGCGGGCTGCCCACCTCGGCCGGACGGGCGGGCGAATGGCGGTTGCCGGTCGAGTACCGGTACTGCTTCGTGCTGCCGGACTGCACGCCCAGCCCGGTGGTGATCGAGACCCGGTGGCGCGACGGCGCGGAGCCCCGCCTGCTCGCGCTCTCCAGGTCGAAGCCCGCGCACCACGTCAGCGGCCGGTCCAACGGGCAGCCCGGCAGCCTGCCCTGGGAGGTCAGCGACCTGGTCGTGGCGGTGGGCGAGCGTACGGTCGTGGCGACCACGCCGGCGTACCGCAAGCGGCTGCCGGGCCTGCTGCGGCGGGCCGAGGCGGCGGCGACGGTGGCCGACGCGTACGTGGTCGCGGGCAGCCCGCCCGACCGGTACCGGATCTTCTACGCCGGGCCGAAGGAGTGGAAACGCTGGTACGGCGGTGAGCAGCCGGAGTGGGGTGCCGGGTACGCGATCAACGTCGGCGGTGGCCACTACGAGATCGTGCTCGGCCCGGAGAGCTTCGAGTACGGCCCCTACCTGGACGAGTTGCTGCGACACGAGCTGGCCCACGCCGCGTCGTTGCCGGAGAAGAACTACGCGGACGATTCGACGTGGTGGCTGAGCGAGGGACTGGCCGAGCAGGCGGGCGTCGACGGCCAGCCGGTCGGGCGGTACGAGGGGCTGGACGCGGTCCGTGAGCTGGTCGAGGGGGACTGGGACGGGAAACTGGAGAGCCTGATCCCCGACGCGGACACGCAGGAGCTGGTCAACGGCAGCTACGGCACCGCCTTCCTGGCGGTCCGCTACCTCGTCGACCGGTTCGGTGAGGAGCGGGTGCTCGCCTTCGCCAAGGCCGTGCTGCACGACCTTCGTGTGCCGGCACAGGTCAGCGAGGAGATCTTCGAGGAGGAGTGGAGCACCCTGCACAAGGAGTGTGTCGCGTACATCCGCGCCACGGTGCGCTGACCACGGCGGCGCGCCGCAGGTCTGACGGGGGCGACTCGTAGCATGGGCGGGTGCGCCGCACCGACTCGCCGCGGCTGCCCGCAGTCACGCGGCCCCGCCTGCTCACCGCCCTGACCGCCGTCGCCGTCCTGACCCTCACCGGTGCCGCCTCGTGCGGCGAGGATCCGCCCTCGATCTCGCTCGCCTCGGCCGTGCTCGCCCCGGTGGCCGAGGAGATCGACGCCCCGGCCACCGTGACCGCCCGCGCGGCGGCCACCCTCACCGCCCCCGCCGACGGCACCCTGGCCAGCCTCCGTGTCGAGCCGGGCGAACGCGTCCGGCGCGGCCAGGTGCTCGCCGTGGTCGAGTCACCCGCCGCGCGGGAGCGGCTCCGGCAGGCGCGCGCCGCGCTCACCGCCGCCAGACGGGCCGGGCCCGGCGGTGGTGGCGGCGACCTCGCCGGCAGCCTGCGCGGCACCGACCGCGCGGCCGACGAGGCACACGAGGCGGCCCGCGCCGCCGCCCGCAAGATCAGCGATCCGACGTTGCGCAAGGCGCTGCTGGCCCAGGTCAAGGCCGCGCAGAAGCGGTACGACGCCGCCGCCCGCACCGCCGACCAGGCGGTACGCGAGGTGCAGCGCGGCGTACGCAACCTGAACTCCGCCGTCGGCGCGCTCGCCACCGCCCAGCGCCTCCAGGCCCAGCAGGCGTACGACCTGGCCAAGTCGACCGTCGACGCGTTGACGTTGCGGGCGCCGATCGCCGGAGTGGTGCAGCCGGGCGGCGTCGCTGCCGGAGGCGATCCGTCCGGTGCGCTCGCCGGTCTGCTCGAATCGGGCGGGCTGCCGCCCGGGCTCGACCCGGCCGCGCTCGGTGGCGCTCCGGCGGGACCCCCGGCCGGCGTGGACACCGCCGTCCCGGTCGGCGGCCGGGTCACCGCCGGCACTCCGGTGCTGACCGTGGTGGACACCGGCGAGCTGGGTCTGCTGGCCGAGGTCGACGAGACCGACGTGCTGCTGGTCCGGACCGGTCTGACCGGCACGGTGGAGCTGGACGCGGTGACCGGCGCCGTGTACGACGCCACCGTGAAGTCGATCGACGTGCTGCCGAGCACCTCGGCCCGGGGCGGGGTCAGCTATCGCGTCCGGCTCTCTCTCGGCCCGGGGCGGTTCGGCGAGGCGGAACCGGCTCCGGCGCCGCGCCCCGGCATGAACGCGGTGGTGCGGCTGCGGGTCCGGGAGGCGGCGGACGCGGTGACCGTACCCGCCTCGGCGGTCTTCTCGGTCGACGGGCGGGACACGGTCTGGCTGATCCGCGAGGGTCGGGCCGGCCAGGCGGCGGTCACCGTCGGCGTGCAGGGCCAGGACCTGGTGCAGATCGTCGACGGGGTGCAGCCCGGCGACCGGATCGTGGTGCGCGGCACCGACCAGGTCCGGGACGGCCAGGAGGTCGGGTGAGCCGGGTTCCGGCGATCGAGGCGGTGGACGTCTCCCGGACGTACCAGCTCGACGGGATCTCGGTACCCGCCCTGCGCGGCGTCACGCTGACCGTGGCGGTCGGTGACTACGTGGCGCTGATCGGGCCGTCCGGTTCGGGCAAGTCCACGCTGATGCACCTGCTCGGCGGCCTGGACCGGCCGACCGGTGGTCGGCTGGCGATCGACGGGCGGCAGGTCGGCGCGCTCTCCGCACCCGAGCTGGCCCGGCTGCGCAACGAGACCATCGGCTTCGTCTTCCAGGCGTTCCACCTGCTGCCGCGTACCTCGGCGGTGGAGAACGTGGCGTTGCCCCTGGTGTATCGGGGGGTGGGGGCCCGCGAGCGCCGCACGCGGGCCGCCGCGATGCTCGGGCGGGTCGGTCTGGGGCACCGGTTGGACCACCGTCCCAACCAGCTCTCCGGCGGTGAGCAGCAGCGGGTGGCGATCGCGCGGGCGCTGGTCACCGACCCGACGGTGCTGCTCGCCGACGAGCCGACCGGCAACCTGGACAGCACCACCGGCGCGGCCGTCCTGGAACTGCTGGAACAGCTCAACGTCGAGTCCGGCGTGGCGCTGGTGATGGTCACCCACGACGCGGAGGTGGCGGCCCGGGCCCGCCGCCGGATCACGATGCGCGACGGGGTGATGGTCGCGGACAGCGCGGCCGGCACGGACGACGGGGTACGCCGGTGAGGCTCGCGGAGGCATGGCGGGTGGCCTGGGACGCGCTGCGCGCGAACCGGATGCGCAGCGCGCTGACCATGCTCGGGGTGATTATCGGCGTCGCCTCGGTGGTGCTGCTGGTGGCGATCGGCACCGGCACCAAACAGACGGTGGAACAGCAGGTCGAGGGGCTCGGCTCCAACCTGCTGCTGGTCGTGCCGGGGCGCCTCGACGTCGGGTCGGCCCCGGCGGTGTCGCCGCTGACCCTCAAGGACGTGGACGCGGTCGGCCGGGTGGTCGGGGATCCCAGCCGGGTGGCCGTGACGGTCGCCTCCGGCGCCACCGTGCGGGCCGGGACCCGGCAGGACTTCACCACCGTGCAGGGGGTGCTGGAGACCACCCCGGAGGTCTTCGCCCGGGAGTTGGGCCGGGGCCGCTACCTGACCCGGTCCGACGTGGACACCGGGCGGCGGGTCGCGGTGCTCGGCGACTCGGTCGCCCGGGCGCTCTTCCCCGACCGGGAGGCGGTCGGCCAGCAGGTCACCGTGGCCGGCGTACGGTTCCGGGTGATCGGGGTCTTCACGCCGCTGGGGCAGAGCCTCGGCGTGGACCGGGACGACGAGGTGCACATCCCGGTGACGGCGGCCCAACGGTTGTACGGCACCCAGCGGGTCGACGCGATCGCGGTCAAGGCCCCGGACCGGGAGCGCATCGACGAACTGGGCGAGCGGATCGTGGCCGAGTTGAACGGCCGGCATCCGGGCACCGAGTTCAGCGCGGTCACCCAGGAGCAGATCCTCGGCGTACTCGGTGACATCCTCGGCATCCTGACCGGCGTACTCGCCGCCATCGCCGGGATCTCGCTGCTGGTCGGCGGCGTCGGGGTCTCCAACATCATGCTCGTCTCGGTGCGCGAGCGGACCCGGGAGATCGGGCTGCGCAAGGCGGTGGGCGCCCGTCCGCGCGACATCGGCGTGCAGTTCCTGCTGGAGGCGGTGCTGTTGACCTCGGTCGGCGGGCTGACCGGGATGGCCCTGGGAATCGGCGGGGCGCTGCTGGTGTCCGCCCTGTCGCCGATCCCGGCGGCGGTGACCTGGTGGTCGTTGGCGCTGGCCTTCGGTGTCTCGGCCGCGGTCGGGATCGTCTTCGGAGTGTTGCCCGCACAGCGGGCCGGTCGGCTCGACCCGGTGGTGGCGCTGCGCGCCGAGTGACGGTTCCCGTCAGGTGGCCGAGGATGATCGGTTGCCGGATCCGCTCGCATCCACCCGACCAGGGGTTTTTCGCCCCAGTGCCCCGGTCGAATCATGATCAGTTGCAGGAAGGGATCGCGCCGGTCACAGCCGTCCCGCTACCGTACTGGTAACACGCGCGTCGCCGGCCGCGCGGGAGGACCCGTGGGGCGGCACGCGCCGGGCATGGGATGGGTCGGTGAGCCATGGCCGGGTCGCAGTCCGATGGTCGGCTGTCGGATGTCAAGTTCCTGACCGTCGCCGAGGTGGCAACGGTCATGCGGGTCTCCAAGATGACGGTCTACCGTCTCGTGCACAGCGGTGAGCTGACCGCGGTGCGGGTGGGCAGGTCGTTCCGGGTGCCCGAGCACGCGGTGCACGAATATCTCCGTGGCGCCTTCCAGGAGACCGCCTGATCCACGGGGCCGACCCGGTCGCTGCGGGCCCGGTGAACGGGCATCGACCGGGGGCGCGTTGGTCCTGCTGACGCATCCCCGCTACGCTGGACTGGAGATCGTGACCGCTGGTGCGCTCTGCCGCCCACTCCGCCGGTCCGGTCCGCTGTCCGCAAGCGGTCGCCGACACCACGGACTCGTGGTGTCTTACCGGTCGCGCCGCACGTTGCATCGAAAGGCTTTCGTATGGGCTCGGTGGTCAAGAAGCGCCGCAAGCGCATGGCTAAGAAGAAGCACCGCAAGCTGCTGCGCAAGACCCGCGTCCAGCGTCGCCGTCTCGGCAAGTGACCGTGTGCCGGGCCCTGGCCCGGCATTCGTCGCTTGCCAACTGTCGACCCTCGGAGGCTCAGGTGATCAGGCCGTGGCTGTCCCGGCTCGGTCCCGTAGGCCGGGGTAGGTGCGAGACATGACCCCCGGTGGCTCATCGAGCCCTCCGGGGGTTGTCGTCGTGACCGGGGTCAGTCGATACCTCGGCGCGCACGTCGCCGCCCGCCTCGCGGGCGATCCCCGGATCGCCCGGGTCATCGGCGTCGACCTGGCCGAGCCCGGCCCCGAGGTGGCCGAGCTGTTGGCGCAGGTGGAACGGGTCCGGGTGGACGCCGGGTCGATCGGCGGTCTGCTCGCCGACCTCGACGTCGACACCGTGGTGCACCTGGCCCTGGTCAGCGCCCCGGATTCGCAGCACGGCGGGCGTGCGGCGATGAAGGAACAGAACGTCATCGGCACCATGCAACTGCTCGCCGCGTGTCAGCGGGCGCCACGGTTGCGCAAGATCGTGGTCCGGTCCTCCACTGCGGCGTACGGCGCCTCGTTCCGCGACCCGGCCGTCTTCACCGAGGAGACCGAACCCCGCGAGGTGCCGCGCGGCGGTTTCGGCCGCGACATCCTCGACATCGAGGGGTACGTGCGCGGCTTCCGTCGCCGGCGCTCCGACGTCACCGCCACGGTGCTGCGCTTCGCCCCCTTCATCGGCTCGACCGCCGACACCACGCTGACCCGGTACTTCTCCCAACCGGTGGTGCCGACCATCTTCGGCCGGGACGCCCGGTTGCAGTTCCTGCACTTCGACGACGCCCTCGAAGTGCTGCACCGGTCGGTCGTCGAGGACCATCCGGGCACCTACAACGTGGCCGGTCCCGGTGTGCTCGCGCTGTCCCAGGCGATTCGGCGGGCCGGCCGGATCTCGGTGCCGGTCCTGGAACCGGGCGTCGCCGGTGCCGTCGCGTTGGCCCGGACGATGGGCTTCGGGCGGTACGGGCTCGATCAGGTCGACCTCTTCGTGCACGGCCGGGTGGTGGACATCTCCCGCCTGGAACAGGAGTACGGCTTCACCCCCCGCTCGACCGCCGCCGCCTTCGACGACTTCATCCGCGCCCACCACGGCCGGGCCGTGGTGACCCGGGAACAGTTGGCCGTCGCCGAGCAGATGGTGCTCGACAGCATCCGCCAGGCCCGGGCCGCCGTACGGGAGCGTTCGTGACCGGGCCGGAGGAGCAGCGCGACGAGGCGCACCTGGACGACCGGTACGCCCCGTCCCCGGTGCCGGCGGAGCTCGACCCCGTCCGGCGCAACGGGCACCGTCCCGCCGAGGCGGCGGTGCCGGACCGGACCGGTGACGTCTGGGACCGGCGGGTCGCCGGCGGGCTCGCGTTCCTGCGTCGGCGGTTGGCCGGCGACTACGAGGTGGACGAGTTCGGCTTCGACCCGGAGCTGACCGAGGCGGTCTTCCATCCGCTGCTGCGCCGCCTCTATCGCGACTGGTTCCGGACCGAGGTCACGGGGCTTGCGAACGTACCCGCCGACGGGGCGGGACTGGTGGTCGGCAACCACTCCGGCACCGTGGCGCTGGACGCGCTGATCCTCTCCACGGCGCTGCACCACGAGCACCCCGCCAACCGGTATCTTCGCCTGCTCGGCGCCGACCTGGTCTTCCGGATGCCGGTGGTCTCCGAGATCGCCCGCAAGACCGGTGGCACGGTGGCCTGCAACCCGGACGCCGAACGACTGCTGCGCGGCGGCGAGCTGGTGGGCGTCTTCCCGGAGGGCTTCAAGGGCATCGGCAAGCTGTACGCGGACCGCTACAAGCTGCAACGCTTCGGGCGGGGCGGGTTCGTGTCGGCGGCACTGCGCACCGGCACCCCGATCATCCCGGTGGCGATCGTCGGTGGCGAGGAGACCTATCCGATGCTCGCCGACCTCAAGCCGCTCGCCCGACTGCTCAAACTTCCGTACTTCCCCGTGACACCGACCTTCCCCTGGCTCGGGCCGCTGGGCATGGTGCCGCTGCCGAGCAAGTGGCTGATCGAGTTCTGTCCGCCGATCCCGACGGCCCACCTGGTCGACTCGGCGGACGACCCGCTGGTCGTGTTCAATCTCGCCGACCAGGTGCGGGAGACCATCCAGCAGACCGTGCTCCAACTGCTCGAACGCCGTCCGGACCCGTTCGGCCCGTAGCCGTCCCCGGCCGCCGGCCTCGACCCGGTGCGTGGCGTCGACCCGGTCTAGGGTGCGGTGCCGCGTCGGGTGCGTCCGGAGGGGGCGTCGGCCGCGCGGCGGCGGCGTTGGAGGGCGACTCCGGCGGTGACCGCTCCGGCGACGAGTCCCGCTGCTGCCGTGGACGGGAGAGCGATCTTGACCGCCCGACGGCCGGTGCGGAAGTCGCGTACCTCCCAGCCGCGCTGCCGGGCCTGGCGCAGCAACGTGCCGTCCGGGTTGACCGCCACCGCGCGCCCCACCAGCGACAACATCGGCAGGTCGTTGGCGGAGTCGCTGTAGGCAGCGCACCGGGTCAGGTCGAGGCCCTCCACCGCGGCGAGCTGGGCGACCGCCTCGGCCTTGAGCGGGCCGTGCATCAGGTCACCGACCAACCGACCGGTGTACGCCCCGTCGACGATCTCGGCGACCGTACCGATCGCGCCGGTCAACCCGAGCCGGGTGGCGATCACCCGACCGATCTCCACCGGGGCGGCGCTGACCAGCCACACCCGTTCACCGGTGTCCAGGTGGCCCTGCGCCAGCCGGCGGGTCCCGGCCCAGATCCTCGGCGCCATCAGCTCGTCGAAGATCTCCTCGGCGAGCCGTTCGACGTCCTGGACCCGCCAGCCCTCGACGAAGGCGAGTGCGGCCTCCTTGGCCTGGGAGATGTCCCCGGCGTGTTCGCGGGCGAGCAGCCGGAACCGCAACTGCTGCCAGGCGAACCGGGCCAGGTCCCCCGTGGTGAAGTAGTTGCGTGCGGCGAGCCCACGGGCGAACCAGTAGATCGAGGCGCCCTGCATCATCGTGTTGTCCACGTCGAAGAAGGCGGCGGCGCGGGGATCCGGCGCGGCCGGGGGAGCGGGCTCGGTCTGCGCCCAACCGGTGGTGTGCCCGTGCACGTCGGTGCTGACGGTCACCTTGCGGCTGCGCGCCACCTGCACCCCCTCATGTCGCCCACCCTGAGCCCACTGTCCTCAGCGAGGGTATCCGGAGCAGCGGTCACCGCCGCCGGACGCGGGGACGGCGTACGCCCGCCGGGTCAGGCGCAGGCGCCGGGGGTGGGGCCGAGGTCGTCGCTGGCGGTGCCACCCGACCGGCCGCAGGCGATGGCGGCGCGCAGGGCCTCGGTGCGCTCCGCGACCATGTCCAGCAGCTCCAACGACTCGGCGGTCCGCTCCCGGTCGGCGCGGGAACCCCGCTCGGCCAGCGCGTCGAGTGTGCGGCGCTGCCCGGTGAGGAAAGCGTCGACGGTGTTCAGCGCCGTCGGGTCCGCGCGCCGGACGGCGGCACCGGTGAGTTGGCGTACGCCCTGGCGGATGTCCGCGTCCATGTCGTCCAGCACGCCGCGGTAGCCGGCGCGGCTGCCGTTGAGCGAGGACGCCTCGGCCAGCCGGGTCCGGGCGAAGTCGAGGAAGAGCTGCCCACGGCTGATCTCGGAGCTGGCGAGCGCCAACTGGGCGCGCTCGGTGCTGCGCTTCATGCCGTACAGCGCGTCACCGGGCACCGCGTTCTCGCTGGCGGCGGAGATGCCGGAGACGGCGATGGCGCCGGCCGCGATGCCGACCAGGATCGCGCCCCGGGCGCGGGCCCGCCGGGCGGTGACGGCCGGTAGCAGCGATCCGCGACCGGTGGTGGTCTTCGCGGCCGGTGCGGCGACGGTGGCCCCGATGCCCTCCCGGTCGGCGGTGGCCAGCAGCATCGCCCGCAGGCCGGTCCGGAACTCCGGGTCGACCTCGGTACGCGGCGGGTTGGCACCGAGTTGTCGGCCGAGCGCGACGAGCGGCGCGAGCTGTTCGTCGGCGCGGGACCGGACGTGATGACGTAGGCCACCGTTGGCTTCGTCGAGAAGCTGCGCGAAGCGCTCGGTGCGCCGACGGGAGAAGAGGGCGTTGTCCACCGTGGCACCTCCTCTCGCTGGTCGCGGCCGGTCGGCCGCGTTCACCACCAGCGACCGACCACCGCATGACACCGGAGACGGAAACCCTCGTCGGCACCGCCGCCGGTCCACCTCGGAGGTTTCCGGCCGGTCATCGGTCGCACCCGGAGAAACGCGCCGTGCCGGGGCCGGGTTACGGGCCGGCCGGCGGCGAAATCACCCAACGTGATCGGCTACGGCTGGAAACCGTCCGGGAGAAGTCGGGCCAGCGCCCGCACCGCGCGGTACTGCAACGCCTTGATCGCGCCCTCGTTCTTGCCCATCGCACGGGCGGTCTCGGCGACCGAGAACCCCTGGAGGAACCGCAGCACGATGCACTCCTGCTGCTCCGGGTTGAGCCGCTTGACCGCTGTCAACAAGGCGACGTTCGTGATGTGCTCCACCACCGCCGCCTCCGGGCTGCCCTCGGGGCCGCGGTCCTCGCGGTCGGCGTCGAGGACGTCGCCGGTGGTGACCTCCAGCCGGTACCGGCCGGACTTGAAGTGGTCGGCGACCAGGTTGCGGGCGATCGTCACCAGCCAGGCGCCGAGATCCCGGCCCTGCCAGGTGAAACTGCCGATCCGCTTGAGCGCCCGCAGGAACGTGTCCGAGGTGAGGTCCTCGGCGAGTTGCCGGTTGCCGACCCGGAAGTAGACGAAGCGGAAGACCGTGTCGACGTACCGGTCGTAGATCAGCCCGAACGCCTCGGACTCACCGGCCTGGGCGCGCTCGACCAGGGCCCAGACCTCGGTGGCGGGGTCGGAGGGGTCGGGACGGCTCGGGAACCCGGTGGAGGTGCCGGCCGAGGAGACTGCGGGCAGCACCGCCGTCTCCGAGGTGGACACCTCGGTGACCGGGGCGTCCCCGCTGCGGCGGGCCTGGGCCGGCATGGTCGGTCGACTCGGTGAGGCGACCCGGCCTCCGGCGGGTTTCGCGTTCCCGCCGGGCGTCGGTGGTCGGGGTGGCGGATCGTTCTGATGTGGTCTGCTGCCCACCCGCGTCACGGCGCTCTCGCCGCGTGGGGGCAGGTTCCCCGTGCTGTCCTGCTGGCCGTGAGCGTTGCCGCGCTCGTTGACCGGCGTACGTGCCAGTGGGCCGGGTAGGCCGACCGGGCGGGATGCGAAGCCGAAGGCGGTCATCGGGCCGCCTCCGTTGCACCGGCCGTCGCGCCGACGGTGCCCGGTCGATCGATCGGGCCTCCGTCGGGCAGGGCGGCTCCGGGGTGTGCCGACGGGCGGCAGTTCCCCTTGAGGTGCTGGTCCAATGCGCTCACGGGCACGGGGGCCTCCTCGGGCTGAGGGGTGTCGACTCACGGCAAAATGGGGTGAGCCGACCCGAGTGATGATAGGGCCAACGTCACCCGCGCGTGGCAAGTCCGTTACACAGGGCCAAAGTATTTCCCGGCGGGTCGCACACCTGGCGGACCGGTTGTCCGTCGGGGGTTGTTGACAACTGGCCGACGAGCTGGTTGGACATGTATCCCCAGGTCAGAGTCGTGGTGGGACGGTGCGTACAGCGACCTGCGTGCCTGCGGCGGTGCCGGACGCGGCCGGCTGCGGCGACAATCCGGCGGGGCTGTCGCACACCGTCGGTGACCCCTCGGGAGTTCCGTGCACGGGACCGGGGCACGTCCCCGATGGCCGGTGCGGCGGAGTCCGAACGGGACCGCGCCGGGACCGACCGGTGGGGGCGATGCGCCGGTGTTCCCGGATCGGCGTCGGTCACCGCCCGCGAGGCATGGCCGGGCGGCGCCGGCTGTGCCAGACTCAGCCACCGTGCAGGACCGAGACGCAGCCGTCGGGCCGGGGTCGCACCCCGCCGCCGACGAGGACGCAGGCACTGCCGCCCGGCCGCAGGTGGCCGACGGCACCGGGCCGAATCTCGCCGAACGTCTGACCCGGGCGGCCCGGAGTAGTCCGGACAAGCCGGCGCTGTGTTCCTCCGACCGGACGATCACCTGGTCCGAACTGGACGAGGCGGTGACCGGGGTCGCCCGGGCGCTGGCTCAGACGGTCCCGGACGCTGGCGGCAGACCGGCGCGGGTGGCCGTGGCGCTGCCCAACTCACCGGACTTCGTGGTCGGTCTGCTCGGTGCGCTGCGGGCCGGACTGACGGCGGTGCCGGTCAACCCCACGCTGACGGCCCGCGAGCTGCGGCAGGTGCTGGCCGACTCGGCCGCGTCCGTGCTGATCTGCACCGAACGTCTTCGTGACCTGGTGGCCGACGTCGAGCTGCCCGCGCTGCGCGCCGTACACCTCAGACCTCCCGTCGCCGACGGGGGGCCGCAGACCTTCCCGGCGCGGTCCGCCGACGACCTGGCGGTGCTGCTCTACACCTCGGGCACCGAGGGGCGGCCGAAGGGCGCCATGCTCTCGCACGGCGCCCTGGCGGCCAACCACGACCAGGTCGGCCGGATCGTGCCGCCGGTGGTCGGGCCGGACGACGTGGTGCTGCTGGCGTTGCCGCTGTTCCACGCGTACGGGCTGAACACCGGACTCGGTGCGGTGCTGCACCACGGCGCGACCGGCGTACTCGTCGACGATCTTGGTGCCGACGCGGCGCTGGCCGAGATCGCCCGGCACCGGGCCACCGTGCTGGTCGGCGTGCCGTCGATGGTGCAGTCCTGGTCACGGGCGGACGCCGAGGTGCTGGCCGAGGCGATGGCGGCGGTGCGGGTCGTGGTCTGCGGCGCGGCGCCGCTCGACCCGGCCGACGCGGCGCGTTTCATCGAGGCCGCCGGTAGGCCGGTGCAGATCGGCTACGGCCTGACCGAGACCGCCCCGGTGCTCACCTCGACCCTGGTCGGCGGGGAGCCGAAGCCGGGCTCTATCGGCCGCCCGCTGCCCGGCGTCGACCTGCGGCTGGTCGGGGCGGACGGGAGCGAGCTGTGGCGCGACGGCCTGGCCGCGCCCGACGACGACGCGGAGGAGTGGGACCTCTCCGACCCGGTGGCCGGCACCGACCCCGGTCAGATTGTGGTGCGCGGGGCGAACCTCTTCTCCGGGTACTGGCCGGACGGCACGGGTGGGCCCGACCGGGACGGCTGGTGGCCCACCGGCGACGTCGCGTACGCCGACGCCGACGGTGATCTCTTCCTGGTCGACCGGCTCGGCGAGCTGATCCTGGTCAACGGCTTCAACGTGTACCCGCACGAGGTCGAGTCGGTGCTCTGCGCCCATCCGGCGGTGGCGGAGTCGGCGGTAGTGGGGGTGCCGCACCCCCGGACCGGGGAGACTGTCCGGGCGTACGTGGTGGCGGCGGCGGGGCATCGGGCGACCGGTGCCGAGCTGATCGCGCACTGCGCGCGTAATCTGGCCAGATTCAAGTGCCCCACCGACGTCGAGTTCGTCGACCTGCTGCCGCGCTCGGTGATCGGGAAGGTACGCAAGACCCTGCTCCGACCCACCGCCACGACGGAGGAGACCGATGCGTGAGCCCCGCCTGACCCTGATCACCCGACCTGGCTGCCACCTCTGCGAGGACGCCAAGGCGGCCCTCGACCGGGTCGTCGCGGTCACCGGCGACCGGTGGATCGAGCAGGACGTGAGCGGCGACGCCGAAATGGAACGGGAGTACGGCGACCGGCTGCCGGTGGTGCTGCTCGACGGCAAGGAGCACGGCTACTGGCGCGTCGAGGAGCAGCGGCTGCTGAAGGATCTGACCACCCCGCAGCTCTGAGGCCGCCGGTAGGGTGCGCTGATGACCCCTGCGCGCACCCATCTGGTGTGGGACTGGAACGGCACCCTGCTCAATGATCTCGATCTGGTGGTGGCCTGCACCAACGCCGCCTTCGGCAGCGCGGGCGGGCCGTCGGTGACGGTCGCCGAGCACCGGGTGCGGTTCCGCCGACCGATCGCCGACTACTACGCGGACGTACTCGGCCGGGCCGTGGACGAGCAGGACTTCGGACGCCTCGACAAGATCTTCCACGACGCGTACCGGCGGGGGTTGACCGGCTGTGAGCTGGCCCACGACGCCGCCGACGCGATGGCCGCCTGGCCGGGCAGCCAGTCGCTGTTGTCCATGTGGTTCCACGACGAGCTGGTGCCGGCGGTCCGGACGTACGGGCTGACCGGCCGGTTCGTCCGGGTCGACGGATGGCGGGACCAGGTCGGCGGGGACCGCAAGGCCGAGTCGCTGGCCCGCCACCTGGCCGAGATCGGGGTGGACGGCCGGTCGGTGGTGGTGATCGGGGACTCGATCGACGACGCCGACGCGGCGCACGCCGTCGGTGGGCGTGCCGTGCTCTACAGCGGCGGATTCACCGACCGGTCCCGGCTGGTGGACTCCGGCCACCCGGTCGCCGACACCCTGGTCGAGGCCGTGACGCTCGCCACCGCGCTGGCCGATGTACCGACGGTGGAATCGCCCAGCTGAGTCGAAACGGGTGTCACCGTGTGTGGTCGCGGTCTTCCGATCTCCGCATTCGATCAATGATTGGCGTGTGTGATTAGTCAGAGAAGTCGGGATTGAGTAATAATCGCGCCGGTAGTCGTGATGCGGGGATCTCCGGTCGATCTTGCGGGACGGAGGGGCTGGTGAGGGCGCGGCGTGTGCCGACAAGATCGCGATTTGTGCACGTCTTCACAAGCGCCTACTCTGTAATTCCGACGCGCCCTGCTAGCACAGCCGGCAATTTCGGTCGCCAGCGGGAGTCCCGAAACGACCGGCCGGTGGAGTTGGTCGAGGATCGCACCGCACGGAGTCTCATGAGTCAGCACCGTCACCCAGGCGCGCCCGGCCGCGCCGGTGCCGTACCGGCGCTCCCGGACCTGCCCGAGGCGACGGTCGCCCGGCTCCCCGAGTACCTCCGTGCCCTGCACAACCTCGCCGAAACCGGCCACGAGACGATCTCCAGCGAGGGGCTGGCCAACGCCGCCGGGGTGAACTCCGCGAAACTCCGCAAGGACCTGTCCCACCTCGGCTCGTACGGCACCCGGGGCGTCGGTTACGACGTGGCGCTGCTGGTCGAGCAGATCGAGTACGTGCTCGGGCTCACCCAGCGTCGGGCGGTCGCCCTGGTCGGCGTCGGTAACCTCGGTCACGCGCTGGCCGGCTACGACGGGTTCACCGGTCGCGGATTCCGGATCGTCGCCCTCTTCGACGCCGACCCGCGCCGCATCGGTGAGGAGATCAACGGGCTCGTCGTGCGGGACATCGACGAGTTGCCCGAGGTCGCCGCCGCCGAGGCCGTCGCCATCGGCGTCATCGCCACCCCGGCCACCGCCGCCCAGCGGGTCGCCGACCAGTTGGTCGCCGTCGGCGTGACGAGCATCCTGAACTTCGCACCGTGCGTACTCTCGGTTCCCGAGGGGGTCGACGTCCGCAAGGTCGACCTCGCCATCGAGCTGCAGATCCTGTCGTTCCACGAGCACCGCAAGGCAGCCCTGACCGCGCTCCCCGCCGCCGGTGGGTCCGCTCTCACCGCCCTGCCGGGCGGCTTCGCGGTCACCGAGAGCCAGGAGGCGATCGGCACGTGAAACTCATCGTCGTCGGCGCCTCCTACCGCACCGCGCCGGTCGCCACCCTGGAACGGCTCGCGGTGCCGGCGGCTGATCTCGGCGCCACCCTCGACCGCCTGATGGCGCAGCCGTACGTCAGCGAGGTCGTCCTCGTCTCCACCTGCAACCGGGTGGAGGTGTACGCGGCCGTCTCCGGCTTCCACGGCGGCCTCGGTGACATCTGCGCCGTCCTCGCCGAGCAGGCCGGCTGCCCGCCCACCGCGCTGGCCAACAACCTCTACGTGCACTTCGACTCCGCCGCGGTCGAGCACGTCTTCCGGGTCGCCGCCGGGCTGGACTCCATGGTCATCGGCGAGGCGCAGATCCTCGGGCAGCTCCGGGACGCCTACCACTGGGCCGGCGAGTCCGACGCCGCCGGCCGGCTGCTGCACGAGCTGATGCAGCAGGCCCTGCGGGTGGGCAAGCGGGCCCACTCCGAGACCGGCATCGACCGGGCCGGGCAGAGCGTGGTCACCGCCGCGCTGGGGCTGGCCGCCGGTCATCTCGGCAACGACCTCGTCGGCCGTCCCGCACTGGTGGTCGGCGCCGGGGCGATGGGCTCGCTGGGCGTGGCGACGCTGTCCCGGCTCGGCGCCGGGCCGGTGACCGTGACCAACCGCAGCGCCGACCGGGCCGTCCGGCTGGCCGAGTCGTACGGTGCCGCCGCGCGGGAGCTCACCGAGCTGGCCGACACACTGTCCACGGTGGACATCGTAGTGGCCGCCACCGCGTCCACGGAGCCGGTCCTCACCCGTCCGGTCGTCGCCGAGGCGGTGGCCGCACGAGCGCCGGAGCGCGGCCCGTTGGTCCTGCTGGACCTGGCCGTACCTCGCGATGTCGGGCCCGGCGTGGCCGAGCTGCCCGGCGTCGAGGTGATCGACATCGACCGGATGGCGGCCCTGCTCGCCGAAGGCCCGGTCGCCGCCGACGCCGCCGCCGTCGAAAGGATCGTGACCGGCGAGGTCGAGTCCTTCCTCACCTGGCTGCGCGGCGCCGACGTGGCACCGACCGTGGCCGCCCTGCGTGGCCGTGCCGACGACGTGGTCACCGCCGAGCTGCGCCGACTCGCGCAGCGCCGCCCCGACCTCACCGACGACCAGCGCGCCGAGGTGGCCCGGACCGTGCACCGGGTGGTCCAGCGACTGCTGCACCAGCCGACCGTGCGGGTCCGGCAACTCGCCGCCGAACCCGGCGGCGACCAGTACGCCGCCCTGCTGCGCGAGCTCTTCGACCTCCAGGTCCCGCAGACCTCGCCGGTGGACACCGTCCCCGACATCACCCCACCCGGAGGTGAGCAATGAGCGAGCGCCAGCGAGTGAATCGTCAGCTCAGTGCGAAGGTGCCTCATGGTGGCACGCAGCGGAGCGGAGGGCCGGCATGAGCGAGCACCGCTTGAGCGCCGCCCCACTGCGTCTCGGTACCCGGGGCAGCAAGCTGGCGATGGCCCAGTCCGGGCAGGTCGCCGAGGCCCTGACCGCCCGTACCGGGAGGCCGGTCGAACTGGTCGAGGTGGTCACCGCCGGCGACCGGTCCAGCGCTCCGGTGCACCGGCTCGGGGTCGGCGTGTTCGTCTCCGCGCTGCGGGACGCGCTGGTCGCCGGGACGATCGACTTCGCCGTCCACTCGTACAAGGACCTGCCCACCGCCACCGCGGCCGGGCTGCACATCGCCGCGGTCCCGCCGCGGCAGGACCCGCGCGACGCGCTCATCGCCCGCGACGGGAAGACGTTGGCCGAGCTCGCCCCCGGAGCGAACGTCGGCACCGGTGCCCTGCGCCGGATCGCCCAGCTGCACGCGCTGGGTCTGCAACTGTCGGTCACCCCCATCCGGGGCAACGTCGACACCCGGCTGGCCCGGGTGCTCGGCCCGGAGGCCGACCTGGACGCCGTCGTCCTGGCCCGGGCGGGCCTCGCCCGCCTGGACCGGACCGACGTCATCACCGAGACGCTCGACCCGATGCTGATGCTGCCCGCCCCCGCGCAGGGAGCGCTGGCGGTGGAGTGCCGGGTCGACGACCCGGACCTGGTCGAACTGCTCGCCACGCTCGACGACGCACCGTCGCGCGCTGCGGTCATCGCGGAGCGGGCGATGCTGGCCACCCTGGAGGCCGGATGCTCTGCCCCGGTCGCCGCCTACGCCGAACTCGCCGAGGGCGAGACCGGTGATGAGATCTACCTGCGCGGGGCGGTGATCAGCCCGGACGGCACCCGTGACATCCGGCTGTCCCGCACCGGAACGCCCGCCGATGCGGCGGAGATCGGCAAGGCACTCGCCGCCGAACTCCTCGACCTCGGCGCCGACTCGATCCTCGGCCCGCAAGGACACGACGGCCCGGGGACCCAGCAATTTTGGGAGCACAGAATGACCCGCACCCGTAAGCCCGTAGGCCGGATCGCATTCGTCGGTGCCGGTCCCGGCGACCCGGGCCTGCTCACCCGCCGGGCGCACGACGCCCTGGTCGACGCCGACCAGGTGGTGTACGACCGGGGAGTCCCCGAGTCGCTGCTCGACGTCGTCCGGGCCGAGGCCAGGGAAGACGCCCAGTTCACCCCCGCCGAGGGCGCCCCGGGTGACGTGGCGAAGGTACTGATCTCGGCTGCCCGCTCCGGGCAGAACGCGGTGCACCTGGTGGCCGGCGACCCGTTCGGCCACGACTCGGTGGTCAAGGAGGTGCAGGCGGTGGCACGTACCGCCGCGCACTTCGAGGTGGTGCCCGGCGTCGGCCAGGCCGAGGGCGTGGCCGCGTACGCGGGTGTGCCGCTGCCCGGCGTACGCACCGCCGCCGACGTCGAGGACGTCGGCTCGCTGGACTTCGAGGCGCTGGCCGCAGCCGTGCAGCGCGGCTCGCTGGCGCTCGCGGTGGACGCCGGTGACCTGGCCGCCATCCGCGACGGGCTGCTCGCCGCCGGGGTCGACGGCACCACCGACGTCGGGGTGACCGGGGACGGCACCGGGGAGACGCAGTACACCACCACGTCGACCGTGGACTCCTTCGTCGCGGCGGCACTCGGCTTCACCGGCCGGGTCGTGCTGACCCTCGGCGAGGGCGTGGGCCAGCGCGACAAGCTGAGCTGGTGGGAGAACCGCCCGCTGTACGGCTGGAAGGTGCTGGTGCCCCGCACCAAGGAGCAGGCCGGCGCGATGAGTGCCCGGCTGCGCGCGTACGGAGCCATCCCGTGCGAGGTGCCGACGATCGCGGTGGAGCCGCCGCGTACCCCGGCGCAGATGGAGCGTGCGGTCAAGGGTCTGGTCGACGGCAGGTACGCCTGGGTCATCTTCACCTCGGTCAACGCGGTGCGCGCGGTCTGGGAGAAGTTCGCCGAGCACGGCCTGGACGCCCGGCACTTCGGTGGCGTCAAGATCGCTTGTATCGGTGAGGCCACCGCCGACGCGGTCCGTGCCTTCGGCATCCAGCCGGAGCTGATCCCCTCCGGGGAGCAGTCGTCCGAGGGGCTGCTGGCCGAGTTCTCGCCGCACGACGAGGTGCTCGACCCGGTCGGCCGGGTGCTGCTGCCGCGCGCCGACATCGCCACCGAGACGCTCGCCGCCGGGCTCACCGAGCGCGGCTGGGAGGTCGACGACGTGACCGCGTACCGGACGGTCCGGGCGGCCCCGCCGCCCGCCGAGATCCGCGACGCGATCAAGTCGGGCGGGTTCGACGCGGTGCTGTTCACCTCGTCGTCCACGGTCCGGAACCTGGTCGGCATCGCCGGCAAGCCGCACGCGCGTACCGTGGTAGCCGTCATCGGGCCCAAGACCGCGGAGACCGCGACGGAGTTCGGCCTGCGGGTCGACGTCCAGCCGCCGCACGCATCCGTGCCGGACCTGGTGGAGGCGCTCGCCGGCTACGCCGTCGAACTGCGGGAGAAGCTCGCCGCGATGCCGGCGAAGCAGCGCCGTGGCTCGAAGGTCCAGGGGCCGACCGCGCTCAGGTTCCGGTAGTAGTCGTCAGGGAGGGCACCGTGCCGTACCCCGAGAACCGCCCCCGCCGGCTGCGGCGTACCGCAGCCGTGCGGCGGCTGGTCTCCGAGACCCGTCTCGACCCGGCCGAGCTGATCGTGCCGATGTTCGTCAAGGAGGGGCTGACCGAGCCTCGGGCCATCGGTTCGCTGCCCGGCGTGCTCCAGCACTCCCGTGACTCGCTGCGCAAGGCGGCTGTCGAGGCGGTACGCGCCGGCGTCGGCGGGATCATGCTGTTCGGGGTGCCGACGTCGCGCGACGAGCGGGGGTCCGGCGGGCTCGACCCGAACGGGATCCTCAACGTCGCCATCCGGGACGTGGTCTCCGAGGTGGGTGACTCCACCGTCGTGATGAGCGACCTCTGCCTGGACGAGTTCACCTCGCACGGGCACTGCGGCCTGCTCCGGCCGGACGGATCGGTGGACAACGACGCCACGCTGGGGGCGTACGCCGAGATGGCGGTGGCCCAGGCCGACGCCGGGGCCGGCATGGTCGGCCCGTCCGGGATGATGGACGGCCAGGTCGGCGTGGCACGCCGGGCGCTCGACACGGCCGGGCACACCGACGTCGCGGTGCTGGCCTACACCGCCAAGTACGCCTCGGCGTTCTATGGTCCGTTCCGCGACGCGGTCGAGTCGGCGCTCGACGGCGACCGCCGGTCGTACCAGCAGGATCCGGCGAACCTACGCGAGTCCCTGCGTGAGGTCGAGCTGGACGTGGCCGAGGGCGCGGACATCGTGATGGTCAAGCCGGCCCTGCCCTACCTCGACGTGGTCGCCGCGGTCCGGGCCGCGGTCGACGTCCCGGTCGCCGCCTACCAGGTCTCCGGCGAGTACGCCATGGTCGAGGCCGCCGCCGCCAACGGCTGGATCGATCGCGAGAAGGTGATGCTGGAGACGCTCACCTCGATCCGCCGCGCCGGTGCGCAGATCATCCTCACCTACTGGGCCGTGGAAGCCGCCGGCCTGCTCCGCGACCGCTACTGACCCCTCCCGGCACCCGGCCCGGCCGGCACGGAGCGCCGCTGGTCGCGCTGGTCGGCACTGCTGGCCGGTCCGTCCCGGTCAAAGCTCGTCGCGCTCCGCTGTGTGGTCGGGCCCGGCTCCTGATGTCCCGGCGGTCCTGGTCGCCCCGATGTCCCGACGGTCCTGGTGGCCTGGCAGGGGCCGGCGCCGTCGTCGGTTGCGCGATGTTGATCGACGCGGCCTTCAAGATCGACCAGTGGTGTCGCGGATGTGGTGGACGTCGTGCATGTCGCGGTGTTCCCGTCGGCTCCGGGTAGCCCCTTGGCGCCCTTTGCTCTGCTTCAACCCACGCATCAGTTCCGCGCCGAATCCGTTGCGTGGGTTGAAGCAGAGCAAAGGGGCCGATGAGGTAGTCCGGGAGGGGCGGAACCGGGCGGGCTGCCGCAAGTTTTCCACAGGTTTATCCACAGGGGTTGCGGCGGGTTCTGGGGGTCGGCGAGGGTCGCCGGTATGTCTTCCATCTTCGAGCCCACAGACCGCGGCCCTACCCTCGGCGCGTTTCCCATCGCTGGTCTGGTGCGGCGTGTCCGGCGGATCGTCGGGCTCAGTCAGACGCGGATGGCCCGGTTCGCGAGGGTGGCGCCCTCCACCGTCGCCCGGGTCGAGTCCGGCACCTTGACTCCGAGTCTCGCGGTGCTGGAACGCCTGATCGGCGCCGCCGGGCTCTACCTCGTCGTGGTCGACCAGGACGGGCACGTGATCCTGCCGATGGAGGTGTGGGACGACACCCTGGACGGGGCTGGCCGCCGTTACCCGGCACATCTCGACACGATTCTCGACCCGAAGCCGGGCGAGTGGTGGGCGGACATCTACGGACTCGCCCGTCCGCCGGAGACGTTCAAGCGGTGCCGCTTCGAGCGAGAGGCCCGTCGGCGGCGCAGCCAGTGGGAGGTACGGGTGGCGAAGTACCGCAACGATCCGCCGCCCCCGGACCCCCGATCCTGGTACTACTGACCGACCGCGACCCGGCGGAGCGGCCCGAGCTTTAGCGGGCGGCGTCGAGGCGGTGCACCAACTCGGCCACGTCGACGCTGTACTCGCACCACTCCCGGTCGGGCCGGTAGCCCAGCTCCGCGTTGACCTTGAGCATGGCCTCGTTGGCCTGGGCGTTCCAGGTCTGGACCTCGGTCAGATGCGGCTCGGCCGAGCGCAACTCCAGCAGCATCCGAGCCTTGATGGCGCGGTCGATCCCGTAGCCGCGGTGCTCCTGCACCACGATCGTGTCGTACTGGTCCGCGCGGGTCGGGTGCTGCGCCGGCACGACCACCTCGGTCAGGCCCGCCACCTCGCCGGTCTTCTCGTGCAGGGCGAGCACGATGTACGGCTTCATTCCCCGCCGGTGCAGGCAGTCGAGACTGTCACGTAGCCGCTGCGGGTCGTACGAGCTGGGTCGTAGCTCGCCGTCCTCGACGTCCCGGATCTCGGCCTTGGCCCGGGCGTACGCCTCGATCAGGTCGTCCGGCGGCCCGCCGGGGTGGAACTGCACGTGGTAGCCGGCGCCGACACCGGTCGACATCTCGGCCAACTCGGTCCAGTCGACACCGGCCAGGTCGAGCACGCTCCGGGTCTCGACGTACTCCCGGCTGAAGCCCAGCGACTCGTAGAAGGCGACGGCCGGGGTGTCACCCACCACCTCGACGCCGATCGACTCGAAGCCCTCCTGGTAGACCCGACGGGAGGCGCGCAGGACCAGGTCACGGCCGAGGCCCCTGCGCCGGTGGTCGGGGTGTACCAGCACCTCCAGCACGCCGATGCTGCCGAGCAGCAACACGTGCACCTGACCCAGGATCGGGCCGGGCGTCCCGTCGGCGGCCGACTCGGCCTGGGCCACCCAGGCGATCCGTCGTTCGCCGGGCATCACCTCGGTGAGGTACTCCCGCACGGAACTCTCCCGCCATGGCGGATCCTGCGGAAGATCGACCGCCAGGACCGCGTTCAGCGTGTCCAACAGCGACGCGATCTCGGCGGACGACGCGGTCCTGGGGTCCCACTCGCGCACCATCACGCGTCTAGCTTGCCGTTAACGGCTGCCGGGGGGAAGTGTCCAGTCCTCCAATGTGCGCGGACGATCACTTCACGTGCGACTGGCCTGTCCGTACCGGTTGGCCGTTTCGAAGACGGCCTGGGCATACCGACCGACGTTGTTGTACGACAAGATGGCGTTCCACCAGTCACCCGGAACGGTGAGGTTGCGGCCCCCCTTGCAGAGGTACATTCCGGCAGCCAGCGCGGCGTCGTGGATGTTGTGCGGGTCCTTGATCCCGTCGCCGTCCGCGTCGGCGCCGTTCTCCTCCCAGGTCGTCGGGATGAACTGCATCGGTCCGACCGCTCGGTCGTAGGTGGTGTCCCGGTCCAGCTCGCCCCGGTCGGTGTCGGCGATCCGCATCCGACCGCCCTGCCCGTCCAGCGGCAGTCCGATGATCTCCGGAGTGGCCCTGCCGTCCGGCCCGAGTCGCGCGTTGTTGGCCTGCCCGTGTCGGGATTCGACGAAGCCGATCGCGGCCAGCGTGGTCCAGCTCAGGCCGCAGGCCCGGTTGGTCTCGGCGAGCACCAGCTCGGCGTAGCCGTACGCCTGCACCGCGATCGGGTCGATGCCGGTCTTGGCACCCACGTCGCCGGCCCAGCCGGCCAGAGCGTCGGAGGGGCGCCCGCGCACCGGCGCGGTACCACCCGTCGCGCCCGGGAACGGCGTCGCGCCCGGCGGCAGCGTCCCGGTGCCCGGCGGGACGGCGCCGATCGGCGGGGCCTCGGTCAGCGGTGTGATGCCGTCGGTCGTCTCCGGCCCGGCGGTCGCGTCGGCCGCCACCGGACGCGGTGCGCCGACGGTCTTCGGCACCACCAGCGCGCCGGCCGTCGCGGTCGCGATGACCAGCGCGAGCAGGAACACCCCGGGCAGGGTCAGTCGCCCGCCGGGCCGCCGCGACCAGTCCCGGGTCGCGAGGGCGGCGGCCCGTGGACCCGGCACGCGTACGGCATGCGCGAAGCGCACCCGGCGACGCCGGGCTCGCGGCGGCCGGGTACCCGTCCCGTCCCCCGCCTTCTCGTCGGTCGTCCCGGACGGGCCGACCGTGGCCGCCGCCTCACCGTCGGTCTTGGTGGGAGTCTCGGCTTTGGCCGACGGGTCCTTGGTGGCGGTCTCGGTCGTGGCCGTCGGTTCGCCGACCGCCCTGGTGGCTTCCTTGCCGTCAGCCGTGGTCGCAGGCTTGGCCTCGGCCGTGGGGTCAGCCTTCGCGTCGGCCGTGGGCTCGGGCTCGGCCGGTTGCTCGGGCGCGGGTGTGGCGGCCCTGATCGTCGGCGCGCTGGTGGCCGCGTCGGCCCCGGTGGTGGGCGACCCGTCGGCCGGTCCGCCGGAGTCCAGCCACGGTCGACGCGGCCGGGGTACCGCGCTGACCGGTCTGTCCGTAGTGGCACCGGTTTGGGCGCCCGGCGCGGCCGGTCGCAGGGGTCGAAGGGTTCTCCGCTCTTCGCCGTCTGCCACCCGTCGAGTATCACCCATGTCGCCGCCACCGTCAGGTCCGGTCGTACCCTGATGCCATGCCCCGGTACGAGTTCCGATGCCGCGCCTGTGGTGACACCTTCGAGGTCAACCGGCCGATGGCCCAGGCGGGCGAGCCCGCATCCTGCCCGAAGGGGCACTCCGACACGGTGAAGTTGTTGTCGACGGTCGCGGTCACAGGACGGGGTTCCGGTGCCTCCGGCGGCCCGCCCGCGCTCTCCGGCGGCGGCTGCTGCGGTGGCGGCTGCGGCTGTTGAACGCCGTTGGCGGCGGTGGCCGGTCGGACGTGGTCGGACCGGCCGGAGGGTCGTCGTACGTGGTGGGACGGGTGATGTCGGTCTTGCCCGGACGCCGGGTGCGATGGCACCTTGGGGCGGAGTCTCGGCCGACCGTTCTCACGATGCGTGATGATCTGGTTTCGGGAAGTATGAAGCCGAGGTCAGGGGGGAGGTTCCACGCATGCCGCCACGGATCCACCTCCCTAGTGGCTGGGTGACCTTCGTCTTCACCGACATCGAGGGCTCCACGCGACTGGCGCAGATGCTCGGCTCCGGGTATAGCCCGGTGCTGCGGGAGCATCGCCGCCTGCTGCGCCGGACGATCGCCGCGACCGAGGGCGCCGAGCTGCTGACCGAGGGCGACTCGTTCTTCCTGGCCTTCGGGGACGCCGGTGCTGCGCTGACCGCCTGCCTGACCGCGCAACGCGCGCTCGGCGAGCACGAGTGGCCGACGCCGGAGGCGGCACCCCGGGTGCGGATGGGCCTGCACACCGGGTGGGCGGAGCCGCGTGACGGCGAGTACGCCAGTCCGGAGGTGCACCGGGCCGCCCGGGTCGCCGCCGCCGCGCACGGCGGGCAGGTGCTCTGCTCCGCCGCGACCGCCCGGCACGCCGATCCGCTGCCGTTCGGCGCGTCCCTGATCGACCTGGGGCTGCACCGGTTGCGCGGTTTCGACGACCGGGAACGCCTCTTCCAACTCGTCGCGCCCGGCCTGGAGCGGCAGTTCCCGCGTCCGCGTACGGCCGACGCGGTGGCGCACAACCTGCCGATCCCGGTCACCTCGTTCGTCGGCCGGCAGGTCGAACGGGCCGAGTTGCGCGAGCTGGTGGCCGGACACCGGTTGGTCACCGTGCTCGGTGCCGGTGGTGGCGGCAAGACCCGGTTGGCCGTGGAACTCTCCATCGACCTGGTGGACGAGTACCCCGACGGAGTCTGGTTCGTCGACATCGCCTCGGTGACCGATCCGGGACTGGTGGCGTTCGCGATCGCCGCGGTGCTCGGGCTGCGTCCCGAACCGGGTCGTCCCATGGTGGACACCCTGGTCGAGTACGCGGCCGGTCGCCGGATGCTGATCGTCCTCGACACCTGCGACGTGCAGCCGACGGCCTGCGCCGAGGCGGTGTCCCGGCTGCTCTCCGGCGGCAGCGGGGTGAAGGTGCTGGCGACCACCCGGGAACCCCTGGCGTTGCCGGGCGAGGTGGTGTGGCGCATCCCGCCGCTCTCGGTCGACCCGTCACCGGACGGCACCGAGAGCGACGCGGTCGCGTTGCTGCTGGACCGGACCGCCGCCGCCCGTGGTGGACGACGTCCGGACCCGGTCGAGTCGGCGGATCTGCGCCGGGTGGTACGCCGGCTGGACGGGTTGCCGTTGGCCATCGAGCTGGCGGCCGCGCGGCTGCGGGTGCTCTCGGTCGGGCAGCTCGCCGAACGCCTCGACGACGTGCTGGGCACTCTGGACGCCGGTCGGGACGACCCGGAGCCGCCTCCGGCCGACCACGGCAACTCCGGCAACCAGCGGGACACGGTGGACCTAGTGGCGGCGGCGACCGGGACGAGTCCGCAGACCCCGGCGATGCGGGCGGTGGCGCGGTCGGCGATCGAACGTCACCTGACCATGCAGGCGACCGTGACCTGGTCGTACCGCACTCTCGGTCCCCGGGCCGCGCGGTTGCTGCGCTGGCTTGCGGTGTTCGCCGGCCCGGTCGACCTGCCCAGCGTGGAGTGGCTGCTCGACGACGACCCGCTCGACCCGCTCTCGGTGCTGGTGGACAAGTCCATGGTGCTGGCGGAGCCGCAGGCCGGCGGCTGCACGTACCGGATGCTCGACCCGATAAGGGCGTACGCGGCCCGCCGGCTCGCCGAGGCCGGTGAGGAGCGGGACGCGCGCAACCGGCACGTGAGCTGGTCGGCGCACGCCCTGGAACGGGCGCACCTGGGCCCGGACGGCCAACCGGTGACGCTGTCGCTGTACGCGCTCGATCCACTCGCCGGTGAGCTGCGGGCCGCCCTGCGCTGGTGCGCCACCGGCGGCAGTGCCCGGGCGGGCCTGCGGTTGGCCGGTGGCCTCGACCAGTGGTGGCGTGAACGCGGGTTGGCCCGGGAGGGGCGGCTGTGGCTGTTCCGGCTCTACAGCCGGATCGCCGAGACCGGGGAGGTGATCCCCGAGGCCGAGCTGGCGGCGGCGTACCACATGCACTCGCTGCACGCCGGTGGCGACGGCGAGTACGCCGAGGAGCTGCGCTACTCGCAGCGGGCCGAGGCGGCGGCACGGCAGGCCGGGGACGCCGGGCTGCTGGCCCGGGTGCTCGCCGGCCGGGCGGCGCCGCTGGTGGACATGGGGCAGTTCGCCGAGGCCGAACGGATCTGCCGGGAGGTCATCGACTGGGCCCGTGAGCAGGGGGTGGAGTCGGACGCGCTGTTCGCGGTGTTCCGGCTGGCCGAGTTGCTCTGGCGGCGGGGCGCCCTGGACGAGGCGGCCGACCTGCTCGCGGCGGCGCGACCGGTGGAGGCGGCCCGCCCGGTCGACCGGGGTCGGCGTTCGGTGGACATGCTGCTCGGCATGGTGGCGTTGGCCCGGGGCGACCTGGTGGCCGCGCACGAGCACCTGCTGGCGGCGTTGCGGTCCCGGATGAACCACGGTTTCCACGGTCGGGCCTGCGACACGCTCAACGCGATCGCGGTGCGCTGCCTCGCGGGGGGCGAACCGCTGACCTCGGCTCGGTTGTTCGGTGCGGCGCAGGCGACCCGGGCGGGGCTGCGGTCGACCACCGGCATCTACGACGGCTACTGGAACGAGCGGCAGGTGGCGCTGCGCCGGACGTTGGGCGACGTCGCCTTCGACGAGGCGTACGGTGAAGGCTCCGAACTGGGCCTGGACGAGGCCGTGGCGTTGGCACTCGGCGTCCAGCATCCCGACCTGACCGGCGAGTCGGCCCGGTTCGCGGCGCGGGCGGGCCGGGCGACGCCCCGGCAGTCGACCGCCGCCGCCGACCGGCACACCGAACACGCCTGACCGAGGGGCCCGCGTCGGACGCGGACCCCTCGGCGCGCGGGTCAGGTGCGGGCGAGGAGTTCGGCCTCGGCCTTCATCCGGGCGGCCCGGTCGATGTCGGACTGCTGGACGGAGGCGGCCGAGCCGAAGACACTCACCGCCTGGTAGTAGGTCCAGGCCAGGCTGAGGCAGGCCGGTCGGACGACCGAGTTGTACGTGGCGCAGACCCGCTTGAGGTCCTCGTAGAAGGCGCTGTCCAGGCGGGACTTGTTGGCGCTGAACTGGCCGACCGCCTTGTAGTTGCGGTAGCCGAAGTCGTGTCGGTGGCAGGAGAGGGAGAAGCGGAACCCGAGCGGGTTGTCCGGGCTGGACGAGCAGAAGTCGGTGGACCAGTCGAAGTTGTAGCCGGCCCACGGCGTCCGGTTCTGCCGGGCCGAGTTCCAGGCGTTGTAGCTGCTGGCGCTGGTCTGGGTCCAGCTCGACAGGACGGACAGCTTCTGGGCGGGCGTGACGGCCGCAGCCGCCGGGGACGCCACGGCGAGCGTGGCGGCCAGCGCGACCGCGCCGGAGGCCAGGACGGTGGTGAGACGTCTGAGCACGGGGGATACCTCCGCGGGGGTGTGCGGTGGGGGCAGTGGTTACCGGCGAGTACCCGGAGTTCGAACAGTCTCGATCAAGGTCCTGGTATCCGGGTGTAGCCACTGAGAAATATTGGTGACCGTGCTGAAACAGACGAATGCCCCGGACGTCGACGACGTCCGGGGCATTCGCGGGCCGGTCGGCCCGATTCGCCGCTCAGTGCCGGGTGGACCGGTGGGTGGTCAGTCGAAGAAGCGGGCCATGTGGGCGGGGGAGGGGCCGTCGTCGTCCACGCCCAACGGCGTGAGGTCGGCGAAGATCGAGGCGCCGTCGGTGCCGGCGTGCAACGGGTGCCAGCGCGGTGTGCCCGGTGGACGCATCGCGCAGACCCCCTTGATGGTCTGTACGTCCAGCAGTCGGACGTGGGTCGGGTCGGCGACCGCGTTCACATGCCCCCACCAGGGGCTCATCACGTGCAGGACGCCGCCGGGGCGCAGCACCCGGTGGCACTCGTCGAGCAGTGGCAGGAAGTCGATCAGGTGCTCCAGGATGTGCACCGCGAACAGGACGTCCACCGAGTCGGCGGCCAGCGGCAGCGAGCCGGAGAGGTCGGCCACCGCGTCCACGCCGGGCGCCGGATAGATGTCCAGCCCGAGGTTGCCCGGCCACTGCTTGGTGCCGCCGCAGCCGAGGTCCACCACCACCGGGTCGCGTCCGCCGACACGTACCCGGCACCAGACGCCGAAGACCCCGGCGAGTCGGCCGACCTGTTCGCGTACCAGGCGGAGCTGGGCCGGTTCGTCGACCTCGCCGGTCAGGTGGGCGACGCCCCGGTCGAAGCGGACCTCCACGGCCAGCGGTCGCAGTCTCTCGTCGTGGCGGGCCTGGTCCGCCCATGCCTCCGCGAGGAACCCGTCGACCGCCCGCAGCCGTTCGGCCGAGGGCGGGGTGTGTGCCAACGCGACCATTCGCCCACCTCCGGCCGGCGCGATACCCCGATCGCTGCCCGTTATGGGCAACTTAGCCCAGAAGGCGGCGCTCCGGTGGGCCGTCGGCCGGACCGGTGCGCCGGGAAGGGGCCGGTCAGCCCGGTGTGGCGGGCCGGGATCAGGACTCGGCGATCCGCCCGGCGTCGACCCGCAGACGGCGGTCCACGCGTACCGCGTCCAACATCCGCCGGTCGTGCGTCACCAGCAGCAACGTGCCCGGGTAGCCGGCCAGCGCCGACTCCAACTGCTCGATCGCCGGCAGGTCCAGGTGGTTGGTCGGCTCGTCGAGCACCAGCAGGTTGACCCCGCGCCCCTGCAACAGCGCCAACGCGGCCCGGGTCCGCTCGCCCGGCGAGAGCGTCGCGGCGGGGCGCAGCACGTGCTGGGCGCGCAGGCCGAACTTGGCCAGCAGCGTCCGCGCGTCGGCCGGCGACAGGTCCGGTACGGCGACCCGGAAGGCGTCCAGCAGCGGGGCGTCCCCGAGGAACGACCCGCGTGCCTGGTCCACCTCGCCGACCACCACACCCGGGCCCAGCGCGGCCTGACCGGTGTCCAGCGGCAGCCGGCCCAGCAGGGCGGCGAGCAGCGTCGACTTGCCGGAGCCGTTCGCCCCGGTGATCGCCACCCGGTCGGCCCAGTCGATCTGCAGGTGCACCGGACCGAGGGTGAAGTCGCCCCGGCGTACCACCGCGTCGCGGAGAGTGGCCACGACGGCGCCGGCACGGGGCGCGGCGGCGATCTCCATCCGCAGCTCCCACTCCTTGCGTGGCTCCTCGACCACGTCCAGCCGTTCGATCAACCGTTCGGTCTGTCGGGCCTTCGCCGCCTGCTTCTCGCTCGCCTCGGAGCGGAACTTGCGGCCGATCTTGTCGTTGTCGGTGGCCTTGCGCCGGGCGTTGCGGACACCCTTCTCCATCCAGGATCGCTGCGTGCGCGCCCGCGCCTCCAACGACGACCTGGTGTCGGCGTACTCCTCGAACTCGGCGCGTGCCTGGCGGCGCGCCACCTCCCGTTCCTCCAGGTACGCCGCGTAGCCGCCACCGAAGTGGTTGACCTGCTGCTGATGCAGGTCCAGCTCCAGCACCCGGGTCACCGTCCGGGTCAGGAACTCCCGGTCGTGGCTGACCAGCACCGTGCCGGCCCGCAACCCGGTGACGAACTGCTCCAGACGCTCCAACCCGGCCAGGTCCAGGTCGTTGGTGGGCTCGTCGAGCAGGAAGACGTCGTACCGACTGAGCAGCAGCGACGCGAGCCCGGCGCGGGCGGCCTGTCCGCCGGAGAGCCCGGTCATCTCGTGGTCGAGGTCGACGGCGAGACCCAGCTCCGCAGCGACCTCCTCGGCCCGCTCGTCCAGGTCGGCTCCGCCCAGGCCGAGCCAACTCTCCAACGCGGTGGCGTACGCGTCGTCGGCGCCCGGTGCACCGGTGGTCAGCGCCTCGGTGGCCGCGTCGAGAGCGGCCTGCGCCCGGGCCACCCCGGTCCGCCGGGCCAGGAACGCCCGGATCGTCTCGCCGGGACGGCGGTCCGGCTCCTGAGGCAGGTGCCCGACGCTCGCGCCGGGCGGACTCACCGCGACACTGCCGGCCTCCACCGGCAACAGCCCGGCGAGCGTACGCAGCAGCGTCGACTTGCCCGCCCCGTTCGGCCCGACCAGGCCGATCACGTCCCCGGGGGCGACCACCAGGTCCAGCCCGGTGAACAGCGTCCGTTCCCCGTGCCCGGCGGCCAGGTCCTTGGCGATCAACGTGGCGCTCACAAGCAGCCGAGCCTACCCGCCGGCGTGGTTGGTGTGGCCCGCCATGCCCGGAAGCGGCACACGAGGCAGACTCACGGTCGTGCAGACCACTCTGGCGATCGACTGCGGCGGTGGCGGGATCAAGGCGTCCGTCCTGGACGCCGCCGGCACCATGCGGGCCCAACCGATGCGGGTGCCCACCCCCTACCCGCTACCGCCCGAGCTGTTCGTGCGGACCCTGCGGGAACTCGGCGACCGGCTCCCCTCCGCCGACCGGGTGACCGTCGGCATGCCGGGCATGATCCGGCACGGCGTGGTGGTCACCACCCCGCACTACGTGACCCGCTCCGGCCCGCGCAGCCGGGTCGACCCGGCGCTGAACGCCCAGTGGTCCGGGTACGACGCCCGCAGCGCCCTCGCCGCCGCGTTCGAGCTGCCCACGCTGGTGCTCAACGACGCCGAGGTGCACGGTGCCGGGGTGGTCGCGGGCACCGGCTGCGAGCTGGTGCTGACCCTCGGCACCGGGCTGGGCAGCGCCCTCTTCGACGGTGGTGTGCTCGCCCCGCACCTGGAGCTGTCGCACGCCCCGGTGCGGTGGGGCACCACCTACGACACGTACGTGGGCGAGCCGGAACGCCGCCGGTTGGGCGACGCGTTCTGGTCCCGACGGATCCGGCAGGTGGTGGAGGGGCTGCGCCCGGTGTTCCGCTGGGACCGGCTCTATCTGGGCGGCGGCAACTCCCGGCTGATCCGCCCCGAGCAACTCGCCCGGATGGGCGACGACGTGGTGGTGGTGCCCAACAGCGCCGGCATCGTCGGTGGTGTCCGCGCCTGGGACCTGGTGTAAGCAGGGGTCCCCTGCTAACGCCTGCGGCATAGCAGGGGACCCCTGCTAACACGTGCAGCCGCCCCACCCCCGGCCGAAGCCGCGCGGGAACACTCGCGCGCCCGCCGGTGTTGTGCCAGCGTCAGGGCAGTGGTGCGAACTAGGGGGTGGGCAGAATGGATCTTCTGGCTGAGTACCGGCGAGCGACCCTGTTCTTCGAGTCGGGCGACCCGAGCGGAGCGGCCCGGCTGCTCGAGCCGATCGTCGAGGCCGAGCCCGACAACTCCGCCGTCCGCCAGTTGCTGGCCCGGGCGTACTTCCAGTCGGCCCAGCTCCGGCGGGCCGAGGAGCAGTTGCAGGAGTTGATCGACCGCAACCCCAGCGACCACTACGCCCACCACGTGCTGGGCCGGACGCTGGAGCGGCTGAACCGGTATACCGACGCGCTGCGGCACCTGCGCATCGCGGCGGCCATGCACTCCGCCAACGACGACTACACGACCGCGCTGCGGCGGGTCGAGACCCGGGTCGGCGGTAGCCGCTGAGGCGGCGTACGCGACACGACGACGAGAGGGCGGCCCGGACGGGCCGCCCTCTCGTCGTCTCCGGGCCCTGCCGGCGACGTGCCTACGATGGCCGCATGGGAGCCGACCGGACGGTGGACGGGGCATGAAGCTGAAGCTGGACCTGCACGAGATCTTCAACAAGGGCCACGACATCGACCGGGCACTGCGCGGGATCATGGACGAGGCGGTGGCCAAGAAGGCCACCCTCGTGGAGATCATCCCGGGCAAGGGCTCCGGTCAGCTCAAGAAGCGGGTGCTGCGCTTCCTCGACCAGAAGGACGTCAAGCAGCTCTACCACCGGGTCGAGAAGGACTCCAAGAACTTCGGCCGACTCTTCGTGCACTTCCGCTGGAAGTAGGCCAGACCCGCCGCAGCACGGGCGGCGGGACCGCGCCAGCGGGCGCCCGGCCCACCGGCCGGGCAGCCCGCTCACAGCGGATAGGTGCGGGCCACGGCGAGCATCTCGGAGCTGTGCGAGCCGGCGACACCGACGTCCGGCGGTCGGGGCCGGAAACCGGGTACCGCGTCCAGCCCGTCGCTGGCGTCCATCGCGCGGAACGCGACCTGCGGGGCCTTCGGCGCGACGGTCAGCGTGATCTCGATGCCCTCCGGCGGTGGGGCGTGGAAGACCACCCCGAAACCCCACCGGCCGTCGCGGACCTCGACCGGCACCGGCCGCCCCGCCACCTGCGCGCTGCGGACCGTCGCGGTGGAGGTGTCGACGTGCAGGGTGGTCAGGCGTACCGGGCGCTGCGGGGTGAGCCGTAGCCGCAGGGTGCGCTCGTCGGCGGTGCCGGTGTCGGCCAGCACCTCCAGTCGGGGCGCGGGCAGGGCCGCCGCCTGCGCCGGACCGGCGAGCAGTTCCTCGGCGCCGATGCCGGGGAACTCGTCGGCGATCCGGATGGTCTCGTCCACGTACTCGTCGGTCCAGGGTTGCGGGGTCGACTCGTGACTGAGCCAGCGGGCCGTGCCGGTGTCGGTGTCCAGGGCGTACATCAGGTGGGTGGGCACCGGGTGCGCGGCGTCGAAGCGGTCGGCGGCGAAGCCGGTGGCGGCGAGGACGACGGTGACCAGCGCGGCGGCCCCGGCCGGCAGGGCGCCGAGTCGGCGCGCCCGCAGCGCCACCATGCCGCGCTGGCCCCCGGCCTCCGGGTGCAGCAGGTCCACGACCGGGAGCGCGGCCAGGCCGAGCAGCACGGCGAAGAGGGCGGCCACGCCGCCCATCCCCATGCCGAGGGCCGGGAAGAGCAGCACCACGGTGGGCAACAGCACGATCACCGCCACCGCCGCGCCGAGGGTGACGGCGACCACCGGCACCGGGCCGTCGCGACGGGTGGCGACCGCGACCAGGCCGGCGAGCGCGCCTGCCAGGGCCGGCAGCGTCGCCAGGTACGCCCCGCCGGGCACCAGCACGGCGAGGAGTACGCCGAGCAGCGCCAGCCAGCCGAGCCCTCCGACGGCCAGCGCGGCGGGACCGACCCGGCGACGGGTGAGCGCGTACCAGGTGAACAGGACGGTGGTGGCGAGCGCCAGCACGGCCAGCCGGTAGAGGGTCGGCCGGTACGGGTCGAGGAGTTCGGCGTACCCGGGCTGCAGGGCGGTGATCGCCACCCAGAGCAGTTGTGCGCCGACCGGCGCGACCACGATCGGCACCAGCCCCAGGGCGAAGCCGGCGGCCAGCCGACCGGTGGTGACCCGACCTCGGCGGCGGGCCAGCCAGCCGAGGGCGACGACGGCCGCCAGCGCCAGCAGCGCCAGCGGCAGCACCAGCGTGCCGGGGTAACGGACCAGCCCGCCCGGCACCGGAAAGTAGGTGGCGTCGTGGCCGGCACGCAGGTCGCCGAGGTCGATCGCGCCGAACTCGCGGGCGAGTCCCAACGTGTTGTCGCCGTGGTGCTGGAGGCTGGCCCGGTCCATCGAGGCCGGGGTGTCCAGCGGGGTGTGATAGATCGCCCCGCCGTCCAGGTACGCCGAGTTCAGCCCGACGAACTCGGCGTCGAGGAAGGCGGTGAAGTCGGTGTCGTTGGGCAGCGCCCGGTAGACCTCCACGGCGAACGAGGTGCCCACCGGATGCGGTGCGGCCCGACCGAAGACGTCGACCAGCGCGGCGTTCCGGGGCGACGTCTCGAACATGATCACCGGCCCGGTCCGCCCGCGCGCCTCCAGGTTGAGCACCACTCCCTTGCCGGCGGCGAGCGGGTGCTCGGTGGCGAAGGCCGAGGCTCCGCAGAGGCACGCCTCCTCGGCGTCGGTGAGCACGAACACGATGTCGTTGCGCGGGGCGGGGCCGTCGGTCAGGGCCCGGGCCACCTCCAGGATGGTGGCGACACCGGCGCCGTCGTCGTTGCCGCCCGGGCCGGTCTGCACCGCGTCGTAGTGGGCGACCAGGAACACCGTGCCGGTGGAGGCGGTGCCGGGCAGCCGGGCCACCACGTTGCGTACCCGGGCCAGCGTGGCCCCGCCCGCCGCCCCGCTGAGCTGACCGGCCTCCTCGGCGACCGTGTCCTGCACCTCGGTCTGTAGGCCGAGACCGCGCAGCACCGTCTCCAGGTGGGCGCGGACCTCGTCGTTGGCCGGGCTGCCCGCGACGTGCGGCCGGCTCGCCACCTGCTGCACGTGCGGGTACGCCCGCCCGGCGCTGAACTCACCGGCCGGCGCGTCGGCCGGACGGGGTGCCGGGGGCCGGATGTCGAGCAGCGCGGCGGTGCCGACGGCGACCAGCGCGACGAGTGCCGCGAGCGCGGCCAGGGGTCGCCGGGCCGGTCGGGAGAGGGCACGGTCGGCGGCGGGGCTGGGGGGAACGCCCACGGGTGGCTCCTCGGGGGTGGGACCTGGGGGTGGACATCATCCTCCATGCCGGGCCGGGCCGCCCCCTCGTGTTGTGTGCGAACGTTGTCTAATACAGGATCAGCAGGGCACTCGGAAGGAGCCCGACATCGCCAACGACCTCCCGCCCGTGGCGGCGGTGACCCGGCCGCACCGGGGGACCGGTGTGACCGGTCCCTCCGTCGTGTCGTGGCCGTATCCGCAGGGCGGTCTCGGCGGCAATCCCAACCTGCCGCCCGGTGAGCGACTCCGGGTGCTGCTGGTCGAGGACGACGAGGCAGACGCGTTCCTCGTGGGCGAGCTGCTCGCCGAGACCAACTCGGGAATCGACCTGCTGGTCGCGACGAGCCTGCGCGAGGCCCGCAAACGCGTCGCCGGGGTCGACTGCGTCCTGCTCGACCTCGGGCTGCCCGACGCGCAGGGGCTGGACGGGCTGCGGCAGGTGCTGGAGATGTCCGGCAGCGCGGCGGTGTGCGTACTCACCGGGCGCTCGGACGAGCACCTGGGCATCGTGGCGGTCGCCGAGGGGGCACAGGACTACCTGGTCAAGGGCCAGGTCGACGGGGTGCTGCTGACCCGGGCGCTGCGGTACGCGGTGGAACGCAAGCGGGCCGACGAGAACGCCCGCCGGCTGCGCGAGGTCGAGCTGCGCCAGGCCGAGTCGGCGCGTCTGGAGCGCGGCCTGCTGCCCCAGCCGCTGATGTCGACCGACGAGATCGCGGTGCACACGTTCTACCGCCCCGGTCGGCACGCCGCCCTGATCGGCGGGGACTTCTACGACGTGGTGCAGACCCGCCCGGACCGGGTCGACCTGATCGTCGGGGACGTCTGCGGGCACGGGGTGGACGAGGCGGCGCTCGGCGTCGAACTCCGGGTGGCCTGGCGGGCGCTGGTCCTCGCCGGGGTGCCCGACGACGAGGTGCTGCCCGCGTTGGAGCAGGTGCTGATGAGCGAGCGCCGGCTCCAGGAGATCTTCGCCACGGTCGCGGCGGTCCGCCTCGACCTGGCGGCCAACCGGGCGACCGTCCGGCTGGCGGGTCATCCCCCGCCGGTGATGCTCACCGGTGGGCGGGTGGTGCCCGTACCCGCACCGGGTGGTCTGTTGCTCGGTGTACGGCCGCGCCGGCCGACTGCCTTCGACCTGGAGTTCGACACCGATGAGTGGTCCCTGTTGATGTACACCGACGGCCTGATCGAGGGCCGGGTGGGCGATGGTGACGAACGCCTCGACGTGCCCGGCCTCACCCGCCTGCTCGCCGAGCCGGACAGCCGCAAGCTCCCGCTCTCCGAGATGCCGGCCTGGCTGGTCGGTCGGGCCGAGCAGCTCAACGGTGGCCCGTTCGCGGACGACGTGGCGATGCTGCTGGTCTCCCGGGGCGGCGGCCGATGAACCTGGTGGCGAGTGCGTGGACGCTGCGTCGCCGGGTGCTGGTGATGCTCGGCGTGGTCGGCGCGATCCTGCTCAGCGTCGCGGGCGCGGAGGCGGTCGTGGCCACCAAGAACCGCGAGTACACCGACGTGCTGCTGATGCAGGTCGGACCGCTGCGGGTGCAGGGCCAGGAGATGCTCAACGCGCTTCTCGACCAGGAGACCGGGGTACGCGGTTACGCGGTCACCGGTGATCCGGAGGACCTGGGCCCGTACGAGCAGGGACTGGCGCGGGAGCAGGCGACAGCCCGGGAGATCCGGGAGCTGTCCGGCAAGTACCCGGCCATCGTGGACGACCTCGTGGTGGTCGAGCAGCAGGCACAGGAGTGGCGGCGCACCGTCGCCCAGCCGGTGATCGACACCACGAACAGCAGCGGCACGGCGGCCGGGCAGGCCCTGTTGACCGACGAGAGCCGTCAGCGGTTCGACGAGTTGCGCGCTTCGGTCGCCGCGTTGCAGGACGAGATCTTCACCGCCCGGGAGGCGACCGCCCGCGACGTCGAGCGGACCGGCAACCTGCTCGTCGTGCTGCTCATCGTCGCCGCGTTGGTGGTCGCGCTGGCCGGCATCGCGCTGCTGCTCTCGTTGGACCGGATGGTGCTGCGTCCGCTGACCACGCTGGCCGGGCAGGTCCGTCAGGTGGCCACCGGCGACTACTCGCACCGGATCACCGGTGCCGGGCCGCCGGAGTTCCAGCGTCTCGGCGAGGACGTGGACGCGATGCGCCAGAAGATCGCCGCGGACCTGGCCGAGGTACGCGAGGCGCGGGAACGGATCGAGTGGGTCAACACCCAGTTGCAGAAGCAGGCGGAGGAGCTGACCCGGTCCAACCGTGACCTGGAGCAGTTCGCCTACGTCGCCTCGCACGACCTGCAGGAGCCGCTGCGCAAGGTGGCCAGCTTCTGCCAGCTGCTCCAGCGCCGGTACGCCGGCCGCCTCGACGAGCGGGCCGACCAGTACATCGCCTTCGCCGTGGACGGCGCGCAGCGGATGCAGCGGCTGATCAACGACCTGCTGGCGTTCTCCCGGATCGGCCGGATCACCGCCGGGTTCACCGAGGTGGACCTGAACCGCCTGATGGGCGAGGTGTCGGCGCAGACCGAGCCGGCCCGCCAGTACGCCGACGCGGAGCTGACCTGGGGCGACCTGCCGGTGATCCGGGGCGAGGAGCCGCTGCTCACCAATCTGCTGGTGAACCTGGTCAGCAACTCGGTGAAGTTCCGCCGGCCGGACGTCACCCCGAAGGTGCACGTCTCGGCCCGGCTGGTCGACGACGAGTGGGAGATCACCTGCCAGGACAACGGCATCGGGATCGAGCCGGAGTTCGCCGAGAAGATCTTCGTGATCTTCCAGCGGCTGCATGCCAAGGACGCGTACCCGGGCACCGGCATCGGGCTGGCGATCGTCAAGAAGATCGTGGAGTACCACGGCGGCCGGGTCTGGGTGGACACCGACGTGCCGGAGGGCACCGCGATCCGCTTCACCCTGCCGGCGCTCCCCGCCGACATCGAGCGCGCCAGGCAGACCGCCGGTGCGGACGGATCGACCGCCGAGGCGGCGTCGGACGCGGATGGCGCCGGGCCGGACGCGGCGGAGCGGCCCGGTGACGGGCCGTCGACGGCCGGGGCCACCGGCGTCGACGCGGGGTCGTCGCGCGGTGACGGAGCCGGATCGGGTGCGGAAACCCCAGGTGACGGCGGTACGGTCGGCGAAGAGGTGGGTGCGGGGCGGCCCTCGTCCGGCGTCGCGCAGCGCACCGGCGGGTCGCCCGACGACGGCGGACCGCAGGCCCCGGACGGGGCGGCGGGCAACGGAACTGGTGGCATGAAGGAGGCGGTGAGATGACCGCGCCGGCTGACGGCAACAGCCCGATCGAGGTGCTGCTGGTCGAGGACGACCCGGGCGACGTGCTGATGACCCGGGAGGCCTTCGAGGAGCACAAGCTGCGCAACCGGCTGAGCGTGGTCTCCGACGGCGCCGAGGCGCTGGCCTACCTGCGCCGCGAGGGCGAGTACGCGGACGCGCCGATGCCCGACCTGATCCTGCTCGACCTGAACCTGCCGCGCCGGGACGGCCGGGAGGTGCTGGAGGAGATCAAGAAGGACGAGCAGCTCCGCCGCATCCCGGTCGTGGTGCTCACCACCTCGCAGGCCGACGAGGACATACTGCGCAGCTACCAGTTGCACGCCAACGCGTACGTCGCCAAGCCGGTGGACTTCGAGCGGTTCATCGCGGTGGTCCGACAGATCGACGAGTTCTTCGTCAGCGTGGTGAAGCTGCCGCCGCGTGGCTGACACCCTGGTCGACGACGTCGCCGGGTTGCTGCGGGAGACCGCCGACCGGGTGGTGCTACCGCTTTTCCGGCACCTCGACGACGCCGACGTGACCGAGAAGGCCCCCGGTGAACTGGTCACCGTCGCCGACCGCCGGTCCGAGGACATGATCAGTGCCGGGCTGCGTCGGCTACGCCCCAATTCGGTGGTGGTCGGCGAGGAGGCGGTGGCCGACGATCCGGGCCTGCTGCGGCACCTGGGTTCCTCGGGCGAGGTGTGGTTGGTGGACCCGATCGACGGCACCGCCAACTTCGCGGCCGGCAAGTCCCCGTTCGCGTTGATGGTCTCCCTGCTCACCGAGGGGCGTCCGACGGCCGCGTGGATCCTCGATCCGGTCGCCGGGACGCTGGCCACCGCGCAGGACGGCGCGGGCGCGTACGTCGACGGTGCGCCGTTGCGCCTGCCCGCCGACGCGCCACCCGTCGGTGAGCTGCGGGGGGCCGCGATGACCAAGTTCCTGCCGGGGCCGTCCCAGCGGACGGTCGTGGCCGGCAGTTCCCGGATCGGCGAGTTGCTGCCCGGCCAGCACTGCGCCGGCCGCGAGTATCTCGACGTGCTCACCGGGCGGCAGCAGTTCGTGCTGTTCTGGCGCACCCTGCCCTGGGACCACGGCCCCGGCACGCTGCTGGTCCGGGCGGCCGGTGGGGTGGCCCGTCGTCTCGACGGCACCGACTACCACCCGGCCGACACCGAGCCGGGTCTGCTGGTGGCCGCCAGCGACAAGGTGTGGACCGAGGTGCACAACACGCTCCTGGCACCCTGACCGCTGGCATCGGGAGATCCACGACCGCTCGCACGCCGTGACCGACGTGAATGCGAGTGCGCTGGGTGAGGGCGTGGTGTCGGTGTGTCGACGGTGCGGCCGGTGCGGGGTTCGGGGGCGTGGTTCTGCGGGTCCGGTCCGGTATCCTGACCGGCGGTCTTCGCCAGCAGGCCGCCGACCGGCGTCGGCGGCGGCCGACGCCGCGCAGCGCCCCATCGGGGGCCGGCGGCCGACGGAAGGATGCTTTCGTGCGCAGGTCCATGCCCATCGGGCGGCGGGCTCTCCGGCCGCTGGTCGCCCTGCTCGCCGCGGTGGCGCTGCTGTTCGGCCTCGGGGCCGTCCCGGCGTACGCCGAGCCCAACGAGGGGGGCAGCAAGAAGCTGCGGGACGCCCTGGAGTCGACCGCCAAGGCGCACATCGAGGCCAAGCGGAAGCTTCAGGGCTCGGAGAAGCGGCAGAAGGAGATGGCCGCGCAGTTGGCCGACGTGGAGGGCCGGCTCGGCGAGCTGACCGATCTGGTCGGCGAGGTGGCCGCGCAGTCCTACCGGGTCGGCCGGCTGAGCGCGGCGGCCGCGTTGCTGGACAGCGGCACCCCGGAGGCCTTCGTGCAGCGGGCCGCCAGCCTGGACATGATGGCCCAGCGGGACGGTCGCCGGGTGCGCGAGCTGACCGCGGCCCGCGAGGAGGCCCGGCAGGCGAAGCTCGCGATCAACGCCGAGGTGCGCGAGCAGCGCAAGCAGCTCGCCGTCATGGCGAAGAAGAAGAAGGAGGCCGAGACGGCCCTGGCCGCCGTCAGCTCGGGCGGCAGTGGCGGTTTCAGCGGCGGCAACTCCAGCTCGGCCAGCCCGGCACCGCGCAACTCCGACGGCTCCTGGCCCGGTGAGTCGTGCTCGGTGAACGACCCGACGACCTCCGGCTGCATCACTGCGCGCACGCTGCACATGCTCAACCAAACCAAGGCGGCCGGTTACAAGCGGCACGTCTCCTGTTACCGCAGCGGCGGCTCGGGTGAGCACCCGAAGGGCCGGGCCTGCGACTTCTCGGCCGCCACGAACGGGTTCGAGGACCGCACGGCCACCGGCGGCGACAAGTCGTACGGGGACAGCCTGGCCGCCTGGCACGTCCGCAACGCCGACCGGCTCGGTGTGCTCTACGTGATCTGGTACCGACAGATCTGGCACCCGGGGACCGGCTGGCGGGCGTACGGCGGCAGTGGCAGTCCGGCCGCGGATCACACGAACCATGTTCACACTTCGATGTACTGACCCGGCGCCCCTTTCCCGCTGCGTACCATCGCCACGATGAACTCTCCATCGCCTGAGGTGGCGGTGCCCGCCGTGCCCTCCGAACCGGAGGCACCCCGGGCACTGCCCAACGGGCTCGCCGCGTTCCTGGTCTTCTACTCCAGCGGAGCCGTCCTGGTCCTGGAGACCGCCGCGTTGCGCCTCGTCGGGCCGTACGTGGGGGTCACTCTCCAGGTGACCAGCTCGGTCATCGGCATCGCGTTGGCCGCGATCGCGTACGGGGCGTGGGCGGGCGGCTGGCTGGCCGACCGGCGCAATCCGCGAACGCTGCTGGCGCCCGCGCTGGTGCTCTCCGGCATCGCCACCGCGATCACCCTGCCGGCGGTGCGGTACGCCGGTGAGGTGCTGCGTGGCGGCGCGGAGAGCGCGATCCTGCTGCTCGTGGTGGTCGCCGTCTTCGCGCCCGCGATGCTGCTCTCCTCGGTCAGCCCGCTGGTGATCAAGCTTCAGCTCGCCGACCTGCGCCGGACCGGTCAGGTGGTCGGCCGGCTCTCCGGCATCGGCACCCTGGGTGCGGTGACGGCCACCCTGGTCACCGGCTTCGTGCTGGTCGCTGCGCTGCCGAGCACGGTCATCCTGTTCGGGCTGGCCGCCTCGCTGGGCATCACCGGGATCGCGCTCGGGGTGTACCTGCACCGGCAGGACCGGGCCGGCCTGCCGGGTCCGGCCCGGACCAGGGCCGCGCTGGCGGTGCTGGGGCTGGTCGGGGTGGGACTGACCGTGGTGGCGCCGGACCCGTGCGACGTGGAGACGGCGTACCACTGCGCCCGGGTGGAGGCGGATCCCGGCCGGTCCACCGGGCGGACGCTGCTGCTGAACTCGGCCCAACACTCGTACGTCGACCTGGCCGACCCGACCCACCTGGAGTACGCGTACACCCGGTGGATCGGGGCGGTGGCGGACGTGATGGCGCCGGAGGGCCAGCGGCTCGACGCGTTGCACCTGGGCGGCGGCGGGTTCACCGTGCCGCGTTACCTGACCGCCACCCGGCCCGGCACCGACAACCTGGTCTTCGAGATCGACGGCGGGCTGGTCGAGTTGGGTGAGCGCCACCTCGGCGTACGGCAGGGACCGGACCTGCGGGCCGCGGTGGGCGACGCCCGGATGCTGGTGGTCGCGGAGGGCACCGACACGCGGGACTTCGTGGTCGGCGACGCGTTCGGCCACCTGGTGGTGCCGTGGCACCTGGCGACCCGGGAGATGGCGGCCGAGGTGCGGCGGGTCGTCCGGCCCGGCGGGGTGTACGTGCAGAACGTGATCGACTACCCGCCGCTGCGCTTCGTCCGCAGCGAGGTCGCCACCGTCTCCGCCGAGTTCCGGCACGTCGCGCTGATCGCCCCGCCGGAGGCGCTGGCGGGGGAGCGGGGCGCCAACTTCCTGATCGTCGCCTCGGACACGCCGCTGCCGCTGGCCGCCGTGCGGGCCCGGCTGGACGACCGCAACGAGGCGGTCAGCCTGCTCTCCGGCGGCGACCTGACTGATTTCGTCGGTGACGCACTGGTGTTGACCGATGACTACGCGCCGGTGGACCAATTGCTCGCGACCGCCTGATCGGGTGAGATCCTGACCGAATCCGACCAGAAAGGTGTAGGCGGGTTCGTGCCGGGCAACAACGCCGACCATGGGTGGTGGCCAACGCAGGGGCACGCAACTGGTCGGTGAGCGGTACCGACTGATCGAGCAGGTCGGCACCGGCGGGATGTCGGTGGTCTGGCGCGGCTACGACGAGGTGCTCGGCCGCCAGGTGGCGGTCAAGGTCCTCGCGTCCCGGCTGGCCAGCGACCGGGCGTTCCGGCACCGGATCCGGATCGAGGCACAGGCCGCCGCCCGGCTCTGCCACCCCAACATCACCAACGTGTACGACTACGGGGAGTCCGAGCAGGTCGGGCTGACCGTGCCGTACGTGGTGATGGAACTCATCGACGGCGCTCCGCTGACCGCACGACTGCGCCGCGACGCCCGGCTGCCGTGGCGGGAGGCGGTGACGGTGGCGGCGGAGGTGGCCTCCGCACTGGCCACCGCGCACGCCCGGGGTGTGGTGCACCGGGACGTGACGCCCGGCAACGTGATGCTGACCCCGACCGGCGTCAAGGTCGTCGACTTCGGCATCTCGGCGCTGGTCGGGGAGAGCGAGAAGGGGCCGGACGGCACACTGCTCGGCACCCCCGCCTACCTCGCCCCGGAACGGCTCGACAACGGCCAGGTCAGCCCGGCCACCGACGTGTACGCGGTCGGCCTGCTGCTCTACCGGATGCTCACCGGGCGGCTGCCCTGGGAGGCGAACACCACCACGCAGATGCTGCGGGCGCACCTCTACCGCGAACCCGAGCCGATGCCGGACGTGCCGGGGCTGCCCGACGGCGTCGCCGCGCTGGTGCACCGCTGCCTCGCGAAGTGCCCGGAGGACCGGCCGCGTACCGCCGAACTGGCCCGGTGCCTCGCCGAGGCGGTCGGCAAGGTGACCGCGCGGGCCGAGGACGAACGGGCCCCCGCGCCGATGATGCTGGCCAGCGTCGGCACCACGATTCTGCCCTGGTCCGCCGCGACCGACGCGCTGCCCTTCGCCGGCCAGCGGACCCGCCGTGCCACGACCCGCCGCCGCCGGATCGAGGCGGCGGTGGCCGCCACCGCGTTGATCGGCGTCACGGCGATGGTCTGGACGATGACCTCGCGCAGCCCGGCCAGTGGCGGCATCGATCAGCTCACCCAGGCCCGGATGGGCATCGAGGAGACGGTCCCCTGCCAGGTCAGCTACGCGTTGCGGACGGACTCGGGCACCGAGTTCACCGCCGAGCTGAGCCTGACCAACTCCGGCGAGCGGGAACTGCGCGACTGGACGATGAGTTTCACCTTCCCCGGGAAGCAGAAGGTGACCAAGGCGAGCCCGGCGCAGGCCCGCCAGCAGGGCCGATCGGTCGCCGTACAACCGGCGTCGGGGAAGCCGACGTTGGCGCCGGGAGCCACCGAGAAGATGAGCCTGACCGGCCGGTACACCGGACCGAACCCGCTGCCGGTGGAGTTCCGGGTCGGCGACGCGCGGTGCGGGGTGCAGGTCTCCGGGGTCGCCGGGAGCGCCCCGGCAGCCGGTAAGCCGGTGAAGGCCACCACCACGACGTCGAAGGCCGGTTCGGGCGGCTCCGGCGGCACCAGGGCCAAGGGCGGGGCGGAGAAGAAGCCGGCCGGCACGAAGACCAAGCCCGGCAAGGAGAAGCCCGGTAAGGAGAAGGCGGGCAAGGACAAGCAACCCGGCAAGGACAAGCCGAAGAAGGGCAAGCCCGGCAAGGGGTGACACCGACCTCAGGTGACCAGGGAGAACCGCTGTACGTGCTCGATGGTCCCCTCGACGATGAGCGTGCTGTCCCGGACCAGTTCCAGCCCGTCGGAGACGTAGCGGAAGCGGCTCTCCCCGGGCGGCTTGATACCGATCACGCGTACGCCGTAGCGGTCCAGCAGCCGTACCTCGCTGATCGCCTGTCCCACCAGCGACTCCGGTACGCGGAGCTTGGCGATGGCGAACGCGTCGTCGAACTCCACGAAGTCGAGCATCCGGCTGACGATCAGGTGGGCCAGCCGCTCGCCGGTCTCCGCCTCGGGGAAGATCACGTGCTGCGCGCCGACCGAGGAGAGGATCTTCGCGTGCTGCGCGGAGGTGGCCCGCGCCCAGATCTGCGGTACGCCGAGCTCGACCAGAGCCAGCACGGTCAACACACTGGCCTGCACCGAGGCGCCGATGGCCACCACCACGCGTTGCAGGTCGGCGACGCCGAGCTGGCGCAGCGCGTCCTCGTCGGTGGAGTCGGCCTGGGCCACCTCGTCGAGCTGGGCCGACCACTTCTGCACCTGCTGGGCGTTGCGGTCGATGGCCAGCACGTCGTGCCCGAGGGCGCTGAGCGACTCGGCCAGGTGACAGCCGAAACGGCCCAGCCCGATCACGGCGATGGTCTCGTCGTCGGATCTTCTAGCCGACAATGGGTTGCTCCTCCGGGTAGCGGTAGAGACGGCGACGGGTGTTCAGGGCGATCGCCGAGCCGAGGGTGAGCGGACCCACCCGGCCGATGTACATCAGGACGGTCAGCAGGAACACGCCCCCGTCCTCCAACGACGACGTCAGCCCGACCGTGAGCCCGGTGGTGCTGAACGCCGAGGTGATCTCGAACAGCGTGCTGGTGAGCGGTAACCCGTCGGTGAGCAGGATCAACACGCTGGTGCCGGCGGCCACCATCGCGACGCTGAGCAGGGTGACGGTCAACGCCTGCCGCTGGCTCGACGTGGCGATGCGCCGGTGCCCGACCGTGACGTCCGGCTCGCCCCGGATCTCCGCCCACATGATGAAGGCGAGCAGGAAGAACGTGGACACCTTGATGCCACCGGCGGTGCTGGCGCTGCCGCCGCCGACGAACATCAACGCGATCAGCAGCGGGTAGCTCTCCTCCCGCAACCGGTCGATCGGCATCACCTCGAAGCCGCCGGTGCGGGAGAACGTGATCTGGGTGAACGCGGCGTTCACCTTGCCCGGAACGTCGTACTGGCCGATGGTCCAGGGGTTGGACCACTCGCTGGCCAGCAGGATCACGAACCCGACGGCCACCAGCACGACGCTGCCCCAGATGGTCAGCTTGGTGGCCACCGACCAGCGTACCGGCCGCCGCCACTGGCGGACCGCCTCGAACAGCGCCGGGAACCCCAGCCCGCCGACGATCGAACCGAGAGCCAGCGGCAGGGTCACCCAGGGGTCCCGGGCGAAGGCCAGCAGCCCGTCGGAGTAGAGCGAGAAGCCGGAGTTGTTGAACGCCTGGATCGAGTGGAAGGACGCCGACCAGAGCGCTCGCCGCAGGGGATACTCGTAGCCGAGCCAGAGCCGGGCGGTGAGCACGACCGTCATCACCACCTCGCAGACCAGCACCGTGGTCCCGATGCGCATCAGCAGCCGGCGTACGTCACCCAGTCCGTACTCCAGGGTCTCGGCCTGGACCAGCATCCGGTTGTGCAGACCGAGCCGCCGGGACACGGTCAGGACCACCAGCGCGGCGAGCGTCAGGATGCCGAGTCCGCCGACCTGGGTCAGCACCGTGATCACCACCAGTCCGGTCTCGGACCAGTAGTTCGGCGTGTCGGTGATGGCCAGCCCGGTGACCGAGACCGCCGAGGTGGCGGTGAACAGCGCGACCGGAAACGGCGGGTGCTGGTGCTGGATGGTCATCGGCTCCAGCATCAGCAGGCCGGCGCCGAGCAGGATCGTCACGAGGAAGCCGACCGGTACCAGCCGCACGGGGTGACGAAGGAACCGGCGCACCAGACAATCTTCCGATTCCGTCCGGTTCGGGGTGCGGGAATCGAGATCCCGAGCCTCCACCGACCGTCAGGCGCCCCAGCCACCAGCCACCGGCCACCGTGCGGCAGTGGCCGCTGTCCTCGCCCCTCGCCCCTCGCGCCGATCATGGAGTTGTGGCGAGGGAATCGCGGCCGACCACGACGGGCCGTGTCACCTGTCCCGCACCTGACGTCGCCTGGCCGGGGACAAGCGGGAGGGTACGGCGGCAGGGGCGGCCCGTCGCCGTGCCGCCCCTGACCGATCAGCCGTTGAGCAGGTCGTACGCCGCCGTGGGCGCCTTCTCTGCCTCGTCCTCGGTGAACGCGACGATCGCGGGGGCGCTGCCGAAGTCGAAGTACTCGACCACGTACTCCGACGCCTTCTGCTCCCCGTCGGCCGGGATCGCCAGGGTGAGCGAGGTGAGGTTGCCGTCCGCCCCCACCACGGCGGTGAGCGGGATCTGCGTGATGGCGTCGCTGAGCTTGGCCACGCCATCCAGGGCGTCCGCCAGGTCCGGCTGGGCGGAGAGGTCGACCGTGCCGGTGTACGTCCCGCCCTCACCGGCCTGGACGTCGCTGGCCGCCTGGATGATCACCTCGGCGTTGCCGGGGTCGGTGCCCTCGTAGGTGGGCAGGGAGTCCGGCCCGTCGACCTTCGTCGGGTCCAGTTCCATCCACGTGGTGGGCAGCTTCATCAGCTTCTGGATGTTCTTGTCGCCCTTGAAGTTGACCTTCATCCAGGTGCGTGACTCGATCATCCGGAAGGACATCTCCAGGGTGAAGTCCTTGTCCTTGGTGACCGTGTCGATGTCCATGCCCCGGTTCGCCGGGTCGACCACTCCGGACACGTCGCCGGAGGTGGTGAAACGGAACGCCGGGTCCTGCTCGCCGGGTACCGCGTCCAGCAGTTCCTGCTTGGGGTCGGGCGGTGGCGGGGCCGCCTCCGGGGCGTCCTTGTCGTCGCAGCCGGCCACCAGGGTCGCGGCCAGCAGGGCGATCGTCGCGACCGCGAAGCGCCGGGTCGTGGCGGTGGTACCGGTTCGCTGAGTCATCTCGTCTCTCTTCCGCGGATCGAACGGAATCGTATGCCAGACGCCCCGCTGCCGCGTCCCGCCACCACGTCGTACGGCCACCCACCCACCCCCACATCACCGCCGGTCCGCCGCGCCTCTCGTGGGCCGTCGGTCACCTCACCGTGCGCCCTTTGCTCTGCTTCACCCCACGCACCGAACACGCCCGGATTCTGTTGCGCCAGTTGAAGCAGAGCAAAGGACGCCGGGGACAACACCGGACCGACCGCAGCAGGGCACCCTGCCGCCCGCCTGGCAGCCGAGCCCGCCGAGCACGCTGAGCACCGCGCAGAGGAAACCCAGCAGCAACAGCGCACGCCGTGACGGGCCGGTCGTCCGACGGTGCTGGTAGAAAGGCCGGATGAGCCAGGAACGGACGACGATCCGGCAGCGGGCCGAGGCGGTGCTGCGGCGGCTGGCGGGCGAGGACGCCCGGCTCCGGGAGGACCAGTGGCGGGCGATCGAGGCGTTGGTGGTCGACCGACGGCGGGTGCTCTGCGTGCAGCGCACCGGTTGGGGCAAGTCGGCGGTCTACTTCGTGGCCACCGCGCTGCTGCGGCAGGAGGTGGACGGCCGGGAGCCGGCCGGGCCCACCGTGATCGTGTCGCCGCTGCTGGCGTTGATGCGTAACCAGGTCGAGTCGGCGGCCCGGGCCGGTATCCGGGCGCGCACCATCAACTCGGCCAACCTCGACGAGTGGGACGAGATCACCGGCGAGATCCACGCCGGTGCGGTGGACGTGCTGCTGATCAGCCCGGAGCGGCTCAACAATCCGGACTTCCGGGACGGCGTACTGCCGAGGTTGGCCGCCACCACCGGCCTGTTGGTGGTCGACGAGGCGCACTGTGTGTCGGACTGGGGGCACGACTTCCGGCCGGACTACCGGAGGTTGCGGACCTTCCTCGGCAACCTGCCGGAGCAGACGCCGGTGCTGGCCACCACCGCCACCGCCAACGAGCGGGTGACGCGGGACGTGGCCGAGCAGCTCGGCACCGAGGCGGTCACGTCGGGGCGGCAGCGACCGGACGTCCTCGTGCTGCGCGGCAGCCTGGACCGGGAGTCGCTGCGGCTGGGCGTACTCGACCTGCCGAGCCCGGCGCACCGGCTCGGCTGGCTCGCCGACCACCTGGACCGGCTGCCCGGCTCCGGCATCATCTATACGTTGACCGTGGCGTCGGCGACCGAGACCGCCGAGTTCCTGCGGTCGCGGGGCTGGACGGTGGCCGCGTACACCGGGCAGGCCGAGGACGCCGACCGCCGCGCCGCCGAGCAGGACCTGCTCGACAACAAGATCAAGGCGTTGGTCGCCACCAGCGCGCTCGGCATGGGCTTCGACAAGCCGGACCTCGGCTTCGTGGTGCACCTGGGCGCGCCCCCGTCGCCGATCGCCTACTACCAGCAGGTCGGCCGTGCCGGCCGCGCGGTCGAGCATGCCGAGGTGCTGCTGCTGCCCGGTGTCGAGGACCAGGCCATCTGGCGGTACTTCGCCTCGCTCGCCTTCCCGCCCGAGGACCAGGTCCGCGCCGTGCTGGCCGCGCTGCACACCGACCGGCCGCTCTCCACCCAGGCCCTGGAGCCCCTGGTCGACCTGCGCCGGGCCCGGCTGGAACTGATGCTCAAGGTGCTCGACGTGGACGGCGCCGTCCGCCGGGTGCGCGGTGGGTGGCTCGCCACCGGCGAAACCTGGGTCTACGACGAGCCCCGGTTGCGGCGCGTCGCCGCCGCCCGCGCCGACGAGCAACAGGCCATGCTCGGGTACGCCGCGACGACCGACTGCCGGATGCGCTACCTGCGGGCCTGTCTGGACGACGCGGAGGCGGCCGACTGTGGGCGCTGTGACCGGTGCGCCGCGCCGCTGTTCACGGCGGAGGTGTCACCGGCCGCGCTGACCACCGCGCAGACGTTCCTGGGTCGCCCCGGCGTGCCGCTCGCGCCCAAGAAGCTCTGGCCGACCGGGTTGGAGGCGGTCGGCGTACCGCTGAAGGGCCGCATCGCCCCGACGGAGCAGGCCCTTTCCGGACGGGCCGTGGGCCGGCTCTCCGACCTCGGCTGGGGTTCTCGGCTGCGCGGTCTGGTCGGGCCGGGCACGCCGGACGGCCCGCTTCCGGACGACCTGGCCGCCGCCGTCATCGAGGTGCTCAAGGCGTGGGCGCACGGCGACGACCCGTGGCCCCGCCGCCCGGCGGGCGTGGTCGCGGTCGACTCACGTACCCATCCGGTGCTGGTCGGGTCGCTGGCCGAGCGGATCGCCGCCGTCGGGCGGCTGCCGCTGCTGGGCCGGGTCGTCTCGGCCGGTCCGCCGGCTGGTCCGCGTGGCAACAGCGCCCAGCGGGTACGCACCCTGCACGGCGCCCTCACCGTGCCCGAGCCGCTCGCCGACGCCCTCACCGGGCTGGACGGCCCGGTCCTGCTCGTCGACGACCTGGTCGACTCGGGCTGGACGATGACGATGGCGGCGCGGGAACTGCGCCGCGCCGGTGCCCCCGACGTCCTGCCGCTGGCCCTCGCCGTCGCCGGCTGACGCTCGGCACACGGCCGGGCGGACACCCTCACCCACGTGCCAGGCCAGACCGGGACCGGTCCGCGGGTGCGACCGGAGCCACGACCGGGCGTACCCGCCGGGGCGCCGCAGCATCCGGCGGTACGGTGGGCGCATGGCTGACCAGGAACCCGACGCGCCCGCGTTCGGGTCGGTGCGGGTCGCCGAGCGGCCGGCGGCGGGCGGCGACCCGGACGCGGTCCCCGCGACGCCGGACCGGGCCACGCTGCGGCTGGCCCTGGTGGTCGGCGGGTTGGTGCTGGCCGTGCTGCTCGGCTTCGGGCTCGGCCGGATCAACGGCGGTGGTCCGGCGGCGGCACTCGGCGGCGCGGGGGACAGCGCGCTGGCCGACCACAGTCACGCACCCGGCGTCGGCGCGCACTCGCACGGCGCCGACCAGGAGGCCGCCGCTGAAGCCGGTGGGCTGGCGATCAGCCGGGACGGCTACACGCTCGCCCCGCTGTCGGCCGAGTTCACCGCCGGCCGCGAAGGTGAGCTGCGGTTCCGGGTCGAGGACGGGCAGCGCCGCGCGGTCACCCGGTTCGCGGTCGTGCACGACAAGCCGATGCACGTCATCGTGGTGCGTCGCGACCTGAGCGGCTATCAGCACCTGCACCCGACCATGGCGGCGGACGGCACCTGGTCGGTGCCGCTCACCCTGGCGCAGCCCGGCCTGTGGCGGGCGTACGCCGACTTCACCGCGCTCGCCGACGACGGCCGGCAGACCGCCACCACGCTCGGCGTGGACCTGGTCGCCCCCGGCACGTACCAGCCCCGGGACCTGCCCGCCCCGGCCACCACCGACACGGTCGACGGGTGGACCGTCGGATACCAGGGCCGCCCCGAACCCGGGCTGACGGTGCCGTTGAGTTTCCGGGTCGCCGGTGCGGACGGCGCCGCCCCGGCGCTGGAGCGGTACCTCGGCGCGTACGGGCATCTCGTCGCGTTGCGCGAGGGCGACCTCGGGTACCTGCACGTGCACCCCGAGACGGAGTTGATCGACGGTGCGATCCAGTTCTGGCTGACCGCGCCGGGGCCGGGGCGGTACCGCCTCTATCTGGACTTCGCCACCGGCGGGCAGGTCCGTACCGCCGAGTTCACGGTGACTGTCGGCTAGCTCAGCCGGCCCGGCGGATCGGTCGGCGGGCGAGGTAACGCAGCAGGTCGCGGATGTGATGCTTCTCCTCGGCCGGCACGGCCGGGTCCGCCAGCCGTTGCAGGATCACCCGGACGTCGGCCTCGACCGGGCCCTCGTCGCCGCGTCGCCAGGGCCCGGGGCCGGCGTCGGGCAGGCCGAGCGCGCGGAAGGCCGCTGCCACCGGCAGGTCCAGCGCGGCGCAGAAGCCGCGAACCTTGGCCAACTCGGGGTAGTCCTGCCAGTCACCGGCCAACCAGCGGAAGACGGTCGAGCGCCCGACGCCGGTGTGCCCGGCCAGGTCGGTGACCGTCCACCCGCGTTCCTCCCGGGCGTCGTCGATGGCGCGGCGCACGAAGCGCGCGAACGCCATCTGCGGCGAGACCTCTGCCGAACTCATCCGGTGGGTATGCCCTCCCGACCGGCACCCGACGGTGCGTTCTTCGAGACTAGTACGCGAAGTTGCGGACGCAACTGACTGATCGACCAGACGACAGTGACGGCGGAGTCGAGTCGGGTCAACGCTTCTCGGCGAGCGGCGCGAGCAGTGTCTCCAGTCGTGGTGAGACCCGCCACTGCGTCACCAGCTCGCGATACTCCGCGCGGTGGGCGTCGGTCGGTGCGGCGCCGGTGCGTCGTGCCCGGATCAGCAGGTTGCGAGGGGTGTGTGCCGAGTCGACGAACTCGACCACCTCGGCCCGGTAGCCGTGCAGCCGCAACAGACCGGCCCGCACCGCGTCGGTGAGCACGTCCGCGAAACGCTCCCGGAGGATCCCCTGCCGGGTCAGCAGCTCGTAGGGCGCGGGTGCCGGACGGGCGCGGAGCTGCGCGGCGATGTCGTGGTGGCAGCAGGGCGCGGCCAGCACCCACCGGGCTTCCCAGCGCACCGCGCGGGCCAGCGCCTCGTCGGTGGCCGTGTCGCAGGCGTGCAGGGCGAGCACCAGGTCCGGTGCCGGTTCGACGACCGCGTCGGCGATGGTGCCGGCCACGAAGCGGACCCGGTCGGCCCAGCCCAGCCGCTGCGCCAGCGCGGTGTTGCGGTGCCGCTGGTCGTCGCGTACGTCGACACCGACCAGCTCGACGTCCCACCCGCGCCCGGACAGATAGCGGTACGCGGCGAAGCTGAGGTACGCGTTGCCGCAGCCCAGGTCCACCACCCGCAGCGGACCCGGCTCGTCGGGCAGCGTCGCCGCCAGCGCCCGCAGGAACGCGTCCACCTGCCGACGCTTGGCCGCCGAGCCGCCGATCTCGGCGAAGAGCGGGTCGCCCGGGTCGAGCAGGTACTCCTTGGCCCGGTCGTGTCCGGCCGGAGCGGCGGCCGGGCGGTCGCTGGCGCTGCGGTGCACCTGCGCCTCACCCGACTTGGTGACCCGCAGTTGGAGCGTGGCCCCGGTGGTCTCCACGTGCCAGTTGCCGAAGGGCTCGGCCAGCAGCGCCTCGACCGCCGCGTCCGCCTCCGGCCCGGCGGTCACGTTGCGGGTGTACGGCCGGTCGCCGTCGGACGTCGAGATCTGCAACCTCGGGCCGGCCTTGAGCGCGACCGGTCGCAGCTCGGCCCGGACCACGGAAGGTCGTTGGCCGCGCCGACGACCGGCGGCCACGGCCCGGGTGAGCGCGGGATCCAGCAGCATCGAGCGGACCTCGGCCAGGGCGGAGTCCAACGGTTCGGGCATCGCTCCATCTTCCACGCCGGCCCGGGGCATGCCGACATCGGCGGGGGCGGCGGTGCTGTGTGTTCGAGGCGGCGGGTGGTGACAGCATCGCGCCGACGACCGGGCTGGTCGTCGGCGCGATGCCGTTGCGTGGTCTCCTGTGCCGCTCCGTCCGGTGGACGGAGCGGGATCAGTCGGTGCTGGCCTCGGCCGAGCTGCCGGCGGTGGCCCGGCGGCGCCGACGGCGGCGCGGGCGGGGCGTCTCGGCGGTGCCCTCGGTGCCGGTGGCGGCCTCGACGGGGGTGCCCGTCTCGGCGGAGTTGGTCGAGTCGACACCGGCGATGACCTCGCCGGCGCGGCGGCGCCGACGGCGGCGCGGCGTGCGGGTGCCCTCACCGGCCTCGCCGGACAGCTCTGCGCCGGCCTCGGCGGACTCCGGCCCGGCCTCGCCGCCCGGCCCGCGACCGCTCTCGGCGCGGCCCCGGCCCTCGCCACGACCCCGGCCCTCACCGCGTCCGCCGCTGTCGCCGCGTCCGCCCTCGCCGCGTCCGCCGCTGTCGCCGCGTCCGCCCTCGCCGCGTCCACGGCCCTGGCGACGTCCGGCGCCGCGCGGCTCGCCGCCACGGCGGGCGCGACCGCCGCCCAGGTCCTCCTCGACCTCGGCGGACAATCCGGCGCGGGTGCGCTCGGCGGTCGGCAGCGTGCCGGTCACCTCGGTCGAGATGTGCAGTTCGGTGTAGAGGTGCGGAGAGGTGTGGTAGGTCTCCTGCGGCTCGGGCATGTCCAGCCCGAGCGTCTTGTCGATGATCCGCCAGCGGGGCATGTCGTCCCAGTCGACGAAGGTCACCGCCACACCGGTCGCCCCGGCCCGGCCGGTACGGCCGATCCGGTGGGTGTAGGTGTCCTGGTCCTCGGGGCAGTCGTAGTTGATGACGTGGGTGACGCCGCTGACGTCGATGCCCCGGGCCGCGACGTCGGTGGCGACCAGAGTGTCGATCTTGCCGGCGCGGAAGGCCCGGAGGGCCCGCTCACGGGCGCCCTGTCCGAGGTCGCCGTGCACGGCCGCGACCGCGAAGCCACGGAAGTCGAGGTCCTCGGCCACCCGGTCGGCGGCCCGCTTGGTCCGCGTGAAGATCATCGTCAGGCCACGGCTCTCCGCCTGGAGGATCCGGGCCACGATCTCGATCTTGTTCATCGAGTGGGTGCGGTAGACCAGCTGCTCCGTCTGCGGGGACGGGCCGGTCTCGGCGGTGTGCCCGGCGTGGATCGTGATCGGGTGACGCAGGAACCGCCGGGACAGCGTCACGATCGGGTCCGGCATGGTGGCGGAGAACAGCATGGTCTGCCGCTCCTCCGGGAGCATCGCCAGGATCCGCTCGACGTCGTCGAGGAAGCCCAGGTCGAGCATCCGGTCGGCCTCGTCCAGCACCAGCGCGCGTACGCCGTGCAGGCGCAGGTGCTTCTGCTTGGCCAGGTCGAGCAGGCGGCCCGGCGTACCGACGAGGATCTCCACGCCCTTGCGCAGCGCGTCGACCTGCGGCTCGTACGCGACCCCGCCATAGATCGGGAGTACCCGGACGCCCCGGGTGCGGCCTGCGGCGGCGATGTCCTTGGCGACCTGGATGCCCAGTTCACGGGTGGGTACGACGACGAGTGCCTGCGGCACGCCGTCACTGCCCTCGCCCGGTGCGAAGACCCGCTCCAGCAGCGGTACGCCGAAGCCGAGGGTCTTGCCGGTGCCGGTCGGCGCCTGCCCGATCAGGTCGGCGCCGCGCAGGGCGATCGGCAGCGCGTACTCCTGGATGGCGAAGGCGCGGGTGATGCCGGACGCGGCCAGCGCGTCGACGGTCTCGGCGCGCGCGCCGAGCTCGGCGAAGGTCGGTGCCTCCGGTCGGACCGGGGCGGTCGGGGCCAGTTCCTGGCCGTCTGTGAGGTCTTGAATCGGCTCACTCATGTGGATTTGGGGGTGCCCTCTCGTGGGTGCGCCCCGTCATGTCCTCAGGGCGCGTTCGGTTTTGGCGCGGGCCACACGGTCGGCGGCAGAGATGCCGGGCGGACCGGGCCGCACGCGCGCCGTGGGTCGGACGTCGACCGGGTTGGATCTGAATCCGGTCGGGATCGGCGCCTACGGCAACTCGTCCATGTTACCTGAACGGGTGTGAAGCCGTCCCGATTCCAGTCCGGCAAGAGTCACCGGGAGGGCTTCTATGTGACCTGTATCACATGCATGTGGTCGGTGCTGCCTGGTCAGCCCGCCCGGTGACGCCTCGCCGAGCGCTCCCCGGGCGGCCGACGGCGGTAGCCTGCGCGGGTGTCCGCCCCCGCCGCGCCCGATCACGCCGTCGCCGACCTGCTCGGCCTGGTGGCCCTCGGTGAACTGCTCGCCTTCGAACGTCTGGCAGCCGATGCCCGGTTCGCCCCGGATCTGCGCCGTCGGGCCGCGTTGAGCGAGATGGCCGCCGCCGAGATCGCCAACTACCGGCGGCTGGCCGACCGGCTGGCGGTGCTCGGTGTGCCGGTGGAGGAGGCGATGGCGGCCTACGTCGAGCCGTTGCAGGGGTACCACGACTCGACCGAGCCCCGGGACTGGGCGGAAGCGGTCACCAAGGCGTACGTCGGTGACGGGATCACCGAGGACTTCCTCCGCGAGATCGCCGAGGCGCTGCGGGAGCCGGACCGGCGCCTGGTCCTGGACGTGCTGCGTGACTCGCGGTACGCGGAGTTCGCCGCCGCCGAGATCCGGCACGCCGTCGCGGCGGACCCGAAGGTCGCCGGTCGGTTGTCCATGTGGGCCCGGCGACTGGTCGGCGAGGCGCTGTCCCAGGCGGGCCGGGTGGTCGCCGCCGACCGGGGGACGTTGACCGCCCTGATCGTCGCGGACGGGCAGGCGGACGTACCCGGATTGTTCCGGCGGCTGACCGCCGCGCACACCGCGCGGATGGCCGCCGCCGGCCTCAACAACTGATCGTCAGCGGACGGTGAAGCCCACTGCCCGAGGGGACGCCTCGGCGATCTCGACGTAAGCGACCTTGCTGACCGGCACGATGACCCGCCGGCCCTTCTCGTCGGTCAGGGAGAGCGTGCCGCCCTCGTTCCTGGCCATCGCGTCGGTCACGATCTGCTCGATCTCGGCCGGCGACTGTGCGCTCTCCAGGACCAGCTCGCGCGGTGCGTACTGCACCCCGATCTTGACCTCCACTGTGCCTCCTCCGTCGGGCGAAATGGTCGCCGTGCGAAGGCTATCCGATCACAAGGTGCGAGTTCAGGCTGACTCACCTTGCAGCGGGAAGCTCGCGATGCCCCGCCAGGACAGCGCGGCCACCAACGCCTCCGCCTCGGCCTTGGGTACCTGCCGCCCGCGGGCCAGCCAGAACTGTGCCGCGGTCTCGGCGGCGCCGACCAGGCCGGAGGCGAGCAGCTCCGCATGAGCCCGGCTGACCCCGGTGTCCGAGATGATGGTGTCGGTGATCGCCGCGATGCAGCCCTGCTCGACCCGCTCCACGCGCTCCCGCACGGCCGGGTCGTTACGCAGGTCCGACTCGAAGACCAGGCGGAACGCCTCGCTCTCGTGGTCGACGAAGTCGAAGTACGCCCGTACGGACGCGCTGACCCGCTCCTTGTTGTCGGCGGTGCTCGCCATCGCGTCGTGCACCTTGGCGACGATTGCGTCACAGTGCGTGTCGAGCAGGGCGAGATACAGCTCCATCTTGCCCGGGAAGTGCTGGTACAGCACGGGCTTGGAGACGCCGGCCCGCTCGGCGATGTCGTCCATGGCCGCGGCGTGGTAACCCTGCGCGACGAATACCTCCTGAGCAGCGGCGAGCAGCTGCTTGCGGCGTGCCGAACGGGGCAGGCGGGTCGGCCTGCCGGTGGTCTGGGCGCCGTTCCCCACAGCGGTCATGGGAACCTCCGAGTCTGTAGACGGGCCGCATTTCGCCCGAACCGCTCAGGGCCGCCATGGCCCCGCGCGGAATTGGCCCGCCGCTGTAACTTATCGCCACTGTCGCCACACGGTAGCCTCAGCGGGGGCGACCAAGGAGCGCGCGGTGAGTGAAGCAGGGCAACCCGGTGCCGCCACCCCGGGAGAGCACGGCGACGGGACGGGTCAGTGGGATGACCTGGCCCGTTCCGGCAACGGGTGGGCACCGTCGGCGGCCGACTGGTCGTGGGGGGCGGAAGGTTCCCGCGACCTCGGCGCGCCCCGGCGTCACCCCGAGCCGCCCTCCGGTTGGGCGACCGCCTCACCACGCTACGCCGACCTGCCCGCTCCCGCCGGTGACCAGTCGGAGCCGGAACGCGCGACGCGCACGAACGGACACCACGTCAACGGCGTACACCCCGAGGACGAGTCGTCGGCCGGTCGACACACCCCGGTCAGTGCCCCGCCCGGCCTGCGTGAGTCGGGCCGTGACGCCGGTCACGACCGGATGGTGGTGCCGGCGCCACGTCCCACCCCCGCCGGCGAGCAGCCGGTGACCTCGACCGCCGGCCTGCCCACCTCGGCGCCGCCGGCCGTGCAGGTGCCGCCCGTCGGCACCGCCGCCTCCGGCTTCGAGATGCCGCCCGGCGTGCATGCGCCCACCGCCGAGCGCCACGGGGACGATCCGTCCGCCGGCCGGTCGCGCGGCTGGGACGAGCCGTACCCGGCCGAGCCGACCGGTCCGTCCCACCCCGCTGCCGGTCCGTCCGGCGACCACGGTTACGCCGCCGACCAGGGCGGTGGATGGCCTCCGCCGAGTGCCGACCGGCGTGCTGGCTGGTCGGCGGAGGCAGACCCGCCGGAGGACGAGCAGCCGAACTGGGCCCGCTCCGGCCCGCCGAGTGACTGGGCGCCGTCCTGGGCGCGCGGCGAGGACGAGAGCGGCCGACGCGGGCGGGAGACCTCGGGGCAGGGCTGGTCCAGCGAACCGAGCCGGCCGTACGAGCCGGTCCGGGTGGAGCCGACCCGCCCCTACCAGCCGGTGCCGGTCGAGCGGCCCCGGCCGTACGAGCCGACCCGGCCGGAGGCGTCCGGGCCGCGTACCCCGGCCGGACCGCCCGGGTCCACCGACCGGCCCTCGTGGGCCGCCGCGCCGACCAGTGCGCCACCGGTCGACGAGCGCCCCGCACGGGAGTCCACCGAACCGACCGCCGCGCCACCGACGCGGGACCGGCCCGCGTGGGCGGCCGACGAGCGGCCCCACTGGTCGTCGTCCCCGGTCAGTGGCGCGCCCGCCGACGAGCGGCCGGCCTGGTCGTCGTCCCCGGTCAGCGGGGTTCCCGCCGACGAGCGCGCCTCCTGGCGAACCCGTCCGGTCAGCGCGGCTCCGGCCGACGAGGGCCTGCCGTGGGGCGCGCGTACCGAGGAGGGCCTGCCCTGGGGGATGCGTGTCGGCGGCCCGCCGCCCGCCGACGACCGCCTGCCCTGGGCACGTGACCCGGCCAGCGCACCGCCCGCCAGCGCACCACCGGCCGGAGCGCGCGAGACGACCCCGCCCGAGCCGCCCAGGCCGCCGGCCACCGAGGCCGCGAACGCCTCCGGCGGCGGCCCGGCCTACCGGCCGTTCCGGCTCCGACCGGTGCCCAGCGATCCGGGGCCGACCGCCCCGCCGCCCGCCTCGCCCTGCCCGCCCGCCACTCCGGCTCCGACCGAGCAGGCATCCGGCGTCCGGGCCTCCGACGTGCCCACGCACCGTGAACGCACCCCGTCCGCGCCCGTCCCGACGAGCGCGGCCCCTTACGCGGCCCGCCGATCAGCTCCCGATCCCGAAACGCCCGGCGAGCGGTCGCCGGACGGCACCTCGGCGGTGTTGCCGCAGCGCGTCCCCGCCGAGCCGGACGTGCCCGTCGTGCCGGAGCCGCCAGCCGTGGACCCACCCGCCGAAACCCCGGAACTCGCCCGGATCGCCACCCATCTGCGTCGCGACGACGAACCGGCACCGCTGCGTGAGCGGCCCGAGGGCTTCGACGTCAACGCGATCCTCGACGCGGTGCGGGGCGTGGAGGGAGTACGCGACGCGGCCCTGCGGCGTACCCCGGCCGGTGCCCACAGCCTGCGTCTGGACCTCTCCGACGGTGCCGACCCGGCCGAGGTGAGCCGGCACGTCGCCCGCCTGCTCCAGGAGCGGATGGGGCTGGCCGCCGCGCCGAGCGAAGTGCCGGGACCACCGGCCGTGCCGGTGCGCCGCCGCTCCACCGACCCCCGCGACGGCGGCGAGTCACGTCCGCCCGTCGAGCCCCGACGTCCGGCGGCCCGCCCGGCGGGGGTCCGGACCGAGGCCCCACCGTCCCGCCCGGCGGTAGCGCGGACGGAGGCCCCACCGTCCCGCACCGAGCCGGAGCCCGCCCGCCGCCGACGCCCGACGCCCGCCCCGCCCCGGGGACGGGCCGTCGTCGAGGAACCCGGCCCGACCGGCAGCCCGGCGACACTCGGCTCCTCCTACTCGGGTGGGCAGCTCACCACGACCGAGTCCGCGCCGTCCCGGCCGTTGGACACCGGCGGGGTGCCCGGTCCCCGGGTGGTGCTCGACCACGTCCAGGTCAGCACGTTCGGTCTCGACGCGACCGTCGAGGTGCGCCTGCTCGCCGGGGACCAGAGTGCCGCCGGGTACGCCACCGGCCCGGCCGTCGACGGGTACGTGCTGCGGCTCTGCGCGGTGGCCGCCGCGGCCGCCATCGACGAGCTGCTGCGCGGCGCCGACCCCACCGCCGAGCGGGGACGCTGTTTCGTGGAGCACGCCGCCGTGGTGCCGTTCGGCAACTGCGAGGTGGCCACCGTCGTGGTGCTGTTGGTCTGCGACGGATGGGTCGAGCAGTTGGCCGGGTCGGCGCTGGTGGCCGGCGACCCCCGGCAGGCGGTGGTCCGCGCCAGCCTGGCCGCGGTCAACCGGCGGCTGGAGGCTCTGCTGGCCTGACCCGTTCGGGGCAGACTGGAGTGGTGAAGCCTGCCACCCTCTGGCCCGATCGGTTGTTGCCCGCCCCCTCGATGCCGCCGCCCTGGCCGGGCCGGCAGGTACGCCTGGACGGCACGGTGACCTATGTCCGGGAGACGCCGGCCACCTGCCCGGACGCGGAGCCGGCGCTGTACGTGCACGGCCTGGGCGGGTCCTCGCAGAACTGGACGGACCTGGCCGGCCTGCTCGCCGACCGCCTCGACGGTCAGGCGATCGACCTGCCGGGGTTCGGGCGCAGTGAGCCAGGCCTGCGCTACACGCTGCCGTCCTTCGCGGACCGGGTGATCCGCTGGATCGAGCACTCCGACCGGGGCCCGGTGCACCTGTTCGGCAACTCGCTGGGCGGGGCGGTCTCGGTCCGCGTGGCCGCGCTGCGGCCGGATCTGGTGCGGACGCTGACCCTGGTGTCGCCGGCCCTGCCGTTCCTCGACTTCCGGCGGTCGTTGCAGGGCCGGATGCTGCCACTGTTGGCGATACCCCGCGCCGAGCAACTGGCCGCCTGGCGGCTGGCCCAACTCGCGCCGGAGGTGATGGCGCAGCAGTCGATGGAGGCGTGCGTGGCCGACATCAGCCGGATCTCCGAACAGCGCCGGCAGGAGGCGGTGGAGGAGATCCGGGTGCGGTACGAGGAAAGCCACTACGCCGCCGCGTACGTCCGGACGTTCCGGGGGATCGTCTCCAGCTTCCTACGGTCGTACCTGCCGGGGTCGGGGTCGCTGTGGCGGATGGCCGGGGCGGTGCGGGCCCGCACGCTGGTGGTGGGCGGTCGGCAGGACCGCCTGGTCGACGTCCGCGTGGCACCGCAGACCGCTCGGGTCATCCCGGACAGTCGGCTGCTGATGCTCGACGGCGTCGGGCACGTCGCGCAGTTGGAGGTGCCGCGCCTGGTGGCGCGAGCCGTGGTCGGGCTTCTGACCGAGTCGGCGGAGTGCGCCCGGGAGAGCTGACCTGGCAGGATGACCCGAATGCGTAGTCCTGGTGGTCGTGGGCGGTCTGGCTCCGTCGGTCGGCACACCCAGTCACCGGGACCGGCCACGGCCACCATGTCGCGGCGTGCCGTGGTGCGCCGGCTGGCCGTGCTGGTGGTGGCGCTCGGGGCGGGGGCGGCGCTGGTGACCGGTGTGACCCGGACCCCGGTCGGTTCCGCCGACGAGGCACCGGCGGTGGCGTCCCCACCGCCGGTGCCGCCCTCGGTCTCGCCGTCGCCCGTGTCACCGTCGCCGTCGGCGGTGGTCCCGTCGCCCGAGCCGGTGCTGCGGGAGTCCGGGCCGGTCCCGTCGTCCGGGCCGGGTCGCTTCGACTACGACGAGCGGACCGGTCCGGTGCTGGGTACGGCCGGCGACGTGCGGCGGTACCGGGTGGCGGTCGAGTCCGGCGCGGGCGTGGACACGGGCGAGTTCGCCCTGGCGGTCCACACGGCGCTGGCCGGGCCGGGAAGCTGGGTGGACAGCGGGAAGCTGCGGTTGCGGCAGGTGGAGACCGCGTCCCGGTACGACTTCACCGTCTATCTGGCCACCGCCACCACGGCGGGGCGGATGTGTGCGGCCGGTGGGGTCGACATCCGGATCGGCGGCCGCCCGTACACCTCGTGCCGGGCCCCCGGGAAAGTGATCATCAACCTGGACCGGTGGCGGCAGTCGGTGCCGCATTACGTCGAGGCCGAGGTGCCGCTGTCGGTCTACCGCACGTACGTGGTCAACCACGAGGTCGGGCACGAGCTGGGCCACCGGCACGAGCGCTGTCCGGGGCGGGGTGAGCCGGCCCCGGTGATGATGCAGCAGACCATCTTCCTCAAGGGGTGCGTGGCCAACCCGTGGCCGTACCTGGACGGGAAGCGGTACGCCGGCCCGCCGCTGTAGGGGCGCACCGACCGTGCGGTAATGCTCTGATATGCCCGATTAGAGTGCGACGATGGGCATATGCCGTCCTCGCCCCTCAACGGCAGCCCCGGGCTGCCGGACGATCCGCCGGAGTCCCGGCCGGAGGATCCGCCGCCGGGGCAGCGTCCGGCGGTCCGTCGGCGTCGACGCCGGCTGGTCGTGACCCTCTCGGTGGCGCTGGCGCTGACGGTCACCCTCGTGCTGCGCATCGCACCGGCCGAGGAACGATCGACCGGCGCGGCACCGGCCGGTCGGGCGTACGACGACACGGCGACCGCGCCATCGGGACCGGCGTACCCGATGGTCGGCGCGGGCAGCTTCGCGGTGGCCGGCGGTGCGTCCCCGGTGCGCGGCCTGGACGGCCGGGTCGTGCACTACCGGGTGGCCGTCGAGCAGGGCACCGGGCAGGACCCGGACGCCTTCGCCGCCGAGGTCGACGCGGTGCTCGGTGATCCGCGGAGCTGGATCGGCTCGGGGGACCTGCGGGTCCGCCGGATCGACGACCCGGAGTACGCCGACTTCACTCTCTATCTGGCCACGCCGGCCACCTCCGAGGCGATGTGCGCGACCGGCGGTCTGAGCACCGAGGGCTACACCTCGTGCCGGCTACCCGGGAAGGTGATCATCAACCTGGCGCGCTGGGCGGAGGCGGTACCCGGCTACGGTGCGCCGCTGGCGGTGTACCGGGCCTACGTGATCAACCACGAGGTGGGCCACGAGTTCGGGGAGGGGCACCAGACGTGCCCCGGCGCGGGCCGACCGGCGCCGGTGATGCAGCAGCAGACGTACGGCCTGGACGGCTGCCTGGCGTACGCCTGGCCGTACCTCAACGGCCTGCGGTACGTCGGCGACCCGGCCACCTGACCCCGGCCGTCACCCGGTCCGGGATATTCCCGCTCCCGCATGCCGGGCGACGTGTCGCTGCTCATGGTCGGCGGGTGGGCCGGCGAGCAACAATGGCTCGGTTGACCGCCACATCGATCCCGGGGAGTCCACCGTGTCGTTGCCCCCGCTCGTCGAGCCTGCCGCCGAGCTGACCGTAGACGAGATCCGCCGCTACTCCCGTCACCTGATCATCCCCGACGTGGGAGTCACCGGGCAGAAGCGGCTGAAGAACGCCCGGGTGCTCTGTGTGGGCGCCGGTGGTCTCGGCTCGCCCGCGCTGATGTACCTGGCTGCCGCCGGTGTCGGCACGCTCGGCATCATCGACTTCGACACCGTCGACGAGTCCAACCTGCAGCGGCAGATCATCCACGGGGTCTCCGACATCGGCCGATCCAAGGCCGAGTCCGCCGCGGCGAGCATCCGCGAGATCAACCCGCTGGTCAACGTCGAGATCCACAACACCGCGCTGGACCGGGACAACGTCCGGGACATCTTCTCCCAGTACGACCTGATCGTGGACGGGACGGACAACTTCGCCACCCGGTACATGGTCAACGACGCGGCGGTGCTGCTCGGCAAGCCGTACGTCTGGGGGTCGATCTACCGGTTCGACGGCCAGGCGTCGGTGTTCTGGGCCGAGCACGGCCCCTGCTACCGCTGCCTCTACCCGGAGCCCCCGCCGCCCGGCATGGTCCCCTCCTGCGCCGAGGGCGGCGTGCTCGGTGTGCTCTGCGCCTCGATCGGCTCGATCCAGGTCAACGAGGCGATCAAGCTGCTCGCCGGCATCGGTGAGCCGCTGGTCGGCCGGCTGATGGTCTACGACGCCCTGGAGATGAGCTACCGCAAGATCAAGGTTCGCAAGGACCCGAACTGCGTGCTCTGCGGCGAGAACGCCACCCTGACCGACCTGATGGAGGACTACGAGGACTTCTGCGGCGCGGTCTCCGAGGAGGCCCAGGAGGCGGTCGTCGACGCGACCATCACCGCCGCCGAGCTCAAGGAGTGGCAGGACGCCGGCAAGGACATCTTCCTGGTCGACGTGCGGGAGCCGGCCGAGTACGAGATCGTCCGCATCCCCGGCGCGACGCTGATCCCCAAGGGGGAGATCCTCTCCGGCGAGGCGCTCGCCAAGCTCCCGCAGGACCGGCAGATCGTGCTGCACTGCAAGTCCGGTGTCCGCTCCGCCGAGGCGCTCGCCGCGCTCAAGGCGGCCGGCTTCCGGGACGCTGTGCACGTCCAGGGCGGCGTGCTCTCCTGGATCAAGCAGATCGATCCCTCCCTGCCCGCGTACTGATGTAAGGAGGGGTCCCCTGCTAACGCCTCAGGTATAGCAGGGGACCCCTCCTAACATCCGGCCGACGGCCCGCGCGCCACCCGGCCGACGGCCGGTCCCACCTGCCCGTTGTACCGAGGCGGGATCATGTTCCCGCCGGTAGCGTGACCGCCGTGGTCGATATCGACGCCGCGATCGGATTCGTGGTGGCTCACGGGGACACGGTCGAACGTGCCCGTCTCTCCTGGCTGCGCACCGGCACGCCGCCGCAACCGGAGACGCTGGACAGTGCCGAGGTCGGCCAGACCTCGGGCGGCGGCTGGCCCGCCTCCTGGGGCGACCCGGTCGCCTCGGTCGACGCGACCTGCTTCCGTCTCGCCGAACTGGACGACCTCGGGGCGTTGGGTCGCCCGGCCGCGCGTCGCGCACTCGACTGGCTGGCCGCCTCCCAACAGCGCGACGGCTGCTGGGAGGAGGATCCGGCGCTGGCCGAGACCGCCCCGGAGTGGGCCCGGCCGGGCAGCCCGGAGGCGCGGCTCTACCTGACCGCCAACGCCGCCTTCTGGCTCACCGTGGCCGGGTTGGACGCCCGCGCCGCCGGGCCGCTGGACCACCGGGTCGGCGGCGCGTACGCCGGGGTGGTGCACGCCGCCGGGCAGGCGCTCGCCGCCCACCTGCGCCCCGACGGCAGTTGGCCGTCCTTCCTGGCCGCCGGCTGGCTGAGTGCGGCTGTCCTGCACCGGCAGCAGTTGTTCTACGAATCGGCACGGATCAAGGCGTTGCTCGCCGAGCGGATGCCGGAGGCGTCTCCGGCCGACGCCGCCTGGCTCGCCTCGACCCTGCGCCGCGTCGAGGTCGACGAACAGGAGTGGACGATGGTGGCGGCCCGTCGCCGGCTCACCGAGACGCAACGCAGCGACGGCGGCTGGAGCAGCGACGACGGCCACCAGTTCGACGTACACGCCACGCTGGCGGTGATCCGCGCCTTCCGCTGATCCGGCCGCACCAGGCCGTCAGGTCCGGGCGGTGCCACCGGGATCGGACGGTGCCACCAGGGCCCAGCGGTGCCACCGGGATCGGACGGTGCCACCAGGGCCCAGCGGTGCCACCAGGGCCGAGCGGTGCCACCGGGATCGGGCGCCTGCCGTCAACTCCGCAGGTGACCGTCACCGGTGACCACGTACTTCGTGCTGGTCAGCTCCGGCAGGCCCATCGGGCCACGAGCGTGCAGCTTCTGGGTGGAGATGCCGATCTCGGCACCGAAGCCGAACTCGCCGCCGTCGGTGAACCGGGTCGACGCGTTCACCATCACGGCCGCCGCGTCCACCCGGGCCACGAACTCCCGGGCGGCCGACTGGGAGTCGGTGACGATCGCCTCGGTGTGGCCGCTGCCGTACCGCCGGATGTGCGCCACCGCGGCGTCGAGCGAGTCGACCACGGCCACCGAGATGTCGGCCGAGAGGTACTCGGTGGCGAAGTCCTCGTCGGTGGCGGCCACCACCGCGTCCGAGTACGCCGCCGTCCGGGCGTCGCCGTGCACCGTCACCCCGGCCTCGGCGAACGCCGCCAGCATCGGAGGCAGTACGGCGTCCGCCACGTTCCGGTGCACCAGCAGCGACTCGGCGGTGTTGCAGGTGGACAGTCGCTGCGTCTTCGCGTTGAGCGTGATCGAGACGGCCTTGACCGGGTCGGCGGCGGCGTCCACGTAGACGTGGCAGTTGCCCACCCCGGTCTCGATCACCGGCACCGTCGACTCCTCGACCACGGTGCGGATCAGTGACGCGCCGCCGCGCGGGATGAGCACGTCCACCAGCCCCCGGGCCCGCATCAGCTCCTTGACCGAGTCGCGTGAGGTGGCGTCGAGCAACTGCACCGTGTCGGCGGGCAGCCCGGCACCGTCGATGGCGTCCCGCAGCACCGTCACCAGCGCCGCGTTGGAGTGCGCGGCCGACGAGGAACCGCGCAGCAGCGCCGCGTTGCCCGACTTCAGGCAGATGCCGGCGGCGTCCACGGTCACGTTCGGCCGCGCCTCGTAGATGATCCCGACCACGCCGAACGGCACCCGGATCTGCCGTAGCTCCAGCCCGTTGGGCAGGGTCGAGCCGCGTACCACCTCACCCACCGGGTCGGGTAGTCCGGCCATCTGGCGCAGCGCGTCGGCGATGCCGGCCACCCGGGTCTCGCTGAGGGCGAGCCGGTCCAGCACGGCCGCGCTCAGCCCGGCCTCCCGCCCGGCCGCCAGGTCCGCCTCGTTCGCGGTGAGGATCTCCGGCGTACGCGACACCAGCGCGTCGGCCATCGCGTGCAGCGCCGAGTCCTTGGCCGTACGTGTCGCCACGGCCAGCGCCTCCGCCGCCGTACGCGCCCGTCGGGCCTGCTCGCTCACGCTCATGACACGCTCCTTCGATGTAAGGAAGGGCCCCCTGTTAACGCCTCGTGCATAGGAAGGGCCCCCTGCAATCACTTCAAGCCGGCGGATCGTCCGCTCACAGCAACACCAGGTCGTCGCGGTGGACGACCTCCCGTTCGTACGCCGGACCGAGCGCTGCGGCAAGATCCGAGGTGGACCGCCCGAGTAGGCCGGGCAGCTCGACCGCGTCGTAGTTGACCAGTCCCCGGGCGACCGGCGCGCCGGAGGTGTCGACCAGGTCGACCGGGTCGCCGGCGGTGAACGCCCCGTCCACGGCGGTGATCCCGGCCGGCAGCAGCGACTTGCGGCGGCCCACCACCGCGGCGACCGCGCCGGGGTCGAGGTGCAGCCGTCCCCGGGGCGCGGTGGCGTGCGCCAGCCAGAACAGCCGCGCGGCCGGGCGGCTGACACTGGGATGGAAGAAGGTGCCGACCGGCTCACCGGCCAGCGCCGCGACCGCCTGCGGCGCGGAGGTCAGCACCACCGGGATGCCGAATCCGGTGGCGATCCGGGCCGCCTCGACCTTGGTCACCATGCCACCGGTGCCGACACCGGCCCGCCCGGCACCGCCGACGTCGACTCCGACCAGGTCCGACTCGTCGCGTACCTCGGCGATCCGGCGGGCACCGGGACGCGCCGGGTTGCCGGTCCAGAGTGCGTCGACGTCGGAGAGGAGCACCAGCAGGTCGGCGTCGACGAGCGCGGCCACCAGCGCGGCCAGCCGGTCGTTGTCGCCGAACCGGATCTCCTCGGTGGCGACCGTGTCGTTCTCGTTGACGATCGGCACCGCCCGCAGATCCAACAGCTTGCGCAGGGTGCGGTACGCGTTGCGGTAGTGCGCCCGGCGGGTCACGTCGTCGACGGTGAGCAGCACCTGCCCGACGGTCCGGTCGTGCCGGGCGAAGGCGGCAGCGTACCGCCTGATCAGCAGGCCCTGACCGACGCTCGCGGCGGCCTGCTGGGTGGCCAGGTCCCGTGGTCGCCGGGAGAGCCCGAGCGGGGCCAGGCCGGCGGCGATCGCACCGGAGGAGACCAGCACGACCTCACGTCCGTCGGCCATCCGTGTCCCGAGGGCGTCGACCAACGCGTCCACCCGCCCGTCGTCCAGACCGCCGGTGGCGGTGGTCAACGAGGAGGAACCGATCTTGACAACGACCCGCCGGGCCGCCGTTACCGCGTCACGCACCCGCCTATTCTGCGTGGTCGGCGCGGTACGGCCCGGCGGCCTTCCCATAGTCTGGCCGCTTGTGACACCAGACGAGTACGTCGAGGCGGTGCTGGAGCTCGTCGACCGGATACCGCCGGGCCGGGTGATGTCGTACGGCGGGGTGGCCGACGCGCTCGCCGAGCGCTCCGGACGGGCCTCCGCCCGGCTGATCGGATCGATCATGGCTCGGCACGGTGGGGCCGTCGGCTGGCACCGCGTGGTCAACGCCACCGGCACGATGCCGCCCCGAATCGCCGCCGAGGCGCGGGCGCGGTGGCTCAGCGAGGGTACGCCGCTGCGCGCGGGCCGGGTCGACATGCGGGCGGCGCAGTGGCAGCCCGGAGAGGGGATGTGACCCGCGCCATAACGTGAGTAACATTCGGCGCCATGAACGCGTCGCCGGGTGGAGCAGGGGCGGCCGGGTTGCCGCGCAAGGTGCACGCCGGGTACGCGCTCGGTTCGCTGGCCACGGGAGCCTTCGGCACCGTGCCGGGGCTGCTGCTGTTGCCGTACCTGACCGACACGCTCGGGGTGGCCGCCGGAGTGGCGGCCCTGCTGGTGCTCTTGCCGAAGGCGTGGGACGTGCTGGTCAACCCGGTCGCCGGGCGGATCTCCGACCGGACCCGGTCGAGGTGGGGTGCCCGCCGGCCGTACCTGCTCGTCGGTGGGTTGGCGTTGGCCGTGCTGTTCGGGTCGATCTTCGCCGCGCCGTTCGGCGCCGGAGCGGCCGCCGGGGCCTACGTGGCGATCGCCTTCCTGGCGACAGCCACCGCGTTCGCGTTCTTCCAGGTGCCGTACGTGGCGATGCCGGCCGAGCTGACCGACGACTACGCCGAACGTACCCGGATGATGACCTGGCGGATCGCGGTGTTGGCGCTGGCCATCCTGGTCGCCGGCGCGGTGGCCCCGCTGGTCCGCGACGCCGCCGGCGGTGGCGTGCCGGGGCACCGCTGGATGGGCGTCTTCGTGGCCGCCCTGATCGCGGTCGGTGCCGTCGGCGCGTTCCTCGGCACCCGGTCGGCCCCGCAGGGCTCGGTCGGGGAGAGCGAGCCGAGCCTGCGTGCCCAGCTCACCGTCGCCGGTCGGAACCGGCCGTTCCGGGCGCTGCTGCTCTGCTTCGTGGTCCAGTCCGCCGGGGTGGCCACGATCCTCGCCGGGGTGCAGTACTTCGCCGACCAGATCCTGCGCGACCCGACGACCGGTCCGACCCTGCTGTTCCTCTGCTTCGTCGGACCGGCGCTGGTGGTGATGCCGCTGTGGTCGCGGGTGGGTGCCCGGCTGGGCAAACTGGCCGCCCTGGTGGCCGCGTCGCTGATCCTCTCCGCCGGTGGGCTGGCCCTGGTCGCCGCGCCGGTGCTGCCCGCCGTCGTGGTCTATCTGCTGGTGGCGGCGCTGGGCGTCGGGTACGCCGGTCAGCAGGTGTTCGCGCTGGCCATGCTCCCGGACTGCATCGCGTACGACACGGCGCGCACCGGCCGGCGGCAGGCGGGCGTCTTCACCGGCCTCTGGACGGCCGGCGAGACCTTCGGCCTGGCCCTCGGTCCGGGCGTCTTCGGTCTGGTGCTCGCGCTCACCGGCTACGTCTCCTCCACCACCGGCACCGCCGCGGTCCAGTCGGACACCGCCCGCCTGGGCGTCCTGCTCGGCTTCACCCTCCTCCCGGCCCTGCTGATCGGCCTGGCCACCCTCCTGCTCCGCCCCTACGACCTGACCCCCACCCTCCTGGCCACCCTCACCCCCCACGCCTCCCCCCTCCCCGGCGCTCCCGACGCCCCCCCGTGTCTCCGGCGTCGATCATGGAGTTGTCGCCGGGACGAATGCCGTTGAAAGCCACGGAAAGGGCACCACTACTCCATGATCGACGAGAGCGGGTCGGCACTGCCGGCACACGGCGTACCGGCGGAACAGGTGTTGGCGGAGGTCCGCAGGCTGCGGGAGGCCGACCGGCCGACGCACGGCGGGCGACTGTTCGCGTACGTGTACGACGCGGCGGTCGCCGGGCTGGACGAGTTGGCGGCGGCGGCGTACGCCGAGAGCGCACACGTCAACGGGCTCGACCCGACCGCCTTCCCCTCGCTGCTGACGATGGAGAACGCGCTGGTCGGCGCGGCGGCGCGGGTCCTCGGCGGCGGGCCCGGCACGAGCGCGCCGGAGGTGGTCGGCAGTGTCACCAGTGGCGGCACCGAGTCGCTGATCCTTGCCGTCAAGGCGGCCCGCGACGCCCGGCCCGAGATCACCGCACCCCGGATCGTGGTGCCGGCCAGTGCCCACGCCGCGTTCGCCAAGGCCGCCCACTACCTGCGGGTGGCGCTCGACACGGTGCCGGTCGACCCCGGCACGCTCCGCCCCTCGGTCGCCGACGTGGCCGCCGCGATCACGCCGGAGACCGTGCTGGTGGTCTGCTCCGCCCCCTCGTACGCGCACGGCGTGGTGGACCCGGTGGCAGAGATCGCCGAGACGGCCGCCGCCGCCGGGGTGCGCTGCCACGTGGACGCCTGCTTCGGCGGCTGGACCCTGCCGTACCTGCGTCGCCTCGGCACCGACCTGCCCGCGTTCGACTTCGCCGTCACCGGGGTCACCTCGATCTCGGTGGACCTGCACAAGTACGCCTACGCGCCGAAGGGCGTCTCGGTGCTGCTGCACCGTGATGCCGGGCTGCGCGCACCGCAGTACTTCGCGTACGCCGACTGGCCCGGGTACACGATGGTCAACCCGGTGATCTCCTCCACCCGGTCCGGTGGTCCGATCGCCGCCGCGTACGCCACCCTTCGCCATCTCGGCGACGACGGTTACCTGGAGCTGGCCCGCCGGACCCGGGAGGCGGTACGGGTACTGGCCGACGCGGTGCGCGGCGTCGACGGGCTGCGGCTGGTCGCCGAGCCCGAGTCGACCGTGGTCTGCTTCACCGCCACCGAGTCTGGCCCCGACCTGTTCGTCCTGGTCGACGAGTTGGCCGCGCGGGGTTGGCACACCCAGCCCCAGCTCGCGTACGCCGGTATGCCGTGCAGCGTGCACCTGACGGTGACCGCGGCGGTCGCGCCGACGGCGGCGGAGTTCGGCGCCGACCTGGCCGAGGCGGTCGCGGCGGCCGAGGCGGCCGGCCCGGTCGCGTTGCCGCCGGACCTGCTCGCGTTGGCCGGGGCGCTCACCCCGGAGGCGCTCACCGCCGACCTGGTCGCCGGGCTGGCCGCCGGACTGGGCCTCGGCGGTGGCGGTGGACTGCCGGACCGGATGGCACCGGTGAACACTCTCCTGGACGCCGCCCCACCCGCGCTGCGGGAGCGCCTCCTGGTGGAGTTCGTGAGTCTGCTGCAACGCCCGTCGTTCTGAGCGCTCTCTTGTTAGGAGGGGGCCCTTCATATACACGAGGCGTTAGCAGGGGACCCCTCCTTACCGAGCGGCCCGGCCGGGCCGGACGGGCGCTGTGGTTGACTGTCGGGGACGGGAAGGGGACGGTCGTGCAGCTACCGGCGGTGCTCGGCGAGCCGATCCGGTTCGTGCTCAACTGGGGCCGGCGGTATTCGCTCTGGGTCTTCAACTTCGGGCTGGCCTGCTGCGCCATCGAGTTCATCGCGACCAGCATGTCCCGGCACGACTTCATGCGGCTCGGCGTGATCCCGTTCGCGCACGGCCCCCGCCAGGCCGACCTGATGGTGGTCTCCGGTACGGTCACCGACAAGATGGCCCCGGCGATCAAGCGGCTCTACGACCAGATGCCGGAGCCCAAGTACGTCATCTCGTTCGGCGCCTGCTCCAACTGCGGCGGCCCGTACTGGGACTCGTACTCGGTGACCAAGGGTGTCGACCAGCTCATCCCGGTCGACGTCTACGTGCCGGGCTGCCCGCCCCGGCCCGAGGCGCTGCTGCACGGCATCCTCCGCCTCCAGGAGAAGATCGCCGCCGAGCAGTCCGGCATCGGCGGCGTACCCCGCTCCGACCCGCTCGCCTCACCGGCCGACGCACCGTCCGCCGACGGCGCCCCACCGGCCGACGCGCGGCCCGCCGACGGCGCCCCACCGGCTGTGCCACCCCGCGACGCGGCCTCCCTCACCGCCCCGCCGGTACGCCCTCCGACCTCCTGAAACTCGCGGCGACGCCCGACCCGGGGCCAGCGGGGCACCCCGCTCGGCGCGGTCGCCGCCACGGTGGCGGCCGGGCGCTAGCGTGCGGTCATGACCGACTTCGCGGAGCCGCGCTCCGCCTTCATCGTCAAGGTGCTGACCGAGGAGTTCGGCACCCTGATGGCGCTCGACCCGGCCGCCTTCCGGCGCAAGTTCCGCAAGATGGCCGCGTCGCCGTTCGCGTTCTACCGGGGCAGTGCCAGCGTCTTCTATGCCGACCAGCGTGGCGACTTCGCCGACGAGCGGTTCCTCGACGAGCAGACCAGCCGGGTGTGGATCCACGGCGACCTGCACGCGGAGAACTTCGGCACCTACATGAACGGCTCCGGCCAACTCGTCTTCAACGTCAACGACTTCGACGAGGCGTACGTCGGGCCGTTCACCTGGGACCTACGGCGCTTCGTCGCCAGCGTGGCCCTGATCGGCTACACCAAGGCGCTCTCCGACCGGGTGATCAGCGACCTGGTGACGGCGTTCGCCGAGCACTACCTGACCGAGCTGCGGGCCATCGCCGCCGGCGGTGACGACGCGATCGGTTCCATCACGCTGGACAACGCCGACGGCGTCCTGCGCCGGGTGCTCCAGCAGGCCCGCCTCAACACCCGGGTCGACCTGCTGCGCGAGCAGACCACCGTGGACCAGTACGAGCGGCGGTTCTCGCTGCGCGACGGCGTGTACGAGGTGGACGACGACGTCCGGGCGCGGGTCTGCGCCGCCTTCCAGGACTACCTGGACACGCTGCCCGCCAGCACCCAGACCCGGCCGGTGGCGGCGCAGATCAAGGACGTGGTGCTGCGCAAGGGGGTGGGGATCGGCTCGGCCGGGCTGCCGTCGTACAACCTGCTGCTGGAGGGGCACACCCAGGCGCTGGAGAACGACGTCCTGATCTACATGAAGCAGGCCCAGGTCCCGGCGGTCGCCCGCTACGTCGACGACGAGCGCGTCCGTGGCTACTTCCGCCACCAGGGCCACCGGACGGCCGAGTCGCAGCGCGCCCTCCAGGCGCACGCCGACCCGTGGGTCGGCTTCACCGAGCTGGACGGTGTGGGTCAACTCGTCGCCGAGGTCTCCCCGTACGCCGCCGACCTCGACTGGGCGGACGTCAACGAGCCCGAAGAACTGGCCGGGGTGCTGGCCGACCTCGGTCGGGCGGTCGCCCGGATGCACTCGGTCGCCGACGACGAGTCCAGCCACGACCTGGTCGACTATTCGACCGAGGAGGCGATCGTCGCGGCCGTCGACGCGGACCCCGCCGGCTTCGTCGCGCACCTGGTCGACTTCGCCCACGCGTACGGTGTGCGGGCCCGGCAGGACCATCAGCTCTTCGTGGACCTGTTCCGCAATGGTGAACTGCCGGGCGTGTAGCAGCTCCGGGAGGCCGGTCAGGCGCTGAAGTCGATGACGACCTTGATGTCCTGGGGGCCGGGGGAGTAGGCCGAGGCGTACTCCGACAGCGGCACCCGGCGGGTGATCAGCGCGCCGAGCCAGTCCCGGTCGGCGCGGGCCAACGCCTCGGCGGCGGCTTCCCAGTGCCGCCGGTTGGCGTTCACCGACCCGAAGACGACGTTGTTCTCCAGCACCAGGGTGCGGTTGAGCGCACCGGCGTCGAAGTCGATGATCCGGCCGCCGCTGGAGACCCCGGCCAGGCAGACGATCCCGGTCGGTGCGACCTTGCACATGGCCTCCAGGACGACCACCGGTGCGCCGGTGCACTCGACGATCACGTCCGGCTCGAAGTCGAGTTCCTCGACCGGCCCGGAGTGGTACGTGGCCCCGAGTGCACCGGCCAGCGCCGGTTTGGGTCCGTCGCTGGCCAGGTCGAGCACGTGCACCGACAACCCCCGCTGGCTGGCCAGCAGGGCGGCCAGCAGGCCGATCGGCCCGGCTCCGGTGATCAGGGCGGTACGCGGCTGCCACTCCGCCCGCCGCCCGATCCGGTCGATGTGGTCCCACGCCTTGACCACCACGCTCGTCGGTTCGAGCAGGACGCCCACCTCGCCCAGCTCCGGGTCGAGGCCGACGGCGAACCGGGGTTGCAGCCGCCACCGCTCGCGGGCGAACCCCGGCAGTCCCTTGATGCCGTGTTCGGTGAACAGGCCGTTGCGGCACATGTCCCACTCGTCCACCGCACAGTTCGGGCAGGGCAGCGGGTCCGGGTGCCGGACGATCCCGGCGACCAGGTCACCGGTCTGCAGCGTGCCGGTCGGATCCTCCAGCACCCGGCCCAGCGACTCGTGTCCGAGTACCAGCCGGTCGGCGTCGGGCGGCGCCTCGCCGTACTGCCCGTCGATGATCTCGATGTCGGTGCCGCAGACTCCCACCGCGACGGCCTCGACCAGGATCGCCCCCTCCTCGGTGGCGGGTTCCGGGTAGTCGTCGAGCAGTCGCAGCGAGCCGGGTACTCCCGGGGTCACGGTCACAGCGCGCACCGGCCCATCCTGTCGGGCGCCGACGGGCCGCCGCCGGCAAAGCCGGGATCTCCACCCGGCCGCGCACCACCGGCCGGGCCGTGGGCCGGGTCACCGACCGCAGGACCCGGCTCGCAGCCGGGCACGGGCGGCCGGACACGCCCTAGGATCAGCGGCATGACACCGGAAGAGGTCGGCCGGCGGCTCGTCACGCTGCTCGCCCCCGTCGAGGCCACCGCGACGCTCTCCGGGGGTCAGGCGCACTCCCGGGCCACCGTCGACGTACCCCCGCAGCAGTGGCGGGCGGCGTTGCTCGCGGTGCGGGACGACCCGGAGCTGGCCTGCGACTACTTCGACTGGCTCTCCGCGGTCGACGAGCTGGCCGACGGGTTCGACGTGGTGGCCCACCTCTGGTCCACCACGCGCCGGCACGGGGTGCTGCTGCGGACCCGGGTGTCCCGGGCCACGCCCACGGTCGACTCGGTGGTGTCGGTCTACCCGGGTGCCGCCTGGCACGAGCGGGAGACCCACGAGATGTTCGGCATCGACTTCGCCGGGCACGCCGATCTGCGACCGTTGCTGCTGCCGCCGGAGTTCGAGGGCCATCCGCTGCGCAAGGAGTTCGTGCTCGCCTCCCGGGTCGCGAAGCCCTGGCCGGGGGCGAAGGAACCGGGCGAGTCCGAGGCCGGTGGCGGGCGGCGGCCGATCCGCCCGCCGGGCGTACCCGCACCCGGGGAGTGGGGCGTGGTGCCGACCCCGGCCGGGGCCGGTGGTGTCGGGGAGGGCCCGCGCGGCGGTACCCCGGCGCGGCCCGCTCGGGAGCGTCCGGCCCGACCGGCACCGGGTACGCGCCCACCGCGTACCCCCAGGGCCGCCGCCCCCGAGGCGGACCCGACGGAATCCGGACCCGCCCCCGCCGCGGACCCGGCGAAGTCCGGCCCTGCGGCGGATCCGGCGGAGCCCGGAGCCGGCGAGGAGGGTACGCCCTGATGCCGCTCTGGCTGGAACTGGTGATCCGCATCGGTGGGGTGGTGGCCGCCTTCCTCGTCCTGCCGCTGCTGGTGGGTCAGGCCGAGCACAAGGTGATGGCGCACATGCAGGGTCGGCTCGGCCCGATGTACGCGGGCGCGTTCCACGGTTGGGCGCAGCTCGTCGCCGACGGGGTGAAGTTCGTGCAGAAGGAGGACGTCACCCCCCGCGGGGCGGACCGGCCGGTGTTCCGGCTGGCCCCGGCGGTGGCCCTGGTGCCGTACCTGCTCGCCCTGCTGGTGATCCCGCTCGGCCCGAACGACCTCGTCGGTCAGCCGCTCGACGTGGGTCTGTTCTTCGTGCTGGCGGTGGTCGGCGTGGGGGTGCTGGCCGTGCTGATGTCGGCCTGGGCCTCGGCCAACAAGTTCAGCCTGCTCGGTGGGCTGCGGGGTGCCGCCCAACTGCTCGGCTACGAGCTGCCGCTGGTGCTGGCCGCCGCGTCGGTGGCGATGGCCGCCGGCACGTTGAGTCTCTCCGGCATCGTCGAGGCGTGGCAGCCGTGGTGGCTGATCTGGCAGGCCCCGGCGATGGTGGTGTTCTTCGTGGCGGGTCTGGCCGAGATCCGCCGGCCGCCGTTCGACATGCCGGTGGCCGACTCCGAGCTGGTGTTCGGGTACATGACCGAGTACACCGGACTGCGGTTCGCGTTCCTGCTGCTGGCCGAGTACGTCGGGATCGTGGTGATCGCCGCCCTGACCACCGTGCTGTTCCTCGGCGGATGGCAGGGGCCGTTCGCGGACGACCAGCTCGGTTGGCTCTGGACCCTGCTCAAGGTGGCCGCCGTCAGCTTCGTGATCATCTGGCTGCGGGTCTCCTACCCCCGGTTGCGGGAGGACCAGTTGCAGCGGCTCTGCTGGCTGGTGCTGGTGCCGACCGCGCTGGCCCAGCTCGTGCTGACCGCCGCCGTCCGGGTGGCCCTGTAAGGAGGGGACCCCTACTACCGTCTCCGGTATAGCAGGGGTCCCCTCCTAACACCTCTCACCGCCGCCGCACGGTCGCCGCCGCACGGCGGGCGGTCAGCGCAGGGGAGTGTGCGCGGGGTCGACCCGCTCGGCGGGCGGCGGGGGTGGCGGGGGAGTGCCGTCGCCGAACGGGCGACCGCCCAGCGCCTCCCGGTCGTGCGGGGTGAGCCAGTTCGACAGGTCGGGGCCGAGCGGCACCACCCCGGTCGGGTTGATGTCCCGGTGCACCTCGTAGTAGTGCCGCTTGATGTGGTCGAAGTCGATCGTGTCGCCGAAGCCGGGCGTGGTGAACAGGTCCCGCGCGTACGCCCACAGCACCGGCATCTCGCTCAGCTTCTGCCGGTTGCACTTGAAGTGCCCGTGGTACACCGGGTCGAAGCGGACCAGCGTGGTGAACAGCCGTACGTCGGCCTCGGTGATGGTGTCGCCGACCAGGTACCGCTGCCCGGCCAGGCGCTCGCTGAGCCAGTCGATCCGGTCGAACAACCGGTGGTACGCCTTCTCGTAGCCCTCCTGGCTGCCGGCGAAGCCACAGCGGTACACGCCGTTGTTGACGTCGCTGAAGACCAGCGCGTTGACCTCGTCGATCTCGTCGCGCAGGTGCTCGGGGTAGAGCTGCGGCGCGCCCTGGCGGTGGTGTGCGGTCCACTCGGTGGAGAGGTCCAGGCTCATCCGGCTGTAGTCGTTGGTCACCACCTGCCCGGTGGGCACGTCGACCATGGCCGGCACGGTGATGCCGCGCGGGTAGTCCGGGTAGCGGGCGAAGTACGCCTGCTGGAGCCGCTCGATGCCGAGCACCGGGTCACGCCCGTCCGGGTCGAGGTCGAAGGTCCAGCTCCGGGCGTCGTGGGTGGGCCCGGCGACGGCCATCGAGATGGCGTCCTCCAGCCCCAACAGCCGCCGGACGATGATCAGCCGGTTTGCCCAGGGGCAGGCCCGACTCACCGCCAACCGGTACCGACCCGCCTCGACCGGGTAGCCGTCCCGGCCGTCGACCGTGATCCGGGTGGTGATGTAGTTCTGGTCCCGGTTGAACTCGCCCTGCTCGACGTACTTCCCGCCGCTGTTCGTACCGCCCGCGCCCATGCCGCCCCCAAGGTGTCGCCACGTCGTCCTGCATCCCATCATGGCCGATCATGCGCGGGCCGGCGCGGGGAGCCGCCGGACGCCACGGTCGGGCCGTCGGTGGCGATCCTTCGGGTGGTGGTCGCGCGGGCCGTGGCCACAGGGCAGGATGTTGCGCATGAGCGAGCGAAGCGAGTCGGCCGGCGTACCCGGCAGCGGCCTGGTGAAGGGGCTGGCGGTCACGCTCAAGACGATGACGAAGCGCTCCACCACCCAGCAGTACCCGGACGTCGCGCCCGACCTGCCGCCCCGCTCGCGCGGGGTGATCGCGCTGATGGAGGAGAACTGCACGGTCTGCATGCTCTGCGCCCGCGAGTGTCCGGACTGGTGCATCTACATCGACTCGCACAAGGAGGAGGTGGCGGTGCCCGGCGCGGCCCGGCCCCGCCAGCGCAACGTCCTCGACCGGTTCGACATCGACTTCTCGCTCTGCATGTACTGCGGCATCTGCATCGAGGTCTGCCCCTTCGACGCGCTCCACTGGTCGCCGGAGTTCGAGTACTCCGAGTACGACATCAAGGACCTGCTGCACGACAAGGAGCACCTGGGCGAGTGGGTGGCGACCGTGCCGCCGCCGCCCGCGCACGACCCGCAGGGTGAGCCGGCCAAGGAGGAGACCGCCGCCGCGCGCAAGGCCGCGGTTCCCGCCGCGTCCGCCGCCCGGCCGACCGCCCCGGCGGTACGCCCCGAGCGCCGCCCCGCCGCCCGCCCACCCGCCGCCGAGCCCGGCGCCGCAGGTGCGGGTACGCCCGAGACCGATGCCGGGGAAGGCACTCCCGCGTGACCGGCGTGGACGCCCTGCTGCTCGCCCTCGGTGCGGTGGCGGTCGGGTCGGGGGTGCTGGTGGTGGCGACCAGCCATCTGGTCCGGGCCGGGCTCTATCTGGTGGTCTGCCTCGGCGCGCTGGCCGGGATGTACCTGGTGCTCTCCGCCGAGATGGTGGCCTGGGTGCAGGTGCTGATCTACGTCGGCGCGGTGGTGGTGCTGCTGCTGTTCGCGGTGATGCTGACCCGGGCACCGATCGGCGCCTCGGACGACCTGGACCGGCCCGGCTGGCCGGCCGCGCTGATCGGCGGTGGCGTCGGGCTCGGGCTGTCGGCCCTGCTCGTCGACGCGTACCGCTGGACCGCCGTGGAACTGCCCGGGCCGGGCAACGCCGAGCGCATCGGTGAGCAGGTCTTCGGAAGCTGGGTGCTGCCGTTCGAGGTGCTCTCCGTACTGCTGCTCTCGGCGTTGGTCGGTGCGATCGTGCTGTCCCGGCCGGACATCGGTCGGGCACCGCGTGACAGGGAATCGGCGTCCGGGGGCGGCGTGTCGGAGGGGCGGTCGCGGTGAGACCGGTCATCCCGTACGTCACCGCCGCCCTGCTGTTCGGCCTCGGCGTCTACGGCGTCCTGCGGCGGCGTAACGCGGTGCTGGTGCTGATGGCCGTGGAGCTGATGCTCAACGCGGTGAACCTGATCCTGGTCACCGCCGACACCACGGCCAAGGCGCTGCTGCCGCACGGCGGGCAGGTCTTCGCCCTCTTCGTGATCGTGCTGGCCGCCGCCGAGATCGGGGTGGGGCTGGCGATCGTGCTCCAGCTCTATCGGATGCGGGCCAGCGTGGCGGTGGACGAGATCCCGCTGGCCGAGCGCCCGGCCGACGAGCCGACGCCGGTCGTCGCCGGTCCGGCCGGTGACGTGGTCGCGGAGGGGGAGCGGTGAGCACCACGACGTTGCTGGGTGTGCTGCTGCCGGTGGTCCCGCTGGTCGCCGGCCTGACCGGCCTGCTGCTGCCGCCCTCGCCGCGCGGCTCCGCCCTCGGTGCCGATCCGGCCCGCCGGACCGCCGTCGCCCTCGGCGTGACCGGTGCGGCCGGTGCTCTCGCGTTGGCGGTCGCCCTGCTGGTCACGCTGGACGGCCCGGTGGAGGCGTCGACCACCTGGATCGACTTCGGCGGTCTCGCCGTCACCCTCGGGGTACGCCTCGACGGGGCCGCCGCGCTGGTCGCCGTCGCGGTCACCGCCGTCGCCCTGGCCGTGCAGGTCTACTCGACCGGTTACCTGAGCGGTGGCCCGCGCGAGGACGGGGACGTCGACCATCGCTACCCGCCGTACGCGGCCCAGATCAGCCTCTTCACCGCCGCGATGCTGCTGGTGGTGGTCTCCGGGGACCTGATCCTGCTGCTGGTCGGCTGGGAGGTGATGGGTCTCTGCTCGTACCTGCTCATCGCCCACGACCGGCGGCTGCCGGAGGCCCCGGCCGCCGCGATGAAGGCGTTCCTGGTGACCCGGGTCGGCGACGTCGGCTTCCTGCTCGGCATCGCGCTGCTCGGCGTCTCGGCGGGCAGCTTCCGGATCCACGACGTGCTCGCCCACTCCCACAGCACCACCACGCTCACCGCCGCCTGTCTGCTGCTGCTCGCCGGGGTGGCCGGCAAGAGCGCCCAGTTCCCGCTGCACACCTGGCTGCCCGACGCGATGGCCGGCCCGACCCCGATCTCCGCGTTGATCCACGCCGCGACCATGGTCGCCGCCGGTGTGTACGCGGTCACCCGGCTGTGGCCGCTGTTCGAGGCGACGCCGGTCGCGCTGGCCGTGCTCGGCGTGATGGCGTCGGTGACGCTGCTGCTCGGTGCGCTGGCCGCCACCGCACAGGACGACATCAAGCGGGTGCTGGCCTGGTCCACGGTCTCCCAGCTCGGCTACATGACCGGTGCGCTGGCCGTCGGCTCGCCGCCCGCCGCCCTGTTCCACCTGCTCACCCACGCCGCGTTCAAGGCGCTGCTCTTCCTCGCCGCCGGTGCGGTGATCCACAGCGTCGGCACCGCGCTGATGTCCCGGATGGGCGGGCTGCGGCACACCATGCCGGTCACCTTCTGGTGCATGCTGATCGGGCTGGGCGCGCTGGCCGGCGTACCGCCGCTCTCCGGGTTCTGGAGCAAGGAGGGCGTGCTGGCCGCTGCCGCCGACGCCGTGCTCGGTGGTGGCCCGGCCCCGAGCTGGGTGGGATGGCTGGTGCTGGTCTCCGGGCTGGTCGGGGTGGCGATCACCGCCTGGTACGCCACCCGACTGCTGCTGCGGGCCTTCTTCGGCACGCTGCGCACCCCGCAGCTCCCGCCGCACGATCCGCCCGCCGCCCTGCGCTGGCCGTTGCTGCTGCTCGCGGTGCCGGCGGCCCTGCTCGGCCTGGCCGGCTTCTCGCCCTGGTTCACCGACCGGTTGCTCTCCGGCGCTCCCGGCGGGCTGGGCGTACCGGAGCTGGTGCACATCGGGCCGCTGATGCTGCTGCCGCTGGCGCTGCTGCTGGTCGGTGTGGCCCTGGCCTGGCGGCGTGACCCGGCGGTCGACCCGGCCACCACGCTGGGTCCGCTGCGGCCGGTCCTCGCCCGCGCGTTCCGGCTCGACGACGTCCAGGACGCCCTGGTGGTACGCCCGACGACCGCGTTGGGTCGGCTGGCCCGTACCGCCGACGAGCGGGTGGTGGACGGCGCGGTCACCGGCACCGGGCGGGCGGCCCGCGCGCTCGGCGGCGGGCTGGGCACCCTGCACCGGGCGGCACTGCCCCGGGCGGTCGTCGCGGTGCTCGCCGGTGCGCTGCTGCTCGGCCTGGCCGCCGTCCTGATCGGAGGAGCGGCATGACGTCCGGGGAAGTCCTGCTGGTGGCGGTGCTCGCGCTGCCGGCCCTCGGTGCCCTGGCGGTGGCGGCCACGCCGCACGACCGGGGCGCGCGGGTGCTGGGCACCGTCGTCGCCGCGCTGACCCTGGTCGCGGCCGTCGCACTGCTCGCCGCCCGGGACGCCGGCTGGTCGGCGTACCTGCCGGACGGCACCGCCGGGGCGGTGCTGCCCTGGCACACCGTCGACCTGTCCTGGGTACCCGGCCTGGACCTGCGCTTCCACCTCGGGGTGGACGGCATCTCCTGGCCGCTGGTGGTGCTCACCGCCCTGCTCACGCTGCTCTGCTGCGGCTACAGCCTCTGGCGGGTGCCGACCGGCGGCAGCGGTAAGGCGCTGGTGGCGCTGCTGCTGGTGGTCGAGGTCGGCATCCTCGGCACCTTCCTCGCCCTCGACCTGGTGCTGTTCTTCCTCTTCTTCGAGGTGGTCCTGCTGCCGATGTACGCGATCATCGTCGGCTGGGGCGGCGACAGCGCCGACCTGGCGGCGGTCGACGCGCGGCGACGGGCGGCCCGGAAGTTCGCCCTCTACACGCTCTTCGGCTCGGTGCTGCTGCTGGTCGGCGTGTACGTCGTGGTGGCCGCCGCCGGGACCGCCGACATCGTGGCGCTGACCGGCGGCACGGGCCTGTCCAGGACCACCCAGCTCACCGCGTTCACCCTGTTCGCGGTCGCCTTCGCGGTGAAGAGCCCGCTCTGGCCGCTGCACTCCTGGCTGCCCGACGCGCACACCCAGGCCCCGACGGTCGGCAGTGTGCTGCTCGCCGGTGTGCTGCTCAAGATGGGCACGTACGGCCTGATCCGGGTCGCCGTCGGAGTGGCCCCGGAGGGGGCCCGCTGGGCGGCACCGGTGCTCGGCGTGCTCGCCGTGGCCGCCATCCTGGTCGGCTCGCTGGTCTGCCTGGCGCAGACCGAGCTGAAACGGCTGATCGCCTACTCCAGCGTGGGGCACATGGGTTTCGTGCTGCTCGGGATCGCCACGCTCACCGCCACCGGCATCCAGGCGGCGCTGATCGGCAACGTGGCGCACGGCATCATCACCGGCCTGCTCTTCTTCCTGGCCGGCGCGATCAAGGACCGTACGCACACCGGCGCGTTGAGCGAACTGTCCGGGCTGCGGGAGACCGCACCCCGGCTCTCCGGGCTGCTCGCCTTCGCGGCGGTCGCCTCGCTCGGGCTGCCCGGTCTGGCCGGCTTCTGGGGCGAGGCGTTCGCCGTGGTCGCCGCGATCCAGGTGGGCGGCGCACTCTGGACCACACTGGCGGTGCTGGCGGCGCTGGGCGGGGCGTTGACGGCGGCGTACCTGCTGCGGCTGTTGCGTCGGGTCACCCACGGTCGACCGACACCGGCGGTGAGCGGCCTCGGCCCGGGGATCGCCGGGGCCGAACTGGCCGCCTGGGTGCCGCTGGTGCTGCTGACCCTCGCCGTCGGGCTGGCCCCGACCCTGGTGCTGGGCGTCGCCGAGGCACCGGTGGCCGCCCTGGTGGGAGTGCTGCCATGAGCGAGCGTGAGCGAGCGAATCTTCGGTACAGCGCGGTGGTGCCTCGTGGCGGCACGCAGCGGAGCGGAGTGCCGGCATGAGCGAGCGTCAGCGAGTGAATCGTCAACGCAGCGCGGTGGTGCCTCATGGCGGCACGCAGCGGAGCGGAGTGCCGGCATGAGCGAGCGTCAGCGAGTGAATCGTCAACGCGGCGCGGTGGTGCCTCATGGCGGCACGCAGCGGAGCGGAGTGCCGGCATGAGCGAAGTGCAGAGTGTGGACCACGTCGCGTTGCTGCCGGCGTACCTGGCCGCCGGGACGGCCGTCCTGGTGCTCCTGGTGGACTTGCTGCTGGCCCGTCCGGCGGCGACGGTGGCCTCGGCGGTCACCGGTGCGGTCGCCACCGCCGTGGGGGCGGCGGCGGTCGGCACCCTCCCGGACCGGCGGACGTTCTGCGTCGGCCCCGACTGCTCGTACGTCTTCGGCGGCCGGGCCGCTCTGGTCGCGGCGCTGGTGGCGCTGCTGATGGTCGGGGTGCTGGCGCTGTCCGGGCCGTTGCTGCGCGACGGGCGTACCCCGGTGGGGGAGTACTGCTTCCTGCTCGCCTGCTCGATGACCGGTGGCGTGGTGCTCGGCGTGGCCGGTGACCTGATCACCCTGATCGTGGCGGTGGAGGTGCTCACGCTGCCGCTGTACGTGCTGGTCGGGCTCCGCCGGGGCAGTCTGGCCAGCGCCGAGGCGGCGGTGACCTTCTTCGTGGTGAGCGTGGTGGCCACCACGCTGACGCTGCTGGGTGCCGCGCTGCTCTACGCGGTCACCGGCGCGCTGCACCTGGAGCGGCTGGGCGGGCTGCTCGCCGACGGGGCACTACTCGACCTGCCGCTGACCACGGTGGCGGTGACGCTCGTGGTGGCGGGACTGGCGTTCAAGGTGGCGGCGGTGCCGTTCCACGTCTGGGCGCCGGCCACCTACGACGGCGCACCGCTGCCGGTGGCCGCGTACCTGTCGACGGCCTCGAAGCTCGGTGGGGTGGTGGCCCTGCTCGCCGTGGTGCAGCACGCGTTGCCGGCCGAGGTGACCGGTCCGGTGCTGGCCACGGTCGCCGTGCTGACCATGACCGTGGGCAACCTGGTGGCGCTGCGTCAGCGGCGTACGGTGCGACTGCTGGCCTGGTCCTCGGTGGCGCAGGCCGGGTACATCCTCGCTCCGCTCGGTGCGCTGGCCCTGGCCGATCCCGACGCGCGCACCGGTGCGTACGCGGCCGCCCTGGCGTACGCCGTCTTCTTCGTGCTGTTGGAGCTGGCCGCCTTCGCCGGGGTGGTGGCACTGCGCCCGGCCGGTGCGGACGGCGGCACCCTGGACGACCTGCGGGGTGCGGCCCGCCGGCACCCGTGGATCGGTGGCGGCCTGGCGTTCGCGCTGGTCGGGCTGGCGGGCCTGCCGCCGGCGCTGGCCGGGCTGTTCGCCAAGGTGACGGTGGTCCGCTCGCTGCTCGGCGGCGAGGCGAACTGGCTCGCCCTGGTGGTAGCGGTGAACGCGGTCATCGGCCTGGCCTACTACCTGCGCGTCGCGGCGTTGCTCTACGGGCCGCCGGGGGAGACCGCCGCGCCCGCCGTGCGACCGGGACGCGCGGTGATCGCCGCGCTGGCGGTGGCGACGATCCTCGCCGTGGTGGTCGGGTTCGCACCGCAGGTCGTGCTGGATCTCGCCGGAGGCTGAACGCGACCGCACTCCTGGTCATGACTGCCGTTCAGGTAACTCTCAGTCATGAAGCGGATGGTTTACGGGTACCGGGTTGTTGTACCGGTCAGCGGATCCCGTCATCCGTGCACCGAAGGAGTGATCGTGCACCACAACCGTCTGAAGACCGCCGCGCTGCTCGGCCTGCTCACCTCGTTGATCCTGGCGGTGGGCTACTGGTTCGGCGGCAGTGGCGGACTGGTCGTCGCCGTCCTCGTCTCGCTGGCGATGAACGGTTTCACCTACTTCTACTCGGACAAGCTGGCGTTGCGCTCGATGCGGGCGCAGCCGGTCACCGAGGCGCAGTTCCCGGAGCTTTACCACATGGTGCGGGAACTGGCCGCCGAGGCGCGGCAACCCATGCCCCGTCTCTACGTGAGCCCGACCGCCCAGCCCAACGCGTTCGCCACCGGGCGTAACCCGCAGAACGCGGCGGTCTGCGTGACGCAGGGGATCGTGGAGATCCTCGACTACCGCGAGCTGCGGGGCGTGATCGGCCACGAACTGTCCCACGTCTACAACCGGGACATCCTCATCTCCAGCGTGGCGGCCGGTCTGGCCGGCATCATCACCATGCTGGCGAACCTCGCTCTGTTCATCCCGCTCGGCGGCAACAGTGACGAGGACGGCCCGAACCCGGTCGTACTGCTGCTCACCGTCATCCTGGGCCCGCTCGCCGCGACCGTCATCCAGCTCGCGATCAGCCGCAACCGGGAGTTCCAGGCGGACGCCTCCGGCGCCGAGCTGACCCGCGACCCGCTGGCCCTGGCCAGCGCGCTGCGGAAGATCCACATGGGTACCCAGCGTCGACCGCTGCCGGCCGAGGGCCAGCTCACCAGCACCGCCCACCTGATGATCGACAACCCGTTCAAGGGCGGCGGCATCTCCGCCCTGTTCGCCACGCACCCCCGGATGGAGGAGCGCGTGGCTCGGCTGGAGCAGATGGCCGCCCAGGTCGGCCCGGTCCGCTACCAGCGCTGACGCACCACCCAACCCCTTCGCCGCCCGCGCCGGAGCATCCGGCGCGGGCGGCGCGTCGGTGCGGCCTGTGAGCGCGATAACCATGTTGCGCGGCACCACCCGGGCGTTAGGGTCTAAACGAATCTGGCTCATTACATCTGCGGTGGGGGTGCACGGTGGTCGGGCTGCGCCGGTATCTGAGCGTCTGGCAGATCCCCGGTGCGCCGACCCTGCTGATCACCGGCATCCTCGGGCGGCTCGGGATCGGCATGACGCCACTGGCGCTGCTGCTCGTCGTGGAGCAGGTCACCGGCCGCTACTCGCTGGCCGCCCTGGCCGGCGGCTGCTACGCCCTCACCGGTGCCGCGCTCAGCCCGATCGCCGGACGGATCGCCGACCGCATCGGTCCCACCCCGGTCCTGGTCGGCACCGCGATAGCCCATCCACTGGCGCTGATCGGGCTGCTCCTGTCGGCCCGCTCCGACACCGTGCCCTTCGCCGTGGTGCTGGTGGCCTCGGCGCTGGCCGGAGGGTCGTACCCGCCGCTCACCGCCGCCATCCGAGGTGCCTGGAACGACCTGACCAGCGTCTCCTCGGGCCGTTACCACCTGCGCAACACGGCGCTCGCCGCGGAGACGACGCTGTTCGAGATCGTCTTCGTGCTCGGCCCACTGCTCGTCGCCGGCTTCATCCTGTTCGCCGACGCCGGAGCGGCCCTGATCGGCGCGGCCGTGGTCACCCTCGTCGGCACCGTGGCGGTGGCGCTCGGCCGCACCATGCGCGGCTGGCAGCCGCACTCCCGTGAGCACCGCACCCGAGGGCTCGGCCCGCTGCGGGTCCCCGGCTTCCCGGCGCTGCTGCTCTGCGTGGCCAGCCTCGGCATCGCGTTCGGCGCGACCGGCGTGACCGTGCCGGCGTTCGCCACCCGCTACGCCGCCGACGACCCGGACAGCCTCGCCGGTGTGCTGCTGGCCGTCTGGGGGATCGGCAGCGCGATCGGTGGGTTCTGGTTCGGCCTGCGCCGTCCGGCCCTCAACATGACCCGCCAGTTCGCCTGGCTGTTGGGCTTGGTGGCGGGCAGCTTCGTGGTGTTCGCCGTGATGCCCACGGCGGGCGCGCTGGGCGTCGCCCTGGTCATCGGTGGTGCCGCCATCGCGCCCGCGTTGACCCTGGAGAACACCCTGGTCGGGCGGATCTCCCCGCTGGGCATGCTGAACGAGGCGTACACCTGGGTGGTGACCATGTCGGTCGGCGCGAGCGCGGCCGGTGGTGCCGTCGCCGGCCTGATCGTCGACCAGGCCGGCGGGGTGCCCTGGGCCTTCCTGTTCGCCGGTGCGGCGGTCGCCGTCGGGGCCGGGGTCGCGGCCCTGCCCGCCGGCCCCATCGCCCGCGCCGAAGCCGACGCGGTACGCCTCGAAGAGCCCGCCGCCGTCTGACCGTGTCCCCGGCACCCGCTCACTGTCCGGGGCGCACCGCGCGGAGCACGTGCGCGACCAGCGCGTCGGCATACTCGTCCGTGAGCGGCCCGAGGCGCAGCAGCCACCGCTGGTACAGCGGCGCGTAGAGCAGTTCGAGCGCCAGGTCCAGGTCGGCGTCGGCGCGGATCTGCCCCGCCCGCTGCGCGCTGCGCAGCCGCTCCCGCTTGGCCTCGTCCACCGGAGCAGCCAGTCGTTCCCGGTACTGCGCGGCCAGCTCCGGATCGGCCGCGATCTCCAGGTTGAGCGCCCGGATCGGCGCCTCGAACGCCGGGTCGGCGAACTCCGCGACGGTGGCCCGCAGCACCGTCCTCAGGTCGGCCTCGATGTCGCCGGTGTCCGGCAGCCTCACCCCGTCGGCCTCCTCGCTCAACGCCAGGAACGCGTCGAAGACCACGGCCCCCTTCGACCGCCACCACCGATAGATCGTCTGCTTGCCGACCCCCGCCCGCGCCGCGATGGCCTCGATGGAGAGCTTCGCGTACCCGACCTCGGAGACCAACTCCCGCGTGGCACCCAGCACGGCCTGCCGGGACCGTTCACTCCGGCGTGCCGGGTCCGGACGCTTCGGTGCCGGTGCCGGTGCCGGTGCCTGGGCTGTGGCCTGGGCCTGGGTGGTGGCCAGGTCCTGGGTCGGGTCGGTGTTTCTCGGGGCCGGGAACATGGGCTTGAGCATATCGAGAGTGAGACGAGACGGTCCGTCTTGACGGATCGGTGTCGGCGGAGCAGACTCGATCCGTCAAGCGAGACGGTCCGTCTCGTCTTACTCGATCGAGGGAGGTGCGGGGTGGCAGATCCTCGCGTGTGGTTCGTCACCGGAGCCAGCCGTGGACTGGGCCGGGCGGTCACCCAGGCCGCCCTGGCCGCAGGGGACCGGGTCGTCGGAGCGGCCCGCGACGTCGACCCGTTGGCCGAGCTGGCCGCGCGCCACCCCGACCGGCTGGTCGCACTGCCCCTGGACGTCGCCGACCGGGCCGCCGTCACGCTGGCGGTGGACCGCGCGGCCGAGACCTTCGGTCGGCTCGACGTCGTCCTCAACAACGCCGGCGGGATGCTGCTCGGCATGCTGGAGGAAGCCACCGAGGAGCAGATCCGGCAGCACCTCGACGTCAACTTCTTCGGCGCCGTCTGGGTCACCCAGGCCGTCATCCCGCACCTGCGCGCCCAGGGCGGCGGTCACCTGCTCCAGGTCACCTCGATGGGCAGCGGCGGCGGCGTCGCCTCCGTCGGCCTCTACGCGGCCGGCAAAGCCGCACTCGACGCGCTCAGCCAGTCCGTGGCGATGGAACTCGCGCCCTTCGGCATCAGGGTCAGCATCGTGCAGCCCGGCGGCTACGACACCGGCCTCTACACGTCGGGCACCACCACGACTGAGCCCCGACCGGCGTACGCGCCGCTGCGGGCGCAACTGGCCGAACTCTGGGGCGACGACGCCGGCCCGCCGCCCGAGACCGCCGCACCGGTCATCATGACGCTCGTCGACCTGCCCGAGCCGCCGCTACGCCTCATCGTCGGCAGCAACTCCTACGACATCGTCAGGCAGATGGAGCAGGCCAGAGTCGACGAGTACCGAGCCTGGGAGGACCTCAGCCGCCAGGCACCCGGCTGAGCCGTGCGTACCCCGCTCGCACCGGCTCGGCGCAGACGCCGCCCGCCGGCCGCCCCCGGTATTCCTGAGGGGCGGCCGACCGCGGGGGCAGCTGCCTCAGCGGTAGTTGTTGAACTGCAGGGCGACGCCGAAGTCCTCGCCCTTGAGCAGCGTGATGACGGCCTGCAGGTCGTCCTTCTTCTTGCCGGTGACCCGAAGCTGGTCACCCTGAATCTGCGCCTGGACTCCCTTGGGACCCTCGTCGCGGATCTTCTTGCTGATCGCCTTGGCCTTCTCCTGGTCGATGCCCTGGATCACCTTGGCGTCGATCTTGAAGATCTTGCCCGACGGGCGCGGGTCACCCGCGTCCAACGACTTCATCGAGATGTTGCGCTTGACCAACTTCTCCTTGAAGACGTCCAGCGCGGCCTTCACCCGCTCCTCGGTCTCCGCCTGGAGGCTGATCGCCTCCTCACCCGACCAGGAGATCTCCGCGCCGGTCCCCCGAAAGTCGAACCGCGTCGCGAGCTCCTTCTCCGCCTGGCGAAGGGCGTTGTCGACCTCCTGGCGGTCGACCTTGCTGACGATGTCGAACGACGGGTTCGCTGCCATGCTTCTGCTCCTGCTGTCCGGCTGATTTGTGATCCTTTGCCCCCGATGCCCAGGGGTACGACTCCCTGACGGTACCCGGTTGCGCCGGAGCCGGTGGTAGCCGCTATCCTTGCTTCCGCTGCCGCGCCACGGTGCGGTGGTACGCCCTGGCGGGTTGCCCGAGCGGCCAATGGGAGCGGACTGTAAATCCGTCGCGAAAGCTTCAGAGGTTCGAATCCTCTACCCGCCACCAGGTGCGACAACGGCCCCTGACCTGCGTGAACGCCGGTCAGGGGCCCTTCTTGTGAGTCCCGTTCAGTCTCGCGGTAGACCGCTTGATCTCACTCGTCGTGTCGCGTGCGTGTCGGCGAGGTAGTGCTTGTGTCCAGGCCGCACTATGGCCGCGTGGCATGGGAATGGTTGGCTCCGGCCGGCACGGCGTTCGGCGCTGCGGTTGGAGCTCTTGCGGTTGTTGCTAGCGGCCGATTGTCCTCGCGTGCAGGCGTCCGAGCGCAGGAGGTCCAGTTAGAGGCACTTAGGCATCAAACCGAGTCGGAAGACCGACGTGCCCGAGTTGCGGCAAAGCAGACCATTTATGGGAGATTTCTGGCCGAGCTTGACGCCGTGCACCTAGTAGCAATCGATTATCGTCTGTTTGTGGAGAAAGAGCGAAATCCGCAAGCAGCAGTGAGCACGAAAGAGGTGTACGAAGCGATGAAGACCCTGCTTCTTTTGCAGGCTGAGGTCGTTGTCTTGGGTGGGCCGCAGATGTACCTGGAGACGACCAGGGCAATGAACGCAGTGCTTGAAGTCGTTGAGGGGCGATTGGAGGACTATTCGGAGGCCAAGACCGAGCTGGTCATGGCCCTTCACAAGGACATCGCAGGTCAGTAACTCGGTTGACTCTCCTGGAGAGCCAACGCTGCTTCAACACGGTTTTTGGCCGCTTCCTCTGCCCCGTACACACACTTTGCGTAAACCCGCATCAGAACGTGAACGCTGTGCCCGGCCCACTCGGCGACCTGGGTAGCCGGTACTCCGGCGTTGAGCCAGAGAGACACGGCGGCGTGTCGCAGGTCGTATGGACGCCGGGCCAGCGGTGACCGTTGCTGAGCCGCTGTCAGCACCTTTGCCCGCGCGCCCCGCCATGCCTTGCCGTAGGTGTTGTTCGGGATCGGCTGACCAGCGGTGGGCACGTACCGTCCACCGGGGCCGCGCCGGGTGACGAATAGCCTACCGTTCGGTCCGGACGGGTACTCGTTGAGGTGGTGGTCAAGTAGGCGCACGAGCGGCGGCGGCACGGGCACATCCCGGGTGGCTGTCTTGCCCCGGTGCTTCAGCTCGCGATCCTCGGCAGTGTCGCCACTGTCGCCCCAGTACCGGCCCACGGCCACCGTCGAGCCGGTCAGGTGCAGCGCGCCCCAACCCCCAGGGTGGGCGGGTCGCTCGTACTCATCTTCGCGCAGGTGGAGCACTTCCTCAGGCCGTAGCGCGGCGTAGTACATACACCCGAAGAACGCTTCGAGCTCGGGTACGGCGCGCCCAACCTCGGCGAGCAGCGCCCGTGCCTGGTCGGGGTTAACCACCGCCCGCCGGTCCACCTCATCGGCAGTCTTTGGCGCGGTCCAGCTCACCAAAGACATCGGGTGCGTGTCGAGTAGCCGCAGCTCAACGGCATACTTGAGTGCACCGGAAAAGACGGCACGCTTCCTGGCGATCGTGGCGGGCGACGCGGGAGCGCCGTCAATCCGTAGGGCAAGCGTGTCGAGAGCCTTTCTGACCAGTGTGGCGTCGGTGAGGGCTGCCAGGTCGACCGTGTTGCCTTTGAGCCAGCGCACGGCGGTGGTGAGGTCGGCCGGCGGGTCTCCGGCGTCGCGCCGCGACTTGTTGAACGCCCACCCGTAGAGCGCGGCCCGTAGCGCCTTATCGTTGGGGACGCCTCGGTCGGTCATTAGTAACGCGGGCGTGACGGTGGCCAAGGTCTCGGCGATGCCCTTGCGATGTTTGGCCGACGCGCGGGGCCACTTCATGTCAACGTAGGCAATTGCGTGCTCAAGCCACGACCGGGTGTTAAGTGCTCGCGCCATGGGTTCGGGTAGGCCGCTGGCCTTATCGAACGCAACGCCTTCCCGCTGGGAAACGACCAGCTTGGACCGGAAGCTCTCGGCCAGAGCGCGGGTGGCGAACGTATCGCGGAACGGGCGGCCGGCCACCTTCCATCGGACCGTGTATGACTTCTTTCGGCCCGACAGTTCGTTGGTCAGGATCGCGTGAATGCGGACGTCGTAGCTGCTCAAGCGGCCTCCTCGTGATTGTTCAGCCAGGTGTCCAGGTCGCGGCGGCGGACGTAAAGGCTTCCGTTCGGGTACTTGATGGTTCGGGGCGCGCGGCCGGTGGCCTTCCAGCGGAAGAAGGTCGATCGGGGTACGCGGAGTTCATCCAGGACTTCGGCGAGGGTGAGCAGGGTCCCGTGGGGGGTGCGGCGGGCGGTCATCGCGAACGTCCTCTCTCGGGTGGCGTCGCGTAGCGGGTGTTGTGCGCAGCCTGATTCGTGCGCTGGTGGCCTCTCGGCGATTGATAGGCAGATGTGGGAGAGGTTGGTCGGGCGTTGCCGCAGAGCGCCGTAGGGCTGCCCGCTGAGAGCGCCGTAGGCGCATGATCCGGGCGGGGTTGGTGTCCGGCGTGGGGCCGTTGCATCTGTGTGGCTCTCAGCGGGCCGGGGTTGCGCGGGCCGGTGGCGGTCCGTCGTGCGTTCGGTGTGGGGAGGGCTGAACCATCTCCGCATCTCCGCTTCTCCGCAAACATGGCTGTGAGCTGGGCGAATGCTTGCGGAGATGCGGAGTGCCACTGACCGGTCATCTCCGCAAAGCAGGGTTCATCTCCGCAAGATCCTGCGGAGATGCGGAGATTGATGTTCCCTGATGGTCTGATCTCCGCAGAGTGTTTCCGCTGGTGGTGGGGGGTTGGTGCGGCGTTGCGGCGTTGCGGAGATGGTTCAGCGGGTTTCAGCCCTGGTGGTGGTCGACCCAGAACACGGCCCGGTCGCCTCGGTCGTTGCGTCCGGCCCGGATCACGTGGTCCCCGCGCCACCGCCCGGCTTGGCCGGTGAGGAGTCGGCCGAGTTGCAGGGGGTTGGGTAGCCGCCCGTTGTGGGTGGTGATGAACTGCCCGTCCCACGGGTCGTTGACGTCGCTGCCGAGGTGCATGGGTTCGGCGTCGCGGCGTAGGTCGGCGGCGGTCATCGGCCGGTCGGCGTGCCGGTCGTGCCAGGTGGTGAGGAACGCGCGCCAGCGGGTTTCGTCTTCGTCGATGTCTCGGATCTCGGCGGCGTTGGCGAGGAATCCGCCGATGCCGTGGTGGTGGAGGAACCCGCCGAGTGCCTGCGCCCACGGCGTGAACTGCCGCATCGACACCCCGGTCACCTTCGGCGCGCCGTGCCGGGTCCAGTCGAGGACCAGCACGAGCAGATGCCACAACACGGTCAGTTGGTTCGCCGGATCGGTGATCCACTGGTCGAGGCCGGGGATACCGAATCCGGACTGGTCGCGCAGTTCCGGGCGGGGCATGTTCGGGTCGAGGTGCACGCGGACGGTGCGGGAGGCCATGTCGCCGCCGACTTGCAGGTTGTTGCCGGTGGCCATCCACAGGCGGTCGTTGACGGTGGCGATGTTGCGCGACGCGCCCAACTGCCGGTCGGACCACACGCCGTTGGTGACGAGTTGGGCGAGCACGGCGGAGTCGATGACGGTTCCTTCGGCGAGGTTGTCCCAGATGACCACGCCGACCTGTTCGGCGAACACGGCCGTGATGGACTTCCGTAGTTCCTCGTCGGAGTAGGCCCAGTTCATGACTCGCTGCCCGTAGAGCATCCCGGGTCCGGCGGTGAGGATGGTCTTTCCCGAGCTGGGCATGGTGGCGTCGATGAGGGCGAACGGGGTCAGGGAGCGGGTGAAGTGCCGCAGGATCGGCGTGGCCAGCAACGCCACATAGTTGGCCCGGTCAGCAGCGGACGCCCATGGGAAGTCCCGCAGGAATCGCCCGAGCAGGAACGTTCGCGCGTCGGCCACCTGCTCCGGGGTCGGTTGGTCGGGCACCGGGGGCAGCGCCACCTTCGACGCGAGGTACAGGCCGGTGGTGGGGTCGTAGCCGGGGGTCTGCAACAGGGTGCCGTCGCGGCGCAGCACCGGCGCGCCGATGATCCCCCGTAGCGGCGGCACCCCGGGCCAGGTCTTCCCGGCCAGCACGGACGACAGGGTGTCGCGGGGTGGGGTGACTTCCTCCTCGCACACCTCCGGGTCGCCGCTGTCACCCTTGCGGGTCTTGAGGCGGAAGACGTAGGCGTGTTCGGCCAGTAACCCGGCCAGCCCGGCGGGGGTGACCGTGCTCGCGCTGACCGGTAGCGGTGAGTCCTCGTCGGCGGCCGGGGCGAGGCCACCGGACACGGCTTCCATGTGGACCAGGTGGCCGGCGGATACGTAGGTGTCGGGTAGTAGGCCGTCGACCAGGGCGGCTTTGAGGGTGCGGATGGTTTCCGGGCCGGAGCCGACTTGCAGCCGAGAGCTGGTCATGCGGCTACTCCGTTCTGTGCGGGTCGCGCAGCTGCGGCGAGCACGTTGGCGCGCCATCGCAGGGCGTAGGTGATGCAGTTGGCGCAGTTGCGGTGTCGGGTGTGGTGGCCGGGTAGTGGTGGCCGGCGGCGGGCATCGACAGACCAGGCCAGGGAGTCCGCCGAGGTGAGTAGGTGGCCATGTTCGGCCAGGCCAAGGGTTTTGAACCCGAATCCATGTAGCCGGCGTACGCCTCGTGTGTGTAGTGCGCGCAGGATGTGCCCGGCATGGCGGGTGCCTTGGCGGCGGCAGACCGAGCCGAGTCCGACCAGCGGCGCGGCGGTGAGGTCGAGGCGGATCATCGACCAGTACAGGTCGACGCAGCGCAGGTAGTCGTCGGCTTCCCAGCCCTGCACGACCGGAATGATGGGTAGGTCCGGTGCGAGGTCTCGCAGCTGCGCGTAGTTCGCCACGGTGCGCCGCTGATGCTCGGCCACCGACAGGTGGGTCCCGGCGAACCGTTGCCCACCGGCGGTGCCGCCGTTGATGACGATCGGTTCGCACATCCAGTCCTGCGGAGCGGCCCACAGCATCCGGCCGGTCTCGTCCCGGTAGCGGCGCAACCGCGCCACGTACTCGACCGGGCCGACGGTCCACCGGCCGTACTTCTGCAACTCGGTGAACCCGCCGGAGTCACACGCCCACGACGCAGCTGCGCGCGGCAACGTCTTATAGACCCGCAACCGCCGGTCCGACACGAACAACGGCACACCGGCCCGACCCAGCCAACCGGGCTGATGGGTGCCAAGCATGAACACCGGCGCGCTCATGCCGCCTCCCCGAGGTCGGCCAGGCGGCGGGGCTGGCGTGCGCCGACGCGCAGCCCGGACGCGATGGTCCGCGCTATCTCCCGCTCGGTCAGGGGCCGACGTCCGGGCAGCGACCGTGCGGCGGGTTCCAGCACCGCGTACACGTCGGCGTCGGTCAGGGCACCCCCGGCCACCAACTGACCGAGCGCCACTGCCGAGGTGAACAGGGCGTGGTTACGGGCACCCTCACCGGCGGCGGTGAGGTGGTCGACCTGACGGCGGATCGCCGCAGCCACGTATCGGCCGTGCCGGTCCGGGGACAGCGCGACCGTAGCCGGGCGGGCCGCCGGACGGGCCGGGGGCGCGGTCAGGGTGGCGATCCAGGCGGGCAGCGGTGCGGGGTCGCAGTCCAACGCCACCTGGTAGGGGCGGCCCGCCACCGTCGATCCTGCGGCGACGACGTAGCCGCCGTGGGCGCGGGTGTCGACCTTCCAGCCCAACCCGCGTCCCCGGTCGCTGGTGGTGTTGCGCAGCACCGGCCCGCCGTCCGGGTGGAGGTAGTACAGGTGGCTGCCGCCGCTGGGCGTCAGCACCGTGTACGTCACCTCGATACCGGCCCGAGGTGGAGCGTCCTCGCCGAACCCGCCGTACGGGTCGGTGGGGGTGCCGTGTCGGGCGGCGAGGGTCGAGAACACGTCCAACCCGTCGCACGCACCCTGCCACTCGGCCGGGGGCGTGTCGTCGGGGTGCTTGGGCACGTCGAGGTCGACCACGACCAACCCGGACGGACCGCACGCGATCCCCACGCCGTAGGGGCGGGTCGACCAGGCACGGCGGATGCGGGTCGGGTCGGTGGTGGCGCGTTCCTCCCACCCGACGTGCCGCCCGGCGGCCCGGCAGCGCGGGTCGCTGCGGTCGCAGCGTTCGGCGGTGCACCGGTTCGGGAACGCGGGCCGCTTCGCCCCGTCCGGGTCGCTGGCGTCGGGTCGGTCGGGGCGTAGCGGAAAGACGTGCCACCCCCGCGCCGCGTAGGCAAGAGCACAGGTCAGCAGATCGGCAGAGGGCACGACGAAACCTCTCCTTCCGTTCAGGTGAATGTCGGCGGCGGCGCATCGGTGGCCGGGCCGGGGCGGACGCCGGGCCACCGGGTGGTGAGCGCGCGGAGCGCGCCGGTATCGGTTCTCAGGCGGGCTGCTCGTTGGCGACGGACAGCAGTTCGTCGGCGTGGCAGGGGCTGTCGGGCGGGCACCAGCACGCGAGGTCCCGCCCCGCCAGGTCCCGGCGGGCGGCGGCGCGCAGGTCGGGGCGGGTGGTGAGCCACTGTCGGTACCGCTCGACGGCGGCGGCCCGTGCGGTGGGTGTGGGGTTGTCGGCGGTGAAGGGGTTGCCGTAGCGGCCGGGCCGCCCGACGTAGACCGCGTTGGAGGGCATTCGCCACCCGGCGGAGCGGCGGCGTTGGATGCGCCGTGGAAGAGTCATCAGGCAGCCTTTCGGGGACGGGGCCGACCAGCGATCGCGGCGCGGGTGACCGCCTGCCGCAGGTCACCGAGCAGCCCGACCAACTGACGGCGGGCCGCCACCTCCGCCGGGGCCAGGGCCACACGGACGCGGACCTCGGCGTGGTCGCGTCCAGCGGCGGTCCGCACCCGCACCAGCACGGCCCGCGCCCGTCCGGCGATGTCGACCACGATTTCGTCGGAGCGGTGTTCGCCGAGGTTGCAGCGGTGGTCCCGGCCGCACCAGTCGGTGTGACCGGCGGCCCGGCGGGTCACCGGCCGACTCGGCGGACGCGGCGGAGGTAGTTGACCGTCCGGCGTCCGATGCGCAGCCGCAGTCCGGTCCCGGTGCAGCGGCGGCAGTCGGGCCGTCCGTGGAGTGCGCGGGGGTGGGTGATGCGGCGGCGGAGTCGGTCCCAGAGGCGGGGTGGGGCGGTGCCGGTGCCCTTGCAGCGGTGACAGGCAGTGAACGGCCGGATGTAGCAGGCGGCGGCGTAACCGACAGCAACGAGTAGGGCAATTCCGGCGAACCAGACTAAGGACATTCCGGGCATGTTTGTGCTGGTAGCGGCCACGATGAGGGTCACTTGAGGCTCCAAACAGGGGGTAACCGGCGGTAGGCGGCAGGGGCCGCTACCGCTACCGGCGAGGGTCGGTGCTGGTGGGGCGGGTAGCGGCCCGGGTAGCGCTGCCGCTACCCCTGCTGGGTCCGCTACCCGCCCGCGCTACCGGCGGTCAGCCGCCGTCGCCGTCGCGCTGCTGCGCGGCGGTGGTGATGTCCGCGAGGTACGCACCCTTGCGGGTCGCCCCACTGGATTTCACGTTGCGTGACTCGACACCCTTCGCGCGCACCAGCGCGGACAACGCCTCCGGGGTCACCGCGGAGTACGCCTCCGGGAACCGGTCGGCCAGGCGACCGGCGAGGGTGTCCCAGTGCTGACCCCGCTCGGACGGCACCCACACCGCCCGCAAGTCGTCCAGCACATCGCGGGCGGTCGGCACGTCGGCCGGACCGGTGACACCGCCACGCAACGCCACCCCGCGCTGGCAGACCTTCTCCACGGCGGCGCGGTCGAGATAGGCGGCGCGCACGGCGGTCATCGGCCCGTACCCGACCCGCACACCCCATCCGGCGTCCACGCCGATCTCGAACTGCGTCGGCCGGGCACCTTGGCGGTAGGCGCCGGTGCCCAACGCGAGGTCCGTTTCGACATGGGAGGGCACGGCGAGGCACGTGCGGTTGGCGATGTTGGACGTGACGCCCTTGGGCAGCGACTCCTTGTCGATGCGCTGCGTCATCAACACCAGGTGGATACCCAGCGCCCGGCCACGCTTGATGATGCTGGTCATCGCTGCCGCACTCGGCTTGCCGATCTCCGGGTCGGTGATGAGTTCCTGAACCTCATCGATCGCGGCCACGATCGGCCGCAACCGGGCGTCCTTCGCGGCGATGGCCCGGTTCAGCTTGTTCTCCGTGTTCAAGCCTTGGGTGGCGTAGTGCTTGATGCGCGGCCCGCGCACGTCGCACTCCTTGAGCAGCCACATCAACATCCGGTACGCGTTGGCCTTGGTGCCCTCGTCCGCCCCCGACCCAAACAAGTCCGGCGGGCACAGCGGTTCGAACGCGTCGAAGTCACCGCGCCCAGCCAGGTCGAACACCGCGAACTGCACCAGCGGGTCCAGCGCCATCCCGGCCATGACCACCCGCGCGGACAGCGACTTACCCGACCCGGGGAACCCGGCGAACAGGCTGTTGCGCTCATCCATCCGGTAGTCCACCGGCCGCATACGCGGGTCGAACCCGTACACGAAGGGCTTGAAGTAGTCCGTCTGCCCACCGCGCAGCAACGGCCACGGCGGTTGCTTCATGGCCGACACCGGCCGGTCGGCCACCCACAGCGCCAGTCGGGACGGGTGCTCACGGGGCATGACCTCCGGCCACACCTGATCCATGGGCAACCGCAGCCCACCGGCGAGCTTGTCGCGTTCCTCCACCACGTCCACCGCGATCACCCCGTCCGGGAGGTCCACGATGGCCAGGTAACCCGGCCCGTCGCGGCGGATCTCCCCCACCCCGGCGGGAAACACGATGTCCTCGGGCCGCTTGACTAGGCCGGTGGCCATGATGCCCTTGCGGGTCAGTTCCGCCGTGAGCTTGCGGTAGACCGGCCGGACCACCGTGCGGGCCAGGATCGGCCGGTCGATCGGGCGTCCGTGCCGGGCCAACCCGACCAGCCCGGCCGCGAGAACGGGCACCTTCACCCACCAGGGCGTGATGTCGGAGGCGAGGACCAGGCCGCCGGTGCCGGTGGCCAGGGTGCCTGCGCCGGTGACCCACCACCGCCACGACGCTTGCCGCATCCGGTGCCGGTCCAGGTCAAGCCACGTCTTCGGATCGTTGCGGTTCGCGGCGTCCTGCCGCAGATGCCAGTTCCCCGTCTCGGCACTGGTCCACCCGAGGACCTGACCGACCAGGCGGGCCGCACCCTTGGGCGCGTACCAGGCGACCTTGCCCGCGTACACCGGCGACAACGCCAGGTGGGTGCCGACGTGGTAGCCAGCCGCACCCACGGCGCGGCGCAGCATGTCGCGCCGCTGCGCGGGGTCGGTCAGCCACAACGGCAGCACCGGGCCGCCGCGCCGGTCGAGCAGCTCGCCGAGGTCCGGGCGACGGTCGGGCGGGTCGACCACCTCACCGACCAACACCGGTTCCGGGGCAACCGTCTCCGCGTCAGCCGCATCGGCGGCCGACAAGCCCTGCGCGGCGGCGGCCCGGTCCGCCCGCCGCTGCGCCAGATCCACGATGCGGGCCGCCTTCTCATCCGGCGGCCCGGCAGGGTTGATGGGTTCGCTGGTCATGATGAGGGTTCCTCCACCGGTCGGGGATGGTCTCAGGGGGGTGGCAGCGCGGCGCGGGTGGGTAGCCGGCGCGCCGCGCTGCCGGTTGCAGGGTCAGAACCGGATGTGCAGACCACCGGTGACCACGTCGGCCTGCTGGCCCACCCGGGCGTTACCGGACCGCACGTTCTCCGTCCGAACCGGCCCGGTCTCGGCGGTGGTGGTGTCTGCGGACTTGCTGGTGTCGCGTCGACCGTGAACCTGACCGGCCTGAACGGCCACACGGTCAGTGCCGGACGCCACGTTGCGCTTGCTGCCCATCAGGACGCGCTCCCTCCCGGCCCACCAGGCGGTCTGGCGGCCACCACCGCCACCGGGTAATGAGCCGGTGGCGGCGGAAGCGGTCAGACGTAGCGGGAGGGGGTTAGCGGCTGTCGCGGGGCGCGGCCCGGCCGTTGAGCTGCTGCCGGGCGCGGTGCACTTCGGGGCTGTTGCGCAGGGCTTGCCGTTGCTGTTCGGCGGCGGCCCGGTCGGTGGCCTTGCCCGTGGCGGCGGCGGTCGCTTCCGCGTCCTGCCACTGCTGGTAGGCGGCAGTGAACCGGCGCGCGCTCACCGGTTGGCCTGCCGGTCGGCGTTGGCCCGGTTGCGGTCGTCGGCCTGCCGCTGCGCCTCGGCCATCTGCGCCAACCGCTGCTCGCGGTTGCGGGTCACGCGTCGGTCGTGCTGCTCGCGGTACTGCGGGTCGGAGATGTGCATACTGGTGGTCCTCCAAGACCCTTCGGGTTGCGGGGATGGACCGGCGGCACAGCACTGGTTCCTAGGCCAATGAGGCTGTGCCGCCGGGCTGAAACGGTGGTGCCGGTGGTCGTCAGCGGCTCTTGCGCTGCGAGAGCAGCCCGAACCGGATGCGCTCGTCCTCGTCGAGCACGGTCGGGGTGCGACCGGCGGCCCGCTCGTCGCGGACCTGCCGGTCGAGGTGCTTGGGGTCGACCTTGATCTCCCGGGACCGGCCGTTGGCGTCTTCGCTGAACAGGTACGTGCGGCCCACGTTCGGGCTCCCTTCCAGGCGCGGCGGTCAGCGGGTCTGACCGCTCCCACACGGGCACCCACCACGGCGGGTGTGGGGGTGCCCGATGGGAGTGGTCAGGCGGCGCAGAACAGGGCGGCGATGAACAGGAAGCCGGTGTGCCAGGACTGGTCCAGGGCGTACATGCCGCCACCTCGGGTCAGCCAGTGCGGGTCCTTGCCGAGCAGTTCGGCGAGGCGACGCAGCGGGGTGCGGCGGTCGGCGATGTAGTGCGACACCGCCGAGACGGTCAGCCCGACGCCGACGCCCCACGGGTCGAGGCGTAGGCCGGTGGCGAGGATCAGGGTGGCCAGGGCGATGACGGCGGTGAGGAAGTAGGTGGCGACGTGGGCGGTGCAGGCGAGGCGGCCCGGCCATCCGGGCTCGCTCTTGCAGTCGGCCTGCCGCTGCGTCTGCACCCAGTGATCGGCCACCTGATGCGCGGCGTAGAGAGCGGCGAACACTGCGGCGAACGCGATAGCGCCCGTGCCGGTCGGATCTGCGAACATGAGGGTTCTCTCCCAGGGTCCGTGAGGGCTGAACGGGGATGAGGACCGGCGGCACAGCACTGGTTTCTGAGGCCGTAGGGGCTGTGCCGCCGGGCGGGGCTACTTCGTGCGGGGCTTGCGCACCTCGAAGGTGTCCGACGAGCCCTGCCGCAGCTTCTGCCGCTTCGCGTCAGCGGCGTGGCGGGCCTGCTCGGCGGTACCCGGCTCGCTCACCGATCGGGTCTTACCGGTGTGTCCGGATCGGCGGAACGCCTGGAAGTCGTTGTCGCTGCTCACTGGTGAGTCCTCTCGCGGGGTTCGGGGTTAGCTCTGGTCGGCCTTGTGTTGCTGGCCTTGGGAGGCCAACCGCCGCTTGATCGCGGCGTCGGTGAACATCTGCGGGTTGGCCTTCTGCGCACGTCGGCTCAGGTCGGCCATCTGCCGGTCGCTGATCGTGTTCGGGACGCTGGTCTTCCTGGCCATGTCAGTGGTCCTCGCGGACCAGGTGGGCCAGGGCGGCGCCCATGCCGAGAACGGCGACCGGCAGGCACGCCACGGCGGTGGTGATCCACCACGGGGCCGAGGTGACACCGGCCGCTTCCAGCAGGTGGTAGGCCACCTGCCCGAGTGCGCCGACCAGGAGTGCGGCGATGGCGGACCACTTGGCGAACCGCAGCGCGCGGGGTGGGACGCGGCCGGACAGCCACACGTAGAGGGCGTACGCGCCGTACGTCTCCACACCGATGGGAAGGGTGATGGCGGAGTTGATGGAGAAGCTGTCCCAGATGCCCGGCAGGGGGTGAACCACCCCGAACCCGGTGAGTTCACCGAGCCCGACCCACCCGGACCAGATGGCCACGAACGCGGGCATCGCCAGCAGCACCACCGGCCACACCACGGCGCGACGGGCGGGCCGGGGCGTGATGTTGGTGCCCGGGTCTACGACGGGTACGGGCTGCGCCTCCACCGGCGGCGCGATGGTGTCGACGGGCGGCGGCGAGTGCACCACCGGGACGGCGTCGGCTGCGTCGGTCGGGGTGGACTCGACCGGGACCGCCGGGTCCGCCGGGGGTGGGGTGAGTTCGGGGGTGGGGTCGGTGTCGGGCGTCGGGGGCGTGTCGGGGGTGCGGGTCAGTTCGGCCAGGATGGCGTCGGCCTTCGGTCCGCCGACCCGCAGTTCCTTCTTGATGCGGTTGCGGGACGGGACCTCACCGAGCCGGTCGGCCAGGTCCCGCGCGGCGGGTACCAGTTCATCCACCGGCTTGGGGTAAGCCGACAGGGTGGGGGCAGTCATCAAAGTGACCTCCGGTCAGTGGTTGAGGATGTCGGCGAGCAGATCGCGGTGGGCCGGGAACACCTGGCCGCTGTGCATCTCGGCCAGGTAGCGGGTCAGTTGGGCGTAGTCGTTGGCGGGCAGCCACCGGGCGCGGCGAGCGTCGTCCTGACCGGTCACGGCGGGCAGCGTGTAGTGGCCGCCGCCGAGGTCGATGCGAACCGGGGTGGTGACCATCCACGCCTCATCCGAAGCGCGGGGGTCAGGCACGTAGCGGGCTGGCAAAGTGGTGTAGCGCTCGCTGGTCGGGCCGAGCGTCAGCCCGGTTTCCTCGGCCAGCTCCCGGAACGCCGCATCGGTGGGGTTCTCGCCCGGGTCGACATGGCCGCCGGGCAGTGCCCAACCGTGGTCGTCGTCGCGCTCGATCAGCAGTAGCCACCGGCCACCCCCCCCCCGGACCTACCACCGTGACGATTGCGTCGGCGCACTGCTGCTCGCCCCAGTGGCCGAGTTCGTTGCGGCCGTGCCGGATACCGGTCGGCGCGTACGGATTGACCGGCCGACCATCCACCAGCGGGAACTGGATCGCGGCGGCGGCGCGGCGGGTCGTCCAGTCGATGTCGGCCGGGTTCATCCTCGGATCGGCCCACGACGCATTGGCGGCGACACCGGCCAGCACGGACGGGTGCGTGAACGTACGGCCGGTCATCCCTCCACCGCCAGCGTGGAGAGCCGGTCGACGGTAGCCGGGGCGAGAACCGGCCCGGTGGTGTTTTCCTTGGCGTAGGCGTAGATCTCCCACCCGTGCCAGGTCGGGTAGGCGTACATCGTCCGGTAGTGGCGGCCGTCGTCGGTGGTGCCGGTGCGCTCGGCGGTCAGCATGTTCGGGTCGGTGAGTCCGGCCAGGTGCAGCCAGGACCGCAGGGCGGCGATGCTGTCGAAGTCGAAGGCCAGCGACACGCCATCGGTGTGGGTGTGGATGTGCTTCGGGTCGGCCAGCAACAGCAGCTCGGCCAGCACGGCGCGGCGACTCTTACGGGTGCTCACGGGGCTACTCCTTCGGGATAGGCGCAGTCGACGCACTCACCGAGTGAGCGCGGAATGCAGTAGGGCCGGATCTCGCCGCAGACGCGGCAGGTGCGGCGGGCGGTCAGGGCGGCGGTGATGGCGCGCATCTGGGCGGGGGTGGCGGTGCGCTTCGGCCGGGCCAGGTCCACCCGGTACAGGTAGGCGGTCCGGACGCCGCCGACGCCGCGCCAGAGGATCTGTGCGGCCACCGGCTGACCAGCGGGCCGCAGTCCGGCGGCGCGGAGTTGACGGCGGGTGGCGTAGCCGGGCGGGGCTCCCTTCCACCAGTAGGTGGGGATTCCGTGGCGGGTTCCGTCCGGGTCGTGGAAGGCGGCGCGAATGCGGGACATCAGGCAGCGCGATCCGGGCCGGTGGTGCGGGTCGCCACCTCGGCGGCAGCGCGGGTCACGCGGGACTCGGCCCGGCGCAGCCTGCGCCAGTCCAAGGCGGTCGGACCGCCGTGATCCTCGGCGTAGATGAGCGTGATCTCCGCGTCGAGGATGTCCAGCTCAGCGGCGATCAGCGGCCACTCGGTGTCGATCGCGGCCAAGTCGGCGGCGGTCGGCCCGGCGGTGGCGTTGCGGTCGGTGATCACTGGGTTCGGTTCCTTTCAGAACGGCGAGAACGCACCGCCGGGCACGCCCGGCAGTGACGCTCATCGGCAACCAGCGGAGCGAGCCGCTTGCACCGCACGCAGGTCTTCCAGGTGGCATTGCTCTTGGTGGAAATTCGAACGGCAGCAAAGACGCTCACGGCCATGACGGCTCACCTCCACAGGGGGGAATCAGGTCGAAGAACAGCCGGAGCACGGCCAACGCGTGGCCGTACTCCGGGGCGATCAACAGGGCGTGCCTCGCTGGCACGCCGGGCGACCCTCGGTAGGGCAAGCAAGGGGCCAAACCCCTAAAAGCGGACAAGTCTTGCGGTCGGACACGTCAACAGCCGACGCTCGCCTGCCATCCCTAGATCGCACGCATCGGGACCAATCGGAAAGACGAATCTCCCTGCGTCCCGGACCTCTGTGAAGTTCTCAATGGCACAAGTGCGCTGGTGGCTCGTGGGCGCGCAGCGCTGCGAAGCACTGCCTTCCCCGGGGCCAACCGGGCGGCGTAGCTGATTTCAGCGCTAAAATTAGCGCTGAAGTTGCGCGATGTCAACGAAGGGCAGGGACTAGGATCAGCGGATCAGGCAGTCAGACAGGGAGGCGTCGGGTGGACGATTGGCAGGCCGTGGCCAGTGCGATCAACAACCGGATGGCCGAGTTGCCGATCACTCAGCAGGAGTTGGCCGAACGTTCCAAAGTGTCTGTAGCGACACTGCGTGAGCTGCAATATGCAACCGCGACCCGCAAGCGGTCCGCTCGTACGCTCGCCGCGATCTCTCAGGCACTCGCTTGGCCAGACGACTACCTTCGTTCTGTGCTGACCGGGGCCACGCCGCCGAGCGGTGCAGGCAGCGCTGGCCAAGCGGACAGTTCTTCGTTGGTGCTCGCGCGGCTGGATCAACTCCACGCCGAGGTTCGGCGGCTCGCGGATGCCGTGGAGCGGATCGCGGTCGATGTCGGTCATGGGGACAAGGACACCAGTTCCGGACGCGCATCCGAACGCCGTTCACCAGCCGGGTAAGCACCGTCCACTAGGCATCGACTAGGCGTGGGGGTCCGGCAGTCGATGCCTACGCCAGCGGAGGAAGGGCCATCGTGCCAGGTCGCGCCAAAGACGCCACTCCGAACCACGCGCTCTACAACCTTCGTGATGCTGCGGGTGAGACTCAACAGGACGTGGCAGAAGGGCTGAACCGTCGCGGTGCGGAGCGCGGGAAGCGGCTGGCCATAACCGCCAATCAGATAAGCAGATGGGAGCGGGGAATCACGTTCCCATCTGCGCTCTACCGGCAACTCCTCGCCGAGCACTTCGGCGTGTCCGTGCAGGATCTTGGCCTAACCCGGCAACGCGTCACTCCGCAGCAACGCGACAGTCCCGAGAGCGACGACTCTGGAGGTTTCGCGATCTACCAGGATGCCGAGTCTCACCCACACGTAGAGGCCAGCCAGGAAGAGTGGCGGGCCATCCGGCGGAAGCTGAACATCCACCGGGTGCAGCTCGCCCGGGAAGCGGCGCGCCTTTACGACGTGCAGCACCGAGTAGGCGACAGCGGCCTGATCGCACCAGCCGAGTGGTTGCCGTCGACCCCCATCGAGCTGAGGCAGTTCGACATCGGTGTCGCGCCGGAGGGGACCGCACCTGTCGTCAACGGGACTGAGGATGCGTCGGCCTGCGTACGACCGCTGGCGTCGGACGGGCGCCGACACCAGCGCTACAGCCTCGCGTTGCGGGATGTCGAACAGCCCCGACTCCTTGAGAATCGGCTCGCCTGGCACCTCGCGGGAGTCGACTGGAGCCAGCCCGACCAGGCTCTGACCTTCACCACGGGCACATACTTCGGTGGCGTTGACGTCTCAGAAGCGCTGGCGCACGAGATGGCTATGTACCACGTGGCTGGCGACGGGAGCGGCATCCTGCCAGCATCCTGGCGGAACCTCGGTTTCCGTCGGCTCGTCGGCGACCCGTTCACGCCCGCTCACCGACCCACCGCGCCGTCAACCGACACGCTCACCCTGCGGGTCGACGACGACGGGGTGTCCTTCGTGCTGCACAACCGCGCGGCCGGCAACGTGGCCGTGGCCGGGGGGATGCTGCACATCATGCCGGCAGGAGTCTTCCAGCCATCGAGCGTCCTACCTGCCGCTCAGTCGGCCGACTTCGACCTGTGGCGCAACATGATGCGGGAGTACAGCGAGGAGTTCCTAGGCAACGCCGAGCATGGCGGCGAGGGCGAGCCGGCGGACTACACCGCCGAACCGCTGGCGGCCTTCGATCGGGCCTACGCGGCCGGCGGGGTGCGAGTCTTCTGCCTGGGGGTGGCGCTCGACGCTCTCACCCTGTGGGGCGAGATCCTGACCGTCGCCGTGTTTGACGGCCCCACCTATGACCAGCTGTTCGCCAACATGGTCAGCGCCAACGTCGAGGGGACCGTGGTGACAACCGGGCGGGTACGGCCGACCTCGGCGCTCCCGTTCACCCGGCACACCATTGACGAACTGACCGCCAGCGGCCGGCTGGCTCCGGCAGCGGCCGGATGTATCCAGCTCGCGTGGGAACACCGTCGCACGATTCTGGAAAGAGGCTGAGGTGCACGTACTGGTAACCGGCGGCCTGGGATTCCTCGGCCACGCTGTCGCCCGTGAGTTGATCACCACTGGACACCGGGTCACCGTCATGACCCGTGGCCGCCGCGACCGCACCCTGCTAGCTGGGATCGAGATGGTTAAGGGAGACATTCGGGACCGCTCCCGGGTCGCTGAAATCGTGCAGCAGGGCGGGTACGAGGGGGTGGTGCACCTCGCCGCACTAACCAGCGGTCGAGACTCGTTTGCTGATCCTTTAAGATATTTCGATGTCAATGCGGGCGGCACCCTGAATCTACTTCTGGCACTCCAATCAGTAGGGAGCGCCGCAGCGTCGATCGCCTTGGTCTTTGCCTCCACCAACATCGTGTATGGCTCACAGCGCTACGGCACGCTCTCAGAAGACCTTGACCTGCACCCCGAGAGTCCGTACGCGGCATCGAAGGTTGCAGCCGAACACATGGTTGCGGCTTATGCTGCCACTGGAGCAATCGGGGCGGTGACGATCCGTCCCTTCAACATCGCCGGAGCAGTCGACGGAGTCACTGACACCGATCGCTCGCGGATTATCCCGAACATTTTCCGAGCGATCAGTGGGCAAATGAACCACATCACTATCAACGGTAACGGATCGGCAGTACGGGACTTTGTTCATGTGGCCGATGTAGCCACAGCTATCCGTCTTTCGTTTTCCGCCTGTACCCCGGGTACCTGCCAGACCATCAACCTTGGTTCAGGCGTTGGTACGAGCATGGCTGCTGTAGTGGCCAACGCCGAGCAGGTCACCAATCACCACGTCACCGTTCACCGGCAACCACCCAAACCAGAGCCGCCGCAACTAGTAGCAGACATCAGCCGTGCCAGCGCCATCCTCGGCTGGACACCCACAAGGTCCAATTTGGGCACAATCTTGACGGACGCGTGGGAGGCGTGGCCGCGTGGCTAGGCGATTGGCGTTTACCGAAAAGTGCGCTATCGCGTAAGGTCGCTGCATGGTTAGCACGGAGTGCGGTTGGTGCGGCCGATTCGCGCACATGCAGGAGTGGAGCTCCGGGGGGACGTTTCGGTGGGAAGAAATGCCGAGTGCTGGCGGCCCAGACCGCCATGTGCTTACGGCCATGGGCGCGTTCACCTGTGCCGCTTGCCGCCGGATCACGCTCGCTCACCTCACCCTTCGGCATCCGCCTTACGAGTACGAGGAAGGGCTGTCGGGCCGGGAAGTCTATGAGTTGCTCGGCTTGCATAACGATCAACTGCACTGGATGCCGGCCTATGCTGCCGGAAAGAGATTTCCGGATGTGCCAGAAACACTCGCTGATACGGCTGGAGAGGCCCATCGGGCGATGCAGACAAAGTGCTATCGCGCTGCCGTGCTGCTTGCCCGGTCGGTGATCGAGGCGACGGCAAAGGAGAAGCAGATTGCAGCCGGTAGCCTCAATGCCAAGATTGACGCAATGGCCGATAGTGGCCTGATTCGACGGCATATTCAGGAGGCCGCGCATGAGATTCGACACCTCGGCAACGAAATGGCCCACGGGGACTTCACTATTCCCGTGGCCGTCGAAGACGCAGAATTGGTCCTTACGCTGATGGACGAGGTGCTGCTGGAGGTATTTCAGTCACCAGCGAGGGTCGCCTACGCAAAGGCGAAAAGGCTTGCCCGGATAGAGCCTGCACCGGAAACCAGTGGTAATGGCGGAGTTCACGAGTAGTCCAGCCCGGGCGGCGGTGCTGGTCGCGACAATCCCAAAGGTCAAGTTCTCTTTGCTAGGCGGTCCCTCGGCGATGGGGCGCCTCGCCGGTGCAAACGGTTCGCCGGCTTAGGGTTCGCTCAATGGAGAATCCGCATCAGTGCTCGTGCCAGCAAGCCATCGTCGCGATCGTCGTTCCAGGTGACAACTTCAATTCCTTGGGCGAGTTCAGGATTTGAGGCGTTGTGCTGGCGCACTTCATCAGAGAGGGGGGCGTTCGTGACTAGCAGGCAGGCGTTATCTTCGCTGATTCGATCGAGTTGGCTCTTGGCGGACATAACCTCGCTAGTTCCGAGAGCTCCGCTGAGACGGTGCTTCACCTCGACTATCGCCTTGCGGCCGTCGTCCGAAACATAAACGATGTCTGGCTCGCCCTCTTTATTGCTCACAATTGCATTGCCGGGCAATCTTCGAAGAATCGCCTCTCGTAAGCGGGCGACATAGATTTCAGCGGGGGATTCGAGCGAGGCTTCAGTAAAGAGTGACTGCTGCTCTAGCTGTGTTTGTGAGGTCGATCCTTCTTGTTGCTGTTCGAGCTGAACCTGTCGGTTCAGAGCTACATCTAGAACCTCGCTTGTCGCGTTCGCGCCTCTCAGGAATGCTGCCGCCAAGCGCCGAAGTCTCACACCGTCCTGACGGCGCAGACCGAGCTTAAAAACGGCCATCCAGTGGGCTTCTTGCCGATTAACTACACGCTCAAAAACAAGAAAGTCTACCTGCCGTGGCAGGTTGCGTGCCGCGACCGGTGCCTGTGCGAGCCTCCATGCGAACTCGGCAAACGCCTCCGCGTAGTCGGGTGGCTTCGGATAGAAGGCTCCCACAGCATCTACTCGGATCTGGGCCGGCGCTTCTGCTGCTGCAAGTAGGCCCGCGACGTATCGGTCGACAGACTCAGAGAAGCGGCGGGCCTGGTGTGAAGGAACGATTCCCTCGGAAAGGCTATCCACGACAAGCGAGGAGAATTGCTCCTTGCTAAGGGTGAAGCCCAGGCCAGCTATTGTTACCGCGTTGAGAGTAAAGACGCTAGCCGCTTCCGAGATGAGCCATCGTATTGCTGTCGAATCGTCGTCCTCAAGGCGGGGCGTCCATCGCCTGCTGAGGCGGCGCATCAAATCGAGGGTCTGCTTAACGGCTACGAATGGTTTGAGGAACCAGATTTCACTTCGAAGAAACCAGAACGCTCGTTCTAGCTCGGGGTCGCGCTTGCAGATAACTTGAACTTGCTTTGTGGTCTCCGCGGCGGCGATCCCGTGCGATCCCAGTCCGTCAAGTTCAGCTACAGCATCCTTCTCTCGCCGCTCGAAGTCGGCAAGTGATTGAGTGGTGATCCCTAGACTTCGGCCTAGACTTCTTACGCGGTCAGACGGTGTGATGGCGGTAGTTAGTTCTCCAGAGTCGGCTTCGACAACCTGCCTAAGCCCGGACAGCCAAATGAGCCGGTCGAGCGGCTTGGCATTCCTGCTGGTTCCCGTCTTTACCTCGCCGATATGCTTCGTTCGTGCGAGTTGCGGGTTGAAATCGAATGCCATCAGGTCGAGGTCGGTGATTAGCAGTGGATCTGGATGATAATGCCTTTCTAGATTGATGCCTCGACGTGCGAAGTACCCCTCCCAAAACCAGAGTTGCGCAACGCGGGCCTCCATCTCGTGGCCACGTTCTGCGCTGTTCTGGCTGCGCCCCTCAGCCTTAGAAGCCGAACGGGCTGTCGAGCCTCGCTGCACGCTGCGCCTCCTCTCTCAGGCTAAGGATCGCTGCCTTCGTCACTTCCGCTGCGGCGGCATCATCAGGAATTGTCGCCCGGTCGCCTTCGGGGGTTATGAAGGTTCCAGGCGTATGACGTAGTTTTACCCCAACCGGTCCGGTTGGCGGTGCGTTGCCTAGGTGGGCAGTTAGCCAGTCGAGGCTGCCTTCTACCACCTCCCTTTTAATCAACTTGAGGACGCCGCGCCCGTTCCCTAGCTCCTCAACACGCACGATGCCGTAGGCTTCAACTAGGTGATAGTCCGTGGCGATGTTAGTTGCAGGACCCACTTCGCCTCGATTCAGGAGAGCTCGCAGTAAAGCAACCGGGTTTTGGATTCTGCCGCCACCGAGCTGAGCTTGGTCTTGACCAAAGAGTATGTGCGCGAGAAAGAGCTTGCGGAAGTGAAGTGCTTCAGTGGTCGATCTTAGATCGTCTTCCGTCTGCGAGAGCGGCGAGAAGACATAAGTCTTGTTGCGCCCGCCGCCAGCGCTCGATTTGACTGTGGCTGCCTGGATCAGGCCGACCTTCCGTGCACTGGTCAGCACGCTTGAAGTGGCTCCGAGTTGATCCAACAGGACACCGGGCTGGTTAGAAGCCTGTTCGCAGATTCCGAGAAGGACGTCCCGCTCATTGGGAGGGAGGTTCCGTAAAAACTCCGCGATCTTGACCTGCCCCGTTCCCCAGACGTGGGGATTGAAAATCACGCCCTCGCGGAGCTCTGACGACGGAACCACCTTGTTAATCCCGATTGCACGAGCAAGGCGAAGCCCCGCAGCTGCTGCCGCATCTCCCAGTCCTCGCCTGGTCACCTGCTCTAGATGTTGTGATTCAGTTAGGGGAGCCCAGGCGGCGATCTCGACACTGTGAAGCACTGCAAGTTCGGGGTCGCTCGGGTTGAGCAGGTGGAGAACCCTAAAGGTCTGCTCGATAACGCTGCTGGTAACGCCGACGTACTCGTCTACGTGCGCGAGATCGCCACTCGCGTCTACAACGTAGTCCAGCACGTCAGCCCTTTTTAGCGTTGGAAGAATATTGATCATAAGGTCACGCTCGCTCAATCCTCCCTGGCGAGCGTACTGCCGTGCGAGTGGCCCGCTGACCTGACTGCCGAACCCTTGGAGCTTCGCTGCGAAGTCCATCGACTGTCCGGCGAGTAGGAGGGTTGCGATGTCAGCCCGGACGACAGGCTCAGTAATCGTCGGCGCTTGTCCGAGGATGAAGAGCACTGCTCGGCCGAGCCGACGGCGAGTCGCGTCGTCCTGCATAGAAGCCAGCATCAAGGAGGGCCTCCAAGCCACCTGAGGGATGAGAGTCTGCCCATCCACTGAGAGACCCTCACGGCATACTGCCACCCTGAGGTCACTCTGGGCACACCCACATGGCCTCCTCCTCTGGGTCTGCCGTGTCGCATACGTGTCTTCGTACGGGGCATCGATCGTGTCTTGCCTGCTTGGACGCTTGGTCAGGGATGGACTGTAAATCCGTCGCGAAAGCTTCAGAGGTTCGAATCCTCTACCCGCCACCAGGTGCGAGATCAGCCCCTGACCTGGGAATCCTGGGTCAGGGGCTGATCTCGTTGAGTCTCACTCAGTCCAGCAAGATCCGGCCGTCTACAGCTCCCAGTGGGCAGATAGTGGGCGGGTCGGTCTTGGTCCTGGCGGTCGACGGCGGGGCCTGGGCGCGGGCTTCCGGGGGGCGGGCGGGTTGGTCCTGGGCGGCTACGGACGGCGTACGGGCGCGGGGCGGGTCGATGGTGGGGCGCGGCGGTACGGGCCGTCATCGGGACGCTCGGGGGCAAGTCAGTCCCGTTCTTGGCCTGGCACGGCAGTCGGAAGCCCAGACCTCGACGACGGCCAGCCGCGCCGGCTTCCGTACCGCCTGGCGTCGGGGCACCGGGCGGCAAATGAGAGGACTCCCCGCTGTTCCCTCATTCACGGTTTGTTCCGTGTCTGACTCTCCCGAGCCGCCTGAAGACTGGCGCTACGACGAGCTGCGGCGGCTGGGCGATGCCGAGCGCCGGATGACCACTGAGCTGGCGGACACGCGGGACGCGATCGCCCGACTCGTTACGCAACTCCTGCCGTCGCACGCGTCTGCCTCGAAGATCGAGTCCGTCGTACGGGCAAGCGGCTACAGCCGGTGGATGGTCGACAGGATGCGCGAGGGCAAGCTCTGGCTGCGGTGACGTCCAGGAGGTGAGGCCCGATGCCGGTCAGCACTCAGGGCGGGCGCGGCTGTCCGGCGGCTCACCGCCGGGCGGTCGACCGCGCCCGCGCCGCGCAGCGCGCGGCGCTCTTGACACCGCCTCCCTCCCCGTCGTCGAGCTGGACTCACCCGCCGTGGTCCGCCGCGTCCTCGACAGCCACTGCGTACGCCTCGACGGCAAACCCGCTGTTGCCTCCACCGTCCAGCGCAAGCGCGCGACCTTCTACAACGCCCTCGGGTACGCCGTCGAGCTGGAGCTGATCGACTCCAACCCTGTCGACCGCGTCCAGTGGACCGCCCCCGAGGTCGCGCAGTCCATCGACCGCCGGGTGGTGGCAAGTCCCGCCCAGGTCGCCGCGCTGCTTGAGGCGGTGAAATCTCTGGGCAAACGCGCCAACAAGGTCACCGCCTTCTTCGGCTGCCTCTACTACGCGGGTATGCGCCCCTCCGAGGCCGCCGACCTCCGGCGCGACGACTGCGACCTCTCCGGCCGCTGCCTCGACTGCGGCAACGACTTCGACGACCTGGCGGCCGTCAAGCCCTCCCGATCCTGCGATCACCACAAGATCGAATACCGCTGGGGCCGCCTGGTCCTCGCCGGTACCTCCCCGCGCGCCGGCTCCCACTGAACTGATGACGGCGGCTCCCACGAGCGGCGCGGACTCAAGCACCGGGGGAGAGCCGAGACTCGTACGGTCCCGATCCCGCCCCGCCTCGTCGAGCTGCTCTGCGCTCACGTCGAGAATCAGAGCGTTGGTCCGGATGGTCGCTTCTTCCGAGGTCTGCATGGCGGCCCCCCTCCGAGTCGGTCTATGACCGCTGGTGGAAGCTCGCCCGAGACAAGGCCCTGACCGAAACCCAGGCCGCCTCGCCGCTGGCCCGCCGCCCGTACGACCTCCGCCACGCCGCAGCCTCGCTCTGGCTCAATGCCGGCGTCCCACCCACCGAGGTAGCCCGACGCCTGGGCCACGGCGTCGCCGTCCTGCTCCGCTTCTACGCCAACTGCATCGACGGCGGCGACGACACGATGAACGACAAGGTCGGCGATGCGCTCCGATGATTGGGCTCCTTGCTTCGATGCCGACCTGAACACCTATTGTCCCAATGCGCCGCTTTATCCAACTGGCGGCGCAAGGCGGATTGTCGTAACGTTGTGCGTCCTTCGTGTGGCGTTCCGCGATTATGGGTGGATTCCAAATGCCTGGTCTGAGTGACGGCTTCGAGCATTATCTTGTTCCGGACGCTGAGGCGGTCAAGTTCACCATCACCAAAGGGCTCGTCGTGCTCGACAGCAATGTTCTGCTCGAACTATACCGATTCGCGGCGCCAGCGAGGAACGATCTCTTTGATGTGCTTGAGCGGATTGGTGAACGGCTTTGGATTCCGCACCAAGTCCGCCTCGAATTCCACAGGAATCGGCTCAGTGTCATGTCGAATCAAGAGGAGAGTTACCAGGAAGTATTAAAGACGATTGACGAGGTGCGCCAGTCTCAGTCTGCCGTGGTTTCAAGGATTAGGGAGTTGGCTAAGCGAGTTCTCCTTCCTACTGAGGCGCGCGATGAGTTGCTGCAACTGGTCTCGCGAGGGCTGGATGACGCTGAGCGGGTAATGACAGAACTGCGCTCGGCGCACGGTTCGTCGAGCGGCTTTGCTCAGGATCCGATTCTTGAAAGGCTGCAACGTCTCTTTTCTGGCCGTGTTGGCGAGCCACTGGAGCCAGGAGAGTTGGACGCTGTCCGCGAAGAAGCCGTGCGGCGAGTCGAAGCGCAGGAACCTCCGGGTTATAAAGATGGCGGAAAGAGCGATCCCGCTGGCGATTATCTTGTCTGGTATCAAACCTTACAAGAGGCGGCGATGCGTAAGCTGCCTCTGCTCTTCGTGACGAGAGACGCGAAGGAAGACTGGTTTCTCCGCATGAAAGGGCAGACGATCTGCGGTCACCCTAGCTTGATTGCTGAAGCGCGGGAGGTGGCGGGGGTGCCTGCGATCATCATGCAGACCCAATCGTTGCTACATCATGCACGGTCCTTTCTTGAAACGGATGTCAGCGAGGAGACTATTCGCCAGGCCGAAGATTCTGCCGTTCAGGCGTCGAGGGCTGCCACCCGGGCAATCTTTGTCCAAGCGCCGTTGTTAGAAACTATGGCCGAACTAGCGTCTCGCCAGACTGATGATCTCCGTTCGGAAAGCGAGCGCTTGCAGGGGGCGATCGATATGTTCGTGTACGAGTTGGAGGGTCGATATAGGGAGGGTAAGGGTAGGGAGTCGCGCCAGCGGCGTCTTGAGGATCTGCGTGCGCAGGCCGAGGAGGTGGCGGTAGAGCTAGCGGATCTTCAAGCAGCATTGGTTGTTTTGAAGTCAAATAGTCATTCAATAATGAACGACTCGGTTCGTCTGAGCTGGCGCGGGCGGCCTTCTCGAACCCGCATGCTGTCGCTTGCAAAGTCGGCTAAGCGTCAAGTTGAGATGCTTCAAGACTGGTCCCTGGGGCTGGCTAGTGCCGTCACTCGCGGAGTGGTCGAAGCGAGCGGTGGGGCTGTATCCGTCGGGTCCTGGGTTGTTCATAGCGAGCACGGCAGGGCAAGAGTGGCCGATATCCGGCAACCAGGCGATGAGGGCGATGAAGCGCAGGTCGAACTGCTCCTCCCCGATGGGACCACAGCGTGGGTAAAGTGCGGCGAGCTGCGTGCTGATGGATACTCCGGTCCCGAGACATCGGAGTGACGGAGCGGAAGCGAGACCAGGTCCCACGCGGCGCTGGCCGAGTTGCCGGGGGGTGCGAGGAGCGGATGTGGGCGTATGGTGGGCGCTTAACGTGCTGGAGCGATCTGCTGAGTGGATTGCCGCAGGTTATGGCCTGCATCGGCTCTAGATTCCGGATGCCCTGTAAATCGTCGCGAAAGCTGCAGAGCTCGTCGAATCCTCTACCCGCCACCAGGTGCGAGAACGGCCCCTGACCATCAGAGATGTTGATCAGGGGCCGTTCTTGTTAGTCCCACTGGTTCTCACTCAAGGGCGGTGCGTCTCACCGGTCGTGCCGCATACGTGTCGTCATGATCGCCTGTCCTGCCCGTCCAGTTCTACGTCTGGCTGGGATGCGTGCCATCTTCGGCCTTCCTCGGAGCGGGGGGACGGTGGGACGAGACCTCGGACTGCTCCACCGGAACGGTCTGCACGTCGCCAGAGGGTTCCGGGCTCCCGGCAGAGTCGGTGATTTGTATCCGACAGATCGCGGGACGCGCTCCGGTGCCCCTCACCCGCTTCACGAAGTCGCGTAGGTTTACTTTGCTGAAGCTCGGAAGCCCTAGTGGTACTGGTCGGTCCTTCTGCACGCCGATCGCATAAACGACCACTTCGGGAGCCTTCTCGGCTATAGGTACGAAGGCTGGGTCGATGCCCTGCACAGCTCGGAGAAAGTTGTCGCGGTACACGGAGTCGCCGCGCAGGCTTAGCGCGGAAACGAGACCTTGGGAGAACAGGTGGCTGAGGGTCTGGCTTTTCTTGTAGTTCTTCACGTGGATTAAGAATCCGTCGCGATGAAGTACATCGCATGCTTCGATTTCGTCACCATCTTCTGACCGTATTTTGACTTTATCGAGGATGATGGTGGTATTCGAGTGAGCGTCCTGAAAGTCATCGTTGTACGCGCCCTCTGCTTTCCCTCCCTCCCATACGGGCGGTTTGAGGACATCTGTCAGGTCATCGACTCTGCTTAGGTCGTCATCGAGCTTGTGCGTGTACGCCTCGTTTAGAGCGAACCATCGACCGAGTGTGAGGATGAAGCGCCGCTCCTCGTTACCCGACTCAAATATCAGCCAGTGGCGCAGCGTCATATGTGGGCTCTTGGCTTCACCTTCATTGTCGAACGCCATCAACTTGATGTTGTCAAGCGATCGAGCCGTTAGCCTGCCTTTAAGCTCGTTGAGTGCGTCACGCACACCCGCGATGGAGGGCTCTGATAGAAGCGTCGATCGTTCTCCGCGGTACAGACGGATTTCGTCTATCTCGTCTGTCGTCAGTGCATCGGGGAAAGAGAACTCCAGCAGGTGGTCCTGCAGACTGCTCAACTCATCGTCGAACTCAGCAAAGCCATGCACCCCGGCGAAGAGTGCTTGTGCTAGGTGGCGATCAAGCTGGGCTGTCTGCTCGCTCTTGACTCGAAGTGGTTCTAGAGAGTCAACGAACTTTAGTCCCTCGGTGGCCGTGCCAGCCTCAATCTCGGCAAGCATCCGACTAAGTGTTCCTTGGATCTTCTCAAGGTCGGTGCGGGCTCGGAATGATATGGCGTCGGTTGCGGCCACCGCGTCAACGTCGGCGAACTCGGCTCCGTTGCTCTCGTCTAGTGTTCCAACCAGGCGTCGAACAAATTCGCCTTCTAGTGCTCCAACGTCAAGGTCTTTCAGGTCACCTCCGAGCGGTAGTTGCACGGCTTGGGCGCGATTTGACGCACCTACCCTTCTGCTGCGGAACTCGCGGAGCGATTTAGGGCTCATGCGTCGTGCTGCGAAACGGAGGCCGAAGTTTGCCTCGATTGCGCTCCACTCCAAGGCTGAGCTTCCGTAGCCGAAGCACACGGCGAACCATCGATTTTGTACTGGAAGGAAGATTACGAATCGATTCGATAGGTTCTGTGCCTGGGAAAGCGCAGGGAAGATTGGCGAGAGGGCTCTAGCCCACGGGGGAACCTTTTGTTTCGGGGTGCTGAAGTAGCCAACTGTTCCCGGTGGCGCTCCGCCCGCTGGTTGAATGGGCAACATACCTGTTTTGCCGCCTGGGCGGTACGGGGCGCGTAGGGCGGCCTCGATCGTTGGCAGACCTTGGCGCAACAGATAGCAGTTGAAGCGGAGTTTGGGAGGGGCGGCGGCCGGCGTGGCTTCTGACTTCATGTATACGTCGTACCACGGTAAGTGATCGTGGCGGAACGAGTGGTTTGGTGGATAGAGGTGACTCCAGGGACCTAGGGCGAGTCCTCACGTCCCCGCCTGATCGCCCCTTTGGCTCCCTTGGTTGCCACTTTCGGCCGAGACGCCTCGCCGGGCGTAGGCAGGCAAACACAGTTCAGCCTTGTCCTGCCTCCGCCCGGCATCACCCAACGCCGACCCTCGCCGGGTAAACTTTCTAAGCGAGGAGGGCGGCGGCAGGTGTCAGAATCCCGTCATTGCACCTGCGCCAAAGCGGCCTCAATCCTTCTCCGCGCGGCTCCCTCCTGGCTGTAGACGCATTTCGCGTAGACCCGTATGAGGACGTGCACGCTGTCCCAGTCGCGACCCACGGCCACCGTTGAGCCGGTTAGACGTAACACGCCCCACCTTCCCAAGCCGGGCGGGCCGCTCGTACTCGTCTTCCCTCAGGTGAAGCACCTTCCTCGGGCCGTAGCGCGGCGTGGTGCATGCATCCGAAGAACGCTTCCAGCTCGGGCGCGGTGCGCCCCACCTTGGCGATCAGCGCCCGCGCCTTGTTGGGCTGACCAACCACCGTCCGGCGGTCCACCTCATCGGCCGTCTTCGGAACGGTCCAGCTCAAAGCGACACGGGGGCATCGAGTAGCCGCAGCTCCACCGCGTACTTGAAGGCACCGGAGAAGACGGCCAGTTTCTTCAGGCGATCGTGCTGGACGCGGGAGTGCCATCCATCCGGAGGGCAAGCGTATCGAGCGCCTTCCTGGCCAGTGCAGCGTCGGCTAGCGGGGTCAGGTCAATGGTGTTGGCCCGCAATCAGCGCACGGCGGCTGCGAGGTCGGCGGGCGGCTCTCCGGCTTCCCCGTCGGGCCACGAAGCGCGTTGCCTTGACCGCTTACGGGACACTCGTAATTATGTGGCGACGTAGGATAGTTGGTTTGGCGTCGGGAGGCGCGGACCAGGCGGGCGGTTCACGTTGAAGGTAGATCTCGCCACCAGGCGGGTGTCGCCTCTGCCTCCACCGCCGGCCGTGCGGACCATTCGAGCGCGACCGCTCCGTGACCGTACGGTGTGGATAGTTCTCGTGCTCCTTGTTCTGGTACTCGCCGGCTGCGATCCAGAAGCTGAGGGCAAGGTCCGCTACAAGCCCGTGCTGCTGCCGGTAGCGCTGACGATCGGACCTGATGGTGTCGCTGTCGAGGGCGAGACGAGCTTCATCAACCCTATCGGGGAGTTCTCGATCGGTGCTGAGTACTCCTTACCGCCGCGAGACGGCGGCACGATCTACGTGCTACTACGGGATCGGAAGAGGGGTAAGACCGGGTTCGACAAGGTGTTTAGGGTTCAGACGGGCCGCGACCAGCTCACGGTGGTTGTGAACGGGAAGACCATGATCCAGGTGAAAGACGGTCAGGTCTTGATCGACATCACCGGCGGGTCCGTAAAGAAGATCCAGTTCAAGCAATCGGAAGCGACAGCGAAGGAGAGCGGCGACCCGTTCTGGGTGAAAGCTGGTGCGAAGTGGAGCAAAGGCTGGCAAGCCTCGATCTACAAGCCCTTCATGCTGACGCGTTGGGCGTACGACGACTCAACGATCGATAAATGGTATGGCCTGGGTTTCGTGTGGTTCCTGCTACGTCTGGCGTTGACGCTGGTTCTCCTCCTTGTCGACCTGATGCTGAGTTCGATCTTCCTGGTGGCCCAGATCGCCTACCTGATCTTCGACGGCACGGGCCGGAATGTTGTCTGGGGAATTGCCATCCTGGCGGCACTCGTCGCAGTGTTCCGCTGGCTGTCGAGTTGACCTCAGTGGTGTGGTGTGAAGATGCTTGGCGGGACGGCGGGTTCGAGGGTGTCAAGAAGCAGCAGCTCAACAGGCTTAACCCGGTGAAGATCGCGGACGCCCTGTAAGCCTTCGGCGGGGCGCGGAAGCCGTAGTGGTCCACTTCCTCGACCGCTGGCAGTTGACCTTGATCCCGATGGACTGACAGGTTGAACACGCCTCGGACGGGCGGCGAGTCGAGGTGCTCACTTCTCGACGGGCGGGTCCTGAACGGGACTTGCGGGCGCCGGATCGGGCTGCCCCACTTGTTCCGTTGGCCGGGGCTGCCCTTTGGCTATGCCTCCACGTCGTCGTCCGCCCGGCGCGGCTGTCGGTACTCGGCGATCCAGGCTTCCACGTCGACCTTGAGCCAGACCTTGGTGGCCCGTAGCTCCTGGTAGGGCTTGGGGAAGGTGGGTCGCAGCGCGATCTGCTGGAAACGCGACCTGGTCACGCCGAGCATCTTGGCGATCTCCCACGGGCCGACCAGTTCGCCCGGTCCCTTCCCAGCACCCATAGAGCCGAAGGTATGTGCGCATTAGGCTCCCCGGGCAGGGGTCCCCGAAAGGGGGTCCCCGATTGGTTGACAACTGGATCGGTGTCGGGGTGGGATCAGATCGGGCCCCCTGGCTGTTGGAGGCCGTGCCCGGCTGCCAGGGGTGCCACCCGTCTCGCGCCCGGGAGGAACCTCGATGCACCTACAACGACATGCACCCGTGCGGCCCCTCTGGTTTTGTGCCGCGTGTGCTCATGGCTGGCCCTGCCGGCAGGCTCGGACCGATCTGCGGGCGGACTACGGCATCGGGAGGATGCTTGGGCTGGACATGGCCGACCTGCTTCAGGAGGCAACAGCCGACCTGACTCGCCTCGGCGCTCCACCTGACCCTTTGTATTTCTACGTGCGGTTCATCGGCTGGATTCGGAAGCCCGGGGCTATGGGCGATCAAAATCCCTGACGGGTCAACTTGGGGCCGGTGTTGGTCTGCAGGATCAGCCGAACGCTTGGTGGCATCCGGGCTGGCCTGGAACCGCCCTCAACCGCGATCGTCATGCTGGCTACACCGCAATGGAGCCGCCGAATCGCAAAGTTGGCGGCTGGGTCCGCCTCGTCGGTGAACCCGCTGTTGCCTCTGCTGCACACCAAGAACAGCTCGCCAGTCACCCGTGGCGGCCATCAGTGGAAACTCCACCCGTCGCCGCCTTGTAGCGATGAGAGCCCCGCCAGGATCCGGAGGGTCGGGCTGTCCACGCCGGCCACGAGGCAGTCACAGCCGGCTTCGATCACGTCGGCTGCGGTGCGGGATCCGACGCTCCAGAGGGTGGCGGTCTCCTGGAGGCGGGCACGGGCGTCCTCGGTGCGCATCGCTCCATGCTCCTGCCGACGCGTACGGGACTCCAGACCTTTATCGGGGTACGGATCACCCGCGCGGAACCGTCCGAGAGGGCGAAAGCCGTCTCGTACCCCGTGCCCACCAGGACGATGTCGCGTGGCGGTGCGCGTCCGACGGGCTGGCCAGCGAGACGCCGAGTGTCTCCGGTGCTGGGAGCCGGTACCCGACAGTTCTCCTCGCCGTACCCGTGAGCAGCATCTTCGTGTAGGTTGGCACGATTCGGCCATCCATGGGGGTGACTGCGATGGTGTGTTCGGCCTACTCTGGGTTCGTGCGGCTCCACACCGTCGCCGATGGGGTGTCGGCCCGGCGGTGCTCTACCTGGTGATCCGGCTGCTGTCCGCCACGCGATGGAGGACGCGGGTCGGCGCGGGGCAGGCGGAAGAGTGGTCGCGGACGCGGGGTAACTGATCGCTTACGGTGGCGTGATTGGAGGTCTTCCGCCATTCCGCATTATCCGGTCAAAAGTATTCTTCGCCATTGTCCGCTAGATCCGCTACGCCGCCTTAGTAGGGAATGGGTGGTTGGTGTCTTCTTCTTCAGTGGCACCGGCGCTGCCAGCGCTGACCTGCCCGGACGTTGTACGCGACGGGTACGTACGTGTCGTGCGGCACGACAACCGGACCAACATCAGGTCTGTGAACTTTCCACCGGCCGACTCGCTGTGGCACCATCGGGGGACCTCCATCGCGTTCCCTTCACCCCACTCAGGAGCACAGATGTCTGCTCGACGTTTGGGCCGGCTACTCGGCTCCCTCTTGCTGGTTTCCGGCCTGGTTCTCGCGACGAGCACGGTCGCGGAGTTCGATGTCAGGGCGAATGGTCTCGAGTGGAACATGCCGACCCTAGGGTCGCTGATCCCCTGACGGGCCTTCGCGCGTCCGGGCCCCTCCGGGATCCGCTGAGTTCAGGTCGCTAGGGGAGCCATGACGCCTCGCCCCCGCCCCATCCGACGGCGGACGGAGTACGCCTGGCTGGTCACCGGGCCGTTGGCGCTTGGTGCTGTCGTCTTCTCACTGATCCTCGGGCTGACGACGTCCCCCTCCCTGGGGGACTGGCCGATGACGTTGCTGCTCACGGCGGCGATGGTGGCCGCCGCACTGCCGACCATCAACGTCGTGGTGCGGCGTCAGGCGCTCGCCGCCACGCCGACCGAGATCCCGTTGGTCGTCGCCCTCTATCTGCTGCCGCCGCTGTCGGTGGTGCTGGCGTACACGGCCGCCGCCATCGTGGTGCAGATCCGCCGCAAACTGCTGCCGGCGAAGTTCTGGTTCAACGTCGCGCTCGCGGCGATAGCGACATCTCTGGCGACCGTGGTCTACCACGTGTTGCCGCAGCCGGGTGGCGTCGGTCCGGGTACCTGGGCCGTGCTGACTGTCGCTGTGGGTACGCACACCCTCGTCGCGTTGGCCGCCGTGGTCGCGGTGGTCTCCGTGGTGCAGGGCTGGCAGGCCGGGCGGGAGATGCTCCGGGCGGCGCCGCCGATGCTGCTCGCGGTCACGATCAACCTCGCCATCGGCCTGGTGATCATCATCGCGCTGGAGGGCACGCCCTGGGCGGTGTTCCTCTTCGCCGGTCTGGGCATCGCCTTCGCGCTGGTCTACGGCTCGTACGCCCAGTTCTTCCGGCAGCACCGCACGGTCGCCGAGATGTACGAGTTCACCAAGGGGATCACCGAGAGCGGACCGGACGGCAACCTGATCGACGCGTTGCTGGTCCGGATCCGCAGCCTGATGCAGGCGGAGTCCGCCACCCTCTGGTTGCCGGCCCAGGGCCGCCACCCGGAGGTGCTGCTGACCGCCCAGGAGGGCAAGCCCGGCCTGCTGGACTCCACGCACAGCCCGGCCGCGTTGCGGGACGTCGCGGTGGCCCGGCAGGAGACCGTGGCGGTCAGCAGTCGGCTGGGCGGCGACGACCTGGAGTTGCGCGACACGCTGGAGTCGACCTCGGTCAAGGACGTGATCGTGGTGCCGCTGCGGTCCGGCAAGGCGGTCATCGGCACCCTTGAGGTGACCAACCGGCTCGGCGACACCAACTCGTTCCGGGCCGCGGACGTGACCGTCTTCGAGACGGTCGCCGCCCACGCGGCGGTCGCGCTGGAGAACTCGCGCCTGGTCGACCGGTTGCGGCACGACGCGTACCACGACGGGCTCACCAAACTGCCCAACCGCCGTCGGATCCTCGGCGCGCTGACCGAGGCGGTCCGGATCCGGGCCCCCGGCGAGGTGGTGGCGCTGCTGCTCTTCGACGTCGACCGCCTGCGCCAGGTCAACGAGTCCCTCGGGCACGCCGCGGGGGACAAGGTGCTGGTCGAGGTCGCCGACCGGCTGCGTGGATGCGTACCGTCGGCGGCCCTGGTCGGTCGGGCCGGCGGCGACGAGTTCCTGGTGACGTTGCGTCTGGAGAGTGCCGAGGCGGCGGTGGAACTCGCCGGCCACCTGCGCGAGCAGATCCGGGACGAGATGGTCTTCGACGCCCTCACGTTGGACGTGGACACCGCCGTCGGCGTGGTGGTGCATCCGGATCACGGCAGCGATCCGGCGACGTTGCTGCAACGGGTGGACGTGGCGGCGTCGGCCGCCAAGTCGGTCCCCGGCAGCGTGCAGCTCTACACGCCGGCCCTGGAGTCGCGTGCGCTGCACCGGCTGGGTCTCGCCGGCGACCTGCGCAGCGCCCTGGAGAACGGCGAACTGGAGATCTACTACCAGCCGAAGGTGACGCTGCGCGACCGGCGTCTGGTGGGAGTGGAGTGCCTGGCCCGGTGGGAGCACCCCACCCACGGCACGGTCGCCCCACAGGACTTCGTCGCGGTGGCCGAACACACCGGCCAGCTCGGGCGGCTCACCGAGTTCGTGCTGCGGGAGGGGCTGCGCCACAGCCGCGACTGGGCGCACGGCGGCCAGTCGCTCGCCGTCGCGGTCAACATCTCCGCGCGTACGCTCAACGACCAGCACTTCCCGGAGCGGGTGCGCGAGTTGCTGGCGGAGTACGACGTACCGGCGCAGCTGTTGACCCTGGAGATCGAGGAGGCCGGGGTGCTGGACGGCACCGACCGGCCCATCCCGACCCTGCGCCGCCTGCGGGACCTCGGTGTACGGCTCTCGGTGGACGACTTCGGCACCGGCAGTTCCTCGCTGGCCCACCTGCGCCGGTTGCCGGTGCACGAGGTGAAGGTGGACCACTCCTTCGTCCAGGGCATGGCGACCGATCCCGGTGACCTGGCGATCGTCAACGCCGTGGTGACCCTCTCGCAACAGTTCGGCCTGACCGTGGTGGCCGAGGGAGTGGAGAGCGAGCTGACCCTGGAACTGCTCCAGGACATCGGCTGCGAGATCGGCCAGGGATTCCTGTTCAGTCGTCCGCTGCCGTACGAGCGGCTGGAGGCCTGGTTCGGCGCCCAGGTCGACCCGGAATCGATCACCGACAACGAGCTGCCGCGCCTGCGAGTGGTCCCCTGAGCTGGGTGTCCGACGTCCCCGGGGATCCGATTTCACCAGCGCGGTAGGGCCGTGTACTCTTACCTCTGCGCGGCCACCGAGTGATCGCGCAGGCCCCCTTAGCTCAGTCGGCAGAGCGTCTCCATGGTAAGGAGAAGGTCTACGGTTCGATTCCGTAAGGGGGCTCAGAGGGTCCGGCTGGGCCCACCACGGCGGTGTAGCTCAGATGGTAGAGCAAGCGGCTCATAATCGCTGTGTCGCCGGTTCAAGTCCGGCCACCGCTACTCTCGTCCGTCCGGAGCATTCCGGCGGTCGGTGGCACGGGCGCCTTGGGCGCCCGCTTTGCGTGTCCGCCCTTGTGGTGCGTACGCTGTAGCGCTGTAGTTGTATCCGTTAGCGAGGAAGGCACTCCGCCGTGGCGAAGGCGACCGATGTCCGGCCGAAGATCACTTTGGCGTGTGTGGAGTGCAAGGAGCGCAACTACATCACGCGCAAGAACCGCCGTAACGACCCGGACCGCATCGAGCTGAAGAAGTTCTGCCCCCGGGACGGTCGGCACACCGTTCACCGCGAGACCCGCTGACCCGTCCGGGCCGACTCGGCCCGGGTTGACGCGTACCACGATCGCCGGTTCGTGCGGCGGCGCGGCCCTCGGGCCGACGTCGACCGCGCGGATCGGCGTTCGTGCGTTGCGTGTAGGTTCGCGACATGTCCCTGGACCACTCCTTCGTCGGCCGCAGTTTTCCGCCGACCGCCCCCTACCAGGTGGGCCGCGAGAAGATCCGTGAGTTCGCGACGGCGATCGGGGCCACCGATCCCGCCTACCACGATCCGGAGGCGGCCCGTGCCCTGGGCCATCCGGACGTGGTCGCGCCGCCGACCTTCCCCGTGGTGATCACCATGGCCGCCAGCCGCCAGATCGTCGAGGACCCGGCCCTCGGCGTCGACTACAGCCGGGTCGTCCACGGCGACCAGCGGTTCGCGTACACCCGCCCGGTGGCGGCCGGCGACGAGCTGGTCTGCGTCAACGTCGTGGAGGACATCACCAGCCGGGGTGGTCACGAGTTCCTGACCACCCGGACCGAGGTCAGCACGACCGCCGGCGAGCCGGTGGTCACGGTCTGGTCCAAGCTCGTCGTACGCGGGGAGGCATGACATGGAGCTGACCACCCAGACGTTCCGAGTGACCCGGGCGGACCTGGTCCGCTACGCCGGCGCATCGGGCGACTTCAACCCGATCCACTGGAACGACAGGTTCGCCACCAAGGTCGGTCTGCCGGGCGTGATCGCGCACGGCATGTTCACCATGGCGCTGGTCGGCCGGGCCGTCACCGCCTGGGCCGGTGGACCCGACGCGGTGGTCGACTACAACGTCCGGTTCACCCGTCCGGTGGTGGTGCCGGACGACGACCAGGGCACCGAGATCGTGGTGACCGCAGTCGTCCGTGAGGTCACCGACGCGGGCCTGACCAGGCTCGACATCACCGCCACCTGTCAGGGCGAGAAGGTGTTGTCGCAGGCGCGGGCCATCGTGCGGACGACGGGCTGACCGGCACCGCTCGCCGCGATCGGCAGACCGGTTGGGAAAGTCGGGTCCCTACCCGTACACTGGTCCGCCGTGGGGCAAGTGACTCCTGCCTGGTCGTGTGACCGGGTGGGACGAGCGTTGCCACACAGGGGTGTAGCTCAATTGGCAGAGCAGCGGTCTCCAAAACCGCAGGCTGCAGGTTCAAGTCCTGTCACCCCTGCGCCTCAGGCCTGACCGTTCCGTGGGTCGCGTCACCGCTCGGTGGCGTGCGGCCCGTGGTGGTGGCATCGGCGGAGAGGTTCCGAGGCATCGGGGCCCCTCCGGTTGATCCGCCGGCCGCGGCCCGTCCCGGGACGGTTGGTCCGGCCGGCGTGACCAGCGCCGCGTACGCGTACCGCGTGCGACCCCGACATCCCGCGACGGAGGGCGAAGTGGCCGACAACAAGCGGCGCGGCGAGGACGCCGACGACGACCGCCTGAACGACGAGGTGGTCAACGACGGTGACGGTGCCGACGACGACGCCACCGACGCGGACGATCTGGTATCGCGGGGCGGCACCGCCACCCGCGAACGGGCGAAGGCGGATTCCGCCGACAGCCGGTCGAAGACGCGTGCCGATGCCGACAAGGTGGGCCTGTTCGGCCGCGTCGCGCGTTTCATCCGCGAGGTCGTGGCCGAACTGCGTAAGGTCATCTGGCCGACGCGCAAGGAGCTGCTGACCTACACGGCCGTGGTGGTCGCATTCGTCGCGATGATGCTGACGATCGTGGCCGGCCTTGACTACGCCTTCGCGAAGGGCGTGTTGTGGGTCTTCGGCAACCCCAGCTGACCGGCTGACTGTGCCGATAGTGACGGAAGTGAGCAAGCGTGCCTGAGTACGACGAGACCGCCGAGACCCCGGACGAGCAGTCCACGGTGGCGACGGCGGCGAACGACGAGTCGGTCGAGGCCGCCAGCGAGCCGGAGTTCGCGACGACGGAGCCCGCACCCGACGAGGACTACGACCCGGTCGCGGAGCTGCGGCAGAAGCTGCGCTACGCGCCGGGCGACTGGTATGTGGTGCACTCGTACGCCGGCTATGAGAACAAGGTCAAGACCAACCTCGAGACCCGGATCACGTCCCTCGACATGGAGGACTACATCTACCAGGTCGAGGTGCCGACCCGGGAAGAGGTCGAGGTCAAGAACGGCAAGCGGTCCCAGGTCCAGGCGAAGGTCTTCCCGGGCTACATCCTGGTCCGGATGGAGCTGACCGCCGAGTCCTACTCCTGCGTGCGCAACACGCCCGGGGTGACCGGCTTCGTGGGTGCCACGGACCGGGCCGACCGTCCGGCCCCGCTGAGCCTCGACGAGGTGCTGAAGTGGCTGGCGCCGTCCGTCGAGACCGAGCAGAAGAAGGCCAAGCCGGAGATCAAGGTCCTCGACTTCGAGGTCGGCGACTCGGTGACGGTCACCGACGGCGCCTTCGCGTCGCTGCCGGCCACGATCAGTGAGATCAACGCCGACCAGCAGAAGCTCAAGGTGCTGGTGTCGATCTTCGGCCGGGAGACGCCGGTGGAGCTGAACTTCAACCAGGTCGCCAAGATCTGATCGCATCGACCGTCGGCGACGGCCCAGGGGGTCGTCGCCGGCGGTCGCCGTCGTTCGTCTGGCCCGTCCCGCCCCCGTCGGGCAACCTCTGTGGGCGGGTGGATTCCGACCTGCGCTACCCTAGAACGTCGCCGCCGTCCCACACGCGCTGACCGTGCGCGCTCGACGGCGACGTCGGTGCGAACAATTCCCAGTTCCAAGCCCCAGGAAGTGACATGCCTCCGAAGAAGAAGCTCGTCAAGACGTTCACGCTTCAGCTGCCGGCGGGCCAGGCCACCCCGGCGCCGCCGGTGGGCCCTGCGCTCGGTCAGCACGGCGTGAACATCATGGAGTTCTGCAAGTCCTACAACGCGCAGACCGAGTCGCAGCGGGGCGATGTCGTCCCCGCCGAGATCAGCGTGTACGAGGACCGGTCCTTCACCTTCGTGCTGAAGACCCCGCCCGCCGCCCGGCTGCTGATCAAGGCCGCTGGTGTGGCGAAGGGCTCGGGCGTCCCGCACACCCAGAAGGTCGGCTCGGTGACCCGCGCCCAGCTGCGTGAGATCGCCGAGAAGAAGATGGCCGACCTCAACGCCAACGACCTCGACCAGGCTGAGAAGATCATCGCCGGCACCGCCCGGTCGATGGGCCTGAACGTCACCGACTGATCTCGGTCACCAGCGACCCGTACGGATCGTGGGAGGGCGCGCGAGCACCGCGGCCCGCCAGAAACCACAGGAGTAGACAGAAATGCAGCGCAGCAAGAGCTACCGCAAGGCCGCCGAGGTCATCGACCGGTCGAAGCTCTACACCCCCGCCGAGGCCGTGAAGCTGGCCAAGGAGACGACCAACGTCAAGTTCGACGCCACGGTCGAGGTCGCCATGCGCCTCGGCGTCGACCCCCGCAAGGCGGACCAGATGGTCCGCGGCACGGTCAACCTGCCGCACGGCACCGGTAAGACCGCCCGCGTGATCGTCTTCGCCGCCGGCGCGAAGGCCGAGGAGGCCGTCGCCGCCGGTGCCGACGAGGTGGGTACCGACGAGTTGGTCGCCCGGATCCAGGGCGGTTGGTTGGACTTCGACGCGGCGATCGCCACGCCGGACCAGATGGCCAAGATCGGCCGGATCGCGCGGATCCTGGGCCCGCGCGGTCTGATGCCGAACCCGAAGACCGGCACGGTGACCATGGACGTCACCAAGGCGGTCGCGGACATCAAGGGCGGCAAGATCACCTTCCGGGTGGACAAGCACTCCAACCTGCACCTGATCATCGGCAAGGCCTCGTTCTCCGAGACCCAGCTGGTGGACAACTACGTGGCGGTCCTGGACGAGGTGCTGCGGGCCAAGCCGTCCGCGGCGAAGGGCAAGTACCTCAAGAAGGTCACCCTCACCACGACCATGGGCCCGGGCGTGCCGATCGACCCGAACCTGGTGAAGAACCTGCAGGAGGGCTCGGCCGACAGCTGAGCAGGACGAACGCCTCGAAGGGGCCCCGCCACACGACCGTGGCGGGGCCCCTTCGCCGTGACCGAGGTGGCAAGCTCGCCTGATGCGACTGGAGGACGTCTGGCTGCGGTACCGCCGTCCCGGTCCCTGGGTGCTTCGATCGGTGACGATCGAGATCGCGCCCGGCGAGGCGGTGGTGGTGCACGGGCGCAACGGCGCCGGCAAGTCGACGCTGCTGCAACTCGTCGCCGGGATCCTGCCGCCGTCCCGGGGGCGGGTGCGCGATCGACCGGCCGTGGTGGGCTGGGTACCGGAACGTTTTCCCGCCGACCAGCCCTTCACCGTCGAGGGATACCTCGACGCGGCAGCCCGGGTGCGTGGACTCGCTCGTGACGATGCGGGCCGGGCGGTGCACCACTGGGTCGAGCGCCTCGGTCTCGGACCCTTCCGGGCCAGCCGGCTGCCCCAGCTCTCGAAGGGCACCGCGCAGAAGGTCGGTCTGGCCCAGGCACTGCTGCGCCCGCCGGGACTGCTCGTCCTCGACGAGCCCTGGGAGGGCCTGGACGCCGCTGCCCGCGAACTGGTCCCCGAGGTCGTGGGCGAGGTGCTGGCCGAGGGCGGTGCGGTACTGGTCAGCGATCATCGCGGTGAGACGGCCCGCCTGCCGGGTGCCCGGCAGTGGACCGTCGACGGTCAGACGGTGGCCGAGGGGCCGTGGGCCGGTGCGGAGGCCACCGTCGTGGTGGAGGTGGCGGTCCCGGCTGCCGACGTCGCCGACGCCGTGCGCCGGCTGCGCGCCGACGGTCACCGCGTCCTCCGGGTACGCGGACACGACGCGTCGTCGGAGGTCACCGAGTCGTTGGCCGGGGCGGCCTCCGAGGTGGCGCCGTGATCGCGCTGGTCCGGTTCCGGCTCGCGGGCTTCCTGCGTACCGGACGGGCGCTGGCACCGGTCCTGGCCGGCCTGCTCGTGTTGGGCATCCTCTACGGCGGTGGCCGCGCCGAGCCGGCCGAGGCCTACGGCGTGTCGGCGGTGGTCCTCTTTCCGGTCCTGGCCTGGCAGACCAAGATCCTGCTGGACGTGGAGCCGGACGCTCAGCGTCGGCTGGCCGTGGTCGCGCTCGGGCCGACGCGGGAGTGGGCGGCCGGACTGCTCGCCGCGGCGACCGCAGGTCTGGGTCTGATCGCGGTCGCGCTGGTGATCCCGTGGCTGCTCGGCGGGATGGCCGTGCCGACCGGACCGGACGACCGGTCCATCGTCGCCGGCCTGGCACTCGGCCTCTGGGCGCACCTGATCGCCCTGCCGGCTGCCGTGGCGCTCGGTGCCCTCGCCGGCCGGGCGGTCACGCGCAGCGCCGGGTACGGCGTCGCGGTGCTCGTCCTCGGTGTGGTCCTCGCCCTGGTGTTCGGCCGCGTCGACCCGGCGCTCCGGTGGCTGGCCCCGCCGTTGCTGACCACCGCGCGGGCGCTGGCCGGGTCCCTGTCGTGGGCGACCGGGGTGCTGGTGACCGCCTGGGCGCTCGGTTGGGCGGCCATGCTTCTGGCGGGTTGTCGGCGTGCCCGCCATCGACGTGCCTGACGTTCACCGTCCGTGGTGACCGAGCGCACTCCGGGGCGATTTGGCGGCTGCCGGGAGTAGGGCGTAACCTAGGCCGCGAAGTTCCACCCAGAGACCGCTGGTCACCGTGCTCCGGCACGGTCGAAGGTCCGCGAAGACGGGCGACCCGCGTAGGGCGGCAAGCGAAAACTGGCAGAGTCCCCGTGGTCCGCCGACTGCGATGATCTCCGCCGACCTCGCCCCGTGCGCCCTGCGCCGGGGCTTTTCTGTTGCCGCGATGCCTCCGTCCCCGTCACAGGCGCCTGTCTGCGACGGTGACCAGCCTCGAGTAACGAGAGAGGAGGGACATGGCGGACAAGCCGATCCGGGCCGACAAGGCCTCGGCCGTTGCTGAGCTGACGGAGAACTTCCGCAGCGCGGGTGCCACCGTGCTGACCGAGTACCGCGGTCTGACGGTTTCCCAGCTCACCCAGCTGCGGCGCTCGCTCGGCAAGGAGACCACCTACACCGTCGCCAAGAACACGCTGGCCAAGCGTGCTGCGGCAGATGCGGGTATCTCCGGCCTCGACGAGCTGTTCACCGGTCCTACCGCGCTGACTTTCGTTTCGGGCGACGTCGTCGAGGCGGCGAAGGGGCTTCGCGACTTCGCGAAGTCCAACCCGAAGCTCGTCATCAAGGGCGGCGTCTTCGAGGGCAAGGCCATTTCCGCGGCCGAGGTCACGAAGCTCGCCGACCTGGAGTCCCGTGAGGTGCTGCTGGCCAAGCTGGCCGGCGCGATGAAGGGCAACCTGAGCAAGGCCGCGGCCCTGTTCCAGGCCCCGCTGTCGAAGACCGCCCGTCTGGCGGCCGCCCTGCAGGACAAGAAGCGTGAGCAGGAGGGCGCCGAGGCGGCCTGAGGCCGCGCGGCGCACCCACGTTCTTAGTTAACCATTCAGAAAGGACGCCAGATATGGCGAAGCTCAGCACCGAAGAGCTGCTCGACGCGTTCAAGGAGATGACGCTGATCGAGCTCTCCGAGTTCGTGAAGCAGTTCGAGGAGACCTTCGAGGTCACCGCCGCCGCCCCGGTCGCGATGGCGGCGGGCCCGGCCCAGGGTGGCGCTGCCGCCGAGGCCGAGCCGGAGAAGGACGAGTTCGACGTCATCCTCGACGCCGACGGTGGCAAGAAGATCCAGGTCATCAAGGTCGTGCGTGAGCTGACCGGCCTGGGCCTCAAGGAGGCCAAGGACCTGGTCGAGGCCGCGCCGAAGGCGATCCTCGAGAAGGTCAACAAGGAGGCCGCCGACAAGGCCAAGGCCAAGCTGGAGGGCGAGGGCGCCAAGGTCACCCTCAAGTGACCTGAGCCTCACCCGGGCGTACCGGCTCACGTGAGCCGGGGCACACCCACATCGCGGCGGGCGACGATCCGGATCTCGGATCGGCGCCCGCCGTGTGGTTTCACTGCCCGGAACCGGTCATGAGCAGGGCGTGTGCATCGCGGCGGGCGCGGGCCCGAACGGCAGTGGTTTCGCCCGTGGGTGGGAAAGACCGTCGGATGGCGGCACCGGGCCTTGACGCGACCATGGACTCCCAGGCACGCTGACATCAGCAAGACCTTCCGCGCTTGCGACGGCCACCGGCTGGGTATGAAGCGGCAGCACCACCGCCGCAGACATCTGGGCGGCCCGGCAGGGACGTTGCGTTCCGAGCGGCCCGGTGTGACCCGTTTCCAGGGTCCCGAGGCTCGTTCCGCAACTTCCTGCGGGGTGGGCTGGACAGCGGTTAGCCTCTCGGCTACACTGCTAGTTTGCGCTGCCTTCCGACTTGACCCCTGCTCGGAAATGTCCGTTTGTGGATATTTTCTGGTGGGGTCATTGGAGTGCACGCGTACCAGCCGTTCTGCAGCACCGGTCCTCGGAAGGACGCATCTTGGCAGCTTCCCGCCCTGCGAAGACCAGTCGTACGTCGAGCGCATTCGCTCCCCGCCGAGTTTCCTTCGGTCGGATCACCGAACACCTCGAGGTCCCCAACCTCCTTGCCATTCAGAACGAGTCCTTCGACTGGCTCGTCGGCAACGAGGGTTGGCAGGGCCGGTCGGCGGACGACCCGCACGCACGCTCGGGTCTCGCGGAAATCCTCGACGAGATCAGTCCCATTGAGGACTTCTCTGGCACCATGTCGCTTTCCTTCTCGGCACCGCGCTTCGACGAGGTCAAGGCCTCGATCGAGGAGTGCAAGGAGAAGGACCTGACCTACTGCGCGCCGCTCTTCGTGACCGCGGAGTTCACCAACAACACCACCGGCGAGATCAAGAGCCAGACGGTGTTCATGGGTGACTTCCCGATGATGACGCCGAAGGGCACCTTCATCATCAACGGCACCGAGCGCGTCGTGGTCAGCCAGCTCGTCCGCTCGCCGGGCGTCTACTTCGACAAGCAGCCGGACAAGACCTCCGACCGCGACCTCTCCAGCGTCAAGGTCATCCCCAGCCGGGGTGCCTGGCTGGAGTTCGACATCGACAAGCGCGACACGGTCGGCGTACGCATCGACCGTAAGCGTCGGCAGGCCGTCACGGTCCTGCTCAAGGCCGTCGGATGGTCGGCCGAGCGGATCCGCGAGAAGTTCGGCTGGTCCGAGCTGATGATGACCACGCTCGAGAAGGACCACATCGCCGGCCAGGACGAGGCGCTACTCGACATCTACCGGAAGTTGCGCCCTGGCGAGCCGCCGACCCGCGAGAACGCCCAGACCCTGCTCGACAACCTCTTCTTCAACCCGAAGCGGTACGACGTCGCCAAGGTCGGTCGGTACAAGTTCAACAAGAAGCTCGAAGTGAGCGTGCCGATCACCACCGGCACGCTGACCGAGGACGACATCGTCGCCACCGTGGAGTACCTCTGCCGGCTGCACGCCGGTGAGGAGGGCTACGAGGCCGACGACATCGACCACTTCGGCAACCGGCGCCTGCGTACCGTGGGCGAGCTGATCCAGAACCAGGTTCGGGTCGGTCTGTCCCGGATGGAGCGGGTCGTCCGCGAGCGGATGACGACTCAGGACGTCGAGGCGATCACGCCGCAGACCCTGATCAACATCCGCCCCGTGGTCGCCGCGATCCGGGAGTTCTTCGGCACCTCGCAGCTGTCCCAGTTCATGGACCAGACCAACCCGCTGGCGGGCCTGACCCACCGGCGTCGGCTGAGCGCGCTCGGCCCGGGTGGTCTGTCCCGGGAGCGGGCCGGCTTCGAGGTCCGCGACGTGCACCCGTCCCACTACGGCCGGATGTGCCCGATCGAGACGCCGGAAGGCCCGAACATCGGTCTGATCGGCGCGCTGTCCACCTTCGCCCGGGTCAACCCGTTCGGCTTCATCGAGACGCCGTACCGGAAGGTCGTCGACGGTCGGGTCACCGACCAGATCGACTACCTGACCGCGGACGAGGAGGACCGGTTCGTCAAGGCGCAGGCCAACGCGCCGCTGCGGGCCGATGGCACGTTCGCCGAGGACCGCGTCCTGGTCCGCCGTAAGGGCGGCGAGACCGAGGACGTCGCGCCGGGTGCGGTGGACTACATGGACGTGTCGCCGAGGCAGATGACCTCGGTCGCGACCGCGATGATCCCGTTCCTGGAGCACGACGACGCGAACCGGGCCCTGATGGGCGCCAACATGCAGCGTCAGGCGGTCCCGCTGGTCAAGGCGGAGTCGCCGCTGGTCGGCACCGGCATGGAGTACCGTGCCGCGGTCGACGCCGGTGACGTGGTGGTGGCCGAGGTCGGTGGCGTGGTCGAGGACCTCTGCGCCGACTACATCACCGTCCACCAGGACGACGGCCACCGCCGGACGTACCTCCTGCACAAGTTCCGCCGCTCCAACGCCGGCTCCTGCGTCAACCAGAAGCCGGTCGTCTTCGAGGGTGACCGGGTCGAGGCCGGCCAGGTGGTCGCCGACGGGCCGTGCACCGACGAGGGCGAGATGGCGCTCGGGCGCAACCTGCTCGTGGCGTTCATGTGCTGGGAGGGCCACAACTACGAGGACGCGATCATCCTGTCGCAGCGCCTCGTGCAGCAGGACGTGCTCACCTCGATCCACATCGAGGAGCACGAGGTCGACGCGCGGGACACCAAGCTCGGCCCGGAGGAGATCACCCGCGACATCCCGAACGTCAGCGAGGAGATGCTCGCCGACCTCGACGAGCGCGGGATCATCCGGATCGGTGCCGAGGTCGTCCCCGGCGACATCCTGGTCGGCAAGGTCACCCCGAAGGGCGAGACCGAGCTGACTCCGGAGGAGCGGCTGCTCCGCGCGATCTTCGGTGAGAAGGCGCGTGAGGTCCGGGACACCTCGCTGAAGGTGCCGCACGGTGAGACCGGCACGGTCATCGGCGTGCGTACCTTCTCCCGCGAGGACGGCGACGAACTGCCGCCGGGCGTCAACGAGCTGGTCCGGGTCTACGTCGCCCAGAAGCGGAAGATCCAGGACGGCGACAAGCTCGCCGGCCGGCACGGCAACAAGGGCGTCATCTCCAAGATCCTGCCGGTCGAGGACATGCCGTTCCTGGAGGACGGCACCCCGGTCGACATCGTGCTCAACCCGCTGGGTGTGCCGAGCCGGATGAACATCGGCCAGGTACTCGAGACCCACCTGGGCTGGGTGGCCAAGACCGGTTGGAAGGTCGACGGCGACGACGCGGAGTGGAAGCGTCAGCTCCAGGGGATCGGTGCGGACGAGTCCGAGCCGGACACCAACGTGGCCACGCCGGTCTTCGACGGTGCCCGCGAGGAGGAGATCTCCGGTCTGCTCGCGTCGACCCTGCCCAACCGGGACGGCAACCAGCTGATCGGCGCCAGCGGTAAGGCGCAGCTGTTCGACGGTCGCTCCGGCGAGCCGCTGCCGGACCCGATCGCGGTCGGCTACATCTACATCCTGAAGCTCAACCACCTGGTCGACGACAAGATCCACGCACGGTCGACCGGTCCGTACTCGATGATCACGCAGCAGCCGTTGGGTGGTAAGGCGCAGTTCGGTGGCCAGCGCTTCGGTGAGATGGAGTGCTGGGCGATGCAGGCCTACGGTGCCGCGTACGCCCTGCAGGAGCTGCTGACGATCAAGTCCGACGACGTCCTGGGCCGGGTCAAGGTCTACGAGGCGATCGTCAAGGGCGAGAACATCCCCGAGCCGGGCATTCCCGAGTCGTTCAAGGTGCTGCTCAAGGAGCTGCAGTCGCTGTGCCTCAATGTCGAGGTGCTCTCCAGCGACGGTGTGGCCCTGGAGATGCGCGAGACCGACGACGAGGTCTTCCGGGCCGCGGAGGAGCTGGGTATCGACCTTTCCCGGCGCGAGCCGAGCTCGGTCGAGGAAGTGTGACGTTGCGGTCCGGTGACGGGGCGGCCCCTTCGGAGGTCACCCCGTCCCGGGCCCGGACCCGGTCAGCTGCTAGCGCAACAAGCGACGTGTGAGGGAATGAACGTGCTCGACGTCAACTTTTTCGACGAGTTGCGAATTGGGCTGGCGACCGCCGACGACATCCGTCAGTGGTCGCACGGCGAGGTCAAGAAGCCCGAGACGATCAACTACCGCACCCTGAAGCCGGAGAAGGACGGGCTCTTCTGCGAGAAGATCTTCGGTCCTCAGCGGGACTGGGAGTGCTACTGCGGCAAGTACAAGCGGGTCCGGTTCAAGGGCATCATCTGTGAGCGCTGCGGCGTCGAGGTGACCCGCTCCAAGGTCCGCCGGGAGCGGATGGGCCACATCGAGCTCGCCGCGCCGGTGACCCACATCTGGTACTTCAAGGGCGTGCCGAGCCGGCTGGGTTACCTGCTGGACCTCGCCCCGAAGGACCTCGAAAAGATCATTTACTTCGCCTCGTACGTCGTGACGAGCGTTGACGCCGAAGCGCGTCACCGTGACCTCTCGACCATCGAGAACGAGATCCTGGCCGAGAAGCGGCAGTCCGAGAACAGCCGCGACTCGGAGATCGAGAAGCGGGCCGCCAAGCTCGAGGCCGACCTGGCCGAGCTGGAGGCCGAGGGCGCGAAGGCGGACGTCCGGCGCAAGGTCAAGGAGGGCGGAGAGCGCGAGATGCGCCAGATCCGCGACCGGGCCCAGCGCGAGATCGACCGCCTCGACGAGGTGCTGGACACCTTCCGCAAGCTCGACTCGAAGCAGCTGGTCACCGACGAGCTGCTCTACCGCGAGCTGCGTGACCGGTTCGGCGAGTACTTCACCGGGGGCATGGGCGCCGAGGCGATCAAGGCCCTGGTGCAGAACATGGACCTCGCCGCCGAGGCGGAGAACCTCCGGGAGACCATCCGTACCGGCAAGGGGCAGCGGAAGATCCGGGCGCTCAAGCGGCTCAAGGTCGTCGCGGCGTTCCAGAACACCCGCAACTCGCCGCTCGGCATGGTGCTGGACTGCGTACCGGTGATCCCGCCGGACCTGCGTCCGATGGTGCAGCTCGACGGTGGCCGCTTCGCGACCAGCGACCTGAACGACCTGTACCGCCGCGTGATCAACCGGAACAACCGGCTCAAGCGGCTGATCGACCTCGGCGCGCCCGAGATCATCGTCAACAACGAGAAGCGGATGCTGCAGGAGGCCGTCGACGCGCTGTTCGACAACGGCCGCCGCGGTCGGCCGGTCACCGGCCCGGGTAACCGCCCGCTGAAGTCGCTGTCCGACATGCTCAAGGGCAAGCAGGGCCGGTTCCGTCAGAACCTGCTGGGCAAGCGCGTCGACTACTCCGGCCGTTCGGTCATCGTGGTCGGCCCGAAGCTCAAGCTGCACCAGTGCGGCCTGCCCAAGCAGATGGCGCTGGAGCTGTTCAAGCCGTTCGTGATGAAGCGGCTGGTCGACCTGAACCACGCACAGAACATCAAGTCCGCCAAGCGGATGGTCGAGCGGCAGCGGCCGGTCGTGTGGGACGTGCTGGAAGAGGTCATCGGCGAGCACCCGGTGCTGCTCAACCGGGCGCCCACCCTGCACCGACTCGGCATCCAGGCCTTCGAGCCGCAGCTGGTCGAGGGCAAGGCCATCCAGATCCACCCGCTGGTCTGCACCGCGTTCAACGCGGACTTCGACGGTGACCAGATGGCGGTGCACGTGCCGCTCTCCGCCGAGGCCCAGGCCGAGGCCCGGATCCTGATGCTGTCGTCGAACAACATCCTCAAGCCGGCCGACGGCAAGCCGGTCACCATGCCCACCCAGGACATGGTCATCGGGCTCTACCACCTGACCCACCTCACCACCGGTGAGCGCGGGGAGGGACGGGCGTTCAGCTCGGACGCCGAGGCGCGGATGGCGTACGACAACGGCGAGCTGCACCTGCAGGCGCCGGTCAAGATCCGGCTGCGGAACGTGGTCGAGGTGGACAACGGCGTCGGTGGGCAGCCGTGGACCGCGCCCGAGGGCTGGGTCCAGGGTGAGCCGCTGACCGTGGAGACCACGCTCGGCCGGGTGCTGTTCAACGAGACCCTGCCGCAGGGCTACCGGTTCGTGAACTACGAGATCCGCAAGGGTCAGCTCTCCGCGATCGTCAACGACCTCGCCGAGCGGTTCCCCAAGGTGGCCCTGGCGGCCACCCTGGACGGGCTCAAGGAGGCCGGTTTCCACTGGGCCACCTGGTCCGGCGTGACCATCGGCATGGAGGACGTCATCGCTCCGCCGCGCAAGCGGGAGATCCTGGAGCGGTACGAGAAGGAAGCCGACCGGATCGACAAGCAGTACCAGCGTGGTCTGATGACCGCCGAGGAGCGCCGCGGCGAGCTCATCGAGATCTGGACCAAGGCGACCAACGAGGTCGCCAAGGAGATGGACACCGCGCTGCCGCAGGAGAACCCGCTGTGGAAGATGATCAACTCGGGTGCTCGCGGTAACCTGCTCCAGCTCCGGCAGATCGCGGCGATCCGTGGTCTGGTGGCCAACCCGAAGGGCGAGATCATCCCGCGGCCGATCAAGGCCAGCTACCGGGAGGGTCTGTCCGTGCTGGAGTACTTCATCTCCACGCACGGTGCCCGTAAGGGGCTCGCGGACACCGCCCTGCGTACCGCCGACTCGGGTTACCTGACCCGGCGTCTGGTGGACGTCTCGCAGGACGTCATCATCCGCGAGGAGGACTGCGGCACCGATCGGGCCATCCCGATGCAGGTGGGTCAGCAGCTCGACGGCCGGCTGGTGGTGCACGAGCACGCCGAGACGAGCGTGCACGCCCGTACCCTCGCCGACGACATCAAGGGGCCGGACGGCACCGTCGTCGCCGAGCGTGGCTCGGACATCAACTCGATCCTGGTCGACAAGATCGTCGCCGCCGGGGTCGACCACATCCGGGTGCGCAGCGTGCTCACCTGCGAGTCGAAGCTGGGCGTCTGCGGTGCGTGCTACGGCCGCTCGCTGCCGACCGGCAAGATCGTGGACGTCGGCGAGGCGGTCGGCATCATCGCGGCCCAGTCGATCGGTGAGCCGGGTACGCAGCTGACGATGCGGACCTTCCACACCGGTGGTGTCGCGGGTGAGGACATCACCCAGGGTCTGCCGCGTGTCCAGGAGATCTTCGAGGCCCGGATCCCGAAGGGTAAGGCGCCGATCGCCGACACCCCCGGCCGGATCCGGATCGAGGACGGCGAGCGGTCGCGCAAGATCGTCGTGATCCCCGACGACGGCAGCGACGAGATCGTGTACGACAAGATCTCGAAGCGGGTCCGGCTGCGGGCGCACGACGGCGACCACGTCGAGGTCGGCGAGAAGCTCACCGAGGGCACCATCGACCCCCACGAGCTGCTCCGTATCCTCGGCCCGCGCGCGGTCCAGGTCCACCTGACCCAGGAGGTCCAGGAGGTCTACCGCTCGCAGGGTGTGCTCATCCACGACAAGCACATCGAGATCATCATCCGCCAGATGCTCAAGCGGGTGACGGTCATCGACTCCGGCTCGACCGAGTTCCTGCCGGGTGTGCTGGTCGACCGGGCGCTGTTCGAGTCGGAGAACCGCCGACTCGTCGGCGAGGGCGGCGAGCCCGCCGCCGGGCGTCCGGTGCTGATGGGTATCACCAAGGCCTCGCTGGCCACCGACTCCTGGCTCTCGGCGGCCTCCTTCCAGGAGACCACCCGGGTGCTGACCGACGCGGCGATCCACGCCCGCAGCGACTCGCTGATCGGTCTCAAGGAGAACGTGATCATCGGTAAGCTCATCCCGGCCGGTACCGGCATCAGCAAGTACCGCAACGTCCGGGTCGAGCCGACCGAGGAGGCGAAGGCCAAGGTCTACTCGATGACCGGCTACCCGGAGACCGACTACGGTTTCGGGCCGGCCAGTGGCCAGGCGGTTCCGCTGGACGACTTCGACTTCGGGTCGTACCGCTAGGACCGTGTGACGTGGGAGGCCCCCGGCATCTGCCGGGGGCCTCCTCGTGTCCGTACCCGCCGCTGCGGCGCGCGGCGCGGCCCGGGCAGGCATCATGTGCTCATGACGATCGCACCCGGACCGGCACCGACCGAGTCGGCGCCACGTCATCCGCTCGACCCCGATCCGGTCCGGGCCACCAAGGCTCGCGCGGTGTTCGCGCTCGGGTTGATGGGGGCGATGACCGGCCTGCTGCTGGGCGGGGTGGTCCCCGCGACGGTCGCGCTGCACCTGGCCCGGCAGGCGCGCCGGGAGGCGTACGCGTCAGGTGGTTTCCTGACCGGCGCGGCCTGGCTGCGTCGCGGCGAACGACTGGCCTGGACGGGGTTGGTGCTGGTCGCGGTGAGCGTGGTGGCGCTGCTGGTGATCGGTGTGGTCCGGCTCGCCGAGGCGCCCTACGGGCAGGACTTCGCTCCCACCGTCGACTGACCCGGCCCGAGGTGGCCATCGCGCCGGGCACGGTGGGCTGACTCGCGGCGGTAGCCTGACGGTGTCCGTCGCACGGCGGTGGACGCGGCCGATGAGGAGGAGATCCCGTGACCGAACCGGCGCGCGCCGAGGGCGGCGAGTCCGCCCAGCCCACGTCCGGGCACTCGGACGACGCGGCCGGGGCGGCACCGGGGGAGCAGCCACGACCCGGGCCCGCACCGGAGCCCCACGTCCCGCCATCCCCGTCCGGGTACGCGCCGACCGACGCCCCGCCGCCGCAGACTCCGCCGTCCGGACCGTCCGCTCACGGTGCCGCCCCCGACTCGTCGCCGGCGAGTCCGCCCGGACCGCCGACTGCCGGCGCCGACCCGGCCGGCTCGCCCGCTGTCGGCGTCGACCCCGGACCGGTTTCGGGCGGTTCCTCGCCCGGGTTCGGACCGCCACCGTTCGGACCGGCCTCGGGTGGTCCCACGCCCGGGTTCGGCCCCGCACCGTTCGGGCCGCCGCCCGGCCCTCCGTACGGGCACTCCGGCTTCGGCCCGCCGCAGTCGAGGCCGCCGGTCGGGGCCCCCGGGTTCGGCCCGCCCCCGTTTCCCGGCCCGCCGCCGGGCTGGGGTGGGCCGGCGGCCGGTCCACCGCCGCAGGAGCGTCCCCGGCCGCCCAAACGGGTGGATCCGGTGCCCGGTACCCCGTTCGCGACCGTGCACCTGGACGTACCCCCGGTCACGTCCGGGCTGGCGGTCGGCTCGCTGGTGGCCGGCATCACCTCGATCCTGATCTCGTTCCTGACCATCTGCATCGGCGCGGTCGGGGGAGGCACGGGCGGGGGAGCCTGGGCCGCCGGTGCCTTCGCCGTGCTGGGCAGCCTGACCGGTGCCGGCGCCGTGGTGGCCGGCCTGCTCGGCCTCCGGCAGATCCGCCGCCGGGCCGCACCGCCGGCGGTCCGGTTCACCGGCCGTGGCGTGGCGATCGCCGGGATCAGCTGCGGTGGTGCCGGTCTCCTGCTCTGCCTGTCGGGCCTGGGGCTGGCGCTGCTGCTGACGCTGACCTGAGATCCGGCCCACGTCGGGTCGGGACGAGCGGGCGAGCGCCGGATACCGATCGGTCCCGCCCAGGGGCTACCGGTCCGGTTTCCGGCGGAGCCGGTACACTTGTCTCCGTAGGTGCCCATCACAGGCGTGCGGCGTGACGAGCCCGGCCGGCGAGCAGTGAGAAGTCCGGCGGGTCATCCGTTTTGACCTGCACGGCTGTGGTAGGTACTCTTTCCCCTTGCGCCCGGGCTTGCCCGGGCAACTCGTGCGTGCGCGGGATCCGGTGATACCGGCATCCGAACAGCGACACGACTGAGCCAGAAGACCCGGCGGCGGAGATCCGCGCGCCGGTGACACAACCCGGAACCTCCGCGTGAGCGTCGGAACCGGGACCGTGCTCGGGCGACACGCCCGACCGCGGGTGCCGGGACCACCGCGAGGTGGACCTGGTCGGAATGTAGGAGGGTCGGTCATCAGGCCGACCGAGCGAGCGCGGCCGCGTGAGCGGCCGAAGGGAGCGGAGAAACCCGGTGCCCACGATCCAGCAGCTGGTCCGCAAGGGCCGACAGGCCAAGACGACCAAGACCAAGACCCCGGCGCTGAAGGGTTCCCCTCAGCGGCGCGGCGTGTGCACCCGTGTGTACACCACCACTCCCAAGAAGCCGAACTCCGCGCTGCGCAAGGTCGCTCGTGTGAAGCTCAGCAGCCAGATCGAGGTGACCGCCTACATCCCGGGCGTGGGTCACAACCTGCAGGAGCACTCGATCGTGCTCGTCCGTGGCGGCCGGGTGAAGGACCTCCCCGGTGTGCGTTACAAGATCGTCCGCGGTTCGCTGGACACCCAGGGTGTCCGTAACCGCAAGCAGGCGCGCAGCCGCTACGGCGCCAAGAAGGAGAAGAGCTGACATGCCGCGTAAGGGACCCGCTCCGCGGAAGCCGCTGGTCGCTGACCCGGTGTACAACTCGCCGTTGGTCACCCAGCTGGTGAACAAGATCCTCCTGCGCGGCAAGCGCCAGCTCGCCGAGCGCATCGTGTACGCGGCCCTGGAGGGCTGCCGGGAGAAGTCCGGCACCGACCCGGTCGTCACGCTCAAGCGCGCGATGGACAACGTCAAGCCGACTCTCGAGGTCCGCAGCCGCCGTGTCGGTGGCGCGACCTACCAGGTGCCGGTCGAGGTCCGTCCGGCCCGGGCGACCACCCTCGGCCTGCGCTGGCTGGTGACCTACTCCAAGGCCCGCCGGGAGAAGACCATGGTCGAGCGGCTGATGAACGAGCTGCTGGACGCGAGCAACGGCCTCGGTGCCGCCGTCAAGCGGCGCGAGGACACGCACAAGATGGCGGAGTCCAACAAGGCCTTCGCGCACTACCGCTGGTAACAGCTTGGTCCCGGTGCCCATCCGGCGCCGGGACCGCCACCAGTTGTGTCGAGACGACGATAAGTAGGGATTGAAGTGGCCGCCGCAGACGCGCTCGCCAACGTACGCAATATCGGCATCATGGCGCACATCGATGCCGGTAAGACCACTACCACCGAGCGAATCCTGTTCTACACCGGTATCACGTACAAGATCGGTGAGGTCCACGAGGGCGCTGCCGTCATGGACTGGATGGAGCAGGAGCAGGAGCGCGGTATCACCATCACTTCCGCCGCCACGAAGTGCGAGTGGAAGGGCCACACGATCCAGATCATCGACACGCCCGGCCACGTCGACTTCACGGTCGAGGTGGAGCGGTCGCTGCGTGTCCTGGACGGTGCGGTCGCGGTCTACGACGGCGTGGCCGGCGTGGAGCCGCAGACGGAGAACGTCTGGCGTCAGGCGGACAAGTACAACGTCCCCCGGATGTGTTTCGTCAACAAGCTGGACCGTACCGGCGCGGACTTCTTCCGCTGCGTGCAGATGATGATCGACCGGCTGAACGCCACTCCGCTGGTGCTCCAGATCCCGATCGGCGCCGAGAGCGACTTCATCGGCGTGGTCGACCTGGTCGAGATGCGGGCCCTCACCTGGCGTGGCGAGACCCAGAAGGGTGAGGACTACGCGGTCGAGGAGATCCCGGCCGACCTCGCCGACTCCGCCGCCGAGTGGCGCGAGAAGCTGATGGAGACCCTCGCCGACGTCGACGACTCGGTGATGGAGAAGTACCTGGAGGGCGAGGAGATCTCCGTCGAGGAGATCAAGGCCGCCATCCGTCGGGCCACCATCGGCGGCAAGGCCAACCCGGTCCTCACCGGCACCGCCTTCAAGAACAAGGGCATCCAGCCGATGCTGGACGCGGTCGTCGCGTACCTGCCGTCGCCGCTGGACATCCCGGCGATCGAGGGCACCGCCACCGATGGTGAGACCCCGCTGCTGCGTAAGCCGGCGGTGGCCGAGCCGTTCTCCGGTCTGGCCTTCAAGATCCAGACGGACAAGCACCTCGGCAAGCTCACCTACGTGCGCATCTACTCCGGCACGCTCGAGTCCGGCTCCCAGGTGGTCAACTCCACCAAGGACCGCAAGGAGCGGATCGGCAAGATCTACCAGATGCACGCCAACAAGCGGGAAGAGCGCGGCTCTGCCCAGGCCGGCGACATCATCGCGGTGCAGGGTCTCAAGCAGACCACCACCGGTGACACCCTGTGTGACCCGGCGAACCCGGTCATCCTGGAGTCGATGACCTTCCCGGAGCCGGTCATCGAGGTCGCCATCGAGCCGAAGACCAAGGCCGACCAGGAGAAGCTCAGCACCGCCATCCAGCGGCTGGCCGAGGAGGACCCGACCTTCCGCGTCAAGCTGGACGACCAGACCGGTCAGACGGTCATCTCCGGCATGGGCGAGCTGCACCTGGACATCCTGGTCGACCGGATGCGCCGCGAGTTCAACGTCGAGGCGAACATCGGTAAGCCGCAGGTGGCGTACCGCGAGACCATCCGCCGCAAGGTGGACAAGGTCGAGTACACCCACAAGAAGCAGACCGGTGGCTCCGGCCAGTACGCTCGGGTGATCGTCAGCCTGGAGCCGCTGCCGCTGGGCAACGACGCGCCGACCTACGAGTTCGCCAACGGCGTGACCGGTGGCCGCATCCCCCGGGAGTTCATCCCGTCGGTGGACGCGGGTGCGCAGGACGCCATGCAGTACGGCATCCTCGCCGGATTCCCGCTGGTGGGCATCAAGCTCACCCTGCTGGACGGCCAGTACCACGAGGTCGACTCGTCGGAAATGGCATTCAAGATCGCCGGCTCGATGGTGATGAAGGACGCGGCCCGCAAGGCCGACCCCGCACTGCTCGAGCCGATGATGGCTGTTGAGGTCACCACTCCCGAGGAGAACATGGGTGACGTCATCGGCGACCTCAACTCCCGCCGCGGCATCATTCAGGCGATGGAGGAGCGCAGTGGCGCCCGCGTCGTCCGTGCTCTGGTGCCGTTGTCGGAGATGTTCGGCTACGTCGGCGACCTGCGGTCGAAGACCCAGGGCCGGGCTAGCTACAGCATGCAGTTCGACTCCTACGCCGAGGTCCCGTCCTCGGTCGCCAAGGAGATCATCGCCAAGGCGACGGGTGAGTGACGCTCACCTGAGCTGATCCGAGGTGGTCGCGGGAGGATTCCCCGACTGCGACCACCTCGGTCGGATTGTGTGAATTCCGGGCCTGTAGGCTTCATCGCCGCAGAACCCACAAAGCTCTCCGGCCGTCAGGTCGGAAAGGCTGTCGACAGAGTCCTAAGCGCCGACCTGGCGCACCGGGGCGAACGAACCAAGAAGTCCACAGGAGGACACCAGTGGCGAAGGCGAAGTTCGAGCGGACTAAGCCGCACGTCAACATCGGCACCATTGGTCACATCGACCACGGTAAGACGACGCTGACGGCGGCCATCACCAAGGTCCTGCACGACCAGTACCCGGACCTGAACCCGTACACGCCGTTCGACGAGATCGACAAGGCGCCTGAGGAGAAGGCCCGCGGCATCACGATCTCGATCGCACACGTCGAGTACCAGACCGAGGCGCGGCACTACGCGCACGTCGACTGCCCCGGTCACGCCGACTACATCAAGAACATGATCACCGGTGCCGCGCAGATGGACGGCGCGATCCTGGTGGTCGCGGCGACCGACGGCCCGATGCCGCAGACCCGCGAGCACGTGCTGCTGGCCCGCCAGGTCGGCGTGCCGTACATCGTCGTGGCGCTGAACAAGAGCGACATGGTCGACGACGAGGAGCTCCTGGAGCTCGTCGAGCTCGAGGTCCGCGAGCTGCTCTCGGCTCAGGAGTACCCGGGTGACGACCTGCCGGTCGTCCAGGTCTCCGCGCTGAAGGCCCTCGAGGGCGACCCGGTCTGGACCGAGAAGCTGCTCGAGCTGATGAGCGCGGTCGACACCGCGATCCCGCAGCCGGAGCGCGAGACCGAGAAGCCGTTCCTCATGCCCGTCGAGGACGTCTTCACCATCACCGGTCGGGGTACCGTGGTCACCGGTCGCGTCGAGCGTGGCGTGCTGCTCCCGAACGAGGACGTCGAGGTCGTCGGCATCCGCGAGAAGGGCTTCAAGACCAAGGTCACCGCGATCGAGATGTTCCGGAAGACCCTGGACGACGCCCGCGCAGGCGAGAACGTCGGTCTGCTGCTCCGGGGCACCAAGCGCGAGGACGTCGAGCGCGGCATGGTGGTCGTCAAGCCGGGCACCACCACCCCGCACACGGAGTTCGAGGCGACCGTCTACATCCTCTCCAAGGAGGAGGGTGGCCGGCACACCCCGTTCTTCCAGAACTACCGTCCGCAGTTCTACTTCCGGACCACGGACGTCACCGGTGTCGTCACCCTCCCCGAGGGCACCGAGATGGTCATGCCTGGTGACAACACCACGATGACCGTGAAGCTGATCCAGCCCATCGCGATGGAGGACAACCTCAAGTTCGCGATCCGGGAGGGTGGCCGCACGGTCGGCGCGGGTCGCGTCACCAAGATCATCAAGTGAGCTGGGTAACCCCGATTAGACCCGCCGCCGGTCGTGCGGCATACTAGTCAGGTTGCGTAACGACAGTTCGCTGCCCGTGTTCGGCTCACGCCGAACCTCCGGGTAGGCAGAACGGTCGGGCGTGGGGTGGTTGGCGGTCCGGCCGCCAACCACCCTCGCGCGGCGTTCAGGTCGCGGTAGCGCGATCGGCGCCTGGACCCACCGCGGTCAGGATCGCTCCGGATTCTCGGGGCGGAGCCTGGCCACAGGGCGCGACACGCCCGACCGCGGGGGTGGGCGAAGAGGGCTCGTACCAGCCGGTATGGGTACCCGCAACACAGCGGCATCGAGAGAAGGAACAGAAGCCACCATGGCGGGACAGAAGATCCGCATCCGGCTCAAGGCCTATGACCACGAGGTCGTCGACTCCTCGGCTCGGAAGATCGTCGAGACGGTGACGCGTACCGGGGCGCAGGTCGCTGGCCCGGTGCCGCTGCCCACGGAGATCAACCGTTTCTGCGTCATCCGCTCGCCGCACAAGTACAAGGACTCGCGCGAGCACTTCGAGATGCGTACGCACAAGCGGCTTATCGACATCATCGACCCGACCCCGAAGACGGTCGACTCGCTCATGCGCCTCGACCTGCCGGCTGGCGTCGACATCGAGATCAAGCTGTAGGGACCGGACACATGGACAGGCAAGTTAAGGGGATCCTGGGCGCGAAGCTCGGCATGACCCAGGTCTGGGACAACAACAAGGTTGTCCCGGTGACCGTGGTTCAGGCCGGCCCCTGCGTCATCACCCAGGTTCGTGACGCCGACAAGGACGGCTACTCCGCGGTCCAGCTGGCGTACGGGACGATCGACCCGCGTAAGGCCAAGCAGCCGCTGCGTGGGCACTACGCCAAGGCCGACGTGGCGCCGCGCCGGCACATCGTCGAGCTGCGCACCGCCGACGCCGGCGACTACTCGCTCGGCCAGGAGGTCACGGTCGAGGAGTTCCCGGTCGGCGTCTCGATCGACGTCACCGGCAAGACCAAGGGCAAGGGCTACGCCGGCCCGATGAAGCGGCACGGCTTCCACGGTCTGCGCGCCAGCCACGGTGTCGAGCGCAAGCACCGCTCCCCGGGCTCCATCGGGGCCTGCGCCACCCCGGGTCGCGTCTTCAAGGGCACCCGGATGGCCGGCCGCATGGGCGGCGTGCGCTACACCGTGCAGAACCTGACCGTCCAGGCGGTCGACACCGAGAACAACCTCCTGCTCGTCCGCGGCGCCATCCCCGGCCCGAAGGGCGCGCTGGTCCTGGTCCGCACCGCGGCCAAGACCAAGGCGAAGAAGGGCGGTGTGGCCAAGTGACCACCGTTGACGTCCTGAACACCGAAGGCGCCAAGAGCGGCTCGGTCGAGCTGCCCGCCGACATCTTCGACGTCCAGGCCAACGTCCCGCTGATGCACCAGGTCGTGGTGGCGCAGCTGGCAGCGGCCCGGCAGGGCACGCACAAGACCAAGACCCGCGGCGAGGTCGCCGGCGGCGGCAAGAAGCCGTACAAGCAGAAGGGCACCGGTCGGGCCCGGCAGGGCTCGATCCGCGCGCCGCAGTTCGCCGGCGGTGGCGTGGTGCACGGCCCGGTGCCGCGTGACTACAGCCAGCGCACCCCCAAGAAGATGAAGGCCGCCGCGCTGCGTGGGGCCCTCTCGGACCGGGCGCGCGCCGGGCAGGTGCACGTCGTCGAGGCGTTCGTCTCGGGTGAGAAGCCGTCGACCAAGGCCGCGCTGGCCACGCTCGCGAAGCTGAGCGAGGCCCGTCGGGTGCTGGTCGTGCTGAGCAGCACCGACGAGCTGAACTGGGTGTCGCTGCGCAACGAGCCGCGGGTGCACCTGATCGAGGCCGGCCAGCTCAACACGTACGACGTGTTGGTGGCCGACGACGTGGTCTTCACCAAGGCGGCCCTGGACGAGTTCCTGGGCGTTCCCGCCGAGACCACCGAGGAGGACGGCAAGTGAGCACGATCGCCGACCCGCGCGACATCATCGTGGCGCCGGTCGTCTCGGAGAAGAGCTACAGCGAGCTGAACCGGAACTGGTACACCTTCCTGGTGCACCCGGACGCGAACAAGACCGCGATCAAGATCGCCATCGAGCAGATCTTCAACGTCCGCGTCCTGACGGTCAACACGCTCAACCGCGAGGGCAAGCGCAAGCGGACCCGTACGGGGTTCGGCAAGCGCAAGGACACCAAGCGGGCGATGGTGAAGCTGGCTGAGGGAGACCGCATCGAGGCCTTCGGCGGCCCGGTCAGCTGAGGGGTGTAGACAATGGCTATCCGTAAGTACAAGCCGACGACGCCGGGCCGGCGTGGCTCCAGCGTCGCCGACTTCGCTGAGATCACCCGGTCGACGCCCGAGAAGTCGCTGCTGGCCCCGCTGCCGAAGAAGGGTGGCCGGAACGCCCACGGGCGGATCACCGCCCGGCACCAGGGTGGCGGCCACAAGCGGCAGTACCGGCTGATCGACTTCAAGCGGGTCGACAAGGACGGCGTGCCGGCCAAGGTCGCGCACATCGAGTACGACCCGAACCGCACCGCGCGGATCGCGCTGCTGCACTACGCCGACGGCGAGAAGCGCTACATCCTCGCGCCGAAGGACCTCAAGCAGGGCGACGCGGTGGAGTCGGGCCCGGGCGCGGACATCAAGCCCGGTAACAACCTGCCGCTGCGCAACATCCCGGTCGGTACCACGATCCACAACGTGGAGCTGCGTCCGGGCGGCGGCGCCAAGCTGGCCCGCTCGGCTGGCGTCGGCATCCAGCTGCTCGGCCGGGAGGGCGCGTACGCGACCCTGCGTATGCCGTCGGGTGAGATCCGCCGCGTCGACGTGCGCTGCCGCGCCAGTGTCGGCGAGATCGGCAACGCCGACCAGTCAAACATCAACTGGGGCAAGGCCGGCCGGATGCGGTGGAAGGGCAAGCGCCCGACCGTCCGTGGTGTGGCCATGAACCCGGTCGACCACCCGCACGGTGGTGGCGAGGGCAAGACCTCCGGTGGTCGCCACCCGGTCAACCCGCAGGGTAAGCCCGAGGGCCGCACCCGTCGTAAGGGCCAGCCGAGTGACCGGCTGATCGTCCGCCGCCGCTACGCCACGCGTAAGCGCGGCTGAGGGAGATAAGACATGCCTCGCAGCCTGAAGAAGGGCCCGTTCATCGACGACCACCTGCTCAAGAAGGTGGAGACGCAGAACGAGAAGGGCTCGAAGAACGTCATCAAGACCTGGTCGCGCCGCTCCACGATCATCCCGGACATGCTCGGGCACACGATCGCGGTGCACGACGGACGTAAGCACGTCCCCGTGTTCGTGACCGAGGCGATGGTCGGGCACAAGCTCGGCGAGTTCGCGTTGACCCGTACGTTCAAGGGTCACGAGAAGGACGACCGGAAGAGCCGCCGGCGCTGACGCCGCGGGCATACGGATAGAGGATCAAGGGGTTACAGCGATGCCAGGAAAGGGCGACGCTCCGGTGCTTCCGGGCGCGCGGGCGATTGCGCGACACGTGCGCATCTCGCCGATGAAGGCGCGCCGGGTGGTCAACCTCGTCCGCGGCCTGCCCGCGAAGGAGGCGCTCACGGTGCTGCAGTTCGCGCCGCAGGCGGCGAGCGAGCAGGTGTACAAGGTGCTCGCGAGCGCGATCGCCAACGCGGAGAACAACGAGCGGCTGGACCCCGACGCGTTGCTCGTCAGCGAGGCGTTCGTGGACGAGGGCCCGACGATGAAGCGGTTCCAGCCTCGGGCTCAGGGTCGGGCGTACCGGATCCGCAAGCGCACCTGCCACATCACTGTGGCGGTCGAGGCGGTCGCGCCGGCCGCGCCGAAGAAGTCGGCGAAGAAGACGGCCCCGGCCAAGCAGACCGAACCGGCCGAGACGCAGAGCAACACGGAGGGCGCCGAGTAATGGGTCAGAAGGTTCACCCGCACGGGTTCCGGCTCGGCATCTCGACCGACTGGAAGTCCCGCTGGTTCGCGGACAAGCTCTACAAGGACTACATCGGCGAGGACGTCAAGATCCGCCGCATGATGTCCAAGGGCCTGGAGCGCGCCGGCATTTCCAAGGTCGACATCGAGCGCACCCGCGACCGGGTCCGCGTCGACATCCACACCGCCCGGCCGGGCATCGTCATCGGCCGTAAGGGTGCGGAGGCCGACCGGATCCGCGGCGAGCTGGAGAAGCTCACCGGCAAGCAGGTGCAGCTCAACATCATCGAGGTGAAGAACCCCGAGTCGGACGCGCAGCTGGTCGCCCAGGGCGTCGCCGAGCAGCTCTCCAGCCGGGTCAGCTTCCGCCGCGCGATGCGCAAGGCGATGCAGTCGGCGATGAAGAACCCGATGTGCAAGGGCATCCGGGTGCAGGTTTCGGGTCGCCTCGGCGGCGCCGAGATGAGCCGCACGGAGTTCTACCGCGAGGGTCGGGTTCCGCTGCACACGCTGCGGGCCAACATCGAGTACGGCTTCTTCGAGGCCCGTACCACCTTCGGCCGCATCGGCGTGAAGGTCTGGATCTACAAGGGCGACGCGGTGCCGGGTCGGGAGACCCCGACCGAGGCTCCGTCGCGCCCGCGCCGGGAGCGCGGTGACCGCCCCGAGCGGCCGCGTCGTGGTCGGTCCGGTTCGTCCGGCACGACCTCCGGTGGCACCGAGGCCGGCCGCGCTGCCGCGACGACCGTCGCGCAGCAGGCCGAGACGCCGAGTGGCGAGCCGGTGGACGCGTCCGCCGTCGCCGCCGCGGCAGAAACGCAGCAGGAGGGCTGACAGATGCTGATGCCGCGCAAGCCCCCGAAGGGCTTCCGCAAGCCGCACCACCCGGACCGCAGCGGCGCGTCCAAGGGCGGCAACCGGGTGGTGTTCGGCGAGTTCGGGATCCAGGCTCTTGAGCCGGCGTACGTGACCAACCGGCAGATCGAGTCGGCGCGTATCGCGATGACCCGCCACATCAAGCGTGGCGGCAAGGTCTGGATCACCATCTTCCCGGACCAGGCCCTCACCAAGAAGCCGGCCGAAACCCGGATGGGTTCCGGTAAGGGCTCGCCGGAGTGGTGGGTCGCCAACGTCAAGCCGGGGCGGGTCCTCTTCGAGATGTCCTTCCCCAACGAGCAGATCGCGCGAGAGGCGATGCGTCGCGCGATCCACAAGCTCCCGATGAAGTGCCGCATTGTTACGCGCGAAGTGGGTGAATCCTGATGGCAGCGGGCGTTAAGGCCTCCGAGCTGCGTGAGCTCTCCGAGGAGGAGCTGGTCACGAAGCTGCGCGAGGCCAAGGCGGAGCTGTTCAACCTCCGCGTGCAGGCCGCAACCGGTCAGCTGGACAACAACCGGCGGCTGCAGGTCATCCGTCGGGAGATCGCCCGGATCTACACGATCATGCGTGAGCGCGAGCTGGGGCTCTCGGCCGCGCCGACTGAGGTGACTGCTTCATGAGCGAGAACACGACCGCCACCCAGCAGCGTGGCCGCCGGAAGGTCCGTGAGGGCCTCGTGGTCAGCGACAAGATGGACAAGACCGTCGTGGTCGAGGTCGAGGACCGGGTCAAGCACGCGCTTTACGGCAAGATCATGCGCCGTACCAGCAAGCTGAAGGTCCACGACGAGCAGAACTCCGCCGGCATCGGCGACCGCGTCCTGATCATGGAGACCCGGCCGCTCTCCGCCACCAAGCGGTGGCGGCTCGTGGAGATCCTCGAGAAGGCCAAGTAGCGAAGGCTCGAGCTCGGCCGAGATCGGTCGGGCGCAGGTTCCGCCAGGCTCCGGCCGCCCCGGCGGCCGGAGAACCGGCAGACATAGGAGATAGACGTGATTCAGCAGGAGTCGCGACTGCGCGTCGCCGACAACACGGGTGCCCGGGAGATCCTGTGCATCCGGGTTCTCGGTGGCTCCGGTCGGCGCTACGCGAGCATCGGCGACGTCATCGTGGCGACCGTCAAGGACGCGATCCCGGGTGCCGGTGTCAAGAAGGGCGACGTGGTCAAGGCTGTCGTCGTCCGTACCGCCAAGGAGCGGCGGCGCCCGGACGGGTCGTACATCCGCTTCGACGAGAACGCCGCCGTCATCATCAAGGACGGTGGGGACCCGCGCGGTACCCGTATCTTCGGCCCGGTCGGTCGTGAGCTGCGGGACAAGCGGTTCATGAAGATCATTTCTCTCGCGCCGGAGGTGTTGTGACCGTGAAGGTCAAGAAGGGCGACACGGTCGTCGTCATCGCCGGCAAGGACAAGGGTGCCAAGGGCAAGGTCATCGCGGCCTACCCGCGGCAGGACAAGGTCCTGGTCGAGGGCGTGAACCGGGTCAAGAAGCACACCCGCATCAGCACCACTCAGCGTGGCGCCAAGACCGGTGGCATCGTCACCCAGGAGGCCCCGATCCACGTCTCGAACGTGATGGTCGTGGACTCCGACGGCAAGCCGACCCGCGTCGGTTACCGGATCGACGACAACGGCCAGAAGGTCCGCATCGCGCGTAGCACCGGTAAGGACCTGTGATGACCACGGCTACCGAAACCAAGACCATGCCGCGCCTCAAGGAGCGGTACCGCAACGAGATCGTGGCCCAGCTGCGCGAGCAGCACGAGTACGGCAACCCGATGCAGGTGCCGCGGCTGGTCAAGATCGTCGTGAACATGGGCGTCGGCGAGGCCGCTCGGGACGCCAAGCTCATCGACGGCGCGGTCCGCGACCTGGCCACCATCACCGGCCAGAAGCCGCAGGTCCGGCGGGCGACGAAGTCCATCGCGCAGTTCAAGCTCCGCGAGGGCATGCCGATCGGCGCGAAGGTGACCCTGCGCGGCGACCGGATGTGGGAGTTCCTGGACCGGCTGCTCTCCATCGCGCTGCCGCGTATCCGTGACTTCCGCGGCCTGGACGGGCGCAAGCTCGACGGGCACGGCAACTACACGTTCGGTCTGACCGAGCAGTCGGTGTTCCACGAGATCGACCAGGACAAGATCGATCGCCAGCGGGGCATGGACATCACGGTGGTGACCACCGCCACGACCGACGACGAGGGCCGGGCGCTGCTGAAGTTCCTGGGCTTCCCGTTCAAGGAGAACTGAGATGGCCAAGAAGGCGCTGATCCTCAAGGCGGCCGCGAAGCCGAAGTTCTCGGTTCGCGCCTACACCCGCTGCCAGCGGTGCGGGCGTCCCAAGGCGGTCTACCGCAAGTTCGGGCTCTGCCGGGTGTGCATCCGGGAGATGGCCCACCGCGGTGAGCTGCCCGGCGTGTCCAAGGCTTCCTGGTAATAGCCCGGCGCGCTTCGGCGCATCAGCTGGACTGTCTCTTCGCCGTAGGCCTGCGCGAGTCGCGGGAACCCCGGCGAGAAAGGTTGACGAGTTTTCATGACGATGACCGACCCCATCGCAGACATGCTCACGCGTCTGCGTAACGCCAACCAGGCGTACCACGACCGGGTGACGATGCCCTACTCGAAGATCAAGGCGAACATCGCCGAGGTCCTCAAGTCCGAGGGTTACATCGCCACCTGGGCGGTCGAGGAGCCCGAAGAGGGTGCCGTCGGCAAGCGACTGGTCGTCGAGCTGAAGTACGGCCAGAACCGGGAGCGGAGCCTGGCCGGTATCAAGCGCGTCTCCAAGCCCGGTCTCCGGGTGTACGCCAAGTCGGACGGGCTCCCGCGGGTGCTCGGTGGACTGGGCGTGGCGATCATTTCGACGTCCCAGGGGCTGCTCACCGACCGGCAGGCCCGCAAGCGGAGCGTTGGCGGGGAAGTCCTCGCCTTCGTCTGGTAACGGGAGACAGGTAGAAATGTCGCGAATTGGACGTAAGTCGATCCCGGTGCCCTCCGGCGTCGACGTGACGATCGACGGCCAGACCGTCAAGGTCAAGGGCCCCAAGGGCGAGCTGTCGCACACCCTGGCCACGCCGATCACGATCGAGCGGGCCGAGGACGGGCAGTTGAGCGTCAACCGCCCGAACGACGAGCGCAAGGCCAAGGAACTGCACGGCCTGAGCCGTACCCTGGTCGCCAACATGATCGTCGGGGTCACCGAGGGCTACCGCAAGAGCCTGGAGATCGCCGGTACCGGTTACCGGGTCACCGCCAAGGGCAAGGACCTGGAGTTCGCGCTCGGGTTCTCGCACCCGGTGCAGGTGCAGGCGCCCGAGGGCATCACCTTCACGGTGGAGCGGCCGACGCTGTTCCACGTGGCCGGTATCGACAAGCAGCTCGTCGGTGAGGTCGCCGCCAACATCCGGAAGATCCGCCCGCCGGAGCCCTACAAGGGCAAGGGCGTGAAGTACCAGGGCGAGGTCATCCGTCGCAAGGCTGGAAAGGCAGGTAAGAAGTGAGCGCCACGCTGCTCAAGCGCCGCCGCGGCGTCGCCGCCAAGCGTGCCGTCGGGCGTGCGCGTCGGCACTTCCGCGTCCGCAAGAACGTCAGTGGCACCGCCGAGCGTCCGCGCCTGGTGGTCACCCGTTCGCTGCGGCACATCGTGGCCCAGATCGTGGACGACACCAAGGGGCACACCCTGGCGTCGGCCTCGACGCTGGACGCCTCGGTGCGCGGCACCGAGGGCGACAAGAGCGCCCTCGCCGGCAAGGTCGGTGCCCTGCTCGCCGAGCGGGCCAAGGCCGCCGGCGTCTCCAAGGTCGTCTTCGACCGCGGTGGCAACCGGTACGCGGGGCGGGTCGCCGCGCTTGCCGACGCCGCCCGCGAAGCCGGGCTCGAGTTCTGACAATCCCCGTCACGAGAGAGAAGAGAGGCTGCTGATGCCAGGTCAACAGCGCCGTGGCGGCGGGTCCGGTGGCAACGAGGGTGGTCGCCGCGACAACCGCCGTGAGGGCGGCCGCGGAAACGCGCCCGCCGAGAAGACCCCGCACCTCGAGCGGGTCGTCGCGATCAACCGCGTCGCCAAGGTCGTGAAGGGTGGTCGTCGCTTCAGCTTCACCGCCCTCGTGATCGTCGGCGACGGCGACGGCACCGTGGGCGTGGGCTACGGAAAGGCCAAGGAGGTGCCCGCGGCGATCGCCAAGGGTGTCGAGGAGGCCAAGAAGCACTTCTTCAAGGTGCCGCGGATCGGTTCCTCGATCCCGCACCCGATCACGGGCGAGGACGCCGCCGGTGTGGTGCTGCTCAAGCCGGCCTCGGCCGGTACGGGTGTCATCGCCGGTGGTCCGGTCCGTGCCGTGCTGGAGTGCGCGGGCATCCACGACGTGCTCTCCAAGAGCCTCGGATCGTCGAACCCGATCAACATCGTGCACGCCACCGTGGCGGCCCTGAAGGGGCTGGAGTCCCCGGAGGCTGTCGCGGCGCGTCGAGGCCTGCCGGTGGAGGACGTCGCTCCGGCCGCCATGCTGGCCTCGCGGGCGGAGGTGGCTTCCTGATGGCACGTCTCAAGGTCACCCAGCTCCGGTCCGACATCGGGACCAAGCACAACCAGCGTGAGTCGCTGCGGTCGCTCGGTCTCAAGCGGATCAACGACGTGGTGGTCAAGGAGGACCGGCCCGAGATTCGCGGGATGATCTTCAAGGTGAGCCACCTCGTGAAGGTCGAGGAGGTCGAGTAATGACGATCAAGGTCCATCACCTGCGCCCGGCGCCGGGAGCCAAGACCGCCAAGACCCGTGTGGGTCGCGGTGAGGGCTCCAAGGGCAAGACCGCCGGTCGGGGTACCAAGGGTTCGAAGGCCCGGAAGAACATCCCGGCGGCGTTCGAGGGTGGGCAGATGCCCATCCACATGCGCCTGCCGAAGCTGAAGGGCTTCAAGAACAAGTTCAAGGTGGTCTTCCAGGTGGTCAACCTGGACCGCCTGGCCGAACTGTTCCCCAACGGCGGTCAGGTCGGCCCGGCCGAGCTGGTCGAGGCGGGCGCGGTCCGCAAGGGTCACCCGGTCAAGGTTCTCGGCACCGGGGACCTCGGCAACGTGTCGCTCCAGGTCACGGCGCATGCGTTCAGTGCGTCGGCCAAGGAGAAGATCGCTGCCGCCGGTGGTTCGGTCACCGAGCTGTAAGCAGCACGAACGATGGCGCCCGCCAGTTGATCCCAGCTGGCGGGCGCCATGGTCTCCACAGGGCCTGTGCGCCCGGTAATATCGGATTCGGTTTATGTAGCCGGGCACATCTGCCCGGACGGGGATCGGGCTGTTAGAGTCCCTTCCCAGCCATGGATATCGGGCACCTGCCCGGCACCCACCCCAAACCGCCAGGGACGACCGGCGGCCCGCCTCGCGCAGGAGGAAGAAGTTGCTGTCCGCCTTTCTCAGTGCGTTCCGTACGCCTGACCTGCGCAAGAAGCTGCTGTTCACAGTAGGCATCATCGCGATCTACCGGCTCGGCGCGACGCTGCCCAGCCCAGGCGTGTCATACGGCAACGTCCAGCAGTGCCTCGACACCATCGACGGCTCGACCGGGGTTCTGAACCTGCTCGACCTCTTCTCCGGTGGCGCACTGCTCCAGCTCTCGGTCTTCGCGCTGGGCATCATGCCCTACATCACCGCGTCGATCATCCTGCAGCTGCTGACGGTGGTGATCCCGCGGCTCGAGCAGCTCCGTAAGGAGGGCCAGGCCGGTCAGGCGAAGATCACCCAGTACACCCGGTACCTGACACTGGGCCTGGGTGTCCTGCAGGCGTCCGCGTTCGTCGCGCTGGCCCGCTCCGGACAGCTCTTCAACAACCAGTGCGACCAGTTCCCGATCATCCCTGAGGGCACCGGCATCCCGGACTGGCTGACGCTGTCCATGCTGGTGATGACGATGACCGCCGGTACCGGCGTGGTCATGTGGCTGGGCGAGCTGATCACCGACCGCGGCGTCGGCAACGGCATGTCGGTGCTGATCTTCACCTCGATCGCCGCCCGCCTCCCCAGCGAGGGCTGGCGCATCAAGGAGAGCCAGGGCTGGGCCAAGTTCTTCCTCGTCATCGCCCTGGTCCTGGTGGTCATCACCGCGGTCACGTTCATCGAGCAGGCCCAGCGCCGGATCCCGGTGCAGTACGCCAAGCGGATGATCGGCCGCCGGATGTACGGCGGCACGTCGACCTACATCCCGCTGAAGGTCAACCAGGCGGGTGTCATCCCGGTCATCTTCGGTTCGTCGCTGCTCTACCTGCCCCAGTTGGCGCTGCAGTTCTTCGACCAGAACGACCCGGGTCAGACGCAGGCGTGGATCCAGAACAACCTGGTCGACCCGACCAGCCCGATCTACATCGCGGTCTACTTCCTGCTGATCATCTTCTTCACGTACTTCTACGTCTCGATCACGTTCAACCCGACCGAGGTCGCGGACAACATGAAGAAGTACGGCGGCTTCGTGCCGGGCATCCGCCCCGGCAAGCCGACCGCCGACTACCTGGACTTCATCCTCAGCCGGATCACGCTGCCGGGGGCGCTGTACCTCGCGATCATCTCGATCCTGCCGAACTTCTTCTTCATCTGGCTGGACCGGCAGCAGTACCTCAACTTCCCGTTCGGCGGTACCGCTGTGCTGATCATGGTCGGTGTGGCTCTCGAAACCAGCAAGCAGATCGAGAGCCAACTGATGCAGCGGAACTACGAAGGGTTCCTGCGGTAGATGAGACTGGTTCTGGTTGGCCCGCCCGGCGCGGGTAAGGGAACGCAGGCGGAGTTCATCGCTGCGCACGTCTCCGTGCCGAAGATCTCGACCGGTGACATCTTCCGTGCCAACGTGTCGCAGGGCACCCCGCTCGGGGTCGAGGCCAAGCGCTACATGGACGCCGGCAAGTTGGTCCCGGACGAGGTCACCATCAACATGGTGCGGGACCGGCTCGCCGAGCCGGACGCCTCCGAGGGCTTCCTGCTCGACGGGTTCCCGCGGACCACTCCGCAGGCCGCCGCGCTGGACAAGCTCCTCGCCGACCTCGGCACCGCGCTGGACGTCGTACTGGAGCTGGTGGTCGACGACGACGAGGTGATCCGGCGGCTCTCCGGCCGGCGCACCTGCCGGGGCTGCGGCAAGATCTGGCACGTCGAGTTCGACCCGACCAGTCGGGACGGCATCTGCGACCGCTGCGGTGCCGAGCTGTTCCAGCGCGACGACGACAAGCCGGAGACCATCGCCGCCCGCCTGCGCGAGTACGCGGAGAAGACCGCGCCGCTGGTGGACTACTACGGCGCCCAGGGCAAGCTGGTCGGGATCGACGCCACCGGGCCGGTGGAGGACGTCACGGTCCGCGCGATCGACGCCCTGCGGTCCTACGGCGGCTGAGCTCGGCGTCATCGCCGGCCGGATAGAGTGCGAACAGCGGGGTACGCCCGGCGTGCCCCGCTGGTTCGGCAACGAAAGGTAGCGCCCCGATGCGTCGTCCCCAGCTGGACATCCAGCTGAAGACCCCCGAGCAGATCGAGAAGATGCGTGCCGCCGGGCTGGTGGTCGCCGAGGCGTTACGCCGGATGCGCGAGGCGGTGGCCCCCGGGGTCAGCACCGCCGACCTGGACGCGATCGCCGAGTCGACCATCCGCGAGGCCGGCGCGACTCCGTCGTTCAAGGGTTACCACGGCTTCCCGGCGTCGATCTGCTCCTCGGTCAACGAGCAGATCGTGCACGCGATCCCGTCGCCGGACCAGGTCCTCGCCGAGGGCGACCTGATCTCGATCGACTGCGGTGCGGTGCTCGACGGCTGGCACGGCGACGCGGCCATCACCGTCGGGGTGGGCGAGGTCGACCCGGCCCTGCTGCGGATGGCGACGGTGGCCGAGGACGCGATGTGGGCCGGTATCGCCGCCGCCGCCCGGGGTGCGGCCAGCGGCAAGGGCCGGCTGACCGACATCTCCCACGCGGTGGAGAACGCGGTGCGCAAGGGCGGCCGGTACGGCATCGTCGACGGCTACGGCGGCCACGGCATCGGCACCGAGATGCACCAGGACCCGCACGTGCTCAACCACGGGCGGCCGGGCAAGGGGCCGCGGCTGGTGCAGGGCATGGCGCTGGCCATCGAGCCCATGATCACGATGGGGTCGCCGCGTACCGCCGAACTGGCCGACGGCTGGACCGTGGTCACCCGCGACGGGTCGCGTGCGGCACACGTCGAGCACACCATGGCTCTGTTGCCGGACGGGGTCTGGGTGCTGACCGCCCAGGACGGCGGTCGAGCCCGCCTCGGTGAGCTGGTCACCGCCCGCCAGCCCGCCGCCTCGTCGGCCGGCTGAGTCGCCCGAATCCCGGCATCCGGCCGACCGGCCGTTCGCATCCCAGGCGCTCGGCGCGGAGCCGTCGTGGCGGCGGCTCGGCAGCATCCGGCCACGAGGCATGTGACGTTCGACACGAGCGGCTCGTCGCGCTCACTGTCGGTGACCAGAACCGGGGCGAGCCGGTCGGTGTCGGCATGACGGTGGGGCAGGCCGCACGGCGTCGGTTAGTCGGGCTGGCGGCACGATGGCATGCTTGCCGACATGGACGGGCAGGACGGGATGCGGGCAGCGAACTCCGACCGGCAGGCCGTCGCCGAACGGCTCCGGGAGGCACTCGACGAGGGCCGGCTCGACCTGCACGAGTACGACGACCGGCTACAGCGGGCCTATGCGGCCCGGACGTACGCGGAACTCGACGCACTGGTGGGCGACCTGCCCGGGGCGGTGCCGGCCCGGCAGGAGGCCGACGCGCCGGTGTTGCCCGACGGCGGGCGGGGCGTGACCGCCCGTTGGCTCGTCGACGTCTGGGAGCCCTGGCTCAAGGCCGTCGGGATCGTCATCGCGATCTGGGCGGTCACCTCGTTCGCCGCCCGCGACCTGGTGTACTTCTGGCCCATCTGGGTGGCCGGGCCGTGGGGCGCGGTGCAGGTGGTGCGTACCGTCACCGGGCTGAGTACCGGCGAGCCGCAGCGCTGGGCGGCGCAGCAGGAACGCCGTCGGCAGCGGAAGGCGGAGAAGAAGGCCCGCAAGCGGGAGCGTGCCGCGCTCGCCGCCGAGCAGCCCGACGCGATCACCGCCACGGCGGCCGACGCGCCGTCGTCGCCGGGGCAGCCCTCGGCGTCGGCTGGCGGGCCCGTCACGCCGGCGGGGGCGGACCGGGCGGAGCGTGACGCGGCGGGCTGAACGCCGGCTTTGTCCACCCCGTCGGCGTACTCGGGCCGGTCGGTTTGGCGACGGCGTGCAGGCGGGCGTACACTTTCTGATCGGCGCACAGCGTCCACTCCGCCATGCCCACCAGCGCTTCGGTGGGACGCGGAGCCGCGGCTGGCGCGGGAAATCTGATCTTGATCAGTCACCCGTGTAAGACGTTGTGGGCCGTCCGGAGTAGTCGACGTCAGGACAGCGGAGGACATGCCGAAAAAAGACGGAGCCATCGAGATCGAAGGTCGGGTCATCGAGCCCCTGCCGAACGCCATGTTCCGGGTGGAGCTCGCCAACGGCCACAAGGTCCTGGCTCACATCAGCGGCAAGATGCGGCAGCACTACATCCGCATCCTGCCGGAGGACCGGGTCGTCGTCGAACTCTCGCCGTACGACCTGACTCGCGGGCGCATCGTCTACCGCTACAAGTAAGCCTGACGGCGGCCCGGAATCGTCCCGTGTCCGTCTTCGACGTCCGGTGTCGCGCCTCGTGGCGCCGGGCCAGATGGGAAGTAAGGCAACCGTGAAGGTCAAGCCGAGCGTCAAGAGGATCTGCAACAAGTGCCGGGTTATCCGCCGGCACGGCCGGGTCATGGTGATCTGCACCGACCCGCGCCACAAGCAGCGCCAGGGCTGAACCCAGCCCACACATCACACATGCTCGTCCCAGCCGCGAGCGGTGCGCAGCGCGTACTTTCTCGTGGTTGACCCCCGGTCGGAGGCCGGGGCCCGCTCGGGCAGCGACCATCCCGGTCGCCGGCGCACGTCGCGCCGGAAGGACGGGACGGCCGCGTAGCGGGGTGGGACGGGACCACACCTCCGGCAGAAGACCACAAGGAGTACGCCCGCAGATGGCACGTCTAGTCGGCGTGGATCTCCCCCGCGAGAAGCGGCTGGAGATTGCGCTCACCTACATCTTCGGCGTGGGTCGTACCCGCGCTCTGGAGACGCTCGCCGCCACCGGCATCTCGCCGGACAAGCGCGCCCGGGACCTCACGGACGAGGAGCTGGTCCAGCTCCGTGACCACATCGAGGCCAACTACAAGGTAGAAGGCGACCTGCGCCGCGAGGTCGCCGCTGACATCCGTCGCAAGGTCGAGATCGGCTGCTACGCGGGTATCCGGCACCGCCGGGGACTGCCCGTCCGTGGCCAGCGGACGCGTACGAACGCGCGTACCCGCAAGGGCCCGAAGCGGACGGTCGCCGGCAAGAAGAAGCCCGGCAAGAAGTAGTAGTTCTTCAACCGGAATTCTGGTCCTTCTCCGCCGAGGTCGGCCGGACTCCCACCGGAGCCGGTGTCTACGGAAGTAGCGGGGCGAGAGACCGGAACCCGATCGAGAACCAAAAACAGGAGCGCACAGACTTATGCCACCGAAGGCTCGTGCCGGAGCCGCTGTCAAGAAGGTCCGGCGCAAGGAACGCAAGAACGTCGCCCACGGGCAGGCGCATATCAAGAGCACCTTCAACAACACCATCGTGTCCATCACGGACCCGACCGGTGCCGTCATCTCGTGGGCCTCCGCCGGCCAGGTCGGCTTCAAGGGCTCGCGCAAGTCGACTCCGTTCGCCGCGCAGCTGGCCGCCGAGGCCGCCGCGCGTCGGGCCATGGAGCACGGCATGCGCAAGGTCGACGTGTTCGTCAAGGGTCCCGGCTCCGGCCGGGAGACCGCCATCCGTTCGCTGCAGGCGGTGGGTCTGGAGGTCGGGCAGATCTCCGACGTCACCCCGCAGCCGCACAACGGGTGCCGTCCGCCGAAGCGTCGTCGGGTCTGAGAGGTTAGAGAGAGATGGCTCGTTACACCGGTGCTGACTGCCGCCGTTGCCGGCGGGAGAAGATGAAGCTGTTCCTCAAGGGCAGCAAGTGCGATGGTCCGAAGTGCCCGTTCGAGTCCCGGCCGTTCCCGCCCGGGCAGCACGGCCGCGGTCGGACCAAGGAGACGGAGTACCTGCTCCAGCTCCGTGAGAAGCAGAAGGCCCGCCGGGTCTACGGCGTGCTGGAGAAGCAGTTCCGCGGTTACTACGAGGAGGCCGTGGCCAAGCAGGCCAAGACCGGTGAGGTCCTCCTGCAGATCCTCGAGTCGCGGCTGGACAACGTGGTCTACCGGGCCGGCTACGCCAAGTCCCGGGACATGGCCCGCCAGCTGGTCAAGCACGGCCACTTCATGGTGAACGGCAAGAAGGTCGACATCCCGTCGTACCGCGTCAAGGAGCACGACATCATCGAGGTTCGGGTGAAGAGCAAGGAGCTCACCCCGTTCATCGTGGCGCAGGCCGAGGCCGGCTCCAAGACGGTTCCGGCGTGGCTTGAGGCCATTCCGAGCCAGATGAAGGTGCTCGTGCACTCGCTCCCGGCCCGCCAGGTGATCGACACCCAGGTCCAGGAGCAGCTGATCGTCGAGCTCTACTCCAAGTAAGGGCTCGTTGCGGTGGCCCGCCCGGCGACGGGCGGGCCACCGGAACACGTTGTGTCGTGGGCGTCATATAGCGGGCGTCCCGGAAGAGAAGAGAAAACATGCTCATCAGCCAGCGACCGTCTCTCTCCGAAGAGTCGATCAACGAGACCCGGTCCCGGTTCACCATCGAGCCGCTGGAGCCGGGCTTCGGCTACACCCTGGGCAACTCGCTGCGGCGTACGCTGCTCTCCTCCATCCCCGGTGCGGCGGTCACCTCGATCAAGATCGACGGTGTCCTGCACGAGTTCACCACGATCCCCGGGGTCAAGGAGGACGTGGTCGAGCTCGTCATGAACATCAAGGAGCTCTGCGTCAGCTCCGAGCACGACGAGCCGGTCAGCATGTACCTGCGCAAGCAGGGCCCGGGCGACGTGACCGCCGGTGACATCCAGCCGCCGGCCGGTGTCTCGGTGCACAACCCGGACCTGAAGCTCGCCACCCTCAACGGCAAGGGCCGGCTCGACATGGAGCTGACCGTCGAGCGGGGTCGGGGCTACGTCACGGCGGCGCAGAACAAGCAGGCGGGTGCGGAGATCGGCCGGATCCCGGTCGACTCGATCTACTCGCCGGTGCTCAAGGTGACGTACCGCGTCGAGGCGACCCGTGTCGAGCAGCGGACCGACTTCGACCGGCTGATCATCGACGTCGAGACCAAGCCGTCGATGGGCCCGCGTACCGCGCTGGCCTCGGCCGGTTCGACGCTGGTGGAGCTCTTCGGGCTGGCCCGGGAGCTGGACGAGACGGCGGAGGGCATCGACATCGGCCCGTCGCCGCAGGACGCGCAGCTGGCGGCGGACCTGGCCCTGCCGATCGAGGAGCTGGACCTGACCGTCCGCTCCTACAACTGCCTCAAGCGCGAGGGCATCAACTCCGTTGGTGAGCTCATCGGGCGTACCGAGGCCGACCTCCTCGACATCCGCAACTTCGGCCAGAAGTCGATCGACGAGGTCAAGATGAAGCTCGCCGGAATGGGTCTGGGGCTGAAGGACTCGGCTCCGAACTTCGACCCGGCGCATGTCGTGGACACCTTCGGCGAGGCCGACTACGACACCGACGACTACCGCGAGACCGAGCAGCTCTAGTCCGCGCTGCCGCCACACCTGAGGAGCACCAAGCATGCCCACGCCCACCAAGGGCCCCCGCCTCGGCGGCAGCCCCGCGCACGAGCGGCTGATGCTGGCCAACCTGGCCACCTCGCTGTTCCAGCACGGCAAGATCAAGACCACCGAGACCAAGGCCCGGCGGCTGCGTCCGCTCGCCGAGCAGCTGATCACCAAGGCCAAGCGGGGCGACCTCGCGTCGCGTCGGCGGGTGCTGACCGTGGTCAAGGACAAGGACGTGGTCTACGCCCTGTTCGACCAGATCGCGCCGCGGTACGCCAACCGCAACGGTGGCTACACCCGGATCGTGAAGACCGGTCCGCGCAAGGGCGACGCCGCGCCGATGGCGATCATCGAGCTGGTCGAGGAGCTTCAGGTCGCCGAGCCGAAGGTGAACCAGAAGACCGCCGCCCGCAAGGCCGCGCAGCAGGACAAGGTCGAGGCGCTGGCCCCGGCCGACGAGGCCCCGGAGAACCGGTCGGCCGACCAGGACGCCGAGCCGCCGGTGTCGGCGTCCGGTGACACCGCCGCTGCCCGCGAGGACAGCGACCTGGCCACCGAGGAAGGCAAGGCCTGATTCAGGCCGTCGTCGGGCCCGGCATCCCCTCGGGGGTGCCGGGCCCGACCCGTCGAGGAGGTACGACGTGGAGGAGCGCACCCGGCTGCGGCTGGAGGTCGCGTACGACGGGACCGGCTTCTCGGGGTGGGCCGCCCAGCCGGAGCGGCGCACGGTCGCCGGTGTGCTGGTCGAGGCATTGGACCTGGTGCTCGGGGCCGGTGTCGCGGCCGGGCTGACGGTTGCCGGGCGCACCGACGCCGGGGTGCACGCCACCGGGCAGGTCTGCCACGTCGACCTGCCCGACGAGGTGTGGCGGGTGCAGGAGAGCCGGCTGCTGCGTCGGCTGGCCCGGCTGCTGCCGGGTGACGTCCGGGTACGGGCGATGAGTGTGGTGCCGGACAGCTTCGACGCCCGCTTCTCGGCGACCTTCCGGCGCTACGAGTACCGGGTCACCGACGCGCCCTGGGGCGCCGAGCCGCTGCGCCGGCACGAGATCCTGGGCTGGCCGCGTGCGCTCGACGTCGACCGGCTCGCCGCCACGGCGGCCGGGCTGGTGGGGGAGCACGACTTCGCCGCGTACTGCCGGCGGAAGGAGAACGCCACCACGCTGCGGGAGGTGACCCGGCTGGACTGGCGGCGCGAGGCCGACGGCGTCCTGGTCGCCACCGTGCAGGCCGACGCGTTCTGCCAGGCGATGGTGCGCAGCCTGGTCGGCGCGATGCTGGTCGCCGGGGACGGGCGCCGGCCGGTCGAGTGGCCGGCCGGCCTGTTGACCCGGCGGGAGCGGTCCAGCGAGGTCACGGTGGCGCCGGCGCACGGACTGACCCTGGTGGCGGTCGGCTATCCCGACGATCCAGCCGAGTACGCCCGCCGGGCCGAGGCCACCCGTCGGCTGCGGGTGCCGGCGGAGACCTGAGACTGACCTGAGCCGTGGCGCTGGCGGTGGCCTGCGCCGCCTGCTCAGTTCCCGGTGTCGGGGTCCTGGTCGCCGGTGTCGTCGGTGGGTGTCGGGTCGGGCTGGGTGGCCGTGCCGCCGGCCGCCCGCCGTTCCAGCACGTCGCGGTTGAGGTGCATCTCCAGCATGTCGAAGAGGATCTCGCGGACCGTGGTGTCGGCGGAACGGACCACCGCCCCGTCCGTGCGGTTCACCACCGCGTAGGCGAGGTAGTGGCCGCGTACCTGCCAGCCGACGCGGGCGGGCGCGGAGGTGACGACGTCGGTCCCGTCGCCGGCCGACATGCCCCGGAACCGGCCCTGCCGCGCGTCGAGCGCCTGCCGGATGCGGTCCCGGGCCCGTTCGGCGCTGTTCCGGTCGGTCAGGTTGAACAGTCCGGTGGTGACCAGGTGCTCGCCGTCGGGCGTGCGCAGCGTGGCCCGGACCACCTGGTTGCAGCCGAGCAGGGTCAGCGACTCGGCGACCTCGCCGGTGGCCGCGACCGCGCAGCTCGCGCTGGACTGGGTCCGCAGCACCTCGTATCCGGCGGTGTTGCCGTCGATCGTCAGGGTGCTGGCCGGGAAGACCTCGCGGGCGGTCAGCGGCGCGGAGTCGGTGTCCCGGGAGTCCAGGTCGCTGGCGGCGTCCTCGGTGTCCTGGGTGTCCTGCGGCTCGGAGGTGGGTGCCGCCTGCTGGCCGATGAGCTGCCCACCGTCCATCAGGGCGCCGGCGGTGAGGCCGCAGAGCCCGAGCAGGACGAGTGCGGCGGCACCGCCGATCAGCACCTGCCAGGTGCGGTTGCCGCCGGTGCGGGGCGACGGCGCACTCACCGGTGTGGACGGTGGGGCGGCGGCCGAGGTCGGCTCGTACCCGGTGAGGGAGGTCTGCGCCGGTGCGGCGGTGCTCGACGCGTACACACCGGAAGGCAGGACCAGGTCGGTCTCCGGCGGGTAGGGCGCCGGTGGGTCGATCGGCTCCGGTGGCGTGACCATCTCGGGCGGGGGCGGCGGATCCGTGGCGGAGCCCGCTGTCGCCGAGGGCAGCAGGATCTGGTTGGGGCGCGTCAGCGACGGTGTGGGAAAGCGCGACGGGGAGGGGCCGCCCGGGCGGCGGTCGTCGCCGGCCGGGACCACCTCCGCGTCGTCGTCGCCGTACTGGAGGTATGCGTCCTCATCAGAGTCGTACCGGTACATGGTGACCAGAGTAAGGATTTTTACCCCATTAGTGGGCATTTTGCCGGATGTGCTGGAGGCACTGCCCACTCCCGTCGGTCCGGCCCGTTCCGGCTCGGTGCGAGAATGGCCGGCGTGACCGGGGACCACTACTTCACCGCCGAACCGAGCACGCCCGGCCAGGCGCGCGAGGTGCAGTTCAGCGTCGCCGGCCGCGACTACGCCCTGGCGTCGGCGGGCGGGGTGTTCTCCGCCACCCGGCTGGACCCCGGCACCGCCGTGCTGCTGCGCAAGGCCCCACTGCCGACCCCGGCGGCCGTCGGACCGCTGCTGGACCTCGGCTCCGGGTTCGGGCCGATCGCCTGCGTCCTGGCCAGCGTCGCACCACAGGCGACCGTCTGGGCGGTGGACGTCAACGAGCGGGCCCGGGAGCTGACCGCCGGGAACGCGCAACGGCTCGGTGTCGCGGATCGGCTGCGGGTGGCCACCCCCGAGGAGGTGCCGGCAGACCTCCACTTCGCGGAGATCTGGTCCAACCCGCCGATCCGGATCGGCAAGGAGGATCTGCACCAGTTGCTCGGCCGTTGGTTGCCGCGACTGGCCCCGGACGGGGTGGCCTGGCTCGTGGTGGCCCGCCACCTCGGCGGCGACTCGCTGCAACGCTGGCTGGTCGAGCAGGGCTGGCGGGTCGAGCGGCACGCCAGTCAGAAGGGCTTTCGGGTGCTTCGCGTCACCCGCTGACCGCCGGGACACGACTAATCGGTTGGCCGCCCGGCCCGGCTCCGGCAGGATGCCGGCGTGGGATACGTCGACGTGGCAGCGGCCGGACACGTACTACCGGACGGTCGTGAACTCTTCACCGACGTGTCGTTCCGGGTCGGTGAGGGTGCCAAGGTGGCGCTGGTCGGGCCGAACGGCGCCGGCAAGACCACTCTGCTGCGGATGGTCGCCGGTGACCTGCCGGTCCGCACCGGCACCATCGCGCGGGCCGGTGGACTGGGAGTGATGCGCCAGTTCATCGGCATGATCGGCGACGACTCGACGCTTGCCGACCTGGCCCTGTCCCTGGCCCCGCCACCCCTGCGCGACGCGGGACACCGGCTGACCGAGACCGAGGCCGCCATGCGCGCGGCCGAGCTGCGCGGCAAGTACAGCACCGCCGCCGGCAAGGCCCAGCTCGCGTACGCGGACGCGCTGGCCGCCTGGGGCGAGACCGGTGGGTACGACGCCGAGGTGCTCTTCGACACCGTCGCCACCATCGTGCTCGACCTGCCCTGGGAGACCGCCCGGCAGCGTCCGGTCCGCACCCTCTCTGGTGGACAGCAGAAGCGTTTCGCGCTCGAACTGCTGCTGCGAGGCCCGGAGGAGGTGCTGCTGCTCGACGAGCCGGACAACTTCCTCGACGTGCCCGGCAAGCGCTGGCTGGAGGCGCGGCTGCGGGAGTCCACCAAGTCGGTGCTCTACGTCTCGCACGACCGCGAACTGTTGGCGCACACCGCCGACCGGGTGGTCGCGGTGGAGGGCGGCAGCGCCTGGGTGCACCCGGGCGGTTTCGCCAGTTGGCACGAGGCCCGGGTGGCCCGTCACGCCCGCCTCGACGAACTGCGCAAACGGTGGGACGAGGAGCACCACAAGCTGCGCGAGCAGATGCTGATGTACAAGCAGAAGGCGGCGTACAACTCGGACATGGCCTCCCGGTACCAGTCGGCGCAGACCCGGTTGCGCAAGTTCGAGGAGGCCGGGCCGCCGCCCGTACCGCCGAAGGACCAGGACATCCGGATGCGGCTGGCCGGTGGCCGGACCGGCAAGCGGGCACTGATCTGCGAACAGCTCGAGATCGACGGCCTGACCTACCCGTTCGACCTGGAGGTCTGGTATGGCGACCGGGTGGCGGTGCTGGGCGCCAACGGCACCGGCAAGTCCCACTTCCTTCGGCTGCTCGCCCGAGGGGGCACCGACCCGGACCCGGCCAACGGCCCGGTCGACGGTGCGGCGGCGCTCGCGCCGGTGGCGCACGACGGGACGGCCCGGCTCGGCGCGCGGGTGCGTCCCGGGCACTTCTCGCAGACCCACGACCGGCCGGAGCTGATGGCGAAGACGCTGGCCGAGATCCTGTGGCGGGGCGACGAGCACCGCGCCGGCATGGACCGGCACGCCGCCATGGCCGCGCTCAGCCGGTACGAGCTCGCCGGGCAGGGCGACCAGCGCTTCGGCACGCTCTCCGGCGGCCAGCAGGCCCGTTTCCTGGTGCTGCTGCTGGAGTTGTCCGGGGCGACCCTGCTGCTGCTCGACGAGCCGACGGACAACCTCGACCTGGCCTCGGCCGAGGCGTTGGAGGCCGGGCTGGCCGCGTTCTCCGGCACGGTGCTGGCGGTCACCCACGACCGCTGGTTCACCCGGACCTTCGACCGCTTCCTGCTCTTCCGTGGTGACGGTGAGGTGGTGGAGACGCCGGAGCCGGTGTGGGAGGTCGGACGATCGACATAGGGTTGATCTCGTGACTGAGATGACCTATCGCCGGTTGGGCGACTCCGGGCTCGTGGTGTCCGTCGTGGGGATCGGCTGCAACAACTTCGGCCGCAAACTCGACCTGGACGGCACCCGCGCGGTGGTCGACGCCGCCCTCGACGTCGGGATCAACTTCTTCGACACCGCCGACATCTACGGCGAGCCGCACGGCGCGTCGGAGGCTCAGCTCGGCGCGGCCCTCAAGGGCCGTCGCGACGACGTGGTGATCGGGACCAAGTTCGGCATGTCGATGGGGGGTGGCAACGGGCGGGACTTCGGCGTGCGCGGCTCGCGGCGGTACGTCATCCGGGCGGTGGAGGCGTCGCTGCGCCGCCTGGACACCGACTACATCGACCTGTACCAGTTCCACGAGCCCGACCCGGGCACCCCGATCGAGGAGACGCTCACCGCCCTGGACGATCTCGTCCGTGCCGGCAAGGTGCGCTACCTGGGCAACTCGAACTTCGCGGGCTGGCAGATCGCGGACGCCGACTGGACGGCGAAGACCCGGGGGACCGCCCGCTTCGTCAGCGCCCAGAACCACTACAGCCTGCTCAACCGGGACGCCGAGATCGAGGTGCTGCCCGCCTGCGAGCGGTTCGGCCTCGGCATGCTGCCGTTCTTCCCGCTGGCCAACGGGCTGCTCACCGGCAAGTACAAGCGTGGTGAGGCCCCGCCGGCCGGTAGCCGCCTCGCCGGTGGCGGCCGGTACGCCCAGCGGCTCGCCGCCGCCGACTGGGACACCATCGAGGGCATCGAGGCGTACGCCGCCGAGCGGGGCGTGTCGATGCTGCACGTGGCGATCGGCGGGCTGGCCGCCCAGCCGGCGGTGACCTCCGTCATCGCCGGAGCCACCACGCCCGACCAGGTACGCGCCAACGCCGAGGCGGGCAACTGGCAGCCGGGTGAGGCGGACCTCACGGCGCTGCGCGCGGTGCTCGACCGGTAGGGGGCAGCGCACGCGAAGGGGCCCCGCCCGGCTGGTCGCCGGACGGGGCCCCGATCACCTGCGGAGAGTGACCGTCAGCAGCACTGGCGGTCGCTCCTACAACCGGCGTCCGGGAGCGAGCCGGGTGGGATCGCCACCCAGTCGTCCCGTGCCGGCGACGGAATCACCGTCGTTGGCGCGTACGCCCGCCTTGCTGGCCGTGCCGCCGAGCCGGACGATCATGGCGTCGGTGTCCCGGACCAGCACGTCCCGGATCTCCGCCTCACCGACCAGGGTGGCGTCGCCGGCCAGCCCCCGGAACGCGGTGAGCTGGTTGATCGCCCGCTGGTCGTTACCGGCGGCCTCCGCCGTGCGGGCGTTGGAGAGCCGGTTCGACAGTTGGGTGTGTGCCCGAGCGGTGAGCCGACCCGTCGCCTTGAACCGGTCCAGCAGGTTCTGCATGTCCCGGAACGAGGTGGTGACGAAGAACCGGACCGTCGTGGTGGTGGCGTTACCCGCCTTGTCGGTCGCGGTCACCGTCAGCTCGTGCAGCCCCAGCGGCAGCTCGTACATCGCCTGGAGGGTGCCGCTGACGTACGGGCGGTCGTCGAGCCGGCCGACCACGGTGGCGATCCCCGAGGTGGGGTCGACCGCCTGCCAGGACACCCGTACGTCCTGGCTGTCGCCGTAGAGCTGGCCGTCGGCGATGCCGGAGACCAACAGCGTCGGCTTGGTGCCGTCGATGCGAACCACCGCCGACTTGAGCGTCTCGGCGTTGCCCGCGTTGTCGGTGGCCCGGTAGAGCAGCTCGTGGGTCCCGTCGCCGCTGATCTCGACCGGCTCGGTGTACGGCGTCCAGTCGCCGCCGTCCAACGACCACTCCAGCGACCCGACCCCGGAACCGGCGTCGGTCGAGGAGAGCACCACCGGGATCGTGCCGTCGTGCCAGCCCGCGTCGTTCGCCGGGGCGAACGCCGCGGTGCTGACCGGCGCGGTGGTGTCGATCCGGACGTCGACCGTCCGGGACTCCTCCACGTTGCCGGCCTCGTCGACCGAGCGGAACCGCAGCTCGTGCTCACCGTCCCCGGAGACCGCCACCGGCGCGGTGTAGGCGGTCCAGGTGTCGGCGTCGTCGAGCTGGTACTCGGTGCGGGCCACCCCGCTGCCGCCCTCGTCGGTGGCGGTCAGCGTCACCGTCGTCGGGCCGGTGTACCAGCCCTCCACCGGCGTACCGGCCACCTCGGCGGTGGTCACCGGCGCGGTGTCGTCCACCGTGCCGGTGCTCAGCCGGAAGTAGTCGAACGACACCTGCTTCGAGGCGGTCTGGTTGCCCCCGAGGGCGAACAGTCCCACCTTCGGGGTCGCCCCGACCGCCGCGTTGGTCAGCTCGGTCAGCGTCGTCCAGGTGGTGCCGTCCGCCGAGTACGACCCGGTGAAGGTGTCACCGGTGCGGGCCAGCCGCAGGTGCCACACCGACTCGGTCAGGCCCTCCGGGCCGGGCTGCGGGTTCTGGATCACCCCGTCGATCTCGCTGCGCAACTCGATCCGTCGCGACACCGGCGAGCCGGCCTGGTTGTCGACGACGAAGTCGAACTTGACGTAGTTGTCGTCGTCGCCGTACACGATCAACCCGCCCTGCTGGTACTGCTCGTCCAGCAGGCTGCCGTCGACCTTCGTCTCCAGCGTCCAGTCGCCGTCCGGCGCGTTCTGCAGGATGAAGTTCGTCGGCCCGGTGTTGTCGGTGCCGTAGATGTCACCGTTGGGTACGTCGATGCTCAACGCCCCGTCGGCCACCAGGTAGGCGGTGGCGTCCTCCCGGAGGATCGCGTTCCACCGGCACTTGTCCAGCGCGGTCCCGCCGAACTCGTCGGACGGGTCGACCGGTCCGGCCGGCTCGTCCGGCGTCACCTGGAACCAGTCGAACGCGGCGTCCACCACCGGCGCGGTCGTGCCGCCGTTGAGGGCGAACAGGCCGATCCGGGGGTTCTCGATGCCCTCCAGCGCTGCCGCCCGACCGACCGGGGTGAAGGTCAGACCGTCGGACGAGAGCGACGCCGTCAGGCTGGTGCCGTCGCTGCTGATCCGCAGGTGGACGGTGTCACCGGCCGGTGCCGCGGTGCTGTCGGCACCCTCGTTGCGAGGCGTACCCGCGGTCTCCCGGATGAACTCCACCCGCCGGCTGCCGTTGTAGAGCAGGTCCACCTTGGCGTAGTTGTCGTCGTCGCCGTAGACCAGCAGGCCGGCCTGCTGGTAGTCGGCCGTCACCGGCAGGGTCACCTTGGTGGTGGCCTGCCAGGCGCCCGACGGTGCCGGTTGGAGCACCAGGTTGGTGGCGTCGTTGCGGCTGCCGTACAGGTCGCCGGCCGAGGTGGGCAGGCGCAGTGTGCCGTCGGAGACGGACAGGAGCTGGTTCTCCCGCACCACACTGGTCCAACGCTCCCGGTCCAGGGTAGTGCCGCCGAAGTCGTCCGAACGCGTGCCGACGCAGGAGGTGTTCGGCGCGTCGACCCGGACCGGCACGGTGGCGTACGAGAAGGCGCCCCGACTGTCGGTCACCGTCAGGGTCGCGGTGAAGTTGCCGGGCCGCTCGTACGTGTGCTCGGCCTGGAGCGTGTCGGCGGTGCCACCGTCACCGAAGTCCCACTCGTACGTCAGCGGGGTGTCGCCCTCCGGGTCGACGGCGGTGCCGCCGAACGCGACGGTGACCGGCGCGGTGCCGGTGCCCGGCGTGGCGGTGGCGGTGACCGTCGGCGGGGCGTTGTCGGTGACGCCCTTGCCGACGAAGTCCGCCCAGTTGACGTTGAACAGCGAACCGGAGCCGCCGCTCGGGTGCCGGGCCACGAAGAACAGAGATCCACTCGCCGGCCCGGTGACCGGGGCGGTGACGTCGGTGTACGTCTGCCAGTCACCGGTGCCCGGGACGGTGGCCGTGGCGACCACCGGTCCGTCGACCGCGCCGGCCCGGACCTCGATCACACCGCCCTCCACGCCGGAGGAGGCGCGGAACCGGATCTCGGAGATCTCGGTCAGGTCGGCCGGGTCCACCGACCACCAGTCACCGTCCTCGATGAAGCCGATGTTCTCACCACCGCCTGCGGTGTCGCCGGTGGCCTCGCGCTGCACGCCGGGCTCACCGCCGCCGGTGCCGTCGGCCGTGCGTCCGGTGTCGCTGAAGTACTCGGCCTGCTTGCGCTTCGGCTGGAGGATCTCGATGATCCGCCCGGTCAGCGGGCTGGCGCCGCCGGAGCCGCCCTTGTCGGTGTAGGTCGCCTCCAGCACGGTGAAGACGTCCGCCTCGGCGCCGTGACCGGCGGCGAGCTGGGTCTGCACCGTGCCGCTGCACCCGGTGTGCTGCTCCAGCGGGTGCGCGTGCTCGTCGTGCCCGAGCAGCACCTGGAGCTGGACGTCGGCGCAGTCGATCTCGCCGTCCTCCGGGTCGGTCACCTTGATCGAGTACTTGACCTGGTCGCCCCAGTTGAAGAAGCCACCGTTGGGCGGGAACTCGATCTCCACCGTCGGTGCGGTGTTGCCCACGGTCACCGGGACGTTCGCCACCGCCGTACGGCCGTTGGGGTTGGTCACGGTGAGCTGGGCGGTGTAGTTGCCGGCCTCGGCGTACGTGTGGGTGGGGTTCGCCTCGGTGGAGGTGCCGCCGTCGCCGAACGCCCAGGAGTACGTCAGCACGCCGCCGTCCGGGTCACGTGACCCGGCGCTGGAGAACTCGACCGTCAGCGGCGCCGGACCGGAGGTCGGCTCGGCGGAGGCCACCGCGATCGGGGCCCGGTCACCGGCGATGTAGTCGATCCGGTAGACGCCGGAGTTGTCGTTGTTGCCGCCGAAGCCGCTGCCCCACTCGATCAGGTACATCGCGCCGTCGGGGCCGAACTCGAAGTCCATCGGACGGATGAAGGTCATCCCGGTGAGCAACTGGTTGATGTCGACCAGTTCCCGCCCGTCGGCGCTGACCTGCATCGTGTACATCTTGGACTGGTTCCACTCGCCGAGCAGCGCCTTGCCGTCGTAGTACGCCGGCCACTTGCGGTCCGAGTCGAGGTCGGCGTCGTACCGGTAGACCGGGCCGCCCATCGGCGCGCCACCGCCACCGATCTCCGGGAACCGGGGGTCACCGCTGTAGCCGTAGTCGACGGTGGCCGCGATGGCCGGTGGCAGGTTGGTCAGGCCGGTGTTGTTGGGCGAGTTGTTCACCACGGCGGCGCAGTCGAACTTCGCTCCGCTCGGGCCGGACGGGAACTGGTAGTCGTTGTACGCCTGGTTCCCGCCGTGGCAGTACGGCCAGCCGTAGTTGCCGGCCTCGGCCACGATGTTCCACTCGACCAGGCCCGCCGGGCCACGGTTCGGGTTCGCCGAGGCGGCGTCCGGACCGTAGTCGGCGACGTAGAGGGTGTCGGTGGCCAGGTCGATGCCGATCCGGAACGGGTTGCGGAAGCCCATGCCGTAGATCTCCGGCCGGGTCTTCTCGGTGCCCGGCGGGAACAGGTTGCCCTCCGGGATGGTGTACGTCCCGTCGTCCTCCGGGTGGATCCGCAGGACCTTGCCGCGTAGGTCGTTGGTGTTGCCGGAGGTGCGCTGCGCGTCGTAGTCGGCACGGCCCGGACGCTCGTCGATCGGGGTGTACGCGTCCGACTGGAACGGGTTGGTGTTGTCGCCCGTGGCCAGGTAGAGGTTGCCGGCCGAGTCGAACGTCATGGTGCCGCCCGCGTGGCAGCAGGTGTTGCGCTGGGTGTCGACCTGGAGGACGACCTTCTCGGAGGCCGCGTCGATCGCGTCACCGCTCACCGTGAACCGGGACAGCACGTTGCGCGCCACCCCGTCGTTCGGCGCGTAGTAGAGGTACACCCAGTTGTTGGTGGCGAAGTCCGGGTCGAGGCGGATGCCGATCAACCCGTCCTCGTTGCCGGTGAAGACGTCGAGGTCGATGGCGGTGACCGTGTTGCCGGTGTCCGGCTTGACGATCTGCACCCGGCCGTCGCGCTCGATGTAGAAGACCCGGCCGTCCGCGGCCACGTCCAGCTCCATCGGGTTGCTGGTGTTGCTGTCCAGCGTCACCTTCTCGAAGCTGGCGGTCAGCGAGGCGCCGCAGTCGGCGTCCTGCACCCCGGCCGCGGTCCGGATGCCGCCGAGCAGATGACCGAGGAACTGCGGCTCGGCGTACGACTCGTTGGTGTGGCCGCCACCGGTGTACCAGGCCCGGCCGCCGTCGTAGTCCTGGCACCAGGCGATCGGGTGGTCGTGACCCATCGCGCCGGAGCCGGGGGAGTAGCTGGTCTCGTCCAGCGTGGCCAGCACGTGCACCTTGCCGCGCGGGTTGGTGCGGTAGTTGTACCACTCGTCGAACCGGGACCAACGGTCCGGCAGATCCGCGGTGGACGGGTGCGCCGGGTCCTCCACCTTGACCGTGGCCTGCTGGTTGGCCGGGTGGCTGTTGAAGTACGCCCCGACCAGGCCGCCGTACCACTCCCAGTCGTACTCGGTGTCGGAGGCGGCGTGGACGCCGGCGTACCCGCCACCGGCCCGGATGTAGCGCTCGAACGCCGCCTGCTGGTCGGCGTTGAGCACGTCACCGGTGGTGGAGAGCCAGATCACCGCCTGGTATCCGGCGAGGTTCTGGTCGGTGAAGGCGGTGCTGTCCTCGGTGGCGTCCACGGTGAACCCGTGTTCCGCGCCGAGCTGCTGGATGGCGGCGATGCCGCTCGGGATCGAACCGTGCCGGAAGCCGGCGGTCTTGGAGAAGACCAGCACCGAGAACGGGTCGGCCTCGGCCTGCGGGGCCGGCGCCTGGGCTACCGGAACGGGGGCGGCCTGGGCGGCGGGTGCGCCGGCGAGCGTGGTCGCGGCCAGTCCGAGGGTGAGAAGGGTGGCGGTCATGGGCACGCGCATACGGCGTGGTCGGAACACTCCGGTCTCCTTGATCCTTGCCGGACAGGGGTCGCGGGGGCCGGCTCGCCGAAGACCGTCCCTGATGGAGCCGCAGCCGGAGTGCCGTGCCAGGGCTTCCGTTGCGGCATTATGTCGAATCGCTGAACAAATTAATTCCGCTGAATCGATCCATGGCAAGGTTTCGATGGGTAACGTTTCGGTATCGGTGGGCTGTAATTACCGTTTTTATGTGTGAAGCACGCATTCCCCCTGTGCAAGGCGGGGTCCCCTGCTAACGCCTGCGGTAGAGGAAGGGACCCCTCCTAACGCCGGCGGCGGAGCAGGCTCCCCTGGCGGGACGCACCTTGGCAGGTCAGCGGATCTGTCGTACGGTGGCCACGCAAGTGACCCACGGGAGCCCGGTCGACCGGGCTGAGAGGGGGGCTGTGAGCCCCCGACCGTCGAACCTGATCCGGGTAATGCCGGCGCAGGGAGGAGAGTTGCCGTGCCGTCCCTGGGACGACTGCATCTGATCACCGACACCCGGCCCGGGCGGGATCCGCTCGCCGTGCTCCGGGCCGTACTGCCGGTGGCCCGTACCGAACTCCTGGTGCAGGTCCGGGTCGAGGACTCCGCGACCGACCGCGAGGCGTACGACCTGACCCGACGGGTCCTCGCCCTCTGCGCGCCGTACGCGGTCGACTGCCTGGTCAACGACCGGCTGCATGTGGCGTTGGCCACCGGCGCGGCCGGTGGTCACGTCGGCGCGGACGACCTGCCGGTCGCGGCGGCGCGGCAGGTGCTCGGCCCGGCCGCCGTGCTGGGGGCCACCGCCCGCGAACCGGCCTCGGCCACCGAGGCGGTCGGTGCCGGCGCGAGCTATCTGGGCGTCGGTCCGTGCCGGGCCACCACCACCAAGGACGGTTTGCCGCCGGCGATCGGCGTCTCCGGTCTGAGGGCGGTGGCCGAGGCGGTCACCGTGCCGGTGTACGCCATCGGCGGGGTGACGGTGGCGGACTTGCCCGCGCTGCGCGCCGCCGGGGCGTACGGGGTGGCGGTGGTCGGTGTGCTCTCGGCCGCCGCCGATCCGGCTCGCGTCGCGGCGGAGCTGATCGGAGCGTTGACGTGTTAGCAGGGGACCCTTCCTCTACCGCAGGCGTTAGCAGGGGGCCCTTCCTTACACCCGACGTAGCTGTCGTGGGTGGGGGGCCGATCGGGCTGGCGATCGCCTGGCGCTGTGCGGCGCGCGGGTTGCGGGTGGTGGTGCACGATCCCGCGCCCGGCTCGGGTGCCTCGCACGCCGCCGCCGGGATGCTCGCGCCGGTGGCTGAGGCGTACTTCGGCGAGCAGGAACTGACCGCCCTGCTCACCGAGTCGGCCGCCCGCTGGCCGGCGTTCGCCGCCGAGCTGACCGAGGCGACCGGCGCCGACATCGGCTACCGCACCGAGGGCACGCTGATGGTCGGGCTCACCGCCGACGACCTCGCCGAGGCGCGTCGCCTCTGGGCGTACCAGCAGGGACTGGGGTTGCCGGTGACGCCGCTGCGCCCCTCGCAGCTGCGCGACCGCGAGCCGGCGCTGGCGGTCCGGGTCCGTGGTGGGGCGCTCGCCGCCACCGACCACCAGGTCGACCCGCGCCGACTGGTGCCGGCACTGCGACTCGCCGCCGAGCGGGCCGGTGCGACGGTGGTCCCGGAGCCGGTGCGGACACCGGCCGACGTCCGCGCCCGGGTGACCGTGATCGCCGCCGGCTGCGGCGCGGCCGCCCTCACCGGGTTGCCGGTCCGCCCGGTGAAGGGCCAGGTGCTGCGGCTGCGCGCGCCCGACGGCGGTCCGCCGGGCTTCCGGCACGTCATCCGGGGGTACGCCGACGGCGAGCACGTCTATCTGGTGCCCCGCGACGACGGTGAGGTGGTCGTCGGGGCGACCGTCGAGGAGCGCTCCGATCTGGCGGTCGGTGCCGGCGCGGTGCTGCGACTGCTGCGTGCCGCGACCGATCTGTTGCCGGAACTGGCCGAGTACGACCTGGTGGAGGCGATCGCCGGGCTGCGCCCCGGCACCCCGGACAACGCCCCGATCCTGGGTCCGTTGCCGGGCCGGCCGGACGTGCTGGTCGCCACCGGTCACCACCGGCACGGCATCGTGCTCACCCCGGTGACCGCCGACCTGATCACCGACCTGGTGACCGGGGCGACCGTCGACACCATCGGCCGCCCGTTCCGCCCCGAGCGCTTCGCCGCCGACGTCGGACCGGGTGACCGGTTCGGCGCGTTCGTCGCCGACGCCGGACCGGGCGAGGGCTTCGGCACGTCCGCTGCCCACGTCGGACCGGGGGACGGCCTCGGCGCGTCCGGCGACGCCACCCGACCTGCGCAGTGAACGGAGGATGCATGATGGAGTTGACGGTGAACGGTGTCGGACGCCATGTGTCGGACGAGGTCACGGTCGCCGAACTGGTCCGCGACGTGACCCCGCAACCGCGCGGCGTCGCGGTGGCGGTCAACGGCGAGGTGGTGCCGCGGACCGACTGGCCGGCGACGGTGCTGCGGGGCGGCGACCGGGTCGAGGTGCTCAGCGCCGCCCAGGGCGGGTGAGCAGGATGGACCGCACACCGTCGACGGACGGGCCCGAGGTGGACGCCGGCACGAAGGGCTTCGAGCTGGGCGGGGCCCGGTTCGGCTCCCGGCTGGTCCTGGGCACCGGCGGGGCCGCCAACCTGCACGTGCTGGAGCAGGCGATCCGCGCCTCCGGCACCGAGCTGGTCACGCTGGCCCTGCGCCGGGTGGACACCGTCGCGGTCGGCTCGGGCGGCCTGCTCGACCTGCTGGACCGCTGTGGCGTACGTCTGCTGCCGAACACGGCCGGCTGCTACACCGCAGGTGAGGCGGTGAAGGTGGCCCGGCTGGCGCGGGACGCGTTCGACACCGACTGGGTCAAACTTGAGGTGATCGGCGACGAGCGCACGCTGCTGCCCGACGGGGTGGAGCTGCTGCGCGCCGCCGAGGAACTGGTCGACGACGGGTTCACCGTGCTGCCGTACACGTCGGACGATCCGGTGCTGGCCCGGCGGCTGGCCGACGTGGGTTGCGCTGCGGTGATGCCGGCCGGCGCGCCGATCGGCTCCGGGCTGGGCGTCAACAACCCGCACCACATCCGGCTGATCCGTCAGGACGTGACGGTCCCGGTGATCCTCGACGCGGGCATCGGCACTGCCTCGGACGCGGCCCTGGCCATGGAGCTGGGCTGTGACGCGGTCCTGCTGGCCAGCGCCGTCACCCGGGCCGAGGACCCGGTCGCGATGGCCACCGCGATGCGGTACGCGATCGAGGCGGGCCGCCTCGCGTACGGCGCGGGACGTATACCGCGTCGCTTCCACGCGCTCGCCTCCACGCCCGACGACGGTCGACCAGACCTGTGACCCGCCACGTCGCCGATCCTGGTGTTGACCCGCCCCTCCAGGAGACTCTTCGTACCAAGCTCCAGCTGGTCTCGGGTGTGGTGCTGTTGACGGATCGCCGGGCGGCGCGGGGGGACCTGCGCGATGTGGTGGCGCAGGCGGTCGCCGGGGGAGTGCGGTGCGTGGTGCTGCGCGAGAAGGACCTGCCGCGTGTCGAGCGCCTGGTGCTCGCCGCCGAGCTGCGACCGATCCTGGCCGAGGCGGGCGGCACCCTGATCGTCGCCGGCCCCGACCCGCTCCTGCCCGAGACCGAGCCCGCCCCGCGGATCCCCAGCACCTTCGGCGGGGCATTCGTCGCGCTCCACCTGCCGGCCGCCGGCCCGTACCCGCCACCCGTCGCCGACCTGGTCGGCCGCTCCTGCCACGACGAGGCGGAGCTGGACCGACTCACCACCGAGGACTACGTGACCCTGTCACCGGTCTTTCCCACCCGCAGCAAGCCCGGTTACGGCCCACCGCTGGGCCCCGACGGCCTGGCCGCCCTGGTGGGTCGCAGCCCCGTGCCCGTTCTCGCTCTGGGCGGCATCGAGACTCCCGCACAGGTCCGGGCCTGCGTGGAGGCCGGCGCCATCGGTGTGGCCGTGCAAGGCGCCATCATGCGCGCCCGAGACCCCCACCAGGTCGCCACCACCCTCACCACCGCCCACCACGAGCTTCTCCAGACGACTTCGCCCCGGACCCCCCACCGCAGCGACCGCGCCCCCACCACCCCGGCCCAGCGATGACCCCCACCCCGCCAGCCTCTCCCAAGGCAGGACACCCGAAGCGGCCACCTATCCGTCCCGACGGGCGACGCCCACCACGGGGCTGCGGCCGACCGTGCCCACGCAGGGATCAAGCCTGACCGCCCGGAGTGGGCACGGTCGGCCGCAGCCCTGAACCGCAACCCAGAACAAGCAAGAACAAGCAAAGAACCAAGCCAAGAGGAGACACGTGACAACCCCGACCACCGTGCTCACCGTCGCCGGCTCGGACTCCGGTGCCGGTGCCGGCATCCAGGCCGACCTCAAGGTCTTCGCCGCGCTCGGTGCGTACGGCACGAGTGTGCTCACCGCAGTGACCGCGCAGAACACCCGGGGGGTGGACGCGGTCCTGCCGTTGCCGCCGCAGATGGTCAGCGACCAGTTGGACAGTGTGTTGTCCGACTTCGAGGTGCGCGCGGTCAAGACCGGGATGCTCGGTACGCCGGCGGTGGCGCAGGCGATCGCCGAGGCGGCGGCGGCCGGTCGGCTGCCGCAACTCGTGGTCGACCCGGTGCTGGTCGCCACCAGTGGACATCGTCTCGGCGTGGTGGAGGCGGTGGAGCGGCTGTTGCCGTACGCCCGGGTGGCGACGCCGAACAGCGCGGAGGCCGCCGCCCTCACCGGGGCGCCGGTGACCGGCGTGGCGGAGATGACGGCGGCGGCGCGGGCGCTGGCGGCGGGCGGAGCCGAGTGGGTGATCGTGACCGGCGGTGACGTGGACACCGGCGATGAGGCGGTGGACGTGCTGCACGGTCCGGACGGCACGACGGTGCTGCGGGCCCCACGGGTGCCGACCCGGCACACGCACGGCACCGGTTGTTCGTTCTCGGCGGCGACCGCCGTGCGGCTGGCACTGGGCGACCCGGTGCCGGCGGCGGTCGCCGCCGCCAAGGAGTACGTCACCCGCGCGCTGGCCGGTGCGCGGGACTGGGAGTTGGGCGCGGGACGCGGCCCGATGGACCACTTCGGCTGGTCCGCTTAGGCGAGGGAGGCTGTCATGCAGGCACGTCGCAAGGTCTATGTCGAGGGTTCGCGACCGGACGTCCGGGTGCCGTTCGCGGAGGTCGAGCTGACCGGGGACAACCCGCCGGTCCGGCTCTACGACACCGCCGGGCCGGGCTCGGACCCGGAGGTCGGTCTGCCGCCGTTGCGGGGATCGTGGATCGCCGAGCGGGGGGACGTCGCCCCGGTACGCGGTGCCGGAACCCCGTTGGGCGGGGCGGACGGCAACCGTCCCACGCAGCTCGCGTACGCGCGGGCCGGGGTCGTCACGCCCGAGATGGAGTTCGTGGCGATCCGGGAGGGGATGGCACCGGAGTTCGTCCGGGACGAGATCGCTGCCGGTCGGGCGGTGCTGCCGCTGAACATCAACCACCCGGAGTGCGAGCCGGCGATCATCGGCAAGGCGTTCCTGGTCAAGGTCAACGCCAACATCGGCACCTCGGCGGTGACCTCCTCGGTGGCCGAGGAGGTCGAGAAGTTGACCTGGGCCACCCGGTGGGGCGCGGACACCGTGATGGACCTGTCCACCGGCAAGCGCATCCACGAGACCCGCGAGTCGATCGTGCGCAACTCGCCGGTGCCGATCGGTACGGTGCCGATCTATCAGGCGCTGGAGAAGGTCGGCGGCGACCCGGTGAAGCTGACCTGGGAGGTGTTCCGGGAGACCGTGATCGAGCAGGCCGAGCAGGGCGTGGACTACATGACGGTGCACGCCGGGGTGCTGCTGCCGTACGTGCCGCTGGCGGTCAACCGGGTGACCGGCATCGTGTCGCGGGGCGGATCGATCATGGCGGCCTGGTGCCTGGCGCACCACGAGGAGAACTTCCTCTACACGAACTTCCGGGAGCTGTGCGAGATCCTGGCGCGCTACGACGTGACGTTCTCGCTCGGCGACGGGTTGCGGCCGGGCTCGATCGCGGACGCCAACGACGAGGCCCAGTTCGCCGAGCTGCGGACGCTGGGCGAGCTGACCCGGATCGCCTGGGAGTACGACGTGCAGGTGATGATCGAGGGGCCGGGCCACGTGCCGATGCACAAGATCAAGGAGAACGTGGACCTCCAGCAGGAGTGGTGCCACGAGGCGCCGTTCTACACGCTCGGTCCACTGACCACCGACGTCGCGCCCGCGTACGACCACATCACCTCGGCCATCGGCGCGGCGATGATCGGCATGTTCGGCACCGCGATGCTCTGCTACGTCACGCCCAAGGAGCACCTGGGGCTGCCGGATCGTGACGACGTCAAGGCGGGGGTCATCGCGTACAAGATCGCGGCGCACGCGGCGGACCTGGCCAAGGGGCACCCGGGCGCGCAGGCCTGGGACGACGCGCTCTCCAAGGCGCGGTTCGAGTTCCGGTGGGAGGACCAGTTCAACCTCTCGCTCGACCCGGAGACGGCACGGTCGTACCACGACGCCACGCTGCCCGCCGAGCCGGCGAAGACCGCGCACTTCTGCTCGATGTGCGGGCCGAAGTTCTGCTCCATGAAGATCAGTCAGGACCTCAAGGAGTACGCCGCCCGGGGCATGCAGGACAAGTCCGAGGAGTTCCTCGCCTCCGGCGGGCGGGTGTACCTGCCGCTGGCCTGACGATCGTCCCGGCTACTCCCGGTGGTGCCGGCCGGTCGGCCGCAGTCGGCGGCGGGTCTCCTTCGGCAGCGGCTCGTCCTCGATCGACGGGCGACCGAGTCCGGCCACCCAGTCGACGTACTCCTCGTCCTGCGCGGCGAGCGGTTCCTCCTGCTCCGCGGGCTCGGTCTCCGCGGGGCGGGGCCGGCTGCGCCGGAACAGTCCCCGGCGGCCCTTCTCCCGCTCGTGCTCCGGCGCGGCAGGCTCGGCACGGGGGACGGGCGGTTTGGTGAACGCGGCCGTCAGGTCGCGGGCGGCTGCCGCCGGGTCGGTGGAGACCGCCGGAGCGGCACTGGCGAAGGCCGCCGAGACGTCCCGGGCGGCTGCCGCCGGGTCGGGCCCGGTGGTGGAGTCGACCCGGTCGGCGGCGTCGTCCGACGGTCCGTCGGTGCCCGATCCGGTCGGCGGCGCGGTCTCGTCGGCCGGGTCGGGGCGGCGGGCCGGTGCGAAGGCGTTCCAGGACTCCGTCGTGTTCAGGTCGGGCAACGGGAGGCGGTGTCGGGGCCAGGGTGCGGTCTCCGGCCCTTCCGCCGGACGGGCCGCCGGTGTCACCGCCGTGTCCGGCAGACCGCCGTCGGTCGGTACCCCGTCGTCGTGCGCCGACGCGGGATCGGCGCCCGGCGGCACGGGCACGGTGTCGGCGGAATCCGTACCGCCGCTCTGGTTCGGCCCGGCCCAGGGCGGCGGCGTGTACGCGCTCGGGCTCGGATCGTCGAACGGGCTCGACGACCGGGCCTGGTCGCCGGACCGGGTTGCCGGCACGGCCCGGTTCGGCGGTTCGGCGAGGGGACGTGGCGTGCGGGTACGCCCGGGTGCCCGGCCCGCCGTCGGGGTGAGGTCACCGCCGTCGCCGACCGGGTCGGGCCCACCTGACGACGGCCCGTTGATCGCGCCGGTCATCGGCTGGTCCGGACGTTCGGGACCGTTCGGCAGCGGGTCCGTCGCCTGGACGGCGAGGGCCGGTGTGCCGAGAGTGTCCAGGTCGACGGCGGTGGGCCGGGTGGCGCCGGGGCCGGCGTCGGTGACCGCGCCGTGGTCGGAGGTCGTGGTCGCGTCGCGGTCGGCCGTGGTCGCGTCGTGGTCGGTCTCGGGCGTCTCGTGGTCGGCACCGATGGCGGAATCGGGGGCCGCGTCGGAGACGTCGCCGCGAGCGGCGCCGACGGAGAGGGGACCAGCAGCGGTGGAGCCGGTGTCCGCGTCCGACTCGTCCGGTCGTCCGCTGCCCGACGGGGTGCCGCTGGTCGACGGGGTGCCGGTGGTCGACGGGGTGCCGGTGGTCGAGTCCGCCACTGCGGCGGAGGAAGTCCCGTCGGCGGCCGATGCGAGGTCGCCGTCGATGGTCGGGCCGGCGGCGATCGGGACGCCGGGCCTCGGCGAGGTGCCGGTCGGCGGTCCGTCCGGCGTGGCGGGTACCGGGGGAGCGGGCTCGCCGGGCCAGTGCCAGTGCGGTGGCGACACGTCGCCCGTGGCCGACAGGCCGGGGCTGGTGTGCGTACCGCCGGGTGGGTCGGCCACCACGACGGCCCCGGCGGCGGCCCCGGTGCCGGCCGGACGGTCGGCGGGACGCGCGGCCGACGTCGGCAGGGTGGGGGCGGCCGGCAGAGGTTGCAGGATCGCGGTCGGTTCGATGGCGGTCCCGGCGCTGTCGGCGGTGTCGCGGTCGAGGACGGCGAGGGGGAGCAGCGCGGCGGCGGCCGACCCGAGGGCACCGACCGCGACCGTGATCAGGGCGCCGTAGTAGGGCGCGAGCTGGTATCGATCGCTCGCGTCGCCAGGACCGGCGGCCAGGTAGGCGAACGCCACCAGGATCGGCCCGGCCACCCCGCTCGGGCCGCTGATCAGCGGCGGCTGCCCGCGCCACCGCGCCAGGGCGCCGGTCGCGGCACCGGCCAGCAGTCCGATCAGCGGCAGGAGCAGCAGGGCCAACCGCTGCGCCGCGTCGGCGGAGAGCCAACTCGGTTCCAGCACGCCGAGGCGTACCGGGGTCAGTGGCCCGGTCGCGGCCAGCGACGGTGCGACGGACAGCAGCGCCAGCAGCCACACCGCGCCGGCGATGCCGGCCATGTTCCAGGCGAAGGCCGGCCGGAGCAGGGCGGCCAGCGCGGCGCCCGCGCCGACCACCGCACCGAGGACGGCGCAGATGGCGACGGCCCAGACCGGGTCGACCGAGACGAGTTCGACGGCGCGGGCCGGTCGCATGCACAGCGGCGCCACCACGACGGCTCCCAGCGCGGCGCTGCACGCCACGGCCAGTTGACGATGCGTACCGGTGAGCCCACCGTGGCGCTCGGCGAGACGTTCGGTGAGTACGGCGCCGACGACGGCGGCGTTCGCCGCGAACCACCCGGCCCAGACGAGTTGGGCCGGCCACTGGTTGACTGTGGTGCCGGTGAAGGCGCCGGTGAGGCGGAGAATGCCGAAGCCGAAGGCGACGCCCAGCTGACCGGCGGCGGCCAGCAGGCTGACGCCGAACGCCGTGAGCAGTAGCCGGCTCAAGGTCCGATGGGCCATGGTCGGCACGTTACGGTCCGTGGCGGCCGATCGCCACCGGCGCGCCGTGGGACGGCTGCTACCTGCGTCCGGCGGGTCTACTTGAGCTCGACCAGGCGAGCCAGGTATGTCGTGTCCCCGACGTTGGTCAGCATGTGCACCGCGCCCGGGTCGCGGTAGACCACGCCGCCGGTCGGCTCGTCCGCGTCGATCGTGGTGCCGTCGATGGTCTGCACCACGTTCTTCGCACCCTGCACCGCCACCACCAGATAGGGGTGGTCGTGCCGGTGCAGCGGCTGCCGCTCGCCCGGCTCCAGCCGGATGTGCCAGACCCGGACCCGGTCGTTCTCGAAGACGACCTCCTGGCCCACCGGGCCGAGCGTGGGCAGGTCGAGGGGGGTCTCGGTCATCGGGTTCCCTCCAGTCGGGGCAGCACCTCGGCCGCGATCAGCTCCAGGTGGTCCAGGTCGTCGAGGTCGACCAACCGCAGGTGTACGCGGGCGGTGCCGACGGCCGCGAACTCGCCGATCCGGTCGACCAGTTGTTCCGGAGAGCCGACCACCGCCTCCTCGGGTGGGAGGGCGCTGGTCACGTGCAGTGGTGCCGCCCGTCGTCGGGCCTGGGCGTCGGTGCGTCCGATCGCCACCACGATGCCGGCGGAGAGCACCAGCGGTGCCCGGCCGGTGCCGGCGCGGTCGACCCGGTCGCACGCCTCGCGTACCCGCTCGTAGGACTCCGCGGTCCGGGCGACGTCGGTGAAGGGCACGTTGAACTCGTCGGCGAAGCGGGCCGCCAGGTCCGGGGTGCGCTTGGGACCGCGTCCGCCGATGATGATCGGCGGCCCCGGGGTCTGCACCGGCTTGGGCAGCGCCGGGGCGTCCACCAACTGGTAGTGGTCGCCGCTGTAGCTGTACGTGCTGCCCGACGGGGTCCGCCACAGTCCGGTGAGTACGTCGAGCTGCTCGGTGAGCCGGTCGAAGCGTTCGCTGGTGCCGGGGAACGGGATGCCGTACGAGGTGTGCTCGCGGGCGTACCATCCGGCGCCGATGCCCAGCTCGACCCGGCCGCCGCTCATCTGGTCCACCTGGGCCACCATCACCGCGAGCGGACCGGGCAGCCGGAAGGTCGCGGAGGTGACCAGGGTGCCGAGCCGGATCCGGCTGGTCTCCCGGGCGAGCGCGGCGAGCGTCAGCCAGGCGTCGGTCGGGCCGGGCAGCGCCGGCGCGTCACTCATCGACTGGTAGTGGTCGGCGCGGAGGAATGCCTCGAAACCGCCGTCCTCGGCGAGTCGGGCGAAGCGGAGCTGGTCGTCGTAGCTGGCACCCCGGTGCGGTTCGGTGAAGACGGTGACCCGCATGGTCACCGCCGCGTACCGGCGGTCGCGGGGTGGTCCCGCTCCATGAGCAGCTCGTGCAGGTCGGCGCTGACCTGGGCGACCTCCGCCAGGTGCGCGTGGCGGCCGAGGGTGCGGGGGCGGGGGATGGCCACGTCGACGATCTTGCGGACCCGGCCGGGGCGCGGACTGAGCACGATCACCCGGTCGGCCAGGAGTACCGCCTCGTCGATGGAGTGGGTGACGAAGACGACCGTGGCCCGGCTGCGCATGTGCACCCGCTGCAACTCCCCGGACAGTTCCTCCCGGGTGAGCGCGTCCAGCGCGGAGAAGGGCTCGTCCATCAGCATCACGCGGGGGTCGCCGATCAGGGACCGGCAGAGCGACACCCGCTGCTGCATGCCGCCGGACAGCTCGTGCGGCAGCCGCTTCTCGAAACCGGCCAGCCCGGCCACGTCGAGTAGTTGCCGGGCACGGTCCCGGTAGTCGGCGCGCTTCCAGCCGAAGATCTCCACCGGCAGCAGGACGTTGTCCAGCACGGTGCGCCACGGCAGCAGAGCCGGCCGCTGGAACAGCATGGCGATGTCGCGGCGCGGCTTGGTGACCGTCTCGCCACCCACGGTGATCTCGCCGGAGGTGACCGGGATCAGACCGGCGATCAGCCGGAGCAGGGTCGACTTGCCGCAGCCGGAGCGACCGAGGATGGCGACGAACTCGCCGTCGGCCACGTCGAGGTTGATGCCGCGCAGCGCCTCCACGCGGCCACTACGGCCGTCGAAGGTGCGCGAAACCTCGGACAGGCGGATCATCCGACGGCCTCCCTGAGTGAGTAGTCAGGATTCCGCCCAAAGGTTAGCGGTCTCCACCGTTATCTCACCGTCCGGGGTGGAGATGAGTTGTTTCCGTTCCGCAACCCGGTATGCCTGGCGTCGCAAAGGTGAGGTTCTCGTACGCTGTGCCCGCGAAGAGTCCCCTCGATACGCGGTGTCGGCTTCCGTCCCGGCTGCCGGTACCGCCCCAACATCCCCTCCCGGAGGCCCGCGACGCCTCCGGTGGGAAAGGACAAGGTGTACTGATGAGAAGGCTGACCCGTACGGTCGCCGCGGCCACGATGGCCACCGCGCTCGCCCTGGTCTCCGCGTGCGGCAGCGGCTCGGACGACGCTGACGACAACGTCGGCTCCTCGATGGAGCAGGTGACCTACCTCACCTCGTTCGGCAACTTCGGGCGTGACGCCTACGCCTGGGTGGCGAAGGAGAAGGGCTTCTTCAAGGACGCCGGCTTCGACGTGGACATCAAGCCCGGCCAGGGCACCAACGCCGTGATCCAGACGATCGTCGGCGGTCAGGCGCAGTTCGGCCCGATCGACCTGACCGGTGGTCTGCTCCAGCTCGGCAACGGCCAGGCCAAGGACTTCGTCGCGGTGGCGGCGATCCAGCAGCGCACGATGGCCGCCATCGCGACCGTCGAGGGCACCGGCATCAGCACGCCGAAGGACCTGGAGGGCAAGAAGCTCGCCGACACCCCCGGCTCGGTCGTCCGGAACCTCTTCCCGACGTACGCGCGGATGGCCGGCATCGACTACGACAAGGTGACCTGGGTCAACGGTGACGCCCAGACCCTGATGGGCACGCTGGCCTCCGGCTCGGTGGACGGCATCGGCCAGTTCGTCGTCGGTCAGCCCACCATCGAGGCGGTGACCAAGAAGAAGGCCGTCCTGCTGCCGTACAGCAACGTGATGCAGGACCTCTACGGCAACGTGCTGATCACTTCGAAGCAGGTCGCCACCGAGAAGCCGGAGATGGTCAAGCGGTTCACCGCGGCCCTGCTCAAGGGCCTGGAGTACGCCCTGGAGAACCCGCAGGAGGCCGCCGAGATCCTGGCCAAGAACGTCGAGGCCGTGGTGCCCGCCGCTGCCGCCGCCGAGCTGCAGCTGATGGCCGGGTACGTCCGGTCGAGCAACTCCGGTACCGCTCTGGGCACGCTGGACAGTGGCCGGGTGGCCAAGAGCATCGCGATCCTGCGCGGTGCCGGTGCGCTGAAGTCCGACCTCAGCCCGGACCAGATCATCGACTTCAACCTGGCCCCCAAGGCCTGAGGTCGACCAGTCCGTTCCAGTTCCACCGCGGGGTACGCCGTGCCGGACAGCCGGTACGGCGTACCCCGATCCCGCGTCTGACCACCCGAACCGCAGGAGGATCCGATGACCGACGTCCGCTCACGGCAGCCGGAGGCGACGCCCGCCCCGGAGCCGGCCCCGGCCGCACCGCGTGGCCGGCGGTGGCGGCCGGGAGACCTGCGGGACGGCGCGACGTCCGCGCTGCTGCCAGCCGCCGGCCTGCTGATCGCCTTCAGTGTGTGGTGGCTGGTCGCCCGGCTGGAGCTGGTCCACCCGGCGGCCCTGCCGCCTCCCGGCGACGTGCTGACCGCGTTCCGCATGGGGCAGGACCGACTGCTCGAACACACCGTCACCACCACCGGCGAGATCCTGCTCGGCTTCCTGCTCTCGGCGGTGGCGGGTGTGCTGATCGGACTGTCGTTGGCCGCCTCGCGGACGGTCGAGCGGATGTTCACCCCGCTGCTGGTCGCCGTCAACGCGGTCCCGAAGATCACCCTGGGCCCGCTGCTGGTGGTGGCGCTCGGTTGGGGTCAGAAGCCCATCCTGACGATGGTCTTCCTGCTCTGCTTCTTCCCGATCGTGCTCTCCACCGCGACCGGCCTGACCACCACCTCGGCCGAGCTGGCCGAGCTGGTCCGGTCCTGGAACGCCTCCCGCTGGCAGGCGTTCCGCAAGGTCCGCTTCCCGGCCGCGCTGCCGCAGATCTTCGTCGGGCTCAAGGTCGCCATGCCGCTGGCCGCGATCGGCGCGGTGATCGGCGAGTTCCAGGCCGGTGAGGGTGGTCTCGGCTTCGTCATCCAGCAGTACGCGGGCATCGGTGACACCGCTACGGCGTGGGCGGCGATCATCCTCGTCGCCCTGGTCAGCATCCTGCTGTACACCGTGCTGGTGCTCGTCGAGCGTCGCAGCCTGCCCTGGGTGCGCGAGACCACCTCCAGCCGCTGACCCGGCTCAGCCGGCCAGACGCCACCGGCCGTTCCGGGCGACCAGCGTGGTGAGCGCCTGCGGCATCAGCCCGGAGTGGTTGTCCGGCGTCATCCGGATCGGTCCGGACAGGCCGTCCAACTGGGACGTCTCCAGCACGTCGCGGAGGCCGTCACGGTCGACCTGTCCGGCCGGGCCGCCGGAGCGCAGCTCGGCGTCGGCGATGAGCTGGACGGCGTCCGCCGCGAAGGAGGACGAGCCGTGGTAGCCGCCGAAGCGGGCGGTGTAGTCCTGGAACCACTGGCGGCGGGCGGCCTTCGCCGGGGTGGTCGCGATGACGTCGTCGATCACCATGGTCTGGGTGAACACCAGGGTCGCCCGCTCCACCGCCCGCGAGGCCGACCCGAGGAAGAGGTCACCGGCCGCGGCGGCGTCGAGATAGAGCGCCCCGGAGAAGTTGGCCCGCTTCACTGCTGCGGCGGCGAGCATGGCCTGCTCCGGCGAGGTCCAGATGATGATCCCCTCCGGGTTGGCGGCGGCCAGCGTGCTGGCCTGCCCGTCCACCTCGGTGTCCGTGGCCCGGACCGAGGCCTGGGCCACCACCTGGATGCCGGCGTTGTCGAACTCGCGCTGCAGCGCGGTGACACCCTCCCGGCCGTACGTGTCCTCGGTGTGCAGAATGCCGATCGTGTCGATGCTGCGGCGGCGCAGTTCGACGGTGAGCGCGTCGGCACTGTCGGCTGCGTTCGGTGCCAATTTGAACACGTACCGTCGTTCTGCGACCGGACTCGTGATGGCGCCCGCCGCGGCGAGCGCGATGGTCGGGATCTGCTTTTCGTTGATGGTGCGCACCGCGCCGACCGCGCATTCGTTGCAGCCGCCCATGATGATGGCGCTGACCGCCGAATCGTTGCTGAAGTCCGCGATGTTTCGCAGCGACTCACTGGCGTCGGAACGATTGTCCTTCACCCGCAGATCGATCGACCGGCCGTTCAGCGCACCCGAGGCGTTCAACTGTTCGACCTTGAGTTCCAGTGCCTGCCGGTACGCCTTGCCGACCCCGGCCGCTGCTCCGGAGAGCTCCAGGTCGGCGGCGATGACGATCGGGCTCGTGTCCCTCGCCTCTCCGCCGAACTGGCAGCCGGCGAGCATGGAGGCCAGCAGGGTGGATGCGAGCGCCGTGGCGGTCGCGGAGCGGAAGGGGGTCAACTCAGTCCTCCTGGTGTGGCGCGGGCGGGGCCCGGTCACTGGTGTCGGCGACCGTCCACTGTGGATAATTGGGAAGGGTCTGCCGTACCGTGTGCGCGAAGCCTGCAAAACCTTGCCAATGCCGGGCGCTGCGGTCAAGCGGGACCACTGGAGGCGTTTCGGGACGCCGATCCCACATGTTGGGGTAACCAGATGTTTTCCGTTGCTCACTGTGGCGACATGCTTCGCCACTCTGGAGTTACATGCCCTGATCAGGGCGCTGTGGAAATGTAGGTATTAGTTGACCGGATCACGGGATGCGCGACGTCCGACCGATTCCTGCCCGCCTGCGGCTTCCCAAACACGATCTCGTCTGATGAAATCGCGGCCGTGCCGCGCGTGGCGCTGGCCGTCGCTCCATGCACGGATCGACGGGCCAGGCGTGGAGAAAACGACGGAGGCGATGTCGTGAGCACCGGACCGACGACCCTGCCCGCCAGCGGTGACGCCGTGCCGAAGGCGCCTCGCCGCCTGTTCCGGCTGCGTGACGCCCGGATCCGGTCCAAGCTGGCGCTGATTCTGGTCGTGCCGGTCGCCGCGGTCATCGCGCTGGCCACCGTCCGTCTCGTCTCTGTCGGCGAGGGCGCCTACGACGCCACCCAGGCCCGATCGCTGACCGCACTGTCCATCAACATCTCCGCGCTCACCAACGACCTGCACGCCGAACGGATGGCGGCAGCGGCCTACCTGGCCCAGCCGCAGCCGCAGGCCGACGCGTACAACCTGCGGGTCCGGCAGACCCAGCAGCGGATCGAGGCGTACCGCGCGGAGCGGTCCAAGGTCGGTGAGGTGCCCAGCGCGGTCGGCGACCGCCTACGGACCATCGACACGCACCTGGACACGCTGGACGGCACCCGGCAGGAGGTGCTCGACCGTTCGCAGATGGAGGTCGCCGAGGCGGCCCTGCGGTACGGCGTGGTCCTGTCCGACCTGGTCGCCTACGGCGACGGCCTGGCCCAGTTGCCGGGTGAGGAGCGGTTGGCCGACACCCGCCGCGCGGTGGCCGCCTTCGCCCGCGCGAAGGCCGCCGTCGCCGAGGAGGAGTCGATCGCCTTCACGGCGCTGACCCGTGGCCGGCTGGACAACGAACAGTTCTCCGCGTTCGTGGCCACCCTGACCGGCCAGCAGGAGGCGCTGCTGGCCTTCTCGCTGGCCGCCGACCCGGCCCAGCGGGCCCTGGTCGAGAGCACCGTCTCCGGTGACGCGGTGGTGCTGGCCGACCGGATCGCCACCGACATCAGCCGCTCGGTGGGCAACCGTTCGCCGGTCAGCGCGCAGGACGCCACCGCGGCGATCGGCGCGGTCAACGAGCTGATGCGCTGGGCCGAGATCGAGCTTCAGAACCAGTTGCTCGCCCAGGCCGAGCAGGCACGGACGGACGTCATCCGGCAGGCCATCGTCGAGTCGACGCTGGTGCTGCTCACCCTGATCATCGCGGTGACGCTGGCCGTGGTGCTGGCCCGTTCGCTGAACCACTCGCTGCGCCGGCTGCGTGAGGGTGCGCTCTCGGTGGCCAACCACGACCTGCCCGAGGCGGTGCGCCGCCTCCAGGGCATGGGCAACGTCAGCGACGGCAGCGTCGACGAGATCGTCCGCGAGGTACGCGACCCGATCCAGCTCAACAACCGCGACGAGGTGGGACAGGTCGCCCTGGCCTTCAACGTCGTACACCGTGAGGCGGTCCGGGTCGCGGCCGAACAGGCGGCCCTGCGGACCAGCGTCTCGGCGATGTTCCTCAACCTGGCCCGGCGCAGTCAGACCCTGGTCGACCGGATGATCGGTGAACTCGACGCGATCGAACGTGGCGAGGAGGACCCGAAGCGGCTCGCCCAGCTCTTCGAGCTCGACCACCTCGCCACCCGGATGCGCCGCAACGACGAGAACCTGCTGGTGCTGGCCGGCGCGGACTCGGCCGTGCCGCGTCGCGACGACGCGTTGCTGGTGGACGTGCTGCGCGCCGCGCAGTCCGAGGTGGAGCTCTACAACCGGATCGAGTTCGGCACCGTCGACACCGACGTCTCGGTGGCCGCGCACGCGGTCAACGACGTCGTGCGGCTGGTGGCCGAGCTGCTCGACAACGCCACCCGCTTCTCGCCGCCGAACACCACCGTGGTCGCCGACGGCCGCCGCATCCGCGACTACGTGCTCATCCAGATCGAGGACCGGGGCCTCGGGCTGAGCGACGAGCAGCTCGACTCGCTCAACCGCCGGCTCGCCGCGCCGTCCACCGTCGACGTGGCCGCCTTCCGGCTGATGGGTCTCGCGGTGGTCAGCCGCCTCGCGGCCCGCTACAGCATCCGGGTCGAGCTGCGCCGCAACGTCGAGGGCGGCACCGTGGCGCAGATCACCCTGCCGGCCTCGACGGTGATCCTGCCGAGCCTGCGGGGCCGCGACCAGATCACCCGGCCGCGTCAGCCGCTCGCCGTCGAGCAGACCCCGACGCCGCCGGCCCCCAGTGAGCCGCTCACCGGCACCGGTCGTACCAACCTCGCCACGTTGACCGAGCGGTGGCGCGACACCACCCCCTCGTCGGCGCCGTGGCCGACCGCGAACCCGGCCCCGACCCCGGAGCCGCCGGCCCCGCCGGCCCGTACCGCACCGCCCGCCTTCGCGGGGGGGTTCAACGCCGGCACGCCGACGGTCGCCCAGCCGTCACTCGATCCGCTGCCGCAGCGGAGCGCACCGCCCGCCGCCCGGCCCGACCCGGCGCTGCCGGCCGGTCCGGTCGCCGGGGCACCGATGAGCGCACCGACCGCGTTCGGTGTGGGTGCGACCCCGCAGACCGACACCCCCTTCCGTGGCTTGGGCGCCAGCCTGGCCGCCACGGCACCACAGGCCACCGCGCCGATCACCGCCCCGCCGGAACCCCAGGCCGAGGCGCCGATCTTCCGCGAGATGGAAGCGGTCTGGTTCCGTTCGCACGGCAACGACGCCACCGCCATCTTCAGCCGACCGCAGTTCGACGAGCCGCCGCAGCCGGCTGCCGGCCCACCCGCGCCGGCCGTCGAGCCGACTCGGGGACGGAGCCCGTTGCCCACACGTACACCCGGGGCGGCTGCCGCCGCGCAGCCCGCGCCGCCACCCGCGTACCAGTCGTCACCGGCCGCGTCGACCGCGACGACCGCCGCGACCACGCCACTGCCCACGGTGACTCCGCCCGCCGCGCCACCGCCGGCGGCACCGCCACCGGCCACCTCGGCCACGCCGCCCCCGGCGCCGTCGCCGGCGGCCCCGCAGGCCTCGGAGTCCGACGCCTGGCGGACCGCGGCCGACGACGGCTGGACGCGGGCCAGCAAGGCGGCCGAGCCGACCCCGGCCGGCACCACCCGGTCCGGACTGCCCAAGCGGGTGCCGCAGCAGCAGCTCGTCCCCGGTGGGATCGAGCCCCGCAGCGGACGTGAGCGCAGCCGCCGTACGCCGGACGAAGTACGCGGTCTGCTCTCGGCCTACCACCGTGGCGTGCAGCGCGGACGGACGGCCGGAGCGAGCCAGGACAGCACCTCGACCAAGGAGACGAGCCGATGAACAGGCCAGCGGCCATGCAGGACATGGGTTGGCTGCTCACCAACTTCGCCGACAGCGTGGCGGGTATCGCCCACGTGGTGGCGGTGTCCGCCGACGGACTGCTACTCGCTTCCTCCCGTGACCTGCCGGGGGACCGGGCGGACCAGCTCGCCGCGATCACCTCCGGCGTGGTGAGCCTGACCGAGGGCGCCGCGCGGATGTTCAGTGCCGGCGGGGTGCTGCAGACGGTCATCGAGATGGACAGCGGCTACCTGTTCCTGATGTCGATCAGCGACGGGTCGTCGATGGCCGTGCTCGCGGCGCGAAGCTGCGACGTCGGGCAGGTGGGCTACGAGATGGCACTGCTGGTCGAGCGGGTCGGCGCGGCGCTGGTGCCGCTGCCCCGGGACGCGGTGCGGTCATAACAGGGACAGGACCGGCGCAACCCCGCGCCGGTACGGAGGAGATCCGGTGGCGACATGCCGGCGGAGGGGAGAGGAGGTGATCGCGGATGGAGCAACACCGACGTGACCCGCGTGGTGCACTGGTGCGGCCGTACGCGGTCACCCGGGGACGGACCGAGCCGCGGCAGGACATCGCCTTGGAAGCGGTGCTGGTCGCCAGCCCCACCCAGATCGCCGAGTCGCGGTTTGCCGGGCATGACAAGCATCGCATCGCCATGGTCTGCGAGAGCCGGCCCGAATCGCTGGCGGAAATCGCCGCGTACACCCGGCTACCGCTGGGTGTCGCCCGGGTGTTGGTCGCCGACATGGTGGCCGAGGGCCTGTTGACGCTACAGACGGCCGCTCCCGCCACAGGTTTCGAGGAGCGGATGGAAATGCTGGGAAGGGTGCTGAGTGGACTTCGCGAGCTATGACCCCGCCGGGGCCCGCCAGAGCCGGGGAATCATCTCCGCGAAGATCGTCGTCGCGGGTGGCTTCGGTGTCGGCAAGACCACGTTGGTCGGGGCGATCTCGGAGATCACACCGCTGACCACCGAGGCGGTGATGACCGCGGCGGGCGTCGGTATCGACGACCCGTCCAAGGTGCCGGGCAAGGAGACCACCACGGTCGCCATGGACTTCGGCCGTATCACCATGGCACAGGACCTGATCCTGTACCTCTTCGGCACACCTGGGCAGACCCGGTTCTGGTTCATGTGGGACGAGATCATTCGGGGCGCGGTGGGTGCCACGGTGCTGGTGGACACCCGCCGGATCACCGACGCGTTCGCTCCGCTCGACTACTTCGAGAGCCGCAAGCTGCCGTACGTGGTCGCGCTGAACCGGTTCGACGGCGCGCAGCAGTACGAACTGGAGGAGGTCCGCGAGGCGCTGGCCATCTCGCCGGACGTACCGCTGGTGCTGACCGACGCCCGGCAGCGGGACTCGGTCAAGCGGGTGCTGATGACCGTCGTCGAGCACGCCATGGCGCGGTTGCAGGCCGAACACGACCGGGGCTTTCCGACCCCGGTGGGCTGAGTGTCGGCGGGAGCCCGTCGGTGGACCTCCACCGGCGGGCTCCCGCGTACGGTCAGTCGACCCGGAGTCGGTACCCGCGTTTGACGACCGTCTGCACCACCCGGGGGGCCTTCAGCCCGGCCCGGAGCCGGGCCACCGCCATCTCCACCGCGTGCTCGTCGGCGCCACGCGGCAGGGTCCGCAGCAGGGCGGTACGCGACAGCACCCGACCCGGTGTCTGGGCCAGTGCCCGCAGCACCGCCATCGGTGCCGGGGCCAGCGGTCTCAGGTCACCGTCCATCACCGCCGCGTGGCCCCGCAACGTGAGCAGGTGTCCGGCGGCCTTGATGGTGACCGTCCGGCGGGGCAACTCGTCGACGATGGTGCGGACCAGCGCACCCAACCTCGCCCGGCTCGGCGCGCTCACCGGCACGCCCCGGCGTACCAGCGGCTCGGCGGTGACCGGGCCGACGCAACTGGCCAGCACGTCACCGCGCAGGGCCTCCAGCACCGTCTCCGTCCGGTCACCGGCGGCCCGCAGCAACGCCTCCGCGGCCGGTGCCGAGGTGAACGTGACCGCGTCCACCAACCGGCTGGCCACCAGGTCGACCAGCCGGTGCAGCGGGGCCGGGTCGGTCGGCGGGGCCCACCGGTAGACCGGGATCTCGATGACCGTGGCACCGGCGTCCTCCAGAGCGCGGGTGCACTCCGGTTGCCGCTCGCCGTGCAACTGCATGGCGATCACCTGCCCGGCGACTCCCCGCCGACGCAGGTGGTCCACCACCTCGTCGCAGCTCTCCGACTCCGGGGACCACTGGTCGTGCAGCCCGGCGGCGCGGATCGCCCCCCGGGCCTTCGGCCCCCGGGCCACCACGTACGCGCCGCCGAGCACGGAGCGCAGCGGCTCGGCCAGGCCCCAGCCCTCGGCCGCCTCCAGCCACCCGCGCATGCCGATCCCGGTGTTGGCCATCAACACGTCCGGTGGCCGGTCGAGGCAGGTACGGGTCGCCTCGCGCAACTCGGTGTCGTCGGCGAGCGGCACGATCCGCAGGGCGGGAGCGAGCACCACCCGGGCACCGCGCCGTTGCAGTAGCGCGGCGAGTTCGTCCCGCCGTCGGTCGGCGGTCACCCCGATGGTGAAGCCGGCCAGTTCCTCGCCCATTCACCCCTCCTGTCGCAGCCGCACCTCGACCATGCCGTTCCGGCAACGGATCTCGTGCCGGGCCACGGCGACGCCGGGCAGGTCGAGACAAACCCCCGTGCGCAGGTCGTACACCTGCTTGTGCAGCGGCGAGGCGACCGTCGGCACGCCCTGCCGGCTGCCCACGATGCCCCGGGACAGCACGTACGCCTCGGCGACCGGGTCGCGGTTGTCGATCGCGTACAACCCGTCTCCGGTGCGGAAGACCGCCACCTGCACCCCGTCGACGAGGGCGGCGACGCCCCGGTCCGGGTCCAGCCGGTCCAGCGGGCAGACCACGTGCCAGCGCAGCGTCGTCGCGATGCTCATCGCCGTACCTCCGGCAGGCCGAGGGTGACCGGCTGGCGGCCGTCGGGTGCGGGTGGTCGGCCGCCGACCGGGACGGGTTGTCCGCGTTCGGTGGCGAAGGTGATCGACGGATCGGGTACGTCCGGCGCGTTCACGAAGGAGGTGAAGCGGCGCAGCCGGTCCGGGTCGTCGAGCACGTCCCGCCACTCGTCGGAGTAGGACGTGACGTGTCGGGCCATCGCGGCGTCCAGGTCCGCGCAGAGGCCGAGCGAGTCGTCGACGATCACCGAGCGGAGGTGGTCGAGCCCGCCCTCCATCGCCTCGATCCAGACGGCGGTGCGTTGCAGCCGGTCGGCGGTGCGGACGTAGTACATCAGGAACCTGTCGATCGTCCTGATCAGCGCCTCGGTGGAGAGGTCGGTGGCGAACAGGTCGGCGTGCCGGGGCCGGAAGCCTCCGTTGCCGCCGACGTAGAGGTTCCAGCCGGTCTCGGTGGCGATGATGCCGAAGTCCTTGCTGCGGGCCTCGGCGCATTCCCGGGCGCAGCCGGAGACCGCCGACTTGAGCTTGTGTGGCGCGCGGAGTCCCCGGTACCGCAGCTCCAGGGCGACGGCCAGTCCGACGGCGTCCTGCACCCCGTACCGGCACCAGGTGGAGCCGACGCAGGACTTCACCGTCCGCAGCGCCTTGCCGTACGCGTGCCCGGACTCGAAACCGGCGTCGACCAGCCGACGCCAGATCTGCGGCAACTGGTCGACCCGGGCGCCGAACAGGTCGATCCGCTGCCCGCCGGTGATCTTGGTGTAGAGCCGGAAGTCGCGGGCCACCTCACCGATCACGATCAGCTTCTCCGGGGTGATCTCCCCGCCCGGGATCCGCGGCACCACCGAGTAGCTGCCGTCCCGTTGCAGGTTCGCCAGGAAGTGGTCGTTGGTGTCCTGCAACGACGCCTGCTCGCCGTCGAGGATGTGCCCGTTGCCGAGCGAGGCGAGGATCGAGGCGACGACCGGCTTGCAGATGTCGCAGCCCCGCCCCCGGCCGTGCTCGGCGATCAGCCGGGAGAACGTCCGGATGCCGCGTACCCGGACGATGTCGAACAGCTCCTGCCGGCTGACGTCGAAGTGCTCGCACAACGCCCGGGACTGGACCACACCGGCCGCGTCGAGCAACTGTTTGAGCATCGGGACGCACGAACCGCAACTGGTGCCGGCCCGGGTGCACGCCTTCAGCGCCGGCACGTCCGGGCAGCCGCCCGCGATCGCCGCGTCGACGTCGCCCCGGGTGACCGCGTTGCAGGAACAGACCTGGGCGGACGCCGGCAGCGCGCCCGCCGTCGCGCCCGCCGCCTGCTCCGGGGCGAGCAACGCCAGCGGCGCGGCCGGCAACGGCCCGCCGACGCTGGCCCGCAACGTCGGGTACGCCGACGCGTCACCCACCAGCACGCCGCCGAGAAGCGTCGTCGCGTCGTCGGAGAGCACCAGTTTGGCGTAGACCCGGGTGGCCGGATCGGTCCAGGTCACGTCCAGGCAACCCGGCGTGGTGCCGTGCGCGTCACCGAAGGAGGCCACGTCGACGCCGAGCAGCTTCAGCTTGGTGGCGGTGTCCGCGCCCGGGAAGGTGGCCTCCCCGCCGACCAGCCGATCCGCCACCACCTTGGCCATCGCGTACCCGGGGGCGACCAGGCCGTAGCAGGTGCCCTGCACCGCCGCGCACTCGCCGACCGCGTAGATCCGCTCGTCGGAGGTGCGGCAGGCGTCGTCGACCAGCACCCCACCGCGCGGGCCGACCTCCAGTCCGGCCGCACGGGCCACCTCGTCGCGGGGACGGATGCCGGCGGCCACCACCACCACGTCGGCGTCGAGCAGCGTGCCGTCGGCCAGCTCCAGGCCGCCGACCGCACCGTCCGGGCCGGGTCGCAACGCGGTGGTCGCCACCCCCAGGTGACAGGCCACCCCCAACTCCTCGACGTAGCGGCGCAGCATCGCGCCACCGGCGGTGTCGACCTGCACCGGCATCAGCCGGGGCGCGAACTCCACCACGCGGGTGGCCAGACCGAGCAGGCGCAGCGCGTTCGCCGCCTCCAGGCCGAGCAGACCGCCGCCGATCACCGCGCCGGTGCGTCGGCCCCGGGCGTGCTCGCGGATCGCCGCGAGGTCGTCCAGCGTCCGGTAGACGAACACCCCCGGCAGGTCCGTACCCGCCACCGGCGGCACGAACGCCGACGACCCGGTGGCCAGGACCAGCACGTCGTACGGGTGCTCGCCGGTCGCCGTGGACACCACCCGACGGGCCCGGTCCACCCCGGTGGCCGCCTCGCCGAGGCGCAACTCGACGCCGTCGTGCGGGGTGTGCAGGTTCAACTCGTCCGCGTCGGCCCCGTCGAAGAACGCGGAGAGCCGCACCCGGTCGTACGCGGGTCGGGTCTCCTCGGCGAGGACGGTGACCCGCCACCGTCCCCCCGGGTCGCGTGACCGCACCGCGTCGACGAACCGTTGCCCGACCATGCCGTTGCCGATCACGACCACGTTGCCACCGGTCATCGTCCCACCTCCACCGGATCCGATCTGGACAACCAGTCGACGATGCCGGCGACCGCGTCGCGGCAACCGCCGCAGCCGGTCCCGGCCCTGGTCCGGGCGACGACCTCGTCGACGGTCCGGGCTCCGCCGCGCCAGCAGGCCACCAGCGCGCCCTTGCTGACCGTGTTGCACTGACACACCGTGGCCGCGTCCGGCATCAACGCCGGGGAGGCGGCCGGAGCCGCGACCGCACCACCGAGCGACCGGCCCAGCAGCAGCGCCCGTCGGTCGGCGGGGACCGGTTGACCCCGGTCGAACAACTGGACGACGGTGCCCACCGACGGGTTGTCGCCGAGCAGGATCGCGCCGGCCAGCCGCTCGTCGTGGATCCGCAACCGGGCGTACGTGCCACGGGCCGGGTCGGCGAAGGTCAGCTCCTCGCCCGGGCCGCCGGTCGGGTCGCCCATCGAGGCCAGGTCGATGCCGGCCGCCTTGAGCCGGGTCACCACCGGCCGGGGCCGGTACCGGGCCGACGGATCCTCGCCGGTCAGCAGGTGTGCGACCACCCGGGCCTGCGCCCAGGCCGGTGCCACCAGCCCCGTCGGCGCGGAGCCGTGCTGCGCGCAGTCGCCGATCGCCGAGACCCGTGGATCGCCGGTCCGCAGTCGGTCGTCGACCCGCACACCCCGGTCCACCGCCAGTCCGGCCGCCTCGGCCAGGGCGGTCTCCGGGCGTACCCCGCAGGCGAGCACCAGCAGGTCGGCGTCGAGGCACCGGCCGTCGGACAGCTCCAGGCGTACCCCGGAGGCGTCGGCCGCGAGCGCCGTCGGCGTGACGGCCAGATGGGTGGTCACCCCCAGGTCGGCGAGCGTACCGGCCAGCATCGTGGCGGCCACGGCGTCGAGCTGCCGCTCCATCAGGTACGGCACCCGGTGCACCACCGCGACGCCGAGCCCCCGGGCGGCGAGCCCCCGGGCCGCCTCCAGGCCGAGTAGCCCGCCCCCGAGCACCAGCGCCCGCCGGGCACCCCGGGCCGTCGCGATGATGCGCCGGCAGTCGTCCAGCGTGCGGAACGCGACCACCCGGTCCGGCAGGTGGGCCGCATCGAGACCGGGCAACGGCGGCACGACCGCCCGCGCACCCGTGGCGAGCACCAGATGGTCGTAACGGATCCGGTCGCCGTCGTCGGTGCGTACCTCCCGGGCGGCCCGGTCGACGGCCCGGACGGTGACCCCGGTGCGGACGTCGACCCCCCGCCCGGCCGCCTCCGCCAACTCCACGTCCAGCTCGCTGATCTTGCCGGTGAGCAGCGTGGACAACATGATCCGGTTGTACGCCCGATGCGGCTCCGCGCCGAGCACGGTGACCTTGAGGTCCCCGCCCCGCCCGCGCAGCTCGCTCGCCAACCGGGCACCGGCCATCCCGTTGCCGACCACGACCACCCGATCGCCGCTCATGGCAACACTCCGCTGCGCTCCGTGTCGCCATGAGGCTTGTCCGCGCTGTGCTGCTGATTCGCTCGCTGGTGCTCGCTCATGCCGTCACTCCGCTGCGCTGCGTGTCGCCATGAGGCTTGTCCGCGCTGTGCTGCTGATTCGCTCGCTGGTGCTCGCTCATGCCGTCACTCCGCTGCGCTGCGTGTCGCCTGGGGCGACCTTCTCCAGGCGGACGGCGCAGATCTTGAACTCGGGCATGCCGGAGATCGGGTCGACCGCGTCGTTGGTGACGGAGTTGGCCCGTGCCGCGCCGGCCCAGTGGAACGGCGCGAAGACGGTGTCCGGCCGGATCGCCGGACTCAGCCGGGCAGGCGCCCGGAACTCGCCTCGCCGGGAGACCACCCGGATCGGTTCGCCGTCGGCCACCCCGAGCCGATCGGCCAGATCCGGGTGCAGCTCCACGAACGCGTCGGGGGCGGCCCGGCGCAGCGCCGCCACCCGCCGGGTCTGTGTGCCGGACTGGTATTGGGCGAGTACCCGGCCGGTGGTGAAGTGCAGCGGGTACTCCGGACAGACCTCCTCGGCCGCCGGCCGGTGCTCCACCGGGTGGAACCGGGCCAGCCCGTCCGGGGTGGCGAAGCGGTCCGCGAAGAGTCGGGGCGAGTCCGGCCCGTCGCTGCGTGGGCAGGGCCAGAACACCCCGTCCGCCTCGTCGATGCGGTCCCAACTGATGCCGGCGTAGTCGGCGAGCCCGCCCGCCGAGGCCCGCCGCAGTTCCTCGAACACCGCCTGCGGATCGGCCTCCGGCGCACCCGCTCCCGCGTCGTCGCTCGCGTCCGCGCCGGGTGTTAGGAGGGGACCCTTGCTATGCACGAGGCGATAGGAAGGGGCCCTTCCTTTCAGAAGGTCCTCGATGGCGGCGAGGATGGCGAGGTCGGTGCGGACACCGGTCGGCGGGGGGCGGAGCGCGCGTCGGCGCAGCACCCGTCCCTCCAGGTTGGTCATGGTGCCGTCCTCCTCGGCCCACTGCGCCGTGGGCAGCACCACGTCGGCCAGCGCGGCGGTCTCGGAGAGCAGGAAGTCGGCGACGACGAGCAGGTCCAGGTCGCGCAGCCGGCTCTCGATCCGGGCCGCGCGCGGTGCGGAGACCACCGGGTTGGAGCCGAAGACCAGCAACGCCCGGGGTCCGTCCGCGGTGCCCAGTGAGTCCAGCAACCGGTACGCCGGCACGCCCGGACCGGGCAGCTCGTCCGCGGGTACGCCCCAGACCTCCGCGACGTGTGCCCGGGCCGCCGGATCGTCGATCCTGCGGTACCCGGGTAGCTGGTCGGCCTTCTGCCCGTGTTCCCGGCCGCCCTGGCCGTTGCCCTGCCCGGTCAGGCAGCCGTACCCGGAGCCGGGCCGGCCGGGCAGGCCGAGGGCGAGCGCCAGGTTGACGAAGGCGGTGACCGTGTCGACGCCCTTGGCGTGCTGTTCGGCGCCTCGGGCGGTGAGGATGATCGCCCGTTCGGCGGTGCCGAGGGCGCGGGCGGTCGCCTCCAGGTCGGCCACGGGTACGCCGGATAGCGCCTCGGCCCGAGCCGGCCACCAGCCCGCCACGGTACGGCGTACGTCGGTGAAACCGTTGGTGCGGGTGGCGACGTACGACCCGTCGACGTAGCCCTCGGTCAGCACGGTGTGCAGCAGTGCGTTGGCCACCGCCAGGTCGGTGCCGGGCAGGGGTTGCAGGTGCAGGTCGGCCTGCCGGGCGGTGGCGGTGGCGCGCGGGTCGATCACGATCAGCGTGCCGCCGCGTTCCCGCTGTTCGGTGAGCCAGCGCACCAGCGGTGGCATCGTCTCGGCCGGGTTCGCGCCGACCAGCAGCAGGGTGTCCGCCCGGCCCAGGTCGGCGAGCGGGAACGGCAGTCCCCGGTCGACGCCGAAGGCCCGCATCCCGGCTGCGGCGGCCGAGGACATGCAGAACCGTCCGTTGTAGTCGATGTGTCGGGTACGCAGCGCCACGCGGGCGAACCTGCCCAGTGCGTACGCCTTCTCGTTGGTGAGCCCGCCGCCGCCGAAGACGGCGACGGCGTCGCGGCCGTGCCGCTGCTGCACCTCGCCGAGCCCGGTGACGATGCGGTCCAGCGCCGCCTCCCAGCTCGCCGGTACGAGTCGACCGGTGGCCGGGTCGCGCAGCAGCGGGGTGGTCAGCCGGTCGGGGTGGTCGAGCAGCTCGGCGGAGGTCCAGCCCTTCTGGCAGAGGCCGCCCCGGTTGGTCGGGAAGTCCCGGGGGTGTACGGAGATCCGGTCCTCGTCCTGGCGCAGGGTCATGCCGCACTGGAGGGCGCAGTACGGGCAGTGCGTCGCCACCTCCCGGGGTGTTTCCCCCGATCGAGTCGCCGACCGTGCACCGTCTGTCATGTCGGCAAAGCGTGCCGTTGGGCGGTTTCCGGTCGGCGTCCCGTTTGTTTCGGCCCTGTCAAGAGCACCTCACACCGCACGTCGGCTGCGCGCGGGGTCGAGAGGTCTACAATATGGAACGAAAATCCTGTCATGTGGGAAGTGTGCGCGACGGCGACGGATCGGGGGATCGACATGGATGTGGCTCAGGCGTTCGACGCGGTGGCCGGCAGCTACGACGCCGCGCGGCGGCGACTGGTGCCCTGTTTCGACGGGTTCTACGGCACGGCCGTCGAGGTCGTCGAGCCGGCGTTGCGTGCCGCCCGCGCCGCCGGGCGTACCCCCGAGGTGTTGGATCTGGGCGCCGGCACCGGTCTGCTGTCGTCGCTGGTCGCCGCCGCCGTGCCCGGAGTCCGACTGACCCTCGTCGACGCCGCGCCGAAGATGCTGGCCGTCGCCGCCGACCAGCTCACCAGCCGTGGCGTGCCGCACCGGGTGGTGGTGGCCGACCTGACCGACCCGCTGCCCGACGGGCGCTACGACGCGGTGGTCAGCGCGCTCGCCGTCCACCACCTCGACGACGCCGGAAAGCGGGACCTCTACCGGCGGGCCGCCGAGGCGCTGGTGCCCGGAGGCGTCTTCGTCAACGCCGAACAGGTCGCCGGCCCCACCGCCGAGCTGGACCGGCGTTACCACGAGGTCTGGCTGGCCCAGATCACCGCGCGCGGCTCCGACGCCGACGAGATCGCCGCCGCCGCGCAGCGGATGGCGTACGACCGGCCGGCGTCCGTGGGGGAGCAGTGTCGTTGGCTGTCCGACGCGGGGCTGACCGACGTGGACTGCTTCTTCAAGGCGTGGCGGTTCGCGGTCTTCGGCGGCCGTGCCCCGGGTGCCAACGGCCCGTCCGGCGACAGCTCGCGGTACTCGACGGATGACTGATGGTCATACCAGCGGGTAGTCTGACCGGCATGACAGCCAAGGTGACTCTGTCGTTCTCCGACGAGACGATCGCGGAGGCCAGGCGGTTCGCCAAGCGCGAAGGGCTCTCCCTGTCGGCCTGGATGGATCAGGCTGCCCGGGAGAAGGCCCTGCGTGAGGTCTTCGCGGCGCACGCCGCGGCAGTCGGGCGGGCCGGACTGGACCTGGAGTCGGCCTCGCTGGCCGACGCGCAGGAGGTGGGCATGGTCGACGACCTGCTCTTCGGTGGTCGCCCGCGTGCTGCGTAGGGGCGAGGTCTGGCGGATCGCCGGGGCTCGCGAGCGGCTCGGGCTCGTGATCAGCTCGGATGTCTACAACTCCACCGCGGTGCCCATCGTGATCGTCGCCGAGGTGGTCGAGGCGGCGCTGCTGCGCGACTCGCCCCTGGCGGTGCCGATGGGCGGCTGGGTGGTCATGCCGGACCGGATCTCGTCTCCGATGAAGAAGTGGTTCGCCGAGTGCGTGGACGTCGCCGACATCGAGACCATGCGCCGGATCGACCGGGCGCTGCGCATCCTCCAGCAGCTCTGACCGTTCCTCACCACCGGCGCGCGGCGCCGGTGCGTTCCCCGTTGCGCCGTCGACCCCGAGGGCGAACGCCACGGTAACGCTCGATTCCTAGCTTCGGCGCCATGACCACCACGAGCACGCGCCCCGAGGTTATCGAGGCCACGCAGGACCTGGACCGCAGGCCCGGTCGCTGGATCGGGCACTGGACGCCGGAGGATCCGGGATTCTGGCGTACCACCGGCAGTCGGATCGCCCGACGCAACCTCATCTGGTCGATCTTCGCGGAACACATCGGTTTCTCGGTGTGGCTGCTGTGGAGCATCGTCGTCGTCCGGCTCGGCGACGCCGGGTGGCAGTTGACCACCAGCCAGGCGCTCTGGCTGACCGCCGTACCGAGCGGGGTGGGGGCGCTGCTGCGGTTGCCGTACACCTTCGCCGTGCCGGTCTTCGGCGGACGGAACTGGACGGTCGTCTCCGCGCTGCTGCTGATCGTGCCCTGCGCCGGCCTGGCCTGGGCGGTCGAGCATCCGGAGATCGGGTTCCTGCCGTTGCTGCTGATCGCCGCCAGCGCCGGTCTCGGCGGCGGCAACTTCGCCTCCAGCATGGCGAACATATCCTTCTTCTACCCCGAACGTGAGAAGGGCTGGGCGCTGGGCCTCAACGCGGCCGGTGGCAACATCGGGGTCGCGGTGGTGCAGTTCGTGGTGCCGCAGGTGATCGTGCTCGGCGGCGGGCTCGTGCTGGCCCGCGCCGGACTGATGTACGTCCCGCTCGCGGTGATCGCCGCCGTCTGCGCGTACCTCTTCATGGACAACCTGGTCGAGGCCAAGGCCGACGTGGGGCCGGTCTGGTCGTCGCTGCGGCACCGGGACACCTGGATCATGTCCCTGCTCTACATCGGCACCTTCGGCTCGTTCATCGGCTACTCGGCGGCCTTCCCGACGCTGCTCACCTCGGTGTTCGGCCGGCCGGACACCGCGCTGGCCTGGGCGTTCCTCGGCGCTGCGGTCGGCTCGTTCTGCCGGCCCTTCGGCGGTCGCCTGGCCGACGTCGTCGGCGGTGCCCGGGTCACGGTGGTCAGCTTCGTGCTGATGGCCGCCGGTGCGCTGGCCGCCCTCTGGTCGGTGGAGCGGCGCAGCATGGGTGTCTTCTTCGCGGCCTTCCTGCTGCTCTTCGTCGCCACCGGGGTGGGCAACGGCTCGACCTACCGGATGATCAGCAAGATCTTCCGGGTCAAGGGCGAGGACCTGGGCGGTACGCCGGAGGTGATGCTGGCGATGCGTCGGCAGGCCGCCGGTGCGCTGGGCATCATCTCCGCGGTCGGCGCCTTCGGCGGTTTCCTGGTGCCGATCTGTTACGCCTGGGCCCGGTCGACCTACGGCGGGATCCAGCCGGCCCTGCGCTTCTATGTCGGTTTCTTCCTGGTGTTGCTGGCGGTCACCTGGGTGGCGTACCTCCGGCCGGGGTCCCGGATGGCGCGGGCACGGGTCTGAGGGGGTATTGTCCCTCCATCCGGCGCGCCCGCCGGACCCCCGTTTTGACCGGCCGACGGGGCTACGGGTATCGTTGCCTGCTGTTGTACGACATCTGTGGGCGTGCCGCCTGAGGTACGCTTGGTCGTTCGTGCGCGCTGATCCGACCGGGAAGCCCTGGTCACCTCGGCGCGCTACCCCAGACCGACGACGAGACAAGGTAGACCTGTGCGTACGTACAGCCCGAAGCCGGGTGAGATCGAGCGTCAGTGGCACGTCATCGACGCCTCTGATGTCGTGCTGGGCCGCTTGGCCACCCACGCCGCCACGCTGCTGCGGGGCAAGCACAAGCCGACTTTCGCGCCGCACGTCGACACGGGCGACTTCGTCGTCATCGTGAACGCGGGCAAGGTCGCGCTGACCGGCAACAAGCGGCAGCAGAAGATCGCCTACCGCCACTCCGGCTACCCGGGCGGCCTGAAGCAGGTCGGTTACGAGGAGCTGCTCGCCAAGCGCCCCGACCGGGCCATCGAGCTGGCTGTCAAGGGGATGCTCCCGCACAACAAGCTGGGCCGTCAGCTGATCAAGAAGCTGAAGGTCTACGCCGGTGCCGAGCACCCGCACGGCGCGCAGCAGCCGGCGCCGTTCGAGATCAAGCAGATCGCGCAGTGAGCGCGGGCGAAGGAAGCAGCATGACCGACATCACCGCCACCGAGGTCGCCCCCGAGGCCACCGAGGCGCCGGCGCCCGTCGCCCGCGCGCCTCGTGGTGACCGCCCGATCCAGACCGTGGGTCGGCGCAAGGAGGCCATCGTCCGAGTCCGGATCGTGCCGGGCACCGGCAAGATCACGTGCAACGGACGCGACCTGGAAGCCTACTTCCCGAGCAAGGTGCACCAGCAGCTGATCAAGGACCCGCTGGTCACCGCCGAGAAGCCCGAGGCCTTCGACGTGATCGCCAACCTGCGGGGCGGCGGCACCACCGGCCAGGCCGGCGCGCTGCGGCTGGCCATCGCGCGGGCGCTGATCGTCAACGAGCCCGACGACCGCCCGGCCCTCAAGAAGGCCGGCTTCCTGACCCGTGACGCGCGGGTCAAGGAGAGCAAGAAGTACGGCCTCAAGAAGGCCCGTAAGGCTCCCCAGTACTCGAAGCGCTGATCTCCAGCCGCACCTTGTACTTCTGACGGACGGCCGGTCCGCCTCCCCTCGACCCGGGGAGGTGGACCGGCCGTCCGCTTTTCACCTGTAACGGCAGTTTCATCGGAGGTTGGTGGGTATGGGCCGGTTGTTCGGCACGGACGGCGTACGCGGGCGGGCGAACGTCGACCTCACCCCGGAGTTGGCGCTCTCGGTGGCCGTCGCGGCCGCCCACACCCTCGCCGAGTCGGATCGCAGTCACGCTCCGATCGCCGTGGTCGGCCGGGACACCCGCGCCAGCGGCGAGATGCTGGAGGCGGCCGTGGTGGCCGGACTGACCAGCGCCGGAGCGACCGTGGTCCGGGTCGGCGTGCTGCCCACCCCGGCGGTGGCGTTCCTCACCGCCGAGGCCAAGGCGGATCTCGGGGTGATGCTCTCCGCCTCGCACAACCCGATGCCGGACAACGGGATCAAGCTCTTCGCGGCTGGTGGGCACAAGCTGCCCGACGAGATCGAGATGCGGATCGAGGCGGCCATCGAGGCCAACGCCACCACCGCCTGGACGCGGCCGGTCGGTGCGGGAGTGGGCCGCGTACACGACCTGCTCGACGGCGCCGACCACTACGTGCAGCACCTGGCGGGCACCGTGCCGCACCGGCTCGACGGGATCAAGGTCGTGGTGGACTGCGCCAACGGCGCCGCCGCCGAGGTCGCCCCGGCCGTGTACCGCGAGGCGGGCGCAGAGGTCGTCGCGATCTACGCCGAGCCGGACGGGCTCAACATCAACGACGGGTGCGGCTCGAACCACATCGCCGCCCTGCAACAGGCCGTGGTCGAGCACGGCGCACACCTCGGTATCGCGCACGACGGCGACGCCGACCGCTGCGTGGCGGTCACCGCCGACGGCGACGAGGTCGACGGCGACCAGGTGATGGCGATCCTGGCGCTGGCCATGCGGGAGGCCGGCACGCTGACCGGGGACACCCTGGTCGCCACCGTGATGAGCAACCTCGGCCTGCGCCTGGCCATGTCCGCCGAGGGCATCCGGCTGATCGAGACCAAGGTGGGCGACCGGTACGTGCTGGAGGAACTGCGCGCCTCCGGGCTGGCGCTCGGCGGTGAGCAGAGTGGACACATCGTCATGCCCGCGTACGCCACCACCGGCGACGGGGTGCTGACCGGGCTGCACCTGATGGCCCGGATGGCCGCCACCGGCCGGACCCTGGCGGACCTCGCGGCGGTGGTGACCAAGCTGCCGCAGGTGCTGATCAACGTGCCGGTGGGTGACCGCACCGTCGGTGCCGCCGCGCCCGCCGTCCGCGCCGAGGTGGAACGCGCCGAGGCCGAGCTGGGCGAGACGGGACGGGTGCTGCTGCGCCCCTCGGGCACCGAGCCGCTGGTGCGGGTGATGGTCGAGGCGGCCACCGAGGCGACCGCACGGAAGGTCGCCGAGCGGATCGCCGAACAGGTCCGCACGGCCAGCCCGGCCTGACCGACGCGACGGCCGGTACACACGGCAGGGCGGCCGTGGTGCCCCCTGCTCACCTGGTCGGCGGCGCGCCGTCGGGCCCGGACGCGGTGACCGCCGGGTCAGGCGTGCGCGCCTGCCCGGCGTAGCCGGGCCACCGCCTCGGTCAGCACCTCCGGGCGTTTGCAGAACGCGAACCGCACCAGCCGCCGGCCGGCCTCCGGGTCGTCGTAGAAGACCTGGGTGGGTACGGCCACCACGCCGCAGCGCTCCGGCAGCGTCCGGCAGAAGTCGACGCCGTCGGTGCCGCCGAGGGCGGTGATGTCGGCGGTGACGAAGTACGTCCCCTCCGGCGTGAGCACGTCGAAGCCGGCGTCGCCGAGCCCGCTGATCAACTGGTCGCGGCGGGCCTGCATGCCGTCTCGGAAGTCGGTGAAGTAGGCGTCGGGCAGGGCGAGGGCCACCGCGACCGCAGGTTGCAGTGGCGCCGCGTTGACGAAGGTGAGGAACTGCTTGACCCGCAGCACCGCCGAGACGAGTGCCGCCGGACCGCTGACCCAGCCCACCTTCCAGCCGGTGCAGGAGAACGTCTTGCCGGCCGACGAGACGCGGAGCGTGCGCTCGCGCATGCCGGGCAGCGTGGCCAGCGGGACGTGCCCGGTCGACGCGTCGGTGAAGACCAGGTGCTCGTACACCTCGTCGGTGACCGCGTACGCGCCGTGCTCCTGGCACAGCTCGGCGATCAGCGACAACTCGGCCGGGGTGAAGACCTTGCCGGTCGGGTTGTGCGGGGAGTTCAGCAGCACCAGTCGGGTCCGCGGCCCGAACGCGGCCCGCAGGTCCGCCGGGTCGAAGGCGTACCGCCCGTCGTCGCCGGGCCGCAGCGTGACCGGTCGCCGGACGGCTCCGGCCAGCGTGACCGAGGCGGCGTACGAGTCGTAGTAGGGCTCGAAGCAGACCACCTCGTCGCCCGGCTCGCAGAGACCGAGGATCGCGGCGGCGATCGCCTCGGTGGCGCCCGCCGTGATCACGATCTCGCCGTCCGGGTCGTACTCCAGGCCCCAGAACCGGCGCTGGTGTGCCGCCACGGCGGCGCGCAGCTCCGGTACGCCGGGGCCGGGTGGGTACTGGTTGCGGCCGGCCCGCAGCGCCTCGGCGGCGGCGGCGAGCATCTCGGGCGGGCCGTCGGTGTCCGGGAAACCCTGTCCGAGGTTGACCGCGCCGGTACGCACGGCCAGAGCGGACATCTCGGCGAAAACCGTCGTCCCGAACGGGCGCATCCGGCTCACCAGGGGGTCGACATCGGTGCTCGTCACACGGTCAGGGTACGGCTGGGCCCGGTCGTCCTGCCCGCCCCCGCTTGCGTGCGAGGTGACACCGATCACCGTGTAGCGCTAATCGCTCAAATTCAGTGATTGTTTACCCGGCTTTCGCGCAGACATCGTGAGCGGATCTGGTTAGGCTGCCTCCCATGTGTGGAATCGTGGGGTACGCCGGCAGTCGGCCGGCGCTCGGTATCGTGCTCGACGGACTGCGGCGGCTGGAGTACCGCGGCTACGACTCGGCGGGTGTCGCCGTGGTCTGCGACGGGCAGCTGCTGACCGAGAAGAAGGCCGGCAAGCTGGCCAACCTGGAGAAGGTGCTCTCCGAGCGTGCCGCCGAGGACCCGGCCGGCTGCGGAGCCAGCCCGATCGGCATCGGCGACGGCACCACCGGCATCGGGCACACCCGGTGGGCCACCCACGGCGGCCCCACGGACCGCAACGCGCACCCGCACCTGTCACCCGACGGCGGGGTCGCGGTGATCCACAACGGCATCATCGAGAACTTCGCCAAGCTCCGCACCGAGCTGGAGGACGACGGCGTCCAGTTCGTCAGTGACACCGACACCGAGTGCGCCGCGCACCTGCTCGCCAAGGCCCTGGCCGAGCTGCGGGCCGCCGGCCACCCGGACGGGCCGCAGTTGCTCGCCGCCGCCATGCGGGTGGTCTGCCAGCGGCTGGAGGGTGCCTTCACGCTGCTCGCGGTGGACGCCGGGGTGCCCGGAGCCGTCGTCGGCGCGCGTCGCAACTCGCCCCTGGTGGTGGGGCGCGGCAACGGGGAGAACTACCTCGCCAGCGACGTCGCCGCGTTCATCGAGTACACCCGCGAGGCGGTCGAGCTGGGCCAGGACCAGATCGTCCTGATCACCGCCGACACCATCGAGATCACCGACTTCGCCGGTCAGCCCGCCAGCGGCAAGGACTTCCACATCGACTGGGACTCCTCGGCCGCCGAGAAGGGCGGCTACGACTGGTTCATGCTCAAGGAGATCGAGGAGCAGCCCCAGGCCGTCGCCGACACGCTGCTGGGCCGGCTGACCGAGAGCGGCGAGATCATGCTCGACGAGGTCCGCCTCAGCGACCAGGACCTGCGCGACGTCGACAAGATCTTCATCGTCGCCTGCGGCACCGCGTACCACTCCGGCATGGTCGCCAAGTACGCCATCGAGCACTGGACCCGGATCCCCTGCGAGGTGGAACTGGCCAGCGAGTTCCGGTACCGCGACCCGGTGCTGGACCGCTCCACCCTGATCGTGGTGATCTCGCAGTCCGGCGAGACCATGGACACCCTGATGGCGCTGCGGCACGCCAAGGAGCAGAAGGCCCGGGTGCTGGCCATCTGCAACACCAACGGCTCCACCATCCCCCGGGAGTCCGACGCGGTGCTCTACACCCACGGCGGTCCGGAGATCGCCGTCGCCTCGACCAAGGCGTTCCTCACCCAGTTGGTCGCCTGCTATCTGATCGGGCTGCACCTGGCCCAGGTGCGGGGGATCAAGTTCGCCGACGAGGTGGCGGCCGTGGTCGATCAGCTCCACCAGGTGCCGGACAAGCTGCGGGAACTGCTCGGCCGGATCGAGCCGGTCCGGGAGCTGGCCCGGGAGCTGAAGTCCGCGCCGACGGTGCTGTTCATCGGCCGGCACGTCGGCTACCCGGTGGCGCTGGAGGGTGCGCTCAAGCTCAAGGAGCTGGCGTACATGCACGCCGAGGGCTTCGCGGCGGGTGAACTCAAGCACGGCCCGATCGCGCTGATCGACCAGGGCACCCCGGTGATCTGCGTGGTGCCGTCCCCGGTCGGTCGCGGACTGCTGCACGACAAGATCGTCTCCAACATCCAGGAGGTACGCGCCCGGGGCGCCCGCACCATCGTGATCGCCGAGGAGGGCGACGAGGCGGTCGTCCGCTACGCCGACCATCTGATCTACGTGCCGCGTACCCCGACGCTGCTCGCCCCACTGGTGACCACCGTGCCGTTGCAGGTGCTCGCGGCCGAGATCGCCGCCGCCCGGGGGCACGACGTCGACCAGCCGCGCAACCTGGCCAAGTCCGTCACCGTGGAGTAGCACGGGGCGCTCACCGGCCGAGCACCACTCGCGCCATACCGTCCAACGCGGGGTTGGCCGGATCCCAGTAGCCGGTGTGACCGTACCGGCCACTGGGGAACGTCCGACCTCCGAAACCCGGCTCGGCCGGGTCGCGCCCGAACCAGCGTTCGTCGTCCGACCCGGCCAGCCAGTCCAGGACCGTGCCGACCGGCGAGGCGCCGAGTACCGCCTGCCGGGCCAGCTCGTCCGGTGGGCGGGTCAGCCGGATCACGTCGTCCGGCGCGGTGCTGGCCCACACCTGCTCGGGCGGGACGCCCAGCTCGGAGGCGTGTCCCACACCGACGCCGGGCGAGCCGACGAAGACCAGCGCGTCCGCGGCGAGCCCATGGTCCCGGGCAGCGGTCCCGACCACCAGCGACCCGTAGCTGTGCCCGAGCACCGTCTGCCGGGCCGGTGGCCCGTCGTGGGTGGCCCGCAGTCCCTCCTGGAACCGGTGCAGCGCCTCGCCCGCGTCCCGGGCCTGCCCGTCCCGGGCCGCCTCGTGCAGGAAGTCCGGGGCGTCGTAGTCCAGCCAGAGCACCGCCGAGGTCTCCTGGCCCGGTGCCAGGTCGGCGCAGCGGGACAGCACCCGGGCCGCCCGGCCCAGCTCGCCGGTGGCGTCGTCCAGCCCGGCGGTCATCCCCGGCACGTACGTCACCACGCCGGTGGCGCGGTCCGGGTCGCCCAGCGCCACCACCGTGCGTCCTTCGCCGCCCACGTCCAACCCGAGCAGGTACGCCCGGGGTGACCCCGTCGCGTCGAGCCGGGTGGCGAGCGCGTCCAGCCCGGTCAGTGCGGCGTCCACCGCGCGCAGCCCGGCCACCTCCGCCGGACCGCGCGGCACCCGGGCCAGCAGCCGTTCCCACCGTGCCCGGAGTTCCTCCCGCCGGATGCCCAGCAGCGAGCGGTTGGCCTGGTCCCGGTCGGCGGCCGGCACCCCGTCGAGGCGACCGACCAGCTCCGGCTCGTGCAGCACCAACCAGCGACGCTGTGCCGTGCTGAGCCCGGTCCACCACTGGCGTACCCGGGCGGGGTCGGTGTGCGGGGCGGGTCGGCCCGGCGGAGGCGGGACCACCCAACCGGCGGCGGCGTCCCGCGACAACTGCCCGAGGCGTCCGGCGGCCTCTCGGTCGGCCGCCCCGGCCAGGTCGAGTGCGTCCCGCAGGCCGGTGGCCACCGGGGTCACCGTGGCGGCGGCCCGCTCCGGCGGCACCCGCGCCGGGTCGGGGCGCACCCGACCCGACCGGTCGATCAGCACACCGGTGGCGGCGGCCAGCGCCACGGCCGAGGAGAGCCGGGCGCGGGCCGCCGCGAGGCGGGCGGAGAACCCGGCGAGCACCTGGTCGACCTCGACGGCGGCCGGGACGAGCGCGGTCAGCTCGGTCCGCAGCCCGGTCAGGCGGGCCCCGGCCGAGCCGGCGGCCCGCCCGGACCAGCCGGTGCGCAGTGCCGCCGCACCGTCGGCGAGTTCGTCGGCCCGCCGACCGGCGAGCCCGGCCAGGCCGGCCCACGCGGTGCCGGTGCTCCGCCAGCCGGCCGGGTCGGCCGTGGAGAGCTGGACGTACCCGACGGCGCTCGGCCGGGTCGGCGTCGCGCCGGTCACCGGGTCACCGCGGAGAAGCGGGTGGCGGCCCGACCGTCCACCGACTCGTACGCCCCGGCGGCGGCGCGGACCGCGTCCCCGGTCTCCGCCACCTCCGCGCCGAGCCGCCCGCACCAGGTGCGTACCGACGTCTCCAGTGCGGCCAGCGCTCCCGCCGCCGACCACTGGCGGTCCGGTGCCGCCAACCCCGGCACGCCCGCCGGCCCGAGGGCCAGCCGGTAGGCGGTGTCGCCCAGCGTCCGCCCCACCCGGTGCAGCGTCTCCGGCCGCACGGTCAACTCCTCCTGCGCCATCGGCCCCTCCCGTCCTCGACTCCCGCCCGGCGCAGACGCTAGGCGGGGCCGGGCCCCGGAGGCGGCCCCTGTGGACGACGGCCGGGTACGCCCGCCGCCGTCGTCCACAGGGGCCGTCGGGTATGTGGACAAGGGCTATCCTGCGGCCCGCCCGCCGGTAGGGTGGCCGCGTGATCGTCGGCACCGATCGCGTGCGGGACGCGGGAGACGGGGTGTGACATGCGGCCGGTCTGGCGGGTGGCGGAGGTCCGGGCGGCCGAGAGCGCACTGATGGCCGAGCTGCCTCCCGGCACGCTGATGCAGCGCGCCGCCGCCGGGCTGGCCCGCCGCTGCGCGTTGCTGCTCGCCGACCGGGGCGGGGTGTACGCGGCACCGGTGCTGCTGCTCGTCGGCTCCGGCGACAACGGCGGCGACGCCCTGTACGCGGGCGCCCGGCTGGCCCGGCGGGGTGCGGCCGTGTCGGCGCTGCTGCTCGCCCCGGACCGGGTGCACGCGGCGGGGCTGGCGGCGTTGCGGGCCGCCGGTGGTCGGGTCGTGGCGCGCCCGCCGGCAACGGTCGACCTGGTGCTCGACGGGATCGTGGGCATCGGCGGGCGCGGCGGGCTGCGGGAGACCGCCGAGCAGTTGGCGGCGAGCCTGTCGCGGCAGCACGGGCGCGACGGTGGTCGCGCGACGGTGGTGGCGGTGGACGTGCCCAGCGGTGTCGAGGTGGACACCGGCGCGGTGCCGTTGACCTCGTCCGGTCGCCCCGAGGCGGTGCGGGCCGACGTGACGGTGACCTTCGGCGCCTGGAAGCCGGCTCTGGCGGTCGGCCCCGCCGCCGCGCTCGCCGGGCAGGTGGAGCTGGTCGACATCGGGCTGGGGCCGTGGTTGCGGGGCAGCCCGGCGCTGCACGTCGTGGAGGAGCCCGACGTGGTCGACTGGTGGCCCCGGCTCGGCGCGGCCTCGGAGAAGTACACCCGGGGCGTGGTCGGGGTGGCCACCGGGTCGGCGACGTACCCGGGTGCGGGGGTGCTCTCGGTCGGCGGCGCGCTCGCCGGGCCGACCGGCCTGGTCCGCTACGCGGGGGGTGCCCGCGAGGAGGTGGTGCGCCGCTACCCGTCGGTGATCGCCACCGATCGGGTCGTCGACGCGGGTCGGGTGCAGGCGTGGGTGTGCGGATCGGGCCTGGGCACGGACGACCGGGCCGCCGCCGAGCTGCGGACGGTGCTCGCCGCGCCGGTGCCGGTGGTGCTGGACGCCGACGCGCTGACGCTGCTGGTCGACGGTCGGCTCGCCGACCGGCTCCGGCAGCGCGACGCGCCCATCGTGATCACTCCGCACGATCGGGAGTTCACCCGGCTCTGCGGCGAGGAGCCCGGCGCGGACCGGGTCGCCGCGACGCTGCGGCTGGCCGCCTGGACGAACGCCGTGGTGCTGCTCAAGGGGAACCGCACGGTGATCGGCACGCCGGACGGCCGGGCGTACGTCAATCCGACCGGCACCCCGGCCCTGGCCACCGGCGGCACCGGGGACGTCCTGGCCGGGCTGCTCGGTGCGCTGCTCGCGTCCGGCCTGCCGGCGGAGCGGGCCGCCGCGGCGGCGGCGTACCTGCACGGGCTGGCCGGTCGGGAGGCGGCGCGGGGCGGTCCGGTGGCCGCCGCCGACGTGGCCGACGCGCTGCGGCCGGTGCTGGCCCGGATCACCTGACCCGTCGTCGCGGGACTCGCCCGACACCCCGTCCTCGGCCGGGGGCGACCCCGGGTGATCAGCGCGGAAGTAGGGTGGGGGGCATGTGGCAGGCCGAGGTACGCGTCGACCTCGACGCGATCCGGGAGAACGTGGACCGGTTGCGCACCGGCACCGGCGCCGAGTTGATGGCGGTGGTGAAGGGTGACGGCTACGGCCACGGCATGGTCCCGGCCGCCCGCGCCGCGTTGGAGGCGGGCGCGGACTGGCTCGGGGTCTGCACCCTGGACGAGGCGTTGGCCCTGCGGGCGGCGGGCATCGACGCCCCCGTGCTGGCCTGGCTGCTGGCGCCCGGGCTGCCGCTGCACACCGGCGTCGCGGCCGGCGTCGACCTGGGGGTGGCGAGCCTTCCGCAGCTCGACGAGATGGTCGGGGCGAGCCGACGCGCGGAACGTCCGGCCCGGCTGCACCTCAAGATCGACACTGGGTTGGCCCGGGGCGGCGCGACCGTCGCCGACTGGCCGGCGCTGCTCGACGCCGCCGCCAAGGCCCAGGCCGACGGGCTGGTCGAGGTGGTCGGGGTGTGGAGCCACTTCGTCTACGCCGACCTGCCCGGACACCCCACCACGGACCGGCAGTTGGCGGTCTTCCACGAGGGGCTGGCCATGGTCGAGCGGGCCGGACTGCGCCCGCGCTACCGGCACCTGGCCAACTCGGCGGCCACGCTGACCCGGCCCGACACCCACTTCGACCTGGTCCGCCCCGGGCTGGCCGTGTACGGCCTCTCACCGGTGGCCGGACAGACGTACGGGCTGCGGCCGGCGATGACCGCGCGGGCCCGGGTGATGCTGACCAAACGGGTACCGGCCGGCGCCGGTGTCTCCTACGGGCACACCTATCTCACCGAGCGCGACGCGACGCTGGCCGTGGTGCCCCTGGGCTACGCCGACGGGGTGCCCCGGCACGCCTCCGGCACCGGCCCGGTGCAACTCGGCGGCCGGCGGCGGACCGTCGCCGGTCGGGTCTGCATGGACCAGTTCGTGCTGGACTGCGGCGACGATCCGGTGGTCGCCGGTGACGTGGTCACCCTCTTCGGCGACGGCGCGGACGGTGCGCCCACCGCCGACGACTGGGCCGAGGCGGTCGGCACCATCAACTACGAGATCGTCACCCGGTTCGGCAGCACCCGGGTGCCCCGTGTCTACGACGGCGGGTCGGCGTGAGGGTCCCCCGACCGCGTACCGCCGCCGGCCGGGCCGCCGGGCTGGTCGGTGCGGCACTCGGCGTGGCCGCCGCCGGGCTCGCCGCCGGTGTCGCCACGGAACGGGCCCTGGTCCGCCGGCTCAAGGCCGACCCGGCCGATCCGTACGTCGACGAGGTCTTCGGCGAGCAGCACTACGACGCGGCGCACCGGTTGGAGCTGCCCGACGGCACCGACGTGCACGTCGAGGTGGTCGAGCCGATCCGTCCGGTCGCGGGCAACCCGACGGTCGTGCTGGTGCACGGTTTCTGCCTGGACATGGGCACCTTCCACTTCCAGCGCAAGATGCTGGCCGGGCGGGGCGAGCACCGGATCGTGGCGTACGACCAGCCCGGTCACGGCCGTTCGGGGCGGTTGGAGGGCGGCGAGTACGACCTTGTCGCGCTCGGCCACACGCTGCGCCGGGTGATCGACGAGGTGGCACCGGACGGGCCGCTGGTCCTGATCGGGCACTCGATGGGCGGCATGACCATCATGTCGCTGGCCGAGCTGTACCCGGAGATGTTCGACGACCGGGTGGTGGGCACGGTGCTGATGGCCACCTCCGGCGGTCTGCTGGCGGAGACGAAGCTGGTCGCGCCCGCTCTGCTCGGGCGCGTCGGCGCGCCGGTGCTCTACACGGCCGGCTACGTCACCCGCTACGGCGGGACGGTGATCGACCGGGCCCGCAAGTCCACCAGCAACGTGGCCTGGCTGCTCACCCGCAGGTACGGCTTCGGCACCCGTAAGCCGAGCCCGTCGCTGGTGTCGTACGTGGAGGAGATGAACTCGCGTACCTCGGCCGACACGGTGACCCGCTATCTGCGTACGCTGGCGACGCACTCGCGGTTCCCGGCGCTGGCCGCGTTGGAGGACACGCCGGTGTTGGTGATCGTCGGAGACAAGGACATGATCACGCCGGTGACGCATTCCGAGGAGATCGTCCGGCGGCTGCCGCACGCCGAGTTCGTCAAGATCCACGACAGTGGGCACGTGGTGATGCTGGAGCACGCCGACGAGGTCAACATCGCGGTCAGCCGCTTCCTCGACTCGTGCGAGCGGGACCGCCCGTGACCCGTTTCGAGCTGCCGACCGTCGCGGACACGCACGCCTTCGGGCGGCGCCTCGCGCGGCTGCTGCGCGCCGGTGACCTGGTGCTCCTGACCGGGCCGCTGGGTGCCGGCAAGACCGCGTTGACCCAGGGGATCGGTGCCGGGCTGGGCGTGCTCGGCGACATCACCTCGCCGACCTTCGTGATCGCCCGGGTGCACCGGCCGGACCCGGCGACCGGACGCGGGGTGGCGTTGGTGCACGCCGACGCGTACCGCCTGGGTGCCGCGAGCGACCCCCGGGCCGAGATCGACGACCTGGACCTGGACGCCTCGGTGGAGGACTCGGTCACCGTGGTCGAGTGGGGCGAGGGGCTGGTCGAGCAGCTGGTCGACGCACACCTGCGGATCCAGATCGACCGGCGTGACGACGACACCCGGGTCGTCGGGCTGGAGCCGGTCGGTGGCGACTGGGCGGCCCGGCTGGCCGAGTTGACCGTCCCGCGCTGACCGCCCTGCGCCGAACGCTGTCGTACCCACTGCCTACAGTGCCCGGAAACGTTCCGACCGGTGAAAGGCCGCCGATGCCCGACGACACCCCCGCCCTCGACCTGCCGGCCCTGCTTCCCGAGGCGTGGCGCGAGGTGCTCGCCCCGCACCTCGACCCGGCCCGCACGGCCGCGTTGGCCGACTTCGTCGCCGGGGAGTACGCGACCCAGACGGTCTTCCCGCCGGTCGAGGACCTCTTCTCCGCCTACCGACTCTGCGCGCCGTCGGCCTGCCGGGTGCTGATCCTCGGGCAGGACCCCTATCACCGGGTCGGCCAGGCGCACGGGTTGAGTTTCAGCGTGCGCGAGGGGGTCTCGGTGCCGCCGTCGTTGCGCAACGTCTTCAAGGAGTTGGGCGAGGACCTGGGCGTGCCCAAGCCGCGCAGCGGCAACCTGGACGGCTGGGCGGCACAGGGGGTGCTGCTGCTCAACTCGGTGTTGACGGTGCGGCAGGGCACTCCCGGCTCGCACGCCAACCGGGGGTGGGAGGAGTTCACCGACGCCACCATCCGGGCGCTGGACGCCCAGGAGTCGCGCGTGGTGTTCCTGCTCTGGGGTGGCTACGCGCGCAAGAAGGCGGCGCTGGTCACCAATCCGCAGCACGTGGTGCTGGAGGCGGGCCACCCCAGCCCGATGAACCCGCGTGGCTTCCTCGGCAGCCGGCCGTTCAGCGCGGCCAACAAGGCCCTCGCCGACGCCGGCCTGCCCACCGTCGACTGGGAGCGCACCGCCGGTTGAGCCGTTGGTGATCCGAGGTGCCCCTTCACATCCCCGTGCGGCGACGTGAAGGGGCACCTCGGATCAGCCGATCCGGTACGCGCGAACCACCGTCTCGGTCAGGCTGGTGGCGCTACCTCTGGCCGTGACCTGCACGGACACGTACCCGGGGGCGGCCGGGTGGCGGACCGTACCGAGGAAGGTGCCGGCGCCGGTGCGGGTGACCGGGGTCGACTTCCAGGTGGCGCCGTCGTCGTAGGAGACCCGCAGGCCGACCGACGTGGCGTCGGCGCTGCTGATCGGGATGGTGAAGGACCGGCCGGCGGGTGCCGTGCCGGTGGCGTCCAGGGTCGGCGCCATGCGGACCGCCATGAGGCGCGACGCGGTCACCGGCCGGGTGAACGTCCAGTCGGCGGTGACCCGGGTGGACAGGCCGAACGAGGCCGCCCGGGTGGACTCGACGTGGAGCCGGTAACTGCCCGGTACGGGCGGCACGGTGAATCGGGCGTGACCGGGCAGGTCCGAGGTGGCCACCTCGGTGCCGTTGCGGTAGAGGGTGGTCGTACCGGAGAGGGTTTCCTGCTCGACGTGGCCGGGGTGGCCGGCGCTGTCGCAGTAGGGGGCGACCCGCACGACCAGTTGGTCGCCGGACCACCCGCCACCGGCGGTCGGGCAGGGCGCGACGATCGGGGCGTTCCAGGTGGAGGTGTAGGTCCGCCCGGGCCGGTAGGCGATCGCCGGTCCGGCCGTGGTGACGGTGTAGTAGTCGACGGCCTCGTCCGAGTACTGGAACACCCGCGAGGCCCACCTGATGCCGCCGTCGGTGTTGAAGTGGCGGGTCTGCGCCAGCGGCGTGGAGGCGTACGCCGGGGTCAGCGGATAGCCCGGCACGATCGGCGCCGACTGCATCGCGGCCGGGCCCTCCGGGGCCTGGGCGCGGGCGGAGGTCCGGTCCACGGCGAGTTCTCCGGCCGTGACGGACCTGGTGAAGCCGGTGGGCAGCGCGCCGGGCCGGTGCCAGGCGAGCTGGTACGCGTACCGGCTGGGGTCCGATCCGTCGGCGAACGCCGTGCCGATCACCGAGACGAACTCGTCCCGGCTGCCGGTCCCGCCGATCTGGGCCGTCCGCATCCGGGTCGACGCGTTGCTGCTGCCGCCGACGGTCACCCAGGAGTTGCCGGAGCGGACGCCCACCTGGACGGTGCTGTCGGAGCGGACCGCGTCGGCTGCCGGCACGCTGACCTGGACCGGACGCCCGACCCGTTCGTCGAGCGTGAGGTCGGTGTCGGCCCGCACGGCCAGGTTCGTGTGCGCCAGATAGGTCAGCTCCGGCAGGTGGGAGAACATCTGCGACACGACCGCGTAGCGCCCCTCGGGCACCCGGATGGTGATCTCACTGCCCTGCTCGTCGTCGTAGTGGTGGAGCGAGTCGTACGTGTACGGGATGTCCAGGCCCACGACGGTGGTGTAGAAGTCCCGGGTCTCCTGACCGTCCGCGCCGAGATGCCGCAGCGTCAGGGAGTGGGTGGCGGCCTCCCGGACCAACCCGACCGGCGTGGTCAGCCGCTTGCCGTCGCCGGTGCCGGCGGTCAGCCGCCCGGAGTACGGCCCGGCCGGTGCCGTCGTCGAGGCGGTGGCCGTGACGGTGGCCTGGGCACTGCCGCCGGGCGGCACGGTCAGCGTCGACGGGTTCACCCGGAACATCCCGGAGGTGGGCGCCGTCTGCGGCCCGTCCACGGTCAGGCTCAGTCGTAGGGTCTGCGGCGTGGTGCCGGTGTTGCGGTAGGTGACCGTCCCGCTGGTCGGCGCGGCGCCGGTGTGCGGGAACGTGTGGGTGCCGAGGCTCAGGCTGGGCGGGTCGGCGAGGACCGTACCGGCGAGCGCGCCGGCCACGTCGACGCGCCCGGCGCCCTGAGCGAACACGCTGACGCCCGACGCCGGTCGGGCCGTACCCATCAGCGCGGCTTTGATCATGTCTCCGGTCCAGTCCGGGTGCTTCTGCTTGAGCAGGACGGCACTGCCGGCCGCGTGCGGCGCCGCGAAGGAGGTGCCCCACAGGCCGTCGGTGTAGGGGCCGGTGCCGTACGCGTCGGTGCTGCGGGCAGCGGTGACGTCGACGCCGGGCGCGGTGAGGTCGGGCTTGACGGCGTCGTCGCCGAGACGTGGGCCCCGGTTGGAGAAGGACGCCAGCCGGTCGTCGTGGTCGACCGCGCCGACGGCCAGCGCGGCATCGGCGGTTGCCGGTGACCCGACGTCGTAGTCCTGGGCGGCGTTCGGGTTGTTGCCGTTGTCGCCGCTGTTGCCGGACGCGACCACGAAGAGCGTGCCGTGCTGCTCGCTCAGGCGGCGCAGGGCGATCTCCAGGGGGTCGTCGCCGGGGGTGTCCGGGAAGCCGAGACTCATGTTGACGACTGCGGCGCGCTTCGGGCCGGCCGCCCACTCCATCGCGGCGATCACCGCCGACTCGGTCGAGTCCCAGTCACCGGTCTTGGCGTCGATGATCGTCGCCTCGGGGGCGACGCCCCGGTACCGGCCGGCCGAGGCGGCCCCACTGCCGGCGGCGACGGCGGCGACGGCCGTGCCGTGTCCCATCAGGTCGCGGACGTCGTCGCTGGTGGGTACGCCGCCCTCGGAGACCGGCGAGAAGTCGACCTGGGCGGCTACCCGGCCGACCAGGTCGGGGTGGGTGGCGTCGATCCCGCTGTCGATCACCGCGACGGTGACACCCCGGCCGGTCAGGCCGGTCTGCCAGGCGCTCGGGGCGCCGATCTGCTGGATACCCTCGGCGCCGCTGAAACGCCCGACGGCGTCCAGCCAGACCTTGCCCTTCGCGCCCTTGCGGGTCAGCCCCGACCAGAGCCGGTCGAGGCCCTGCTTGCGGGTGTGCATCGCGGTGGCCGGGAAGCTGGTCATCCGGTGCACGATCGTGCCGTCGACGCCACTGTCGGTGGAGGCGATGATCGGCAGGTCGGCACGTCGGTCGTCGTCGTACCCGTCGGCGAGCAGCCCGGTCACGTCGAACAGCCGTGGGTCGAGTCGGTCCGCCCGCAACAGCGGCAGCGCGTCGGCCGGCACCACCCGTACCCGGCCGGCGATCGTGCTGGTCAGCATCGGAATCTCCGACCGTCCCGGGCCCGGGACGACGCTGACGCCGCCGTCGGTGGTCACGGTGACCCGGTCACCGGTGATCAGCGTCGCGGTCCGACCGCCGCCGGAGGGCGCAGCCGCCCCGGCCGCGTCGGCCGCTGCCGGGGACGCCGGAACGAGACCGGCCGCGAGCAGCAGGGCCACGGCGGCCGGTAGGAATCTTCTGGGGCGCATGGACTCGTGTTCCTCCATTGTGGACAAATGAGGGACGGTGGCAGGCGACGGCGCCGTGCCCCCGGGGGCGGGGACACGGCGCCGGACGAGCGGGATCGTCGGTGTCGGCCAGCGGCTACCGCGCCTGGGGCACCGGGGTCCAGGTGAGTTCGTCGTTCACGTCGGCCACCTCGACCGACTCCGCGATCCTGGTCAGTTCCGCGACGGAGAGCCCGCCGGTGCCGAGCACCTGCACCTGCACCGCGCCGTCCGTGGTCCAGCGGTTGCAGAACGCGTCACCCGACGCCTGGTAGCACTTCGTCTTGCCGGCCTTCGCCCGCTGGTTGGAGGAGGAGGCGGGCATGACGTAGATGCTGACACTGCCCGGGACGGTGGCGCTCTCGTTGTCGCCGTACGGCGCGGTCAGGCCGGTGGTCGACGGGGCCGGGTCGGCGTAGGTCACGCCACCGTAGTTGCCCGCGCGGGCCTGCGCGATGCCGACCAGGCCGGGCAGGGCGTGCGAGCCGGCCTCGACCGCAGTGTGGCCGGCGGGCAGGTAGCCGACCCGGAACGGCAGCGTGGCCGGCGTCGCCGGGCTGGGCTTCAGGGCGGTGACCAGCGCCGACAGGTCCGCGATGGAGGGGTCGGGGGTGCTGGTGTACGCGGTCACCACGGCCCACGCGTCGTCGGCGTACTCCCAGGCCAACTGCCGGCCGGCCGGCTCGACGGTCGACTCGACGGCCTGGCGGCCGGCGATCGTCGACGAGGTGCCGCCGACGATCCCCGCCGGGTCGAACGCGCCCGGTCGGTAGAGCGTCAGGTAGGCGTACAGCGGTCGCTGGGTCGAGTCGGTGCCGGCAGCCGGGGGGCGCTTCCCATTCCGACGGACGGGCGTCTCGGAATCCTCGACCGGCCGGTCGTGGGTGACTCTGCCGTCCATGTAGACCGAGGCGATCTGATAGGCGGGGGAGACCACCACGGGGTCCTGCACGCGCAGCGGACCGGCGTCGAACGCGCGGAACGTGAAGCTGAACGGCGGCGCGTCCGACCAGGTGGCCTCCGCGCCCGGGGCGGCCCCGGCGACGATCGTGGTCGGCTGCTCCGGCGCACCCGGCGTCAGCGCGAACGTGCCGGCGACCACGGCCGCGACCAGGCCGGCGGCACCTGCGGAGGCGAATCCCGCCCGACGGCGACGTTCGGCCTTGCGGCCGGCCGTGACGATCTGGTCGACGGAACGTGACATGGGCGGCTCGTCCACGGTCACCGCCGCCACGATCTCATGCAATTGCGACATGCCATTCCTTGTCCTCGATGTTGTTGAGCCGGTCGGCTCCGAGTAGTTCGCGGAGCTTGGCGAGACCGCGCGACGTCTGGCTCTTCGCCGTGCCGACGGTGCAACCCAGGACCTGGGCCGTCTCCTCCAGGCTGAGTCCGAGGTAGTGACGCAGCACCACGGCGGCCCGTTGGCCGGTGGGTACGGCGTTCAGCGCCGTGCGCAGCCGTAGCCGCTCGTCGGTGGCGCCGTTCGGGTCGTCCACCGCAACGTCCGGAATGCCGTAGCCGGCCGACCGCTCCCGCCCCTGACGCCAGGGCCTGCGCGTCTCGTCGACGGCGGCCCGGTACACCATGGTCTTGGCGTACAGGTCCGGGCGCTCCACCTTGCGCCAGCGCGGGTACAGCTTGATCAGTGTGTTGGCCACCGCGTCATCCGCCGCGTGCCAGTCCCCGCAGGTCACATAGGCCAGCTTGCGCAGTGACGCCATCTCGGACGTCACGAACTCCCGGAACGCTTGCTCGTCTGCGGCCTTCAAATCGACATTCCTCCTCTGTCCGGAGGTGGGACGGTGGTGGCGGGAGCAGAAGTTGCTCGGCGAACGGAAGTACTTGCCCGATCACTGTCGGTGGCGACGGTGGCTGCCGGTGCGGGTGCTTCGATCGGGGGCGGGCGGGGCGCCACGAGGCGGTCGGCGGTGCGGCTAGGCTGGCTCATTGTGCTCGTACTCGTGGTGGACAGCTCGACGCCGGCGGTGACGGCGGCCCTGGTCGAGGTCACCGCGACGGCGGTGACGACCCGTGCGCACCGGTGCACCGTCGACGCCCGCGCGCACGGCGAGTTGCTCGCGCCTCAGGTCGACGCGGTGCTGACCGACGTCGGCGCCCGCCCGGCCGACCTCGACGCGATCGTCGCCGGGCTCGGCCCGGGGCCGTTCACCGGGCTGCGGGTCGGGCTGGTCACCGCCGCCACGATGGGTCAGGTGCTCGACATACCGACGTACGGTGTCTGCTCCCTGGACGCCATCGGATACCCGGCGGCGAACGGCGAGCCGGTGTTGGCCGCCGGTGACGCGCGGCGTCGGGAGATCTACTGGGCCGTCTACGACGGCGCCGGGCAGCGGCTCGTCGGGCCGGAGGTCGGTGCCCCGGCGGTCGCCGCCGAGCGGGCCCGGGAGCTGGGCGTCACGGCGGCGGTCGGTGACGGCGCGCACCGGTACGCGGAGACGCTCGGGCTGCCGCTGTGGCCGGAGCCGCGCTACCCGGACGCGTGCGCGCTGGCCGCCCTGGCCGCCGAACGCATCCGGGCCGGCGCGCCCGGCGAGACGCTGACCCCGCTCTATCTGCGGCGGCCGGACGCGGTGGCGGCCACCGCCCGCAAGACGGTCCTGCCGTGAGCGAGCGGCAACGCACCGATCCGGTGCGGCGTGACCCGGGGCAGCGCGACCCGGTGCGGCTCGGCCGGTTCCGGTGGTGGCACATCGACGAGGTGCTGCCGATCGAGGCGGACCTCTTCGGCGCCGAGCAGTGGTCCGCGGCGATGTTCTGGAACGAACTGTCGCACGGGCACTTCTATCTGGTCGCGACCGACGACGACGGCGCGGTGCTCGGCTACGCCGGGCTGGCGGTCGCGCCGCCCGACGAGGCGTGGGTGCAGAACATCGCGGTACGCCGGGACGCGCACCGCCGGGGCGTGGGGCGGGTACTGCTGGAGGCCCTGCTCGCCGAGGCCGCCCGGCGGCGCGTACGCAGCGTGCTGCTGGAGGTCGCGGCGGACAACGCGCCGGCCCAGCGCCTCTACGCGTCGTACGACTTCGAGCCGATCGGCGTGCGGCGCGGCTACTACCAACCGAGCAACACCGACGCGCTGGTGATGCAGCGCCACCAGGACTGAGCACCCATGGCTGACGAACCCCTGATCCTCGGCATCGAGACCTCGTGCGACGAGACCGGTGTCGGCATCGTGCGCGGGCACACCCTGCTCGCCGACGCGCTCGCGTCCAGCGTGGACCAGCACGCCCGGTTCGGTGGGGTGGTGCCGGAGGTGGCCAGCCGGGCGCACCTGGAGGCGATCGTGCCGACCATGCGGCGGGCGCTGACCGAGGCCGGGGTGACGATCGCCGACATCGACGCGATCGCGGTGACCGCCGGCCCGGGGCTGGCCGGTGCGCTGCTGGTCGGGGTGGCTGCGGCCAAGGGGTACGCGGTCGCCGCCGAGAAGCCCGTCTACGGGGTCAACCACCTGGCCGCGCACGTGGCGGTGGACACGCTGGAACACGGGCCGCTGCCCGAGCCGGCGATCGCCCTCCTGGTCTCCGGGGGGCACTCGTCGTTGCTGCTCGTCGACGACCTGGCGCACGGCGTCACCCCGCTGGGCGCCACCATCGACGACGCGGCCGGGGAAGCCTTCGACAAGGTGGCCCGGCTGCTCGGCCTGCCGTTTCCCGGCGGCCCCTACATCGACCGGGAGGCGCGGGCCGGCGATCCGGCGTCGATCGCGTTCCCGCGTGGCCTGACCGCCGCCAAGGACCTGGCCGCGCACCGGTACGACTTCTCCTTCTCCGGGTTGAAGACCGCGGTGGCCCGGTGGGTGGAGGCACGACAGCGGGCCGGTGAACCGGTGCCGGTGGCCGACGTGGCGGCGTCCTTCCAGGAGGCTGTCTGCGACGTGCTGGTCACCAAGGCGCTGGACGCCTGCCGCAGCAGTGGCGTGGAGACCCTGGTGATCGGCGGGGGAGTGGCGGCCAACTCGCGGCTGCGGGTGTTGGCCGAGCAGCGGGCCGCGCGGCACGGCATCCGGGTACGCGTACCCCGGCCGGGACTGTGCACCGACAACGGCGCGATGGTGGCGGCCCTCGGCTCGCACCTGGTCGCCTCGGGGGTCGCGCCGAGCCGGCTCGACCTGCCCGCGGATTCGGCGATGCCGCTGACCACGGTCAGCGTCTGAGGGAGGACGGCGACGTGATCGTACGGATGTGGGAGGCGCGGGCGGAGCCGTACGCGCTCGCCGAGTTGATCACCTGGGTCTGCGACAGCGCCCTGCCCGAGTTCGAGCACGACCCGCTGCACCTGTCCAGCGAGGTGTTCTCCTCCACCGACCACCGGGTGGTGGTGATCTCGAAGTGGCGCAGCAGTCCCCGGCCGCTGCCCGAGCCGCCGGTGATGCTGCTCGCCCGGCCGCCGCACTCCTGGGACTTCACCCAGGTCGACCGCTGAACCGGGCCACCACGGTCAGCGGATGGTCACCGTGGTGGTCGCGGTGGCCCGGTCGATGTCGCTTGTCCGGGCGCTGATCCGCAGCGTCCACTCGCCGGCCAGCGGGAACTGGATCTCGGCGCTGCCGTGGTGCGGTTCCAGGCTGAGCACGTCGATCGCGATCGGCTCGATACCCGCCTCCGGCAGGGCGGCGGTGACGCTCCACTCCGCCACCGGCAGCTCCTTGCCCGCCGGTGTGTAGACGTACGCGTGCAGGCTGTTCGCCGTGTTCGGGGCCGCCGGGTAGATGTCGAACTGCACCACGAAGATGCTTGTGGTCAACGACTGGGCGACACCGTCCCGGGTGACCCCGTCGGCGGTCGCGCCGTCCGTCCGCCCCGGCGGCGTCTGCACCAGCACGGCGGTCAGCACCAGGACCATCGCGGTCACCGCGAGTTCGACACCGGCCGCGCGGGCGACCCAGCGGGGCCGCCCGGCGGCGATCCGCCGCCGGATCAGGCGCCGCTGCCAGGCCGCGATCGCCAGCACGGCTGCGAGCAGTGCGGCCTTGGCGCAGAGCAGCCGACCGTACGTGGTGCCGAGCACCGCCGACGGCCGACCGAGTTCGATCGCGGCCTGGAGCACCCCGGCGGTGACCAGCCAGGCCACCGCCAGCGTGGCCCACTTCGACCAGGCCGGCAGGATGCGGGCGAGAACCCGCTCGTGGGTGCCCCGGAGCAGGAACACGGTGAGGGCGAGCAGCCCGCCCAGCCAGACCGCCACCCCGACGACGTGCACGGTGGTCAGCACGATGCTCACCGGCGGCACCGGTGCGGCGACCGGATGCCCGGCGAGCGGCCAGGTGACCGCCCCGGCCACCCCCACCACGGCCAGGGCCCCCGTCCGGACCCGCCCGGCGCGTCCCCGGGTGACCGCCGGCAGCAGCGCCGCGGCGACGCCGACCAGGGCCAGGCGTGCCGCCAGCACCAGGCCGATGTCGGTGTCGGCGACGGCGCGCAGGTCGGCGGGGGAGAGTTGCCCGACCGGCGCGCCGACCACCTGGGCGGCCTGCCCGAACCAGGTGCCGACGGTGGCCACGGCGACCAGGCCGAGCCCGACCAGCGCCGTCACCGTCGCACCCCGCCGGGACCGCCGGGGTGGCCAGAACGCCGCAGCGAGCAGCGGCGGACCGACCGCCAGCAGCAGACCGAGGTAGCCGAGGAACTTGGCGGCGGGCACCAGGACCCCGGCCGGTGACTCCGACTCCGCCACGGCCGGCAGGGGTGGGGCCACCGACGGTGCCCCGGCGGCGAAGGTGAAGCTGCCGGCGACCGGATGGCTGTCCGCCGAGATGACGCGGTAACTGACCAGGTACGTGCCGAGCGGCCGGTCGGAGGCGCGCAGCATGATCCGCAGGGTCCGGTCGCGGACCTCCGGGTCACCGATGTTGATCCGCTTACCGTCCGGCGCGAGCACCTGCACCCGGCCGGACACCGGCGCGACCGACTCGCTGAAGGTGACCAGGACCTCGCGTGGCGCGTACGGGAGCACCTCGTCGCGCTGCGGGGTGGTGTCCACCACGACGGCGTGCGCCGCCGCTGGGCCGGCGGGACCCAGGGCGGCGCACAGGGTGGCCAGGACCAGCCCGAGGAGGGCGAGGGCCCGGGTACGGGGTGCCATCGGTGCGGGTCGGCTGGTTACCTGCGGCGCAACAGCCGATAGCTGAGGAAGCCGCCGGTGCCGATGGCAACGAAGAAGATGGCCCAGATCAGGGTGTTGCTGATGCCCACCGCCGGTGCGGTGTTGGCCGACGCGGCGGCGATCAGTCCGTCCTCGCCGGGCGCGGGCAGCACGGCGGGCGGCAGTTCGGCGTACCGCACCAGGCCGGTGCTCTCCAGCATCAGCATGTGGTCGCTGACGTACTTGTTGGTGGCGTTGGCCAGGTCGCGGATGACGTCGTTGCGGGTGCTGCCGCGGACCGCGGTGACGACCGGGAGGATCGAGCCGTGGGCGACCCGGAGCCGGGTGACGAAGATCTGGTCGAACCGGGCGCCGGTGGCGTCCTTCATCTCCTTCAGCCACTGCTGCTGCTGTGCGGACGGCACGGTCGGGATGGTCGCGCCGAGCTTGTTGGCGGCCTCCACGGTGAGTCGGTCCAGTTCCTCGTGCTGCCGGGCGATCTCCGCACCGACCTCGCGGACCACCGCCGACTGGCCCTTCTCGGCGGCCATCTGTCCGGCCGGCATCTCCCAGAGCCCGGCCAGGCGTACCCCGTCGAGCAGGGCCTGGTCGGCGGCGGCGAGTTGCTGGCCGGCGGGCGCGGCCACGGCGGCACCGGGATGCCAGACGAGAGCGGCGGCGATCGTGGTGAGCAGCACCGCCAGGCGACGGGACCGGGTGCCCTGCCGGCGACGAGCGGAATCCAGCGGTGCCATGTCTGCGGCGCCTCCTCGGACGAGAACCGGTCGACTACGTGACGGCGGCCTGACACGCCGGCCGCTCGTCCGCACAGTGGTACGGAATGAGTGGCCGATCAGTTCACCGGTTCCGAAACCGGTTCACGGTCTTGTCCGGTCGGGTCAGCCGACGTCGAGCGGGTCGGCCAGCAGCCGTTCGAAGGCGAGTTCGGCGGCGCCGACAAGCGGGGCGTCCTCGCCGAGTTTCGGCGTCCGCAGGCGTACGTGCTCCAGGCAGGCGGGCAGGCCGTTGGAGTTGAGCCGGCTGCGTACCTGGGCGGCGGCGGCCAGATAGAGGTCGCGCATGGTGCCGCCGAAGATGACCATCTCGGGGTTGAAGATGTTGACCAGGTTGGCGACACCGAAACCCAGCCAGTCGCCGGCCTGGCGTACCGCCGTCTGGGCCCGGGCGTCGCCACGGTCGGCGGCGTCGAAGACCGCGAGCATCGCCTCCCGGCCCCGGGCGTCGGAGCGCTCGGCGGTCCGCAGCAGCCCGTGCTCGCCGATCTCGGTCTCCCAGCAGCCCCGGTTGCCGCACTCGCAGCGCACCCCGTCGCGGCTGACCACCATGTGCCCGACCTCGCCGCTGTAGCCGCCGTGCCCGGTGAGGCGGCGGCCACCGGCGATGATCCCGGCGCCCACGCCGACGTCGCCGTAGAGATAGATGACGTTGTCGCAGCCGGCCGCCGCGCCCCGGGCGTGTTCGGCGAAGGCCGCCACGTCGGCGACGTTCCCCACGGTGACCGGGACGTCGACGCCGAGTTCGCTGCCGAGGGTGGTGCCGATCGGCTCGTCCACCCATCCGGTGGTCGGGCCGAGGCGGACCAGACCGTCGTCGCGGCGCACCATGCCGCAGACCGCCACCCCGGCCCCGACGCAGACCGCGTCCTGCGGCAGCCCGTGCCGCATCTCCTTCACCGCTCCGGCCAGCAGCGGGGCGGCCTCCGTCGCGGTCAACCCGCGCGGGCGGTCCAGTTCCCAACGGTCGAGCACCGCGCCGCCCAGACCGACCCGCGCGGCCCGCAGCCGGTCCACCTCGATGCTGTACGCGTACGCGAAGACCCGGTCCGACTCGGGCCGGACGACCAGCGACGGTCGTCCGGCCCGGCCGGTCTCCTTCGGCGCCCCCTCGCTCACCAGTCCGGCGGCGGCGAGGTCGGCGGTGAGCGCGCCGATGGTGCTCCGGTTCAAGCCCAGCGTGTTCGTCAGCTCGGCGCGCGTGGTGGCGCCGTGCAGGTGCACGTAGCGCAGCAGGGCACCGAGATTCTGCCGACGGATCTCGTCCTGGCTGGGTCCTACGCGCATCGAGGCTTGACTACTTTCGGTACAGCGGATCAGCGGTTGCCGGTGGCCGAGGCTCGTCGTCGCGACAACGCGTCGACACTCGCCGCGAGCAGCAGCACCACGCCGGTGACCACGAACTTCACGCCCGAGCTGTAGCCCATCAGCCCCATGCCATTGTCGATCACCGCCACCACGGCGCCACCGAGGACCGCGTCCAGGACGCGTCCCTTGCCACCGAAGAGGCTGGTACCACCGATCACCGCCGCCCCGACGGCGTACAGCAGCACGTTGCTGCCACCGGTGTTCGGGTCGACCGAGTTGGCCCGGCTCGCCGCCACGATGCCACCGATCGCCGCCATCGTGGAGCAGATCACGAAGACCGAGATGCGGATCCGGTCCACGTTGATGCCGGCCCGGCGCGCGGCCTCCTTGTTGCCGCCGACCGCATAGATGTGCCGGCCGTAGCTGGTGCGCTGGAGCACGAACGTCCAGACCACGAGCAGGACGGCGATGATCGGCACCACGATCGGTACACCCTTGAGCGAGCTGATCAGCACGTTGCGGCTGCGCTCCAGGTTGAGCACGTAGACGGCGACGCCGAGGACCACGGCCAGGATGCCGATCCGGCCCAGCACCATGGCCAGCGGGTCGTTGATCAGGCCGCGTGCGGCACGCTTGCGGTACCGCAGCAACTGCACCGCGGCGAAGCCGGCGACCGCGAGCGCGGCCAGGGCCCAGCCGAGCGCCGGCGGCAGGTTGCGGTTGGCGATCGCCACCAGGACCGGGTCGCGGACCGAGATGTTCCGGCCCTCCTCCATCAGCAGCAGCACCACGCCCTGGAAGGCGAGGAAGCCGGCGAGGGTGACCACGAACGACGGGATGCCGACCTTGGCGACCAGGAAGCCCAGCGTGGTGCCGATGACCAGGCCGGTGAGCACGGCCGCGAGCACCGCCACGTACCACGGGTACCCGAGGACGGTCACCACGTTGGCCAGCACCGCCGCGCAGACGCCGCTGGCGAAACCGGCGGACAGGTCGATCTCGCCCAGCAGCAGGACGAAGACCAGCCCCATGGCGATCAACGTGACCGCCGCGCCCTGGGTGAACAGGTTGGCGAAGTTGCCCGCGGTGAGGAAGCTCGGACGCATGATCGAGAAGATCGTGCAGAGGACGAGCAGGCCGGCGACGGCGGGCAGCGCGCCGATGTCGCCGCCGCGTACCCGGCGCCAGTAACCGCGTACGTGACTGGCGACGGAGGGTGCCGGCGCCACGGCGGCCGGCCCGTCCTGCTTGACGGCGGTGGAACTCATGCCGACCCTCCGCTGCGCTGCGGGCCGGCCTCGGCCCGGAGTTGATGATTCGCTCGCTGCGGCTCGCTCATGCCAGCCCTCCTGTGTTGCTGCTGGCGGGTGCTCCACCGTTGCCGTTGGTGGCCGGTTCGGTGGCGAGCCCGAGCCCGCCGGAACGGCCTGCGGTGATCAGTTCGACGATCTGCGAGTGCGTGATGTCGGTGGTCCTCACCTGGGCGACCATCTGGCCGAGATAGAGCGCGGCGATCCGGTCGGAGACGGCGAAGACGTCGTTCATGTTGTGCGAGATGAGCACCACGGCCAGGCCGTTGTCGGCCAGCCGGCGGACCAGTTCGAGCACCTGGGCGGTCTGTGCGACGCCGAGCGCGGCGGTCGGCTCGTCCAGGATCACCAGCTTGCTGTTCCAGAGCACCGCCTTGGCGATCGCCACGGTCTGGCGCTGGCCGCCGGAGAGGCTGGAGACGTGCTGGCGCAGCGACTTGACGGTGCGTACGGAGAGCCCGGCCAGGGTCTCCGCGGCCATCTGCTCCATCGTCGGCTCGTCCAGGACGATGCCGCTGCGCTTCTCCCGCCCGAGGAACATGTTCTGCACGATGTCGAGGTTGTCGCAGAGCGCGAGGTCCTGGTAGACGACCTCGATGCCGAGCGAGGCGGCGTCGCGGGGGCTGTTGATGTGCACCGGGCGGCCGTCGAAGACGAACTCCCCGGAGTCGGTGGGGTAGATGCCGCTGATGCACTTGACCAGGGTCGACTTGCCGGCGCCGTTGTCGCCGACGAGCGCGGTCACCTCGCCCGGGTAGGCGGCGAAGGCGACGTCGCGCAGGACCTGGACGGGACCGAAGCTCTTGTCGATCCCGCGTAGCTCCAGCAGTGGGGTCGCGGACACGGGGTTCTCCTTAGACACGGAGGGAGATCGGGACCCGTCCAGCGGCGTCGCGCCGCCCGGCACGGGGTTGCCGTGCCGGGCGGCGCCGCCTAGGCGGGTGGGTCAGCTGATGCCCGCTTCGGTGCAGAGCTTGGCGAAGTCGGGGGTGCAGACCTCTTCCTTGGTCACGTAGCCGTCGGCGATGACGTCCTTGACGTTCTCCTTGTAGATCGCCTTCGGGGTGAGCAGGACGCTGGCCACGTCCCGACCGCTCTCCGGGTCCTTGACCGTCTGGCCGGTCTCCTTGCGCTCGCCCTTGGCCAGCGCGATGGCCAGCTCGGAAGCGGCGTCCGCCTCCTGCTTGACGGCCTTGTAGACGGTCATGCACTGGTCACCGGCGAGGATGTTCTGCAGACCCTGCGGGTCGGCGTCCTGGCCGGTCACCGGGACCTTGCCGTTGAGGTTGTTCTTCTTGAGCACCGAGATGGCGGCGTTGCCCAGGCCGTCGTTCGCGCTCAGCACGCCGTCGATCTTGCCGCTGGCCTTGGTGAGCTGCTGCTCGAAGATGGTGGCGGCCTGCGCGTTGTCCCAGTCCGGCACCGAGTCGTCGGCGGCCTTGGTGTACTCGCCCGAGTCAAACTTCGGCTTGAGGACCGAGTCGTACCCGTTCTTGAACAGGGTCGCGTTGTTGTCGGTCGGCGAGCCGTTCAGGTACGCGATCGCCGGCTTCTCCACCTTGGCGTCGGTGAGGCACTTGACGAGGCCCTCGCCCTGGAGCTTGCCGACGGCCTCGTTGTCGAAGCTGACGTAGTACTCCGCCGAGCCGCCGAGGGTGAGGCGGTCGTAGTCGATGGTGGCGACGCCCTGCGACTTGGCCTTGTCGAGCACGGCCTTGCCGGTGCCGGAGTCCAGGTTGACGATCATCAGCGCGGTGACGCCGCTGGTGATCATCTGGTCGGCGATGGTCTGGAACGCGTTCTTGTCACCCTGGGCGTTCTGGATGTCGTACTGGACGCCGGCGGCCTTGAACGCCTCCTCCAGGAACTTGCGGTCCGCGCTCTCCCAGCGGACGGAGGACTTGCTGTCCGGCAGGATCACCCCGATCTTCGGGGTCTTGTCGGAACCGGCCTGGTTGCCGCCGGAGTCGTCGCCGCAGGCCGTCAGGGAGCCGAGGGTCAGGAGACCCACGGCGCCGACGGCGAGGAAGCCCTTGCGCATCTGCAGGGTCCTTTCGAGGGTGGGGGAAGGGTGTCGGTGTTTGTTTTGTTGTGTCCGGCAACGTATTGCGCCCCACACGCCAGCACAAGAGTGCGATCGCGATGAGTTTGTTGTCGGCGGTAACAATTCAGCAACGCCGACGACACCCGCCCGGTACGCGGCCGGGCGACGACGGATAAGTGGGCAGGTCGGGTGCGGTCAGCCGGTGGTCAGCGCGGCGGTGCGGGCCTCGGTGAGCGCCACGAGATCCGTGGGCGCCAATTCCACCTGGAGACCCCGGCGACCGGCCGACACGTACACGGTGGGATGCGCCAGGGCGGACTCGTCGATCACGGTGGGCAGCCGCTTGCGTTGGCCGAGCGGACTGATGCCGCCCCGCACGTACCCGGTGGTCCGCTCGGCCGCCGCGCGGTCGGCCAGCGCCGCCCGCTTGCCGCCCACGGCCGCGGCGAGGGCCTTGAGGTCCAACTCGCCGGTGACCGGCACCACCGCCACGGTCAGCGCGCCGTCGACCTCGGTGACCAGGGTCTTGAAGACCCGTTCCGGCGCGACCGCGAGCGCGGCGGCGACCACCGCGCCGTAGTTGGCGGCGTCCGGCGGGACGTCGTACAGGTGGGTGCGGTGCGTGATCCTCTGCTTCGCCAGCAGCGCGATCGCCGGCGTACCCCGTCCCGCCATGCCCGCCAACCTAGTCCTGCGCCCGGCGGGTCAGGTCACCGGCTGGCAGACCAGCACCGTCGGCGCTCCGGCGACCCGGGTCAGCACCAGGCTGGCCGGCTGGTCACCGGCCAACCGCAGGTCCCGCCGGAGCCGCTCCGGTTCCAGCGCGGAGCCCCGCTTGAGGATCTCCACCCGGCCGACCCGGCGTTCCCGCAGCAGCGCCCGCAGTCGCTTGAGCGAGAACGCCAGCACGTCGGTCACCTCCAGGCAGCGGGCGTACGGGGTGGGGGTGGCCCGGTCGGCATAGAGGTAGGCGATGCTCGGGTCGGCCAGCGTGGCGTCCAGGTCGGCGGCGAGCTCGGCGACCAGGTGTGCCCGTACCACCGCCGAATCCGGGTCGTAGACGAACCTGCGTACCGGCCCGACCGGCGCCTCCGCCGTCCCCCGCCCGGTGAGCTGATGCACGCGCACCCCATCGCCGGCATGTAAGGAGGGGACCCCTGCTATACACGAGGCGTTAGTAGGGGGCCCTTCCTTGCACACGGTCGCGCGGCGCGGGTGCTCGGCGAGCGGGCCGCACCAGAGGGCCGCCTCCACCAGGTCGCCGTCGACGCCGACCCACTCGGCCTCGGCACCGGCCGGGATCAGAGCGTGGTCGAGACCCGGCGCCACCTTCACCACCGTGCGCGGCATCCGTTCGGCCAGCCCGACGACGAAGTCCCACGGCGGCGAGTACGCGTTCGGGTCGAAGACCCGGCGACCGGTACCGGCCCGGCGGCGGGCCGGATCGCAGAAGACCGCGTCGACCCGGGTCACGTCGAACGCAGTCGCGTCGCCACACTCGACGGTGACGAGGTCGGCCACCCCGGCAGCGAGAGCGTTCGCCTCGGCGAGCGCGGCGGTGAGCGGGTCGGCCTCCACCGCGTACACCCGGATGCCGGCACGGGCGGCGGCCAGCGCGTCGGCGCCCAACCCGCAGCCCAGGTCCGCCAGGGTGCCCACCCCGGCGGCCCGCAGTCGTCGGGCCCGACGGTCCGCCACGATCCGCCGGGTGGCCTGCTCCAGACCGGGCCGGGTGAAGAACATGGCGCCGGCCTCCGACCCGAACTTGCCGGTGGCGCGGCGGCGCAACTCCGACTGGGTCAGTGCCGCCGCCGCCAGTCCGGCCGGCACCCCTGCCGCGCGGAGCGTGGCCGCCGCGTGCAGCGGGTCGCCGCCGGCCACCCGCCCCGCCGCGTCGAGCGCCGCCGACCCCTCGTCGGTACGCAACACGGCGAACTGCTCCAGATCCACCCGCCCATTGTCCGGGCCGCCACTCGTCCCCGCCCCGACCGCCCCCGCCCCCGATCCGACCGCCCCCGCCCCGACGCCCCCGCCCGGCGCTGGCCGACGCTGTCCGGTCCATGATCGTGCTCGATCCAGGATCGAGTGGTCTCGCAGTCGCCGGGATGCCACTCGATCCTGGATCGAGCGTGACCTTGACGCCGTTCGCGGCATCCCGTCCACCCGTCGGTCGTGCGGCAGCCCGCACCGTCGTCCTGCCGATCATGGAGTGGTGGCTCGGGCAATGCCCTGGATCGGGCGTTTCGTCGACCACAACTCCATGATCGACGGGCGACGGGCGAGGGTACGGCGGGAGCAGCGGCGAGCGACGGGCCGCGAAGCGACGGGGCGGCGGCGAGCGACGGGGCCACGAGGTGGGGCGGCGGTGGCGGGGCGAGTCGCGGGTGGTGAAGCGTCGACTACGGCGGCGGGTGCTGGGTGGCAGCGCCAGCGTCAGTTACGGCGGCGGGTGCTGTGGGTGGCGAGAACGAGCGTCAGCGCCCGGGTGTGGGCGTGGGTGTGGGGGCGGTCAGCGGGTGGGGTGGTGGGTGTCGACGAAGGCGTGCCAGGCGGCCGGGGTGAAGGTGAGCGCCGGGCCGGTCGGGTCCTTGCTGTCGCGTACGGCGACGACGCCGGGCAGGTTGTCGGCTACCTCGACGCAGGCGCCGCCATTTTGATTGCTGCGGGAGGACTTGCGCCAGGCGGCACGGGTCAGGTCCATGAGTTCGCCACTTCCTCGATCAGGCGGGCGGACTGCCGGCGCGGCAGCGCCTCACCGGCCACAGTCTCCCAACGCCGTCCGAGGCTGGCAAGCTCGTTCGGGCTGTCCACGGTGTGCCCCCGGAGTTGGTTGTCCAGGTGGGCCACCTCGGTGCCGTCGGCGAGCCGGGCCAGGACGAACGGCCCGGCAAGTCCGCCGTACCACGGGGTCTCGGCCGGCACGATCCGTACCTGGACGTGCGAATGGTCGGCGAGGGCGCGCAGGTGCTCCAGTTGCTCGCGCATGGTCGTGCGCTCGCCCACCTGGCGACGCAGCGTCTGCTGATCGAGCACCGCGACGAGCTGTGGCGGCTCCTCGCGGGCGAGGATCTCCTGCCGTGCCATCCGGGCCAGCACCCGCTTCTCGATCTGCTCGTCGGTCAGCGGCGGCCCGGCCCGCAACATCGCCCGCGCGTACGCCTCGGTCTGGAGCAGGCCCGGCACCACCGCCGGGTCGTACCAGCGCAGCGCGATGGCCTCGCGCTCGATCTCGCCCCACGGTCGGAACCAGTCCGGCTCGGCGTGCAGCCGGATCAGCTCCAGTATCCCGACGAAGAGTCCGCCGGTCTCCAACACCTTGTCGAGCCGGGCCAGGTAGTCGGCGCTGAGCTGGTTCTGCCCGGTCTCCATCGCGCTGATCGACGACGGAGCGTAGTTGACCATCTTGCCCAGTTCTTCCTGGCTGAGCCCGCGCAGCTTGCGGGCCCGGCGTAGTTGGTCGCGCAGGAAACCCAGGGTTGGCATGTCCGCCATCTGTCCGCCCTCCGTCACGTAGTCGCGCCGGAGAGTAAGGATTGGTCGTTCGGGGCGGAAGCGAGTGTCGGCGTGTCGCGGTCAACCGTTGGCGAACGGTGAAGAAAGAGTGGCGCAAGAGTGCGGAAAGAGTGGCGACACGGGGTGGTGGGTTGGCACTCTCCTTGACGGAGTGCTAGCCGAGGAATAACCTGCGATTAGCACTCTCACCCTGAGGGTGCCAACGTCCGGGCCCTGGTGCCCGGGGGTTGAACGCCAGGCGGACCGGCACCCGCGACGACGGTCCCGCCCGGTGGCATGTGGCAATTGACGCCGGTCGGCATGCCGATCGGTAACGAAACCAAGTACCCCAGGAGGGTATGCCCGTGACTACCGCGACCAAGGTTGCGATCAAGCCGCTCGAGGACCGCATCGTGGTCCAGGCGAACGAGGCCGAGACCACCACCGCCTCGGGCATCGTGATCCCCGACACCGCCAAGGAGAAGCCGCAGGAGGGCACCGTCCTCGCTGTCGGCCCGGGCCGGATCGACGACAAGGGCAACCGCGTGCCGATCGACGTCTCCGTCGGCGACACCGTCCTCTACTCGAAGTACGGCGGCACCGAGGTCAAGTACGCCGGCGAGGAGTACCTGGTGCTCTCCGCCCGCGACGTCCTCGCGGTCATCGAGAAGTAACCAACCGATCAGTGACGTTGCCCCGGTCCGGTTCGCCGGGCCGGGGCAACCTCGCGTCGAAGGGACATTCATGGCGAAGATCCTGAGCTTCTCGGACGACGCCCGGCACCTGCTGGAGCACGGTGTCAACGCGCTCGCGGACGCGGTCAAGGTCACCCTCGGGCCGCGCGGGCGCAACGTCGTCCTGGACAAGAAATTCGGTGCGCCGACGATCACCAACGATGGTGTGACCATCGCCAAGGAGATCGAGCTCACCAACCCGTACGAGAACCTCGGCGCGCAGTTGGTCAAGGAGGTGGCGACCAAGACCAACGACGTCGCCGGCGACGGGACCACCACCGCGACCGTGCTGGCCCAGGCCATGGTCCGCGAAGGTCTGCGCAATGTCACCGCGGGCGCCAACCCGGCCGGCCTCAAGCGGGGCGTCGACGCGGCCGCCGCGAAGGTCTCCGAGGCGCTGCTCGGCAAGGCCGTCGAGGTCGCCGACAAGAAGGCCGTGGCGCACGTCGCGACGGTCTCCGCGCAGGACGCCACCATCGGTGAGCTGATCGCCGAGGCGATGGAGCGGGTCGGCCGCGACGGTGTGATCACCGTCGAGGAGGGCTCCGCCCTGCACACCGAGCTGGACGTGACCGAGGGTCTCCAGTTCGACAAGGGCTTCATCTCGCCGAACTTCGTCACCGACGCGGAGTCGCAGGAGTCCGTCCTGGAGGACGCGTACATCCTGATCACCACGCAGAAGATCTCGGCGATCGAGGAGCTGCTGCCGCTGCTGGAGAAGGTCCTCCAGAACAACAAGCCGCTGCTGATCGTCGCCGAGGACGTCGAGGGCCAGGCCCTGTCCACCCTGGTGGTGAACGCGATCCGCAAGACCCTCAAGGTCTGCGCGGTCAAGGCCCCCGGCTTCGGTGACCGCCGCAAGGCGATGCTCCAGGACATGGCGATCCTGACCGGCGCCGAGCTGGTCGCGCCCGAGCTGGGCTACAAGCTCGACCAGGTCGGCCTGGAGGTGCTGGGCACCGCCCGGCGCATCGTGGTCGACAAGGAGAACACCACGATCGTCGACGGTGGCGGTCAGGGCACCGAGGTCACCGACCGGGTCGCCCAGATCCGCAAGGAGATCGAGGCGTCGGACTCCGAGTGGGACCGGGAGAAGCTCGCCGAGCGGCTGGCCAAGCTCTCCGGCGGCATCGCGGTGGTCAAGGTCGGCGCGGCCACCGAGGTCGAGATGAAGGAGCGCAAGCACCGCATCGAGGACGCCATCGCCGCGACCAAGGCTGCGGTCGAGGAGGGTACGGTCCCCGGCGGCGGTGCCGCCCTGGCCCAGATCCTGCCGGTGCTCGACGACGACCTGGGCTTCACCGGTGACGAGAAGGTCGGCGTCTCGATCGTGCGCAAGGCGCTGGTCGAGCCGCTGCGCTGGATCGCCCAGAACGCCGGCCACGACGGTTACGTGGTGGTGCAGAAGGTCATCGCCGCCGAGTGGGGCACCGGTCTCGACGCGGCCGTCGGCGAGTACGTCGACCTGGCCAAGGCGGGCATCATCGACCCGGTCAAGGTGACCCGTAACGCGGTCACCAACGCCGCGTCGATCGCCGGTCTGCTGCTCACCACCGAGAGCCTCGTGGTGGACAAGCCGAAGGAGGCGGAGCCCGCCGCCGCCGGTGGCCACGGCCACGGGCACGGGCACGGCCACCAGCACGGCCCGGGTTTCTGACCCGAGGAGTACGTGGACGTGGGGCGCACCGTCGACGACGGTGCGCCCCACGTGTGTTCCGGCCCGGTCACACCGGGTCGAGGTGACTACCGGTCGGGCGTACGGTCGGAAACACTGGACCGGTGAGCAGTACGACACCCCGGTACGCCGCCCTCGCCGGTGTCGCCGCCGCAACGGCGGCCATCGGTGCCGCCGAGGTCGTGGCGGTGCTGACCGGCCCCCGTTCCGCCCCGCTGGTGGCGGTCGGTGGGCTGGTCGTGGACGCCGCCCCCGAGCCGGTGAAGCGGTTCGGCATCGCGGTCTTCGGCACGTACGACAAGATCGCCCTGCTGGTCGGGACGGCGGTGCTGCTGGCCGGTTTCGCCGCCCTGTTGGGCGTGCTGGCCGTACGCCGCCTGGTGGTCGGCCTGGCCGGCATCGCGGCGTTCGCCGCCCTCGGTGCCGGGGCGGCGCTGACCCGGGCCGGCGCGGACGGCCTGGACGCGGTGCCGTCGCTGGTCGGCGCGCTGGTCGGCGGCGTGACGCTCTGGGCGTTCGTCGCCGGTCCGCTGGAACTCGATCCGTGGCCCTGGTCCCCGCCGACGGGCGAGCGCGCGCCCGCGCCGGACGGGGCAGGGCCGCAGCACCCACCCGAGCCGGACGGGACGGGTCCGCAGCGGCGGACCGATCCGGAGTCGCGGCGGCGCTTCCTCACCGGTGTCGGCGGGGTGCTCGGGGTGGCCGTCGTCGGCGGGGCGGCCGGACGGTGGTGGGCCGGTCAACGGGGTGTCTCCGACGCGCGGGCGGCGATCAGCCTGCCCGCCCCGGTCTCCGCCGCGCCGCCGCTGCCCGCCGGTGTCGACCTGGAGGTGCCGGGCCTGGCGCGGTACGTCACCGAGAACCGGCGCTTCTATCGCATCGACACCGCGCTCGTGGTGCCGCAGGTGGATCCGGAGACGTGGCGGCTGCGCATCCACGGCCGGGTGCGCAATCCGGTGACGCTGAGCTTCGCGGACCTGTTGGCCCGGCCGATGGTGGAGCGGTACGTCACGCTGGCCTGCGTCTCCAACGAGGTCGGCGGCGATCTGATCGGCAACGCGCGGTGGCTCGGCGTACCGATCCGGGAGCTGCTCGACGAGGTGCAGCCGCTCGACGGCGCGGACCAGGTGGTCGGGCGCTCGGTGGACGGCTGGACCTGCGGCACCCCGACGGCGGTGCTGCGGGACGGGCGGGACGCGTTGCTCGCCGTCGGTATGAACGGCGAGCCGCTGCCGGTGGCGCACGGATTCCCGGCCCGGATGGTGGTGCCCGGCCTCTACGGGTACGTGTCGGCGTGCAAGTGGATCACCGAGCTGGAGCTGACCAGCTTCGCCGACTTCGACGCGTACTGGGTGCCCCGGGGCTGGTCGGCCGAGGGGCCGGTGAAGACGCAGTCGCGGATCGACACGCCCCGCCCGCGTAACCGTCCCGCCGCCGGCCCGGTCACCGTGGCCGGGGTCGCGTGGGCGCAGCACCGGGGCGTACGCCGGGTCGAGGTCCGCGTCGACGGCGGACCCTGGCAGGAGGCGGAGCTGGCACCGACGGCCTCGGTGGACACCTGGGTGCAGTGGTCCTGGCGGTGGGAGGCGACGCCCGGCGAGCACACGCTCCAGGTGCGGGCGACGGACAGCACCGGCGAGACGCAGACCGGGCAGCGGCAGGACGTGGCGCCGGACGGCGCGACGGGTTGGCACTCGGTCACCCTGACGGTCGAGTGACGCACAGACCGACGCCGCGCTTCCGGGGGGCGGGAGCGCGGCGTCGGGGGCGTTCGGTCAGGCGACGTTGCGTTGGGGCGGGAGGGCCGCCCGGTGGGAGCTGCCCAGACGGGCTTCCAACCGGTTGACGTCGACCCGGGTCTGCCGACGGTCGGCGAGGTCCTCCCAGCCGACCGCGAGCAGGCGCAGGCGCTCCGACTCGCTGAATCCACCCCACACGCCGTACGGCTCCCGCACGGCCAGCGCGTGCGCGGCGCACTCGGCGCGTACCGGGCAGGCGCGGCAGACGTTCTTGGCGGAGGACTCCCGCCGGAGCCGGGAGGATCCGCGCTCGCCGTCGGGGTGGAAGAACTGTGCGCTGTCGCGGCCACGACAGGAGCCGAGGCGCTGCCAGTCCCACAGGTCGATGATCGGTCCGGGCAGTCTACGTACGTTCGACATCTGCACCCCTCCTCTCGCGCGGCACCGCGAGATACTTCGTGGCCGGCTGTCCGGGCGGCGGGCCGCGCAGGCGCACCGTTCCCGGCCTGAGCCCCTCGGTACCCAGCCCCTTCTCGGCTCACACGTGTGTGATCGAAAACGTTTGCCGAATTGGGGCATATGCCCTATCTGTCGGAAAAGTTGGAAGAGTTGCCGGGAACCTCCTCCCGACCCCACCCCGTCATGGTCTGCTCGTGTGCGGAGAGGAGATCACAGTGCGTACGGTTCTCGTGTGCGTTCGGACGCCGCTCGCGGCGCAGCACCTGACCTCAGCGGCAGCGCGGCTGGGGCTGTCGGGTGCGGTCCGGACGGCGGTCTCCGATCCGGAGGTGATGCTCCGGCTCGCCGAGCGCCCCGCCGACGTGGTGCTCGCCGACACCGCCATCACCCGGCCCGACAGTGCCGGTTTCGTCCGGCGGGTCCTGGCCCGCGCGCCGCAGGCCAGCGTGTTGCTGCTCGGCGCGGAGGAGTCCGAGGCGGCGGCGGCGACCATCAGCGCCGGTGCGCGCGGCCTGATCCAGGGCGTGGACCACGATCTCACCAGCGCGGTCGCCAAGGCGCTGCTGCTGCTGGCCGCCTCCGGCCGGGCCAACCGGCCCCGGATCGCCGACCCGGCACGGGACACCGCCGCCGTCGGTGGCTCCGGCCGCCCGGCCCCCGGTGCCCGGCCCACCACCGGCGAGGCCGCGTCGGCCTGGCCGGGCGGTGACGCGGCCGGCGGCCCGGCGATGGTGCCGGTGCAGCGCGGTGACGACCCGGCCGAGCCGGACGCCGCTCCCGAGTCCGGCAAGGCCGTTCCGGCGCGGGCCGACCGGTCCACCGTGGGCCTCACCGAACGGGAACTCCAGGTGCTGCTCGGCATGGCCGAGGGCAAGAGCAACGCCGAGATCGGCCGCGAGCTGTTCGTCTCCGAGGACACCGTGAAGACCCACGCCCGGCGGCTGTTCCGCAAGCTGGGCGCCCGGGACCGGGCGCACGCGGTGGCCGCCGGTTTCCGGGCTGGCCTGGTCGCCTGACACCGACTGGTTAGCAGGGGCCCCCTGCTAACGCCTGGTGTATAGGAAGGGCCCCCTCCTTACCGGCCATCGGACGGCGGCTGCGGCCCGGCGGCAGGCGGGGCTCAGTCCCGGCCGATGGAGTCGTCCTCCGTGCCCTCGCTGAGGGTGTCGTGCACGCCGTCGGCGTACCCCCGGGCGTAGTCCCAGGTGACGTAGTGGTCCGGGTCCGGGTCGTAGGCCGGCTCGTGCACCCGGGGGCGGCCGGAGCTGAGCAGGTGACGCAGGTTGCCCCGGAGCAGGTCCCAGTCGAAGTAGTGCGGTTCCCGGCAGTCCTCACACTCGATGACGAGCCCGCGTACGCCGATCGGCGCCAGCAACGCCTGGTAGATCTCCAGGTCGGCGAGGTCTTCCAGCACGTCCTGGCGTTCGACGTCGGTCAGCGGATCCAGCGGGGCGTCGCGACCGGGACCCTCCAGATCGGCCGACGGATCGGTCGGATCGCCGGTGAACGGGTCGATGGGCTCGTCGTGCACCCCCTCACCGTAGACCCAAGGCACGTCGGACGCCTGTCCCCCTTCGCGCAAGCCGACGTACCCCGGTGGGGGCGTCGCCACCTCGCCGCGCGGGCCGCCGGACGCGGGCACCACCCCGGCCACTGGGTACGATGGCCCTGACGCACCCTCGCCCGGCGCTCGCCGGTGCCCACCCGTGCCACCTCGCTGAAGCCCCGTTCGACCAGCTCAGGAGAGCAATCGTGGAGAATTCGCCCCGTTCCGACCTTTTCGCCGGCGCCGAGGGTGGCGAGCTGAGCGGCCATCTGCCCGAGCTGCCGGCCGGCTCCGCCCGGGTGGTGCCGCTGGGGCTGACCTTCGACGACGTGTTGCTCCAACCCGGCGAGTCGGACGTGGTGCCCAGTCGGGTGAACACCGTCACTCGACTGACCCGCAACGTGACGCTCTCCATCCCGCTGCTCTCCAGCGCGATGGACACCGTCACCGAGGCGCGGATGGCGATCGCCATGGCCCGTCAGGGCGGCATCGGCGTGCTGCACCGCAACCTCTCGGTCGAGGACCAGGCGCTCCAGGTCGACCTGGTCAAGCGCTCCGAGTCCGGCATGATCACCAACCCGGTGACCGCCAGCCCGGACGACACGCTGCGCGAGGTGGACCAGCTCTGCGGGCGCTACCGCATCTCCGGTGTGCCGGTGGTGGACGGGCAGGGCCAGCTCGTGGGCATCGTCACCAACCGCGACATGCGCTTCGTCTCCGACCCGGCCACCCCGGTGCGCGACATCATGACCCGCGCGCCGCTGGTCACCGCGCCGGTCGGGGTGAGCAAGGAGGACGCGCTCGACCTGCTGCGCCAGCACAAGGTGGAGAAGCTGCCGATCGTCGACGGCTCCGGCAAGCTGCGCGGGCTGATCACCGTCAAGGACTTCACCAAGAGCGAGCAGTACCCGAGCGCCACCAAGGACGACGCGGGCCGGCTGCGGGTGGCCGCCGCGATCGGCGTGGGCGAGGACTCGTACAAGCGGGCCCGCGCGCTCGTCGACGCCGGGGTCGACGTGATCATCGTGGACACCGCGCACGGGCACCAGCGGGCCGTGCTGGAGATGGTCAGCCGGCTCAAGAAGGACGTGGCGATCGACATCGTCGGCGGCAACGTGGCGACCTACGCCGGGGCGAAGGCCCTGGTCGACGCCGGTGCCGACGGCGTCAAGGTGGGTGTCGGCCCCGGTGCCATCTGCACCACCCGGATCGTGGCCGGCGTCGGCGTGCCGCAGATCACGGCGATCATGGAGGCCGCCCGGGCCGCCCGTCCGGCCGGTGTGCCGGTGATCGGTGACGGCGGCATTCAATACTCCGGCGACATCGCCAAGGCGCTGGTCTCCGGCGCCGACACGGTGATGCTCGGCAGCCTGCTGGCCGGCTGCGAGGAGAGCCCGGGTGAGCTGATCTTCGTCAACGGCAAGCAGTTCAAGGCGTACCGCGGCATGGGCTCGCTCGGTGCCATGCAGTCCCGGGGCCAGGCCAAGTCGTACTCCAAGGACCGCTACTTCCAGCAGGACGTGACCAGCGACGAGAAGTTGGTGCCGGAGGGCGTCGAGGGCCAGGTTCCCTACCGTGGACCGCTCGCCCGGGTGGCCCACCAGCTCGTCGGCGGCCTGCGGCTGGCGATGGGGTACGCGGGCGCGGAGAGCATCTCCGAGCTGCACGAGCGCGGTCAGCTCATCCGGATCACGGCGGCCGGGCTCAAGGAGAGCCACCCGCACGACATCCAGATGACCGTCGAGGCGCCCAACTACCACACCCGCTGATCACCCCCTCCACCCCCGAAGACATCTGGAGTCCCCATGCGTGACGTGGTCGAGATCGGGCTGGGCAAGACCGCGCAGCGCGGCTACCACCTGGACGACATCGCGATCGTGCCGAGCCGCCGCACCCGGGACGTCGACGACGTCTCCACCGGCTGGCAGCTCGACGCGTACCAGTTCGGCATCCCCTGTGTCGGGCACCCCTCGGACGCGACGATGAGCCCGGCCTCGGCGGTCCGGCTCGGCGAACTGGGCGGTCTCGGCGTGCTCAACGTCGAGGGGCTGTGGACGCGGTACGAGAACCCGGCCAAGGTGCTGGAGGAGCTGTCCGACCTGGGCGAGGACGCCCGCGCCACCAAGCGTCTCCAGGAGGTGTACGCCGAGCCGATCCGCCCCGACCTGATCACCGAGCGGGTTCGCGAGCTGCGGGAGGGCGGCAGCACGGTGGCCGTCCGGGTGTCCCCGCAGCACACCCTGGCGTTGGCTCCGGTCATCCTCGACGCGGGCGTCGACCTCCTGGTCATCCAGGGCACGATTGTCTCGGCCGAGCACGTCTCGACCACCGACGAACCGCTCAACCTCAAGGAGTTCATCGCCGACCTCGACCTGCCGGTCATCGTCGGCGGTTGCACCGACTACAAGACCGCGCTGCACCTGATGCGGACCGGTGCGGCGGGTGTGATCGTCGGCATCGGCGGGGACGAGTGGTCCACCACCGAATCGGTGCTCGGCATCCGGGTGCCGATGGCCACCGCGATCGCCGACGCCGCCGCGGCCCGCCGGGACTACCTGGACGAGACCGGTGGCCGGTACGTGCACCTGATCGCCGACGGCGATATCCGTACCTCCGGCGACATCGCCAAGGCGCTCGGGTGCGGGGCGGACGCGGTGATGCTCGGCGAGCCGCTGTCGCTCTGCGCCGAGGCGCCGGCCGGCGGTGCCTGGTGGCACTCGGCGGCCAGCCACCCGTCGCTGCCCCGAGGTGCGTTCGAGGTCGCCGGTGAGCCGCTGGGCTCGATGGAGCGCCTGCTGTTCGGCCCCGCCGACGAGCCCGACGGCCAACTGAACCTCTTCGGTGGCCTGCGCCGGGCCATGGCCAAGTGCGGCTACCGCGACCTCAAGGAGTTCCAGCGCGTCGGCCTGGTCCTCGACCGCTGACCCCACCCGTCACCCCGCCCTCACCCGTCGCTCCGTCGATCATGGAGTTGTGGCAGGCGACCCGTATTGGTTTGCCCGGTTCGCCGCCGCCACAACTCCATGATCGATGACGTGGGCGGCGGTAGGCTCTGGCGGATGAGCAGGGGTGCGGGGCGGCGGTGGCGGGCTGGCGTGGTGGCCGTGGTGGCCGCTGTGGGGCTGGTGAGCTGCACGGGGGAGCGCGAGCCCGCGGACCGCGACGGGTTCCGGGCGGGCAGCGTCGACCTGGCCGACCCGTACGTGCCGGGCAGCGGCAACGGCGGGTACGACGTGGACCACTACCGGTTGGTGGTGCGCTACGACCCGGCCGACGACCGGCTCATCGGCCGGGCCGAGGTCAGGGCGACCGCGACCCACGGACTGTCCCGCTTCAACCTGGACCTGACCGGGCTGGCGGTCGACACGGTCACCGTGGACGGCGCACCGGCCGAGCACCGGCACGCCGACGGTGAACTGACCGTCACCCCGCGCCGGGGACTTCCCGAGGGCAGCCGGTTCACGGTCGACGTGACGTACGCCGGTGTGCCGCAGCCGATCGCCGACAACGTGTTGGGCAGCGGCGGCTTCCAGCACACCGACGACGGCGCGATCGCGCTCGGCCAGCCGCGCTCGGCGTCGACCTGGTTCCCGGTCAACGACCACCCCTCCGACAAGGCCACGTACGACATCGAGGTGACCGTCCCGGACGGCCTCGCCGCGTTGAGCAACGGGGTGCCGGGGGAGCGGACCAGCACCGACGGCTGGACCACCTGGCGGTGGGCCGAGCGCTCGCCGATGGCGAGCTACCTGACCACGCTGGTGATCGGTGACTACCGGGTCGAGACCGGCACCCACGGTGGCAAGCCGCTGGTCACCGCCGTACCGACCGGGATGCCGGCCACCGGTCCGCAGGCACGGTCACTGGCCCGCACCGGCGAGATCGCCGACTTCCTGGCCGGTCGCTTCGGGCCGTACCCGTTCGAGGCGTACGGCGGGGTGGTGGTCGACGACAGCCGCATCGGATACGCGTTGGAGACGCAGTCCCGGCCGGTCTACGGCCCGGGTTTCTTCCGTGACGGCGAACCGAACTACGCGGTGGTCGCGCACGAGTTGGCGCACCAGTGGTTCGGCAACAGTGTGGCGTTGGCCCGCTGGGGCGACATCTGGCTCAACGAGGGCTTCGCCAGCTACGCCGAGTGGCTCTGGGCGGAGCACGACGGTGGGCGTACCGCCCAGCGCAGTTTCGAACTCCAGTACGCCGACACCGACTGGTCGCGGCCCACCCTCGACCCCGGTCCGGGCCAGATGTTCAGCACCGCCGTCTACAAACGCGGGGCGCTGGTGGTGCACGCGTTGCGCCGTACCGTGGGCGACGACGCCTTCTTCGAGATCCTGCGCTCCTGGACCACCGAACGCCGGGACGGCACCGCCACCACCAGCGACTTCGTCGCCCTGGCCGAGCGGGTCTCCGGCCGGTCGCTGGGCACCTTCTTCGACACCTGGCTCACCGGCTCCACCCCGCCCGGCCTACCCTGACCACCCAACCCGCCCCGACCGCCTGTCTGCCAGACGGCGGAGGGCAGGGCGACAGACGGCAGGCCGCCGTGCGCCGCTCAGTCCGGCACGGTGAGCTTCGGGTGGTCGGCGAGGTACGCGTCCACCCGTCCGGCGCGCAGGGCGGCCAGGAACCGGCGACCGACGGTGGTCAGTTCCTCGCCCCGGTACGCGCCGCCCCGGCCGACCGACGCCCCGGGCAGGCCGACCAGCGTGAGCGTGTCCGGTGACAGCGTGCTGAGGGCGTACGCGCACTCCACGATCCGCCGCCCGCCGACATAGATCATGGCGGCGCCGAGCGCGGCGGCCACCTGCTCGACGCGCTGCGGTTGCCGGCCCAGGTCGTCGGCGAGGATCCTGCCGATCAGCGCACGGATGAGTTGCTGCTGGTGGCGCTGCCGGGTGTAGTCGCCACCGGGCAGGTAGCGCTGGCGCGCGTAGTCGAGGGCCTGCCAGCCGTTGAGGTGCCGGTCGCCCGGCTCGTAGACCATCCTCGGCCCGACGTAACCCCCGACGCCCGGGCCGGGCTGGCGGTGCTTGCCGTCCGGCTGGCGGTGCCGGGAGACGACGCGCTGGTCGACCCGGATGTCCACGCCGCCGAGGCTGTCCACCAGCTTGTCGAAGCCGCCGAAGGTGAGCACCGCGCCCGCGTCGATGCGCAGCCCGGTGTACTCGCTGACGGTGCGGCGCAGCAACTCGTACCCCTGGGCCGGGTCCGGTTCGTTCGGTCGGCCCGGGACCCGGCTGCCGTTGCTCATCGCGTGGGTGAGCTTGGTCCGCCCGCCCCGGTAGTCGGCGTCCGGGAACGCCGGGATGTCCACCAGCAGGTCGCGGGGGAGCGAGAAGAGGTAGCCCCGGGACAGTCCGGCCGGCACGTGCAGCACCAGGACGGCGTCGGCGTTCGGCTGCCAGCCGGGCACGCTGACCCGGGTGTCGATGCCGACCAGCAGCAGGTTGAGCGGGCCGGTGATGTCGGCGCCGGGTGGGGGCGTACTCGGGACGGGGCTGGGCGACGCGCTCGGCGAGGTGGCGACGTCGGTGGGCGCGGCGGTCGGCGTGCGGTCGTCGCCGACCGTCCGGGCCACCGCCACCGCGCCGACGGCCACCACCGCCACCGTGACCAGGCCGGCCACCGCCAGTGTCAGCCGTCTACGGTTTCCTCCGAACGTCATCCCCCGCCTCCTCCTGCGATGCCGGGCCGCCGCCGCACGGCGGGCCGGGTTGCCACCGACCGGCCCGCGGGCGTCCGGGACGGCGTCGTGGCACGCGTCGGGCCCACGGCGGTCGGGTGCGCTGCATGATGGCGCGAAAACCGCGCCTGGCGCGAGATCTACTCGCGAGTAATGATGCGTGCATGCGGTACGACGTGGTCGTGATCGGGTCCGGCTTCGGCGGGAGTGTCGCCGCGCTGCGGCTGGCCGAGAAGGGCTACACGGTCGGCGTGCTGGAGGCCGGCCGGCGGTTCGCCGACGACGAGTTCCCCCGGACCTCGTGGCGGCTGCGCCGGTTCCTCTGGGCGCCCCGGCTGGGCTGCTTCGGCCTGCAACGCCTCACCCTGCTGCGGGCCGCCGACCGGCGACGTGGCGGCGGGGTGCTGGTGCTGTCCGGAGCCGGTGTCGGCGGTGGGTCGCTGGTCTACGCCAACACGCTCTACGAGCCGCTGGACGCGTTCTACGACGACCCCCAGTGGCGGGACGTCACGGACTGGCGTGCCGAACTCGCCCCGCACTACGACCAGGCCAAACGGATGCTCGGGGTCACCGCGTACCCGCTGCTCACCCCGGCGGACCGGGTGATGCGGCGGGTGGCCGAGCGGATGGGGGTGGGGCACACCGTGCACGCGACCCCGGTCGGCGTGCACATCGGGCGGCCCGGCGAGTCGGTCGCCGACCCGTACTTCGGGGGTGCCGGTCCCGCGCGCACCGGCTGCACGCACTGCGGCGCCTGCATGACCGGCTGCCGCCACGGCGCGAAGAACACGCTGGTCAAGAACTACCTCTGGTTGGCCGAGCGGCTCGGTGCCGAGGTGCGTCCGCTGACCACGGTGACCGAGGTCCGGCCGGTCGGGGGCGGGTACCGGGTGCACACCGAACGCACCGGGTCCTGGCTGCGGCGGCGTCGGCAGGTGATCGAGGCCGACCAGGTGGTCTTCGCCGCCGGTGCGCTGGGCACCCAGCGGCTGCTGCACGAGATGCGGGCCGTCGGCGCGCTGCCCGGTCTCTCGCCCCGCCTCGGCGAGCTGACCCGCACCAACTCGGAGGCGATCCTCGGTGCCTCGATGTCCCGCCGGCAGGCGCGGGCGCGCGGGGTCGACCTCACCGAGGGGGTGGCGATCACCAGCTCGTTCCACCCCGACCCGCAGACCCACGTCGAGCCGGTCCGGTACGGGCGGGGCGCGAACGCGATGGGACTGCTCCAGACGCTGCTGGTCGAGGGCGGGCCGCACCGGGTCCGCCGCTGGCTGGGGCAACTGGTCCGGCATCCCGGCCGGGCCGTCCGGATGCTCTCCGTCCGTGGCTGGTCGCAACGCACCGTGATCGCCCTGGTCATGCAGTCGGTGGACAACTCGCTCACCACCCGCTGGCGGCGCGGGCCGTTCGGCGGCCGGCTGGTCTCCGGCCCCGGCCACGGCGCCCCGAACCCGACCTGGATCCCGGCCGGCCACCGGGCCGCGCGACTGCTGGCGGAGGAGATCGACGGTACGCCGGGCGGCGCGCTGACCGAGCCGTTCGACATCCCGATGACCGCGCACATCCTGGGCGGCGCGGTGATCGGCGTGTCCCCCGCCGACGGGGTGGTCGACCCGTACCACCGGGTCCACGGCCACCCGGGGCTGCACGTGCTGGGCGGTGCGGCCGTCTCGGCCAACCTCGGGGTGAATCCATCGCTGACCATCACCGCCCAGGCCGAGCGCGCCACGTCGCTCTGGCCGAACCGGGGCGAGGTCGACCCGCGTCCGCCGCTCGGCGCGCCGTACCGGCGGCTCACCGCGGTCCGCCCGCACCGTCCGGCCGTGCCGCCGGGCGCACCCGGAGCGCTGGCTGACCAGGGCGGCTCGTGACCCGCCGAGGCCGGCCACACGACGGGTGACGGGACCGCGCAGGGCGCGACCGGGGCGACCGGTGACTGTCGGTAGGCTTCGTGCACATGAGCCTGCCGCGTCCTGTCCTCGTGGTCGACTTCGGTGCCCAGTACGCCCAGCTGATCGCCCGCCGGGTACGCGAGGCGCGGGTCTACTCCGAGATCGTCCCGCACACCATGCCCGTGGCCGAGATGCTGGCCCGGAACCCGGCCGCGATCATCCTCTCCGGTGGCCCCTCCAGCGTCTACGAGCCGGGCGCGCCGCAGGTGGACGACGGGCTGTTCCACACCGGCGTGCCGGTCTTCGGCATCTGCTACGGGTTTCAGGCGATGGCCCGCTCGCTCGGCGGCACGGTGGCCCGCACCGGCAACCGCGAGTACGGCGGCACCCCGCTGCGGCCCCGCCTGCTCGACCCGGGTGTGCTGCTCCGCGACCTGCCAGCCGACCTGCCGGTCTGGATGAGTCACGGCGACTGCGTCACCGAGGCGCCCGAGGGCTTCACGGTGACCGCCGAGTCGGCCGGTGCGCCGGTCGCCGCCTTCGAGGACCTGGCCGGTCGGCGGGCCGGGGTGCAGTTCCACCCCGAGGTGGGGCACACCGCGCACGGGCAGGAGATGCTGACCCGCTTCCTGTACGACATCGCCGAGATCGAGCCGACCTGGACCGCCGAGAACATCATCGACGAGCAGGTGGCCCGGATCCGCGAGCAGGTGGGTGACAAGGAGGTCATCTGCGGGCTGAGTGGCGGGGTCGACTCCGCGGTGGCGGCCGCGCTGGTGCACAGGGCCGTCGGTGACCAGCTCACCTGCGTCTTCGTCGACCACGGCCTGCTGCGCGCGGGCGAGGCCGAGCAGGTGGAGAAGGACTACGTCGCCGCCACCGGCATCAAGCTCAAGGTGGTGGACGCCGCCGACCGGTTCCTCGGCGCGCTGGCCGGGGTGATCGACCCGGAGCAGAAGCGCAAGATCATCGGCCGGGAGTTCATCCGGGTCTTCGAGGCCGCCGCCCGTGAGGTCGCCGCCCACGGTGACGTCGAGTTCCTGGTGCAGGGCACGCTCTATCCGGACGTGGTCGAGTCCGGGGGCGGCACCGGCACCGCCAACATCAAGAGCCACCACAACGTCGGCGGGCTCCCCGACGATCTCAAGTTCGCCCTGGTCGAGCCGCTGCGCACGCTGTTCAAGGACGAGGTCCGTACGCTCGGTCTCCAGCTCGGACTGCCCGAGGCGATGGTCTGGCGGCACCCGTTCCCCGGCCCGGGCCTGGCCATCCGGATCATCGGTGCGGTCGACCGGGAGCGGCTGGACCTGCTGCGCCGGGCCGACTTCATCGCCCGCCAGGAGCTCACCGCCGCCGGGCTGGACCGCGACGTCTGGCAGTTCCCGGTGGTGCTGCTGGCCGACGTGCGCAGCGTCGGTGTGCAGGGCGACGGGCGCAGCTACGGTCATCCCGTGGTGCTGCGCCCGGTCTCCAGCGAGGACGCGATGACCGCCGACTGGTCCCGCCTGCCCTACGACGTGATCGCCCGGATCTCCACCCGGATCACCAACGAGGTCGCCGAGGTGAACCGGGTGGTCCTGGACGTCACCAGCAAGCCACCGGGCACCATCGAGTGGGAGTGACGCCTCAGACGGCCGGTCGGTCCGGCGGCTGAGGTGACGTTCCGGGGGTCGGCTGTGGCCCGGCCTCCGGCCCCGATTCGACGATCGGCTCCGGCCCGACGACCGGCGCCTGCGGGGGTGCGTGCGGGGTGGTCACCGGGCCGGTGGGGGCCGCTCCCGGGGCCGGGAAGGGCCAGGCGGGGTGCGACGGGCCACCGGCCGGTCCGGGCGGCGGCGCGGCGTGGGGCGTCGCGTCCGCCGGGTGCGGCCAGGCCGGCGCACCGGCCGGCTCCTCGGGCATCAGGAACCACATGACCGGGTACGCGAGCGCGGCGATCCCGCCGGTCAGCAACGTGCCGACGGCGAAGGCGACGCGGACCAGGGTGGGGTCGACGGCGAAGTACCGGCCGAGGCCGCTGGCCACACCGGCGATCATCCGGTCGGTGGTCGGGCGGCGCAACTGCTTGTACGGGGCCTGCGATGTGGAAGTCATGACTCCACGGTCCGCGTCGCGACGCTCATCGACCTCGGTGATGGCCCGGAGTCTTACCCTGACCTGCCCCTCAGGGGCGAGTGATCAGTCAGGAATCCGACTCTTTTCCGCTGCGGTAACCGGACACGGGGAGAATTTGGCTCCGTGACCACCATGCTGGAGCCGCTGCGCAGGATCGCGGCATATGCAGTCTGTGCTGATTCGGTTGACCGAGTGTTGCTGGTCCGCGCATCGGAGCGCTCCGGCACACCCGGCACGTGGTCCCTGCCCGGTGGGGCTGTCGACCACGGCGAGGACCCGCACCACACCGTCGTCCGCGAGACCGCCGCCGAGACCGGGCTGTCGGTGGCCGTGGCCGGCCTCCAGGACGTCCTGGCCGACATGCGTGCCCTGCCCGAGCGGGGCATCACCATCCACACCGACCGGCTGCTCTACCGGGTCTCGGTCCGGGGCGGCTCGCTGACCGACCGGGTCGACCGGCCGACCGACCTGGTCCGCTGGGTCACCCGGGAGGAGGCGCAGCGTCTGCCGCTGCGCTCCTTCACCGCCCGTGCACTGGGGCTGCCCGCCTCCTCGGCGGACATCGTCCCCGACGAGGCACCGGAGTTCCCCTCCTTCTATGCGGTGCCCGGCCCGGACGGGCTGCACCGGGCGCAGCGCTTCGCCGCGTACGCCGTCGTCACCGACCCGGACGGGCGGGTGCTGTTGACCCGGGTCTCCGACGGCTACCCGGGTGCGGGGTGCTGGCACCTGCCCGGTGGCGGCACCGACTACGGCGAGCAGCCGGGTGCCGCGCTGATCCGGGAACTGGTCGAGGAGACCGGGCAGGACGGGCGGCTGGTCGAGCTGCTCGGGGTCGCCAGCCACCGGGACGCGGCCTCGCTCGGCCCGGAGGGCTACCCGATCGACTGGCACGGCGTCCGTGCCTTCTACCGGGTCGTGGTCGACAAGCCCGCCCCGCCCACCGTCGCCGACGTCGGTGGTTCCACCTGTGAGGCCCGCTGGTTCGCGCGAGAGGAGTTGGGCGCCCTGCCCACCGACCGCCTCACCGAGGTCACGGCGGAGGCCGTGCAGGCGGCTCGACTGACCTGACGTCACCCGTCCGACGATCGTGGGGTTGGCGGCGAGCACCCGTCAACTTCATGATCGATCTAGACCGGTCCGGTGACCGCTCCGGACGCCGCACTAGGGTCGGGACGTGGAACAGCTGCGGCGGGTCGGTGCGTACGGGGTGCTGCGGGACGCCGAGCGGCGCATGCTTCTGGTGCGGGGCTCGGCGGAGGCGGACTTCCCCGCGGTCTGGTCGCTGCCCGGCGGTGGCCTGGAGCACGCCGAGCATCCCGCCGACGCGGTGGTCCGCGAGTGCGCCGAGGAGACCGGCCTGGTCGTCGAGGTGACCGGGCTGCGGGCGGTGGTCGCCGACGTGACGCCCTATCCGGACCTCGGGGTGGCCCTGCACACCGACCGGGTGCTGTTCGACGTCAACCCGCTGGGCGGGCGGCTGCGGGCCGAGGCGATCGGCAGCACCGATCTCGCCCGCTGGTGCAGCCCGGCCGAGGCGTCCGTGCTGCCGCTGCTGCCGTTCACGGCCGAGGCGCTCGGTCTGCCGGTGGTCCCGTTGCCGTCGGCGGCGCTGCGCCGGACGGCACCCTTCACGCCTCCCGAGCCGCGCCGACGGCAGCGTTTCGGGGCGTACGGCGTGGTCACCGACCCGGCGGGCCGGGTGCTGCTGTCGTTGATCGCGGACGGCTATCCGGGTGCCGGCCGCTGGCACCTGCCCGGCGGCGGTACTGATCATGGCGAACAGCCGGTCACCGCGCTGCTACGGGAACTGGTCGAGGAGTCCGGACAACTGGGTCGGGTGACCGAGTTGATCGAAGTGGACAATCTGCACAATCCGGTCGCGCTAGGTCCGGAAGGGTATCCGATCGACTGGCACGGGATCCGGGTCGTCTATCGGGTGCTGGTCGATGTTCCGACCGTTCCGGCGGTGACCGAACTGGCCGGCGGCTCCACCGCCCAAGCCGCCTGGTTCACCATTCCTGAGCTGCGAGAACTGCCGATGACGGAGATCGCCTCGCGGGCGCTCGACACGCTCGTGTGACGTTGGTCGCGGCACCCTCCGGGCTCCTGCTCACCGGGCCGGGGATGACCGGCTCCGGTACAGTCGAGGCAGCGCTGACACTGAATACGGGCAAGAATGTCCCGGGATGGGAATAAGACGGCGGTTTGCACGGTTGAGGCAGATATAAGTAGCGCCGGTAGCTATCGCCAATCCCCGTCCCCCTATGCAATGGTGTACTCCGCAAAACGGCTGCCGGGTCGAAGAGACCCGGCACGAGAGAGCCGGACGCCGGCCCCAGGTGGCGGCCAACGATCCGGTGATGGAGGAAGCGTGCCGAGAGCCCCATGGCGCCGGCGTCGTACCACTGACAGCCCGCGTCCCGCCGGACGCAACTGGACGGGCCCGCTGCGCCGCAGCGGCAGTCTCGCCCGCCAGGTCCTGTTGGTCCGCGTCGGTCGTCGAGGTGTGGAGGGGGGCGGCACGGCTGACGTGCTGCCCGAGCCGAGGTACCAGGACCGTCCGCGTCGCCGGTACGGCCTGCAGCGGTTCCACCGCACACGGATCGAGACAATCGCCCCGGTCAGCCCCGCCGTCGTGCCGGCTCCGGTGGAGGAGAGCGCCCAGACACCGATCCCGCTGCTCCCCGGTGAGCGGACGATGGCCCGGCGGATGAAGTTCGCCCTGGTCAACGCCTGCACACTGGCCAGCCTGGTGCTGGGCATCAACGCGATCTTCGTCGCCATGCGTGGCGACGTACAACTGGCGGCCCTGCTGCTCATCGCCTGCGTCGCCTTCGACGGCCTCGACGGCGCGCTGGCCCGCAAGCTCGGGGTCTCCAGCCCCTTCGGCGCGCAGATGGACTCGCTCGCCGACATGTGCTCGTTCGGTCTCGCCGCACCGGTGGTGGTCTACGCCTCGCTCGCCGGTGAGGTGCCGATGGCCGCCGCCGGGGTGGCCGCCGCACTGGTCGCCGCGTGCGCCGCGATCCGGTTGGCCCGCTTCAACGTCTCACCCCAGGACGGCCGCTTCTTCTGCGGCGTGCCGACCACCATGGCGGCGGCCGTGCTCGCCCTGATGGTCGTGATCGGCCTGCCGGTGCCGGGTCTGGTGCAGGTCGCCGGGGTGGCGCTGCTCGCCTTCACCATGGTCAGCAGCTTCCCGTACGCGAAGCTCGCGCGGCTGGTCAAGCTGCCGCCGTGGGTCTGGGTGGTCCCGGTGCTCGGTGCGCTGATCGACATCCGGGTCACGTTCGGTCTGATCGTGGTGGGTTACCTGGTCAGCGGTCCGGTGCTCTGGCTCCGCCAGCGCCGCACCCTCATCTGACCTGATCGACATGGCACGAAGAAGGGGCGTCCCGGCCGGGACGCCCCTTCTTCGTACCGCTCAGCGCCAGCGGGCGATGACGCTCGACCCACCGACGACCTTGTCGCCCGGCCCGACCAGCGGCTCGGCTGCCTCGGCCGGCAGGTAGACGTCGGTCCGCGAACCGAACCGGATCAGGCCGAACCGCTCGCCCCGGGCCAGCAGTGCGCCGATCGGGGCCCGCTGCACGATCCGCCGCGCGATCAGGCCGGTCCGCTGGGCCACCACGACGGTGCCGTGGGCGGTGTCCAGCACCGTGTACGCGGCCACGTTGTGCTCCGCGTCCGGCTTCATCGCGTTGACGAACCCGCCGTCGGCGACGAAGTAGTCCACCACCTTGCCCGCCACCGGCGAGCGGTTGACGTGCACGTCGAGCACCGAGAGGAAGACGGCGACCCGCAGGAACTCGCCGTCGCCGAAGCGCTCGTCGTGCAGGCGCTGCACGGAGAGCACCTCACCGTCGGCGGCGGCCACCACGGCCGATGGGTCCTCCGGCACGTCCCGCTCCGGGTCGCGGAAGAAGGCGGCCACGGGCGCGGCGGCCAGCGCGGGCAGCAACCAGAGCTTCGACTTCGGCCGGGCCAGGCGGGTCAGCGCGGCCAGACCGAGGGCGATGCCGGCGGCGGCCACCCCGTTGGAGTCGATGTGCATGTCGCGGGTCAGCGGCACGCTCGACGGCCGGTAGGCGGGGGCGAGACGCTCCGCCGACGCGGCGTCGGCCGGCGTGAAGCGGAGCCGGTACACGCGTACCGGCGGTGAGTTGCGCAGCACCAGGTCGGCCCCGACGCCGTGCAGCGCGCCCTGCCGCTCCAGCTCGGCGGCGGCGCCGGCGGTCCGGGCGACCGCCGTGGACACGGTGAGTATCCCGCCGTCGGCCAGGTACTTGGTCAGCTCCTCGACGGTGCTCCGGGTCTCGTCCGCGGTGCCGACGAACGGCTCACCGGCGACCACCACGGTGGCGGGCTCGGCCTCGGTGAGGCTGTCCACCACACGGACCCGGTCGGCGACCCAGCGCCCCTGGGCGGTGACGTGTTCCCGCAGCGCCGTCGCACTGACGCGCTCGGTGGGCACCAGGGTGAGGGTGTCGCCGGGCAGCAGCGCGTCGATCGCTGCGGCCAGCACGGCGGACTCCGGGGCAGCGCCCACCAGCAGGGCGGCCTTCGGGTCGTTGATCCGAGCGAGCTCGGCGACGAGAGTACGGGCGGCACGCTCGCCGAGGCGGACCGGACCGGACCGTCCGGGGACACGCACGGCGGGGGACTGGGTCATGTCGAACAGGCTCCTGACGGGGTAGAGGCGACTGTCGCGAGATCACCGCCAGTGGCGGGGCCGGGCCTGCCACGGACGGCCCGCGCGAGCCGGCGGCCAGCGCAGGAGGCCCTGCGGCGTGGCCGGCCGACGGAGGCGGGAGCACACCGGCCAGCATAGGCGGCTGCGGACAGGCGCCGCATGGTCAGGCGGCAGGCCCCCGTGGCGGCGTCGGCGACGTGTCGTCCCCGTAGGGGAGACCGAGGGTCCGGTCGTCCGTCTCCGCCCGGCCCGGCGCCGTCCCGGTGGCCGGGTCGCCGGCCAGGTCGGGCCAGGTGCCCGCCGGTGAGTCCGGGTCGGTCGGCCGGGACAGGGTCGGTGAGTCCGGGTCGGTCGGCCGGGACAGGGTCGGTGAGTCCGGGTCGGTGGGCCCGGAGACGGTCGGCGAGTCGGGGCCGGTCGGCCCGAAGGCGGTCGGCGAGTCCAGGTCCGACGGCTCGAAGGCGGTCGGCGAGCCCAGGCCGGCGGCCGGGGGAGCGGCCGGCTCGGTCGGGATGGCCTCGTCCGCCGACGTCCGGCTGTGTCGGCTGGACCGCAGCGCACCGACCAGGCCGAACGCGCCGATCAGGATCAACCCACCGGCCAGGAACCAACCCACCGGCGGCAGCACCAGGCCGAGCACCTGGGCCAGTAGCCACCAGGCGGCGAACGACAGGAAGAGCAGCCCGAAGGCGAACGACACCAGGTCCGTGCGATGCACCCTCACCGGGTCACCTCCATGTGTCCGGCGTTGATCTGCAGGTTGAGGCGGAGCTTGCCGCCACCGACACCGTCCGCGCCGAGGTCGACGATCTCCGTGAGCCGGTTGTCCAGGCCGCCGGTGCGTTGGCCGAAGACGTTGGCGTCACCTGCGGTGACATGCGCGTTGGTCGTCACGTCCACGTTCGGCGGAACGACCACCGTGGCCTCGCCGAAGTTGATGACCACGGTGATCTCGGTGTCCTTCTGGTCGAAGTCGACCGCGCGCAGGTCGAGCACCGCGTCGGAGAAGCTCTGCTCGTACCGCACCGCGAGGTCGCGGTGGTCGGTGGGCGCCCAGGTCACGGTGCCGTCCACACCACGGACCCGGTCGTACGACTCGGCGACCGTGGCCACCCCCAGAGCGGCGGAGGCCACCAGACCGAGCGCGATGAGCCAGCGGGCCCGGCCGAACCAGGTGCCCACCAGCAGGCCCAGGGCGATCACGGCGAGAACCGCCGCGAAGTACGCCGACGCGCCGATCCGGAAGACGTCGAGCAGATCGAGGATGCCCACCGCGCCCAGCGCGACGAAGATCAGCGAGAAGGTCACCGCACCGAGTGCGGAACGTTCCCGGGGCTTCTTCGGCGGCTTCGGCGGCCTGGGCGGCGGTGCCACCGGGGTCTGCCCGGCGTACGGGCCGTGCGGGGCGAACGGGGCACGGTAGGTCGACGAGTGCGGCGGCACGGTCGGTGGCACCACCAGCGGCGTGGGGGAGCCCACCGGGGACCACGGGGGGGTCGGCGGCAGGAACCGGGTCGGGTCCTCGGCGCGCCCGGCCGGAGCGGGTGCCGATCCGGGGACCGGGGCGGGCGCGTGGAAGGCGGCCGGCGCGGTGAACGCCGGGACGGTGCGGCCGAACCCGCCGGGCGGCGGCGGATATCCGGCGGGGCCGGGATAGCTCACCGGCGGCACCGGACCCGGAGGTCCGGCGGGTGGCGCCGGTGCGCCGACCGGACCGCCCGCAGGATGCGGGCCGCGTTGCTGGTGGCGGTTGAGCAGCAGTGCGCCGCCGACCAGGATCGCCGCGCCGAGCAGCACCGCCCGGAAGGCGTCGGTGACGATGAAGCCGAAGCTGATCGCGACCAGGATGCTGAGCACGATCACGGTCACCGGGGACATGCTGGACCGACCCCGCCCGAGCATGGACTCGACAGGTGAGGCGGTGTCGCCCTCGCCCGGGATGATCAACCAGGCGGTGACGTAGAGCAGGATGCCGATGCCGCCGAAGAAGCCGAGCACGGCGAGCAGCACCCGCCAGAGCACCGGGTCGGTGTTGGTGGCGCGACCGACGGCGGCGCACACCCCGGCCAGGTAACGGCCGTCGCGGGGGCGGACCAGCCCGTACCGCGAGGTGAATCCGGCGCCGCCGAAGTGCGGCCAGGGACCCTCCGACGGCGGTGGTGCGCCGGTCCCCCCGGGTGGTGGTGCGCCGCTCCCGCCGGGCGGCGGGGCGGCCGGCGGACCCTCGGTGTACGCCGACCCGCCCGGCCCCCCCGGCCCGGCGGGTGGTGGCGTGCCGACCGGCGGGGGCGTCGCGTCCCACGCCGTCGATCCCGCCGGTGGCGGTGCGGCCGACGGGTCGGGACCGTCCGGAGCAGCGGCCGGTGTGTCGGGACCGTCCTGAACGGCGCCCGGTGTGTCGGGCGCGTCCGGTGCCGGGGCGTCGTGCCCCGGCGCCTTCTCCGTGGGCCCCGGCCGGTGCGGCTGAGCAGCGTCGTCGGTCATGTCTCGATACTGCTGCGCCACGGACCCGAGCGACCTCCGGAGACGACCCTGACCCCACCCTGATATCGGTGGGCCGCCAATGTCCGGGGCGTCCCCGTGGTCGGCCGACCACCGCGCGTGTGACGATCGGACCAACGCCGCCGCATTCCTCCTTCACCGGCACGAGCCGTTCTGACCAGGGAGTACGTGATCAGTACCGTCAGCCAGCCACCGCGCCTCTATCGCGCCCCGGAGCACCGGATGGCCGCCGGGGTGGCTGCCGGCATCGCCGAGCACCTCGACGTTCCGGTACGCCGGGTCCGGGTCGCCTTCATGGTGCTGCTCGGGCTGAGCGGGCTCGGCCTGCTGCTCTATGCGGCCTTCTGGGCCGTCGTGCCGCTGCGTCCGGGAGACACCGCCGTACCGCCCCGGCGGGAGTTCGGGCAACTGCTGCCCTTCGTGGCGATCGGGCTCGGCGTACTGCTGGTCCAGATGATGCTCTTCGACTCGGTGGGTGCGGCGGGCACCGCCGGCTGGCTGGTCGCGATCATCGCGGTGGGGGCCGGCGTGATCTGGCACCAGTCCACCCCCGAGCGGCGGCGGCAGTGGGGCGAGTCGCTGCCGGTGCCGTGGCTCGGCGCGGTGGTGGAGGAGAGCGACCGGCGGGCCTTCGTGCTCCGGTTCGTCGGCGGTGGGGTGTTGGTCGCCGTCGGCATCATCGGTGTCGCCGCCGTCTACTCCCCGGCGCAGAACCTGGACGCGGTGATCAACGGCGTGATCTTCGCGCTGGTCGGCCTGGCCGGTGTCGGGGTGGTGACGGCGCCGGTGCTCTGGCGGACCTGGAACCAGCTCCGCTCGGAGCGTGAGGGTCGCATCCGGGAACAGGAACGGGCCGAACTGGCGGCCATGGTGCACGACCAGGTGCTGCACACCCTCGCGTTGATCCAGCGCAACGCCAGCGACGTGAAGGCCGTCCAGCGGCTGGCCCGGGGCCAGGAGCGTTCGCTTCGGAACTGGCTCTACAAGCCGACCGCGTCGCCGACCGAACGGTTCGCCGCCGCGTTGGAACAGGCCGCGGCCGAGGTCGAGGACACCTTCGCGATCACCGTGGAGGCGGTGGTGGTCGGTGACCGGGACACCGACGAACGGGTCGGCGCGATCGTGGCCGCGGCCCGGGAGGCACTGGTGAACGCCGCCCGGCATGCCGGGGTGCAGACCGTCTCGCTCTACGCGGAGGTGGAACCCGACCAGGTCAGTGTCTTCGTACGTGACCGGGGGGCGGGCTTCGATCCGGATACCGTGGAGGATCACCGGCACGGTGTACGGGGCTCGATCATCGGGCGGATGAAGCGACACGGCGGCCGGGCGGAGATCCGCTCCGGACCGGGGGAGGGGACCGAGGTCCGACTGATCCTGCCGATCAGTCGGGACTCGGCCACGGCGGAAAGGGACAGATCATGACCGAGCAGTCGACGCCACCGGCCGAGCCGACGGGAGCCGGACCCGAGCGGCTGCGCGTGTTCCTGGTCGACGACCACGCCATGTTCCGCGCCGGGGTACGCGCCGAACTGGGCGCGCACGTCGAGGTGGTGGGTGAGGCGAGCACGGTGGCCGAGGCGGTCAGCAGGATCGCGGCCACCGGACCGGACGTGGTGCTGCTCGACGTACACATGCCCGACGGGGGCGGTCGCGCGGTGCTGGAGGCGATGCGGCGCAGCCACCCGCAGGTGCGGTTCCTGGCGCTCAGCGTCTCCGACGCCGCCGAGGACGTGATCGGGCTGATCCGGGCCGGTGCCCGGGGCTACGTCACCAAGACCATCTCACCGGACGAACTGGCTGCGGCGATCCGGCGGGTGGCCGACGGGGACGCCGTGTTCAGCCCCCGGCTGGCCGGGTTCGTGCTGGACGCCTTCGCGTCCCGCCCCGACGCCCCGGTCGCCGATCCCGAGCTGGACCAGCTCACCAACCGCGAGCGCGAGGTGCTGCGGCTGCTGGCCCGGGGGTACGCGTACAAGGAGATCGCCCGGGAGCTGTACATCTCGATCAAGACGGTCGAGACGCACGTCTCCAACGTGTTGCGCAAGCTCCAGATGTCCAACCGCTACGAGTTGTCCCGCTGGGCCGCGGACCGCCGGTTGGTGTGAGCGGACGGGGCTCGTACGGGCTCTCCGGCGGACGATCACCCGAGTAACGGGTTCGGTCTCCCGTCTGGAATTGACATCGTCTTTTCGGTTAGTATTCGGGGCGACGTGGCGGGATTCACCTCAGGTTTCCTGGTCGATGCTCCGGGGTGTTCCGGCCGCGCCGGCAATCGGCCAATCGGGCCCGAAAAAGCCGTTGACGGGCAGCTCATAGCATGCCTGTCGAGCGGCGTGGAGGGGGCTCCAGGTCGATGTCGAGGCCGTCCCGGGCGGGTATCGGGTTGATAACACGCCTTTCGGCTTGGGCGCATCGGGTGTCACAGTGGCAGGCACCTCACAACCCCCTCGTGAGCCGAGCGCCCTGAGGAGGCACTCCCATGCGCGGGAAATTCCTGAAGGTGGCGGTCGCGGCGACCGCCACCGCCATGTTGGCCACCGCCTGCGGCGGTGGTAGCGACAACGACAACGAATCGAGCGGCCAGGCCGGCGGTACGTTGCGCGTCTACAACGCGGAGCCGGCGTTCCTGACGCCCTCCGGCGGTGACGACGAGCCGTCGCTGTACGTGATCCGTTCGCTCTTCCGTGGTCTCGTCAAGTACAACGCCGAGAGCGCCGCGGTCGAGATGGACCTGGCCGAGTCGGTCGACTCGGACGACCAGAAGCTCTGGACGATCAAGATCAAGGACGGCTACACCTTCGACAACGGTGAGCCGGTCAACGCCGACGCCTTCATCCGTTCCTGGAACTTCGCGGCCTACAGCCCGAACGCCCAGAACAACGGTTACTTCATGAAGCGGATCGCCGGTATCAAGGACGTCCAGTCCGAGGACCCGGACGGCGACGGCCCGCAGAAGGCCCCGGAGCCGAAGGCGAAGGAGCTGTCCGGCCTCAAGAAGGTCGACGACCTGACCTTCACCGTCGAGCTGGAGGCCCCGTTCTCGGGCTTCCCGACCACGATCGGCTACCCGGGCTTCTTCCCGATGGCCGAGGCCTGCATCGCCGACATCGCGGCCTGCAACGAGAAGCCGATCGGCAACGGCCCGTACAAGATCGACGGCAGCTGGCAGCACAACGTCGCGATCAACGTCGTCCGCAGCGACAGCTGGAAGGGCGACCCCGGCAAGCCGGACCGCATCGAGTACCGGATCTTCGCCGACATCGACGCCGGCTACGCCGCCTTCCAGGCCGGCGAGCTGGACGTGCTCTACACCGTGCCGCCGGCCCGGTACAAGGAGGCCAAGGCCACCTACGCCGACCGGATGTACGAGCAGCCGGGTGACAGCTTCACCTACGTCGGTATGCCGCTGTACCAGGACAACTTCAAGGACAAGCGGGTCCGGCAGGCGCTCTCGCTGTCGATCGACCGCCAGTCGATCATCGACGCCGTCTTCGACGGCCGGTTCACCCCGGCCACCGGCTTCGTCGCCCCGACCTTCGAGGGTGCTCGGGAGAACGTCACCCCGTACGCCAAGAAGGACGTCGAGAAGGCCAAGCAGCTGCTCGCCGAGGCCGGCGGCTGGCCGGCCGGTGAGAAGCTGATCCTGTGGGCCAACGCCGGTGCCGGCCACGACCAGTGGCTGCAGGCGGTCGGTGACCAGATCAAGGAGGCCCTGGGTATCGACTACGAGCTGCGGGTGAACCTGCAGTTCGCCGAGTACCTGGAGACCGCCGACCAGAAGAAGTTCACCGGTGGGTTCCGCCTCGGCTGGGGTCCGGACTACCCGTTCATGGAGACCTTCCTCTACCCGCTGTACGCCACGGGCTCGGGCAGCAACAACTCGACCTACAGCAACCCCGAGTTCGACGCCGCCATGAAGGAGGGTGACTCGGCCGACTCGATCCAGGCCGCGATCCCGTCCTACCAGAAGGCGGAGGACCTGGTCGGTGAGGACCTGCCGGTCATCCCGATGTGGTTCAACAAGGTTGGTGCCCTTTACAGCGAGAACGTCGACCAGTTCGTCTGGAACTCCGTCTCGGACGCCGACTACGCAGCGATTTCGCTGAAGCAGAACTGAGCTTCAACCGCCTGATCCTGCCGTAACACGACGTGGCGGCAACGGTCTCCCCACCAGGGTGATCGTTGCCGCCACGTCAGCGCCGAGAGGAGACCCCGACATGGGGCGCTACGTCATTCGACGGTTGCTCCAGTTCATCCCCACCGTGCTGGGCACCATGTTCCTGCTCCACTACCTGACTTCACTGGCGATCCAGTTCAGCGGGAACCCGGTCCGCGCGCTGTTCGGGGACCGGACGCCGCCGCCCGCGCTGCTGGAGGCGATCACCGAGCGACTCGGCTACGGTGACCCCTGCCTCGACCAGAAGGGCAACCCCTGCTTCGGGATGTTCCTGGACCGGCTGCAGGGCATCTTCCTGAACTTCGACTTCGGCATCAACCTGCGCCAGCGTGAGGTCACCGACCTGGTGGCGGACGCCATTCCGTTCACGCTCAAGCTGCTGCTCATCGCCATCGTCTTCGAGGCCGTCGTGGGTATCGCCGCCGGTGTGCTCGCCGGTCTGCGGGGCGGCAGCTTCGCCGACTACACGGTGAAGATCAGCACGGTCTTCGTCATCTCGGTGCCGATCTTCGTGCTCGGCCTGATCGTGCGGGAGTTCGTCGGCGTCAAGTTCGGCAACGTCCTGCGCGGCCAGAGCTGGATTCCCGACGTGATCTCCACCGGCATGTTCAGCCCGGGATTCAAGCCCGACTACCCCTGGGCGAGTCTGATCATCCCGGGCATGGTGCTCGGTGCGACGTCGTTGGCGGTCACCGCCCGGCTCACCCGGACCAGCATCATGGAGAACATCCGGGCCGACTACGTCCGGACGGCGAAGGCCAAGGGCCTGACCACCAAGCGCGTCATCGGTGTGCACACGCTGCGCAACTCGCTGATCCCCGTGATCACCTTCCTCGGCGTCGACATCGGCGCCGCGATGGCCGGCGCGGTGGTCACCGAGACCATCTTCAACGTGCCGGGCATCGGCCGGCTGGTGACGATGTCGGCGCGTACCGGGGAATCCTCGGTGGTGATCGGCGTGGTGACCATGCTGGTGCTGGTGGTCCTGATCGCCAACCTGCTCGTCGACCTCCTGTACGCCGTGCTCGACCCGAGGATCCGTTATGAGTGACCGGACCGTGGTGACGATGCCGACGCAGGTTCTTCCGACCGCTCCCGGGTGCCGGTGGAGCGAAACGAGGTGTGGACATGAGTGAGCGTAGCGAGCGAATCATCAGGCTCAGTGTGTTGGTGCCTCATGGCGGCGCGGAGCGAAGCGGAGCGTCGGCATGAGTGAGCGTAGCGAGCGAATCATCAGGCTCAGTGTGTTGGTGCCTCATGGCGGCGCGGAGCGAAGCGGAGCGTCGGCATGAGTGACCTGAACAGTGCGGGCACCGCCGTCGGCGGGGCACCGGTGGGCGGCGACGGTCCCACGACCGATGCGCCGGTCGGCGGCAAGGAGCGCAGCGCCAGTCTCTGGGCGGACGCCCGGCGGCAGTTGCTGCGCGACCCGGTCTTCATGATCGCTTCCCTGTACATCCTCGTGGTGGGCTCGATGGCAGCCTTCCCGAAGCTCTGGACCAGCCAGGACCCGCGTGCCTGCAACACCGACCGGTCCCGGATCTCGCCCAGTTGGGAACACCCGTTCGGGTACGACATCCTGGGCTGCGACTACTACTCGCACGCGATCTACGGCGCGCGGCCGTCGATGGTCATCGCGGTCATGGCGACCGGTGGCATCGTGCTGGTCGGTGGCACGCTCGGCCTGCTCGCCGGCTACTACGGCGGCTGGGTCGACACGATCATCTCCCGGGTGATGGACATCGTCCTGTCACTACCGTTCCTGCTCGGCGCGATCGTGTTCCTCACGGTCATCAAGCGGCAGAACATCTGGACGCTGACCCTGGTGCTGTTCCTGCTCGCCTGGCCGACCATCGCCCGGATCACCCGAGGTAGCGTCATCTCCTCGAAGGATCTGGACTACGTACACGCCGCCAAGGCGGTCGGTGCCCGCAACTCGCGGCTGATGTTCCGGCACATCCTGCCGAACGCGATCGCCCCGATGCTGGTGTACGCCACCATCGTGCTCGGTTCGTTCGTCGCCGCGGAGGCCACGCTGACCTTCCTCGGCGTCGGGCTCCAGCCGCCGGCGCAGTCGTGGGGCATCATGATCTCGGTTCACCAGGTCTACTTCCTGGAGGACCCGTGGCTGCTGCTCTTCCCCTGTGGTCTGCTGGTCGGCACGGTGCTGTCCTTCATCCTGATGGGTGACGCACTGCGTGACGCCCTCGACCCGAAGTTCCGGTGATCCGAATGAGTGAGCGAATCAATCGGCTCGGCGCGTTGGTGTCTCAGGCCGGCGCGGAGCGAAGCGGAGTGTCGGCATGAGGGAGCGGAGCGAGCGAATCATCAGGCTCGGCGCGTGGTGTCTCAGGCCGGCGCGGAGCGAAGCGGAGTGTCGGCATGAGCAGTGATGTGAACGTCAAGTTGGACGCGCTGCCGGGCCTCGACCCGAACGCGTTGCCACTTCAGGTCAAGAACCTGCAGGTGGAGTTCCGGACCCGTAACGGCGTGGCTCGCGCGGTCAACGGAGTGAGCTTCGACGTGCGGGCCGGCGAGACCCGGGCGATCCTCGGGGAGTCGGGCTGCGGCAAGAGCGTGACCGCCCAGGCGATCATGGGCATCCTGGACAGCCCGCCCGGGTTCATCACCGGTGGGGAGATCCTCTACCGGGGTGTCGACCTGCTCAAGCTGCCGGAGTCCGAGCGCCGCAAGGTGCGCGCGAACCGGATCGCGATGATCTTCCAGGACGCGCTCTCCGCGCTGAACCCGGTCTTCACGGTCGGGTTCCAGCTCGGCGAGCTGTTCCGCAAGCACCGGGGCATGTCCCGCAAGGACGCCAAGGCCCGAGCCGTCGAACTGCTCGACCTGGTCAAGATCCCGGCGGCTCAGCAGCGGGTGAACGACTACCCGCACCAGTTCTCCGGCGGTATGCGCCAGCGCGTCATGATCGCCATGGCGCTGGCACTCGACCCCGAGGTGCTGATCGCGGACGAGCCGACCACCGCCCTGGACGTGACCGTGCAGGCCCAGATCATGGCCCTGCTCGCCGAGCTCCAGCGGGAACGGAACATGGCGTTGGTGCTGATCACCCACGACATGGGTGTGGTGGCCGACGTGGCGGATCGGATCTCCGTCATGTACGCCGGTCGGGTCATCGAGGAAGCCGGCGTGAACGACATCTACGCCACCCCGGCCCACCCGTACACGAAGGGTCTGCTGGAGTCGATCCCGCGGCTGGACCTCAAGGGCCAGGAGCTCAGCGCCATCAAGGGCCTGCCCCCGGCGCTGACCAACATCCCTCGCGGATGCGCCTTCAACCCCCGGTGCCGGTACACCCAGGACGTCTGCAAGCAGGACCCGGCGCCGCCGCTGTACCAGGTGTCGCCGAGCCGGACGGCTGCCTGCCACTTCTGGAAGGAGGTCAAGGGCGATGAGTGACGTGGTGTTGGAGACCCGTGACCTGGTCAAGCACTTCCCGCTGACCCGGGGCATCGTCTTCAAGAAGCAGGTCGGGGCGGTCCGCGCGGTCGACGGGATCAACCTGGAACTGCGGCGCGGCGAGACCCTCGGCATCGTGGGCGAGTCCGGTTGCGGCAAGTCGACGTTGGCCCGGCTGCTCGTGGGTCTGGAGACGCCGACCTCCGGTGACCTGTTCGTGCAGGGCAAGAACATGGCCAAGGTCGGCTCCGAGGAACGGCGTCGGGGTCGGCGGAACATCCAGCTGGTGATGCAGGACCCGTACACCTCGCTGAACCCGCGAATGACCGTCGGCGACATCATCGGCGAGCCGTTCGAGGTGCACCCGGACGTGGTGCCGAAGGGCCAGCGTCGGCCCAAGGTGCAGGAGCTGCTGGAGCTGGTCGGCCTGAACCCCGACCACATCAACCGCTACCCGCACCAGTTCTCCGGCGGCCAGCGGCAGCGCATCGGGATCGCCCGTGCGCTGGCGCTCAACCCGGAGATCATCCTCTGCGACGAGCCGGTCTCGGCGCTGGACGTCTCCATCCAGGCTCAGGTGATCAACCTGCTGGAGAAGCTCCAGAACGAGCTGGGTCTGTCGTACATCTTCATCGCGCACGACCTGTCCGTGGTGCGGCACATCGCCGACCGGGTCGCGGTGATGTACCTCGGCAAGATCGTCGAGATCGGCACCGAGGACGAGATCTACGAGTCGCCCACGCATCCGTACACCCAGGCGCTGCTGTCGGCGGTGCCGGTGCCGGACCCGACGTTGCGTGGGCACCGTGACCAGATCGTCCTGACCGGCGACGTGCCGTCGCCGGCCAACCCGCCGTCCGGCTGCAGGTTCCGTACCCGCTGCTGGAAGGCGCAGGACGTCTGTGCGGAAGAGGAGCCGCTGCTGCAGGTCAGGGACAAGTCCGGCCACCCGAGCGCCTGCCACTTCGCCGAGGTACGCGACGTGGTGCACGCGACGGAGTAGCCACACAGACGCCGTCGTGGCCGGTCATCCAAACCGGGAGCGGCGGTGAAGGTAGTGCCTCCTCAGTGATTCGGGGCGTCGGCCGTCACCAGCGGCCGGCGCCCCGGTCCGCGTTCGGACCGCCGTGCCCGGACTGCGTGTCCGGGCCGCCACGGTCGGCCCGGCGCCTGCTCATGGGGACGGTCGATCCCCGACGCGCCTCGCCGACCGACCCGCTCGGGTCACAGTGGGCCGCGACCGGCCCGCAGCAGCAGCAGCGCCAACTGGGTGCCGTCGGCACCGAGAGCGACCCGGAAGCGCTCCAGGATCTCCTGCTCGCGGGAGAGCACCAGCCGGGTGCCGCCGGAGGCCATCCGGGTCGCGCCGACCTCGCGGGACAGGGCGGCCCGTTCCTGCCACAGCTCGACGATCGTGCGGTCGATCTCGTCGATCCGTACCCGGATCTCGGCGATGCGGGCGGCGGCGCCCGGTTCCGCGGTCCCGGTCTTCGGGGTGTCCAGGCCGGGGCTGGTGCCGCCCTCCGCGCCGGTGCCGTTCGGGGTCGTGCCGGACTCGCCTGGGACGCCGTTCTGCTCCATCACGTCTGTCATCTTCGGGTACCTCTCACGGTGTGGTGCCCGGTGCCCGGATCCCGGGACGACAAAAGCCCCGGACTCCGAGAGCCCGGGGCTTTTCGTAGGTCTTGTCGATCAGGCGCGACCTACGGCTGCCGGACTCCCGGGGCCGTAGTAAAAGTAGAAGCGCTGGTCGAACACGCCGTCGAGTATGCCGCCGCAGCCGCCGCCGCGCAAGGAAACCGGTAAGGAAGGGACCCTTCCTATACACGAGGCGTTAGTAGGGGGCCCTTCCTTACACCGGGGGCGGCGCGGGGCGGGGATGTCGGGGCGGCGGCATAGACTCGCCCTGCGATGCATCCTCTCTTCGACATCCCCGCGTCCCCGTCCGCGCCCGAGCCCGACCGGGCGTTGCCGCCGCGTCGGCCGGCTCCCGGCCGCCTCGACCCCGCCGATCTGGTGGAGGGCCTCAACGGCCCCCAGCGGGACGCGGTCACCCACGCCGGTTCACCGCTGTTGATCGTCGCCGGTGCCGGTTCCGGCAAGACCCGGGTTCTGACCCACCGGATCGCATACCTGCTCGCCGCGCGGGACGTGCATCCCGGAGAGATCATTGCGATCACCTTCACCAACAAGGCCGCCGGTGAGATGAAGGAGCGGGTGACCGCCCTGGTCGGTCCGCGCGCCCGGATGATGTGGGTGTCCACGTTCCACTCCGCCTGCGTCCGGATCCTGCGTGCCGAGCACGCGCACGCCGGGCTCAAGTCCACCTTCTCGATCTACGACGCCGACGACTCCCGCCGGTTGATGCAGATGGTCACCCGCGAGCTCGACCTGGACCCGAAGCGCTATCCGGCGCGGGGTCTGGCGGCCCAGGTCTCCAACCTCAAGAACGAGCTGGTCGACCCGGAGACCTTCGCGGGCCGGGCGTCGGGGCCGAACGAACGGGCGCTGGCCGAGGCGTACACGCTGTACCAGCGACGGCTGCGAGAGGCGCACGCGCTCGACTTCGACGACCTGATCATGACCACGGTGCACCTGCTCCAGTCGCACCCGCACGTGGCCGAGACCTACCGCCGTCGGTTCCGCCACGTGCTGGTCGACGAGTACCAGGACACCAACCACGCGCAGTACGTGCTGATCAAGGAACTGGTCGCCGGCACCGAAGGGCTGGCTCCGGCGGAGCTGTGCGTGGTCGGTGACGCGGACCAGTCGATCTACGCCTTCCGGGGCGCGACGATCCGCAACATCCTGGAGTTCGAACGCGACTTCGGTGACGCCCGCACCATCCTGCTGGAGCAGAACTACCGCTCCACCCAGACCATCCTGAACGCGGCCAACGCGGTGATCGACCGCAACACCTCCCGCAAGCCGAAGCGGCTGTGGAGCGATGCCGGGGCGGGCGAGCAGATCGTCGGGTACGTCGCCGACACCGAGCACGCCGAGGCGGACTGGGTGGGTCGGGAGATCGACCGGCTGGTCGACGCCGACGAGGCCAGGCCGGGCGACGTGGCGGTCTTCTACCGCACCAACGCGCAGTCCCGCGTCTTCGAGGAGGTGTTCATCCGGGTCGGCCTGCCGTACAAGGTCGTCGGCGGGGTGCGCTTCTACGAGCGCAAGGAGGTCCGCGACGCGCTCGCCTACCTGCGCGCGGTGGTCAACGACGACGACACGGTGAGTCTGCGCCGGATCCTGAACACGCCCCGGCGGGGCATCGGTGACCGGGCCGAGGCGTGCGTGGAGGCACTGTCCAGCCGGGACCGCATCTCGTTCGGTGCGGCGCTGCGTCGGGCCAAGGACGCGCCGGGCATCTCCACCCGCGCCGCCAACGGCATCGCCGACTTCGTGGCACTGCTCGACTCCGCCCGGGAGGTGGCCGTCGACGGCACCCCGGAGGAGGTGCTGGAGGCGGTGCTGACCCGCTCGGGCTACCTGAGCGAGCTGGAGGAGAGCCTGGACCCGCAGGACGCGGGCCGGGTGGACAACCTCCAGGAGCTCGTCAGCGTCGCCCGGGAGTACACCGAACGGATCGAGGCGACCGGCGCGGAGGGGGAGCGGGCCACGCTGGCCGGCTTCCTGGAGCAGGTGGCCCTGGTGGCCGACGCCGACCAGATCCCTTCGGACGATCCCGAGCACCAGGGCGTGGTCACGCTGATGACCCTGCACACCGCCAAGGGGCTGGAGTTCCCGGTGGTCTTCCTGACCGGCCTGGAGGACGGTGTCTTCCCGCACCTGCGGTCGCTGGGCGACACCCGTGAGCTGGAGGAGGAGCGGCGGCTGGCGTACGTGGGCATCACCCGCGCCCGGCAGCGCCTCTTCCTGTCCCGGGCGGTGACCCGGTCGGCGTGGGGGCAGCCGGCGTACAACCCGCCGTCGCGGTTCCTGGAGGAGTTGCCGACCGAGTTGGTCCGTTGGGAGCGCACGGAGGGGTCGTACACCTCCTGGGGTGGCGGTGGCGGCGGCGTGGGCGGTCGCGCGGACCGGGTGGGCGGCGGCTTCACCGGGGGTACGCCCCGCGCGGTCCAGCTGGCCCGCAAGCTCGGCGTGGACGGCAGCCGGCTGGCCACCGCGAGCGAGCTGCCCCAGGGCCCCAAGGTCTCCGCCGGGGACCGGGTCAACCACCAGCGGTACGGACTCGGCCGGGTGGTGACCGTGGAGGGCCATGGTCCGGGTGCCCGCGCGCAGATCGACTTCGGCGACCAGACGTTGTGGCTGGTGCTGCGGCACGCCCCGATCGAGAAGATCTGACGGGCCGGTGCACCGGCCCGGGTGGGGCCGGTGCACCGGGCGATCAGGTCAGCACGCCACGTCGATGCCGCGGGCGCGCAGGAACGGCGCCGGGTCGATCTGGTTCCACATCTGACCCTGGTGCACCTCGAAGTGCAGGTGCGGCCCGGTGGAGTCGCCGGTGGAGCCCTCCAGTCCGATGGTCTGGCCGGTGCTGACCTTCGCACCCACGTTCACCCGGGTGGTGCTCAGGTGGGCGTAGTGGGTGAGGTAGCCGTTGCCGTGGTCGATGACGACCGAGATGCCGTACCCGTCACCGACGTCGCCGGCCTTCGTGACGGTGCCCTTGGAGGCGGCCCGCACCGGTGTGCCGGCGGGCAGCGCGAAGTCGATGCCGGCGTGCAGTGTGCCCCACCGGGGGCCGTAGCACGAGGTGACGGCGGCGCCGGCCATCGGGATGACCCAGTCGGGCTTCGGCGCGGTGCTCGTGGTGGTCTTCGGGGCGGCCTTGCTGGCCCTGGTCGCCGTCGGGCGGGGTTTCGCGGTCGGGCTCGCGCTGGGTGTCCTGGTCGGGCTCGCCGTCGGGGTCGGTGTGGGGCTCTCCGGCGTGGCCGGGGCGGCCGACTCGCGGGCCGAGCGGTCGGCGCGGTCGGCGGCCTCCGCGCGGGCGGCGGCTTCGGCGCGGGCCTGCGCGTCGAGTGAGACGGGGCTCGGGGTGGGGCTGTCGTCGAGATTGGTCACGACGACACCACCGAGTCCGAGTCCCAGCACGGCGACCGCGCCGACGGCCAGCCGACGGCCGCGCCGGCCGATCCGGCGGCGGTGCCGGGCGGGAGCGTGGGAGAGCGTGCGGTTCGGGGTGGAGCTGTCGTCCTGCACGGAGCGGACCTCACTGGATCGAGGGGTACGTGACCTGGAAATCCTGGTGTCGGTCGGGTGTGTGTCGGGTACCGGGGTTCGGCGGGTGGATGGTGGCGGCGGGACGGCCGCCCGGTTCTGTCCCCGGTTGCCACCGGATGACCGGGTCGGTGCGTCGGCTGTGGTGTGCGCTCCGCCACAAAGCAGCCTGTGGCCTGGGACACTTTGCGTTCGGGCCGCGCACGCAAAACCGCCCGGATCGATCGATCCGGGCGGTCAACGGGTGCAACGGGGTGTCAGGACTCCGTTACCTCGCTGTAGATTGCCTCGACTTGCAGCTTGATGTCCACTCCGCGCTCCTGGAGCCAGGGCACCGGGTCGAGCGGCTTGCCCTTGACATGGATCTCCAGGTGCAGGTGGACCCCGTAGGAGTGGCCGGTGTTGCCCACCAGGCCGAGCTGGTCGCCGGCCTTGACCTGCTGGCCTTCCCGGACGCTCAACGCCGAGGAGTGGCCGTAGATCGCCTCGCTGCCGTCCGGGTGCTGGACGATCACGGCGTTGCCGTACCCGCCGAACCAGCCGGCCTTGGTGACGGTGCCCTCGTGGATCGAGACGTACGGGGTGCCCTCCGGTGCGACCAGGTCGATGCCGGTGTGCAGCTTGCCCCAGCGCATGCCGTAGGGGGAGTTGAAGTCGTAGCCCTGCAGCGGCAGCAGCCAGACGCCGGAGTCCTCGACGCTCTCCGGGGCGCTGCGGCCGTCCCGGGAGGGCCGCTCGGCGGCGTCGGCGCGCTCGGCAGCTCCCTGGCTGCTGACAGCGGCCTGCTTCAGCTCGTCGAGCACCGACTGTTCGACGCTCTTGGCGTCCGGCAGTGCGCCGGCGCCCAGTGCCACCACGCCGGCACCGACGAAGGCGGTGGTGACGACTGCGGCGTAACGGCTACGTGGGGGGGTGGGTACGCGGCGGCGACCGCGATATCGATCGGGCTCAGACGACAGGCGCTGGCGCACGCACACCCTCCGTTGTCGGGGTTCCGAAGCGTTCGGCCGCCGTCCGGATCAGTGATCCGTCCGTCGGCTGGTCGCGTCGTCACCCGTCCGCAAACCTGATGACAACCGTGGACACGGTAGCCAACCGTCAGTCGCCCCACAAGCCGGAGCGCCGAACTCGTTGCACCTTTCTGTCCCTTTCCGTCCATTAATGTCATGGCTCGCGGCACTAGTGGGCTGCCCTCGTTATCGTCCGTTCGTCGCAGACCGTGACCGATCGGCGGAGTCGTCCTCCTTGACCCGAGCCGCGTCGGTCGTGCCTGTGTGTGAGGTCGTCGTGGCGGCGGGTCCGTCCTCGGGTCCCGGCCCCGGTTCCCCGGAATCCGTGGCGCGGGTTACCGTTCGTTCAGGTGAAAGCCCCGGAGCCGGTGAAAGGGATGCGCTGATGAGCTCTCGTGTTCGGGTCGTCGTCGCCAAGCCGGGCCTGGACGGCCACGACCGTGGGGCCAAGGTGGTGGCCCGCGCTCTCCGCGACGCCGGCATGGAGGTCATCTACACCGGCCTCCACCAGACCCCGGAGCAGATCGTGGAGACCGCCATCCAGGAGGACGCCGACGCGGTCGGTCTCTCGGTGCTCTCCGGCGCGCACATGACGCTGTTCCGCCGGGTGCTCGAACTGCTGGGCGAGCGCGACGCCCGGGACATCGTGGTCTTCGGCGGGGGCATCATCCCGGACGCGGACATCCCGGAGCTGGAGCAGATCGGCGTAGCCAAGATCTTCACGCCGGGCGCGACCACCCAGTCCATCGTGGAGTGGGTCCGTAGCAACGTCGCCCAGCCGGTGAGCTGACCCGGACGAGCGGACCCGGGGGCCGACGCGAGAGTCGGGTACGGGGACGTGGGGCGAATGCGGGCAAGGGGAGGGGCCGGACGCACCCCTCACACGTCCGGCCCCTCTATGCACGATGCCCCGCCGCCACCCCTCGACCGACAGGGCATCGGCCGCTTGCGTCCTCGCGCCGTTCAGCGCTCCGACACCTGACTCAACGAGGCCCTGCCAACCGGGTTACGCGCCGACGTCCGGTTCCCTGCCAGGCCCGCCGAGATCGCTCGAACGGGTGACATCGGGGCGGCCGCTGCGGCGTGGCGCACACCGGTGACACAGCGTCGGTGGTGGCTGTGGATTACCGCACACCCCGCACCCGCTCGGTTGCCGCCCGTGCCGACATCGTTAGGCTGCGCCCAATGGACCTCGCACCACCTCCGCCCACGGTCCGACGGATCCACCGGGCGGGTGCGGTGCGCGAGCGCCGTGCGGTTCGGGCCGTGCGAGGTTCAGCGGTCTGCGTCAACTTCGACTGATGTCAGGCACCGCACTGTTTACTTTCCATACGCTGGTGGCGGCGCGACGGTGCGCCGCGGAGACGGGACGGGACGCGCAATCGTGGACCTGTACGAATACCAGGGGCGGGACCTGTTCGAGCGGCACGGTCTTCCCGTGCTCGCCGGCGGCGTTGCCACCACCCCGGAGGAGGCCCGCGCGATCGCCGATCGCCTCGGCGGCCGAGTGGTCGTCAAGGCGCAGGTGAAGGTCGGCGGGCGAGGCAAGGCCGGCGGCGTCAAGCTCGCCGAGGGCGCGGAGGAGACGGTGGCCCGCGCCACCGACATCCTCGGCATGGACATCAAGGGCCACACGGTCCACAAGGTCATGATCACGGTGACCGCGGACGTGGCCGACGAGTACTACTTCTCGTACCTGCTGGACCGGGCGAACCGCACCTTCCTCTGCATCGCCAGCGTGGCCGGCGGCATGGACATCGAGCAGGTCGCCGCGGAGACCCCGGACAAGGTGGTCAAGGCCCCGATCGACGCCGTCAAGGGTGTCGACGAGGCCAAGGCCCGGGAGATCGTCACCGCAGCCGGCTTCCCGGCCGATCTCGCCGACCAGCTCGTCGACGTCGCGGTGGGGCTCTGGAAGGCGTTCGTCGCCGAGGACGCCACCCTGGTCGAGGTCAACCCGTTGGCCAAGACCGGTGACGGCACGCTGCTGCTGCTGGACGCCAAGATCTCGCTGGACGAGAACGCCGGCTTCCGGCACCCGGACCACGAGGCCCTGGTCGACCAGGCGACCGTGGACCCGCTGGAGCAGGCGGCCAAGGAGAAGGACCTCAACTACGTCAAGCTCGACGGCGAGGTCGGCATCATCGGCAACGGCGCGGGCCTGGTCATGTCCACGCTCGACGTGGTCGCGTACGCCGGTGAGCGGCACGGCGGTGTCAAGCCGGCCAACTTCCTCGACATCGGCGGTGGCGCGAGCGCCGCGGTGATGGCCAACGGCCTGGAGATCGTGCTCTCCGACCCGTCGGTCCGCAGCGTCTTCGTCAACGTCTTCGGTGGCATCACCGCCTGCGACGAGGTCGCCAACGGCATCATCCAGGCGCTGGCCCTGTTGGAGCAGCGCGGGGAGCAGGTCACCAAGCCGCTCGTCGTGCGGCTCGACGGCAACAACGCCGAAGCTGGTCGGGCGATCCTCGACAGCGCGAACAACCCGCTCGTGCAGCGGGTCGACACCATGGACGGCGCGGCCGAGCGGGCCGCCGAGCTGGCGGCTGCGGGGGTCTGACAATGGCTATCTGGCTGACCAAGGACTCGAAGGTCATCGTCCAGGGGATGACCGGTTCCGAGGGTTCCAAGCACACCCGGCGGATGCTCGCGGCCGGCACCAACGTCGTCGGCGGCGTGAACCCGCGCAAGGCGGGCACCACCGTCGACTTCGACGGCACCGAGCTGCCGGTCTTCGCCAGCGTCGCGGACGCGATGAAGGACACCGGTGCCGACGTCACCGTCATCTTCGTGCCCCCGCAGTTCACCAAGGGCGCGGTCATCGAGGCGATCGACGCCGAGATCCCGCTGGCCGTGGTGATCACCGAGGGCGTGCCGGTGCACGACACCGCCGCCTTCTGGGCGTACAACACGGGCAAGGGCGAGCGGACCCGGATCGTCGGGCCGAACTGCCCCGGCATCGCCTCGCCGGGTTCCTCCAACGCCGGCATCATCCCGGCCGACATCACCGGCAGCGGCCGGATCGGCCTGGTCAGCAAGAGCGGCACGCTGACCTACCAGATGATGTACGAGCTGCGGGACATCGGCTTCTCGACCTGCGTCGGCATCGGTGGCGACCCGATCATCGGTACCACGCACATCGACGCGCTGGCCGCGTTCGAGGCCGACCCGGACACCGACGCCATCGTGATGATCGGTGAGATCGGCGGCGACGCCGAGGAGCGGGCGGCCGAGTACATCAAGGCCAACGTCACCAAGCCGGTGGTCGGCTACATCGCCGGCTTCACCGCCCCGCCCGGCAAGACCATGGGGCACGCCGGTGCGATCATCTCCGGTTCGGCGGGCACCGCCGACGCGAAGAAGGCGGCGCTGGAGGCGGTGGGTGTCAAGGTCGGCAAGACCCCGACCGAGACCGCCAAGCTGATGCGCGAGATCATGTCCGCCGGCTGAGCCGGTACGACAGTCTTCGAGGGGCCGACCGGAAGGTCGGCCCCTCAGCGGTTCCAGTACGGGTAGTTGCCCGTGGCGGACAGGATCAGGCTGACCACGATGTTGACCACACCCAGACCGATCGAGACGTAGCCCAGCACCGGGGACTGCCGGTAGCGGCGCGCGTCGCGGATCGACAGCCAACCGAAGACGATGCCGAGGATGCCGCAACAGAGCACCCCGGTCACGATGCCCAGCACGCCCCACAGGGTGGTGCGGTCCCGGCCCGCCGGTGGCGGCGGGGGCGGTGGATACGGAGCGTTCACGGCTTCCCTCCGGACACTAACTGCCGCGACGTCGGCCACGGCTCTGAGCCGAGGCTAGACCGGAGCCCCTTGCCGGCACGGCGGATCAGGCGAACTCACCTCCGGACGGGGTGGTGTCGGACAGCCGAGGCGGCCCCGACATGCCAGAGTAGAGACGATGTCCTCCGTCACCCCTGACCAGCCCCGCCGGGCCACCGACGCCCGTGGGGTCGGCGCCCGGCCACCCGGTCGTGCCGGCCCGCCCCGTCGGGTACCGGTGCAACGGGGCACACCCGGCGGCCGCCGTCACCCGCCCCTCGCGGTCGCCGCGCTGGTGGCGGCCGGTGGGGCCGCGCTCACCTCCTGGTTGCCGGTGGTGCTCGTGCTCTGGTTGTTCCAGCTCAGCGAAGGCGCCGCCACCCCGCTGGGCGCGATCCGCGCGGGCGCGGCCGGTTGGCTGCTCGGGCACGGCGTACCGCTGGAGACCGCCGCCGGCCCCCTGGGCCTGGCCCCGCTCGCGGTCACCGTGCTGGCGATCTGGCGGCTCACCCGGGCCGGCGTGCACGCCAGCCGCGCGGTCGGCGCACGCGGCGACCGGTCCCCGGGCCGCACGGTCGCCGTCGCGGCGGCGGTCGGCGTCGGATACGCCCTGATCGGCCTGCTCGCCGCGCTGCTCGTCGATTCCGGTGGCACCGGTGTGTCATGGCCACGGGCCGGCGTGACGCTCGCGGTGCTCGGCACGCTCGCCGCGGGTCTCGGCGCGGCCCGGACCACCGGGCTGGCCGAGGTGCTCGCAGGGAAGCTGCCGGGGCCGGTACGCGAAGGGGTCCGTGCCGGTCTGGTGGCCGCGTTGGTGCTGCTCGGCGCGGGAGCCGCCGGGGCGGGACTGGCCGTGGCGACCGGCGGGGGCGACGCGGCCGACCTGATCGGCGCCTACCGCACCGGTGTGGCCGGGCAGGCTGGCATCACGCTGGTCAGCCTGGCGTACGCGCCCAACGCCACCGTCTGGTCCACCAGCTACCTGCTCGGGCCTGGTTTCGCCGTGGGCACCGACACGGCCGTCCGCACCAGCGAGGTCTCCGTCGGCGCGCTACCGGCGCTGCCGTTGTTCGCCGGGCTGCCGAGCGGGCCGGTCGACGGGCCCGCCTCGATCATGGTTCTCGCGATGCCGGTCCTGGTGGGTATGGCCGCCGGTGGGCTGCTGGCCCGCCGGTTGATCCGGTCGGCCGGGGCGGACCGCGCTCCGCTGCGCTGGCGGCGTCTGCTGGTGCCGGCCGTACTCGTCGGTCCGGTGGCCGGGGTGCTGCTGGGGGTGCTCGCGGAGGTCTCCGGCGGACCGCTCGGTGCCGGTCGGCTGGCCGAGGTCGGCCCGGTCGGGTGGCAGGTGGCGCTGGCCGCGACGCTGATCACGGGCGGTGGGGCGGTGCTCGGTGCGGGGGCGGTCCGCTGGCTCACCCGACGCGCCGTCTAGACCTGCCGCAGGGCGGCCAGACCTCGACAGCGGGCCTGCTCACGACGAGGGGCGCCCCGGTCGTCCGGAGCGCCCCTCGCGTACTGCTGGTTCAAAGTCGCGGCACGGCGTAGTTCACCGCGATCAGCACGACATAGAGCAGGCCCAGCAGCAGGCCGATGCCGCCGCAGATCAGGCCGGTGAGTGCCTGCCCCGGGTTGCCGGCCAGGCCCTGGTCGACCTTCTGCTTGCCGAGCCAGCCGGTGATGACCGCGGCCAGACCCAGCGGAATACCGAGGTAGCAGCAGTTCAGCGGGATCGACGCGATGCCCAGGATCATCGCCACCAGCGCGAGGGTGTTCTGCTGGCCGCCGTGGCCGACGAAACCCGCGTGCGGGTACATCGGCGCGCCGCCGTACGGCTGCGGGGCGTACGGGTCCTGGTAGGGCTGGCCGTAGGGGTGCCCCGACGTCGGCGGCTGCCCGTAGGCCGGGGGCTGACCGTACGCCGGCTGTCCGGCGGGCGGTGCAGAGTACGGATCGTAGGGCTGCCCCGAGGTAGGCGGCTGCTGGCCGTACGGGTCGACCTGCTGGTACGGATCGACCTGCTGGTACGGGTCTGCCTGCTGGTACGGGTCGACCGCGGGCGTGTGCGGCTCCGGTGTGGCGTACGGGTTGGCCGGCGGAGGTGCGTAGGGATTGGCCGCCGGTGGCGCGTACGGGTTGTGCGGAGGTGGAGCTGTCGGATCCCCGTACGGCTGTTGCTGGCCGTACGGGTCCTGACCGGGGTTACCGGGTTGCATGTGGTTCCGTTACTCAGGCGTTCGAGCCGCTGAGCGAACCGAGGACGCCACCGCCCAGGCAGCAGAGCAGCACGATCACGAGCCACGCGACACCGACGATGATGGCCCACTTGGACCACTTCTTCGACTCGGCGGACGCGGCCTGGGCACCGGCGTAGTCACCCTGCTGGAGCAGCTGGTTGACCTTCGAGGCGTTGATGATGGCGGGGATCGCCAGCGGCCAGAACAGGAAGATGGCGACGATCGACATCGTCATGTTGTTGTCGACCTGCTGGGGCGGCTGGGACGGGTATCCGGGCTGCATGGTGACGAGCTCCTCACGTACGTGTCGCTGACGGGTGCGGGCCGGACATGCGCCGGTCCCAAGCGACCGGCAGCGTACCCGGTCTGTGCGACTTCGGTGGTCGGCGAAGGGTCGGCGGCCCATCGGGTGGGCACCGGACCAGCGCTGATCCGCCGCCGGATAGGGTGTGCCGGTGACCGAGCCCGCCCGCATCGTCGTCCTCGTCTCCGGCTCCGGCAGCAACCTGCAGGCGCTGCTGGACGCGACCGCCGACCCGGCGTACGGGGCCCGGGTGGTCGCGGTGGGCGCGGACCGCGACGGCATCGCCGGGCTGGACCGGGCCGCCGCCGCCGGGGTGCCGACCTTCGTGGCGAAGGTCAAGGACCACCCGTCCCGCGAGGAGTGGGACGCGACGCTCACCGAGCAGGTCGCCGCGCACCGGCCCGACCTGGTCGTCTCCGCCGGGTTCCTGAAGCTTGTCGGTTCCCGGTTCCTCGCCGCCTTCGGCGACCGCTACCTGAACACGCACAACACCCTGCTGCCGGCTTTCCCCGGCATCCACGGCCCGCGGGACGCGCTCGCCTATGGCGTGAAGGTCACCGGGGCGACGCTCTTCTTCGTCGACGCCGGAATGGACACCGGCCCGATCGTGGCGCAGGTGGCGGTGCCGGTGCACGACGACGACGACGTGGACACGCTCACCGAGCGCATCAAGGAAGCCGAGCGGCAGCAACTCGTCGAGCAGGTGGGCCGGCTGGTCCGCGACGGCTGGACGATCACCGGGAGAAAGGTCACAGTTCCGTGAGTTCCATCGAGGACGGGCGCCGCCCGATCCGGCGGGCACTGGTCAGCGTCTACGACAAGAGCGGTCTGGTCGACCTGGCCAAGGCCCTGCACGCCGCCGGGGTGGAGATCGTCTCGACCGGCAGCACCGCGTCGACGATCGCCGGTGCCGGCGTACCGGTGACCGCCGTGGAGCAGGTGACCGGCTTCCCGGAGATCCTCGACGGCCGGGTGAAGACCCTGCACCCGAAGATCCACGGTGGACTCCTCGCCGACCTGCGCAAGGACACCCACGTCGCCCAGCTCGACGAGCACGGCATCGCCGGGGTCGACCTGCTGGTCTCCAACCTCTACCCGTTCCAGCAGACCGTCGCCTCCGGCGCCAGCCAGGACGAGTGCGTCGAGCAGATCGACATCGGCGGTCCGGCGATGGTGCGTGCCGCCGCCAAGAACCACGCCTCGGTGGCCGTGGTGACCGACCCGGCCGCGTACCCGCTGCTGGTGGCCGCGCTCGACGGCGGTGGCTTCACCCTGGCGCAGCGGCGGGCGCTGGCCGCCCGCGCCTTCGCCGACATCGCCGAGTACGACGTGGCGGTCGCCGACTGGTTCGCCACGTCCCTGGCCCCGGCCGCCGACGGCGGGCCGGAGTTCGCCGGGCTGGCGCTGCGGCGGCAGGCGGTGCTGCGGTACGGCGAGAACCCGCACCAGGGCGCGGCGGTCTATGCGGACCCGGCGAGCCCGCCCGGCCTGGCCCAGGCCGAGCAGTTGCACGGCAAGGAAATGTCCTACAACAACTACGTCGACGCCGACGCCGCCTGGCGGGCCGCGAACGACTTCGCCGACCAGCCGGCGGTGGCCGTCATCAAGCACGCCAACCCGTGCGGGATCGCGGTCGGCGCGGACGTGGCCGAGGCGCACCGCAAGGCACACGCCTGCGACCCGGTCTCCGCCTTCGGCGGCGTCATCGCGGTGAACCGTCCGGTCTCGGTCGAGCTGGCCGGGCAGATCGCCGAGATCTTCACCGAGGTCGTGGTGGCGCCCGGCTACGAGCCGGGGGCCGCCGAGGTGCTCCAGGCCAAGAAGAACATCCGGCTGCTGCGGGCACCGGAGTTCCGTCCGCCGTCCACGGAGTGGCGGCAGATCACCGGCGGCGTGCTGGTGCAGGAACGCGACGCGGTCGACGCCGAGGGCGACGACCCGGCGACCTGGCGGCTGGCCACCGGTGACGCGGCCGACGAGGCGACCCTGGCCGACCTGGCCTTCGCCTGGCGGGCGGTGCGCGCGGTGAAGAGCAACGCGATCCTGCTGGCGCAGGACGGCGCCACGGTCGGTGTCGGGATGGGGCAGGTCAACCGGGTGGACTCGGCGCGACTGGCGGTCAGCCGGGCCGGTGCCGACCGGGCGCGGGGCGCGGTGGCGGCCTCGGACGCGTTCTTCCCGTTCGCCGACGGCCCGCAGATCCTCATCGACGCCGGAATCCGGGCCATCGTGCAGCCGGGCGGCTCGATCCGGGACGAGGAGGTGATCGCCGCCTGCAAGCAGGCCGGCGTCACCATGTACCTCACCGGCACCCGGCACTTCTTCCACTGACCCGCCGCCGCGCGACCGGCGGCGCCGTGTGCGCTTGCGGCTGTGATGTTAGGAAGGGTCCCCTGCTATACACCAGGCGTTAGCAGGGGACCCTTCCTTACACCGATCGCAGCTCGGCGAAATGACAGGCGGACGGGTGCGGGTCGGCGGCCCGTGGCACCGCCTGCGGATCCTCGACGGCGCAGATCTCCTGGGCCTTCCAGCAGCGGGTCCGGAAGTGGCAGCCGCTCGGCGGGTCGGCCGGGCTCGGCACGTCACCGTGCAACCGGATCACCGTCCGATGCTCCCGGGCGTCCGGGTCCGGCACCGGCGCGGCCGAGAGCAGCGCCTGCGTGTACGGGTGGGTGGCGCGCTGGTAGATCTCGTCCTCGGTGCCGATCTCCACGATCCGGCCCAGGTACATCACCGCGATCCGGTCCGAGATGTGCCGCACCACGGACAGGTCGTGCGCGATGAAGATGTACGACAGCCCCAACTCGTCCTGGAGCTGCTCCAGCAGGTTGATCACCTGGGCCTGGATGGAGACGTCCAGCGCGGAGACCGGCTCGTCGCAGACGATCACCTCGGGCCGCAGCGCGAGTGCCCGGGCGATGCCGATGCGCTGCCGCTGACCGCCGGAGAACTGGTGCGGGTAGCGGTTGACGTGTTCCGGGTTCAGCCCGACCACGTCGAGCAGCTCCTGCACCCGCCGGTCGCGACTGCCCTTCGGGGCCGCCTCGGGGTGGATCTCGAACGGCTCCCCGATGATGTCGCCGACGGTCATCCTCGGGTTCAGCGAGGTGTACGGGTCCTGCATGACCATCTGCATGTTCCGGCGGATCCGGCGCAGCCGGGCGCCGGAGGCGGCGAAGAGGTCCTGCCCGGCCAGGGTGGCCCGCCCGGCGGTCGGGCGTTCCAGCCGCATCAGCAGCCGGGCCAGGGTGGACTTGCCGCAGCCGGACTCGCCGACGATGCCCAGCGTCTCGCCCCGGCGGAGCTGGAAGCTCACCCCGTCGACGGCCTTCACCGCGCCGACCTTCTTCTGGAACAGCACCCCCTGCGTGATCGGGAAGTGCTTGACCACGTCGTCGACGTCGAGGAGCGTCTCGCCGCGCACGGTGGTGGGCTCAGTCGGCGCGGTCATCACGTACCTCCTGCGCGAAGTGGCACGCACTGGTCCGGCCGTCGCCGAGGACCAGGTCGTGCGGTACCTCGTCCACACAGACCTGCTGCGCGTACGGGCATCGGGGATGGAAGGGACAGCCGCTGGGGATGCGCATCAGGTTCGGCGGCAGGCCCCGGATGGTGGAGAGCCGCCCGCCGCGCTGGTCCAGGCGCGGGATCGACGCCAGCAGCCCCTTGGTGTACGGGTGGGCAGGTGCCCGGTACAGCGACCGCACGTCGGCGTGCTCGACGATGCGGCCCGCATACATGACGGCGATCCGGTCGGCCACGTCGGCGACCACGCCCAGGTCGTGGGTGATCAGGATCATCGCCATGTCCAGGTCCCGCCGCAGGTCGGCGAGGAGGTCCATGATCTGCGCCTGCACGGTGACGTCGAGCGCGGTGGTCGGTTCGTCGGCGATGAGCACCTTCGGTTCCATGGCCAGCGCCATCGCGATCATCACGCGCTGGCGCATACCGCCGGAGAACTGGTGCGGATAGTCGCCCAGACGTGCGCCGGCGGCCGGAATCTGCACCAGGTCCATCAACTCCACCGCGCGGCGACGGGCGTCGGCCCGGGACATGCCGAGCCGCTGGCGCAGCGTCTCGCCGATCTGCCAACCGACCGGGAAGACCGGGTTCAACGCGGAGAGGGCGTCCTGGAAGATCATCGCGATCTCCTTGCCCCGCACCTGCCGGCGTTGCTCCTCGGGCAGGGTGAGCAGGTCGCGCCCCTGATAGAGGATCTGTCCGGAGCTGACGTGCGCCGGTGGGCTGTCCAGGATGCCCATCACCGCCTGCGCGGTGACGGACTTCCCGGAGCCAGACTCGCCCAGCACCGCCAGGGTCTCGCCCGGATCCAGGTGGTAGCTGACCCCGTTGATCACCTTGGCCACTCCCTCGCCGGTGCGGAACTCGATGTGCAGGTCCCGTACCTGGAGCAGGTGGCCGCCGGGCGGGGTGGGGGTGGCCGGGGTCGGTGGCGTCGTGGTCATGTCGGTCACCGCAGCTTCGGGTCGAACGCGTCGCGGATGGCGTCGCCCAGCATGATGAACGCCAGTACGGTCAGGGCCAGGAACGTCGACGGGACGACCAGCGGTGTCGCCGACTCCCGCATGTGCACCCGACCGTTGTTGATGTCGATACCCCAGGAGATGGTGGGCTCCCGCAGGCCGATGCCGAGGAACGAGAGTGTCGCCTCGGCGGCGATGAACGAACCGAGCGCGATGGTCAGCACCACGATCGCCGGGGCGAGCGCGTTCGGCAGGATGTGCCGCCACATGATCCGGCCGTTGCCGGCACCCAGCATCCGGGCGGCGGACACGTAGTCCTGCTCCCGAGCGGTGATCACCGACGAGCGGACCACCCGGGCGGCGGTGGTCCAGCCGAGCACCGCGAGCACGAAGATGACGGCACCGACGCGTACCGTGGCGCTGTCGCTGGCGACCCGCTTGAGCAGCACGATCGCGGCCAGCAGCAGGGGGATGCCGAGCACGATGTCGATCACCCGGGAGAGCACCGCGTCGACCCAGCCGCCGAAGTAGCCGGCGAGCATCCCGACGACCAACGCGATCACCCCGGTGAGCAGCGCCGAGAGGGCGCCGACCAGCAGGGACGCGCGGGCGCCGTAGACCGCGCGGGCGTACGTGTCGCAGCCCTGGAAGTCGTACCCGAAGATCGCGCCGCCGGACGGGGCGGCGTGCTGCCGGGACAGCACGCAGTCGCCCGGATCGTTGCCGGTGAAGAGCCCGGGCACGGCGGCCATCGCGGCCACCAGCAGCACCAGGAACAAGCTGATCCAGAAGATCGGCTTGCGGCGCAGGTCGCGCCAGGCGTCCCCGGCCAGGCTGCGCGGCTTGCGAGGGCGGCCGACCTGGTCCGGCGCGCCCGGCTCACCCGACGGCCCCCGTCGCGCGGCCTGGTTCTCCGTCGCCGCGACGGTCTCGAAGTCACTCATGCCGTCCCCTCGCTGCGCTCGGTGCCGGCATTTCCGCTGAGCTGATGATTCGTTCGCTGGCGCTCACTCATGCCGTCCCTTCGCTGCGCTCAGTGCCGGCATTTCCGCTGCGCTGGCCGATTCGTTCGCTGGCGCTCACTCATGCCGCCCCCTCGCTGCGCTCGGTTTCGGCATTTCCGCTGAGCTGATGATTCGTTCGCTGGCGCTCACTCATGCCGTCCCCTCGCTGCGCTCACACATAGCGGATCCTCGGGTCCAGGACGGCGTACAGGATGTCCACCACCAGGTTGGAGACCAGGTAGACCACGACGAGCACGCTGACGATGCCCACCACCAGCGGGCCGTCCTCGGTGCGGATGCCGCGGAACAGGTTGAAGCCGACGCCGGGGATGTTGAACACGCCCTCGGTGATGATCGCGCCGCTCATCAGGTTGCCCACCTCGACGCCGAGGAAGGTGATCACCGGGATGAGCGAGTTGCGCAGCACGTGCACGCTGACCACCCGCCGGTTCGGCAGGCCCTTGGAGCGGGCGGTACGCACGTAGTCGGCGCGCAGGTTCTCGGCCACCGAGGTACGGGTCAGCCGCAGCGCGGTGGCCAGCGAGAGCGAGCCGAGCACGATCCCGGGCAGCAGCAGGGAGCGGAAGTCGGGGTCGGCACCGGCGGTGGGTGGGAAGACCTGCCACCGGACGCCGAGGAAGTACTGCGCGAGCGGCGCGAGCACGATGGTCGGGATGCCGAGCACCAGCAGCGTCAGCAGCAGCGTGGCGTTGTCGAAGATGCCGGCCCGTCGGATGCCGGCGAGGACGCCCGCGGTGACTCCGAAGATCACGGCGACCGCGAGAGCGATCAGCGCCAGTTTGATGGTGACCGGCCAGGCGGTGGCGAGGATGTCGCCGATCGACCGGCCGGTGAGCGATTCGCCGAGGTCGCCACGGAGCAGGTTGGAGAGGTAGTCGACGTAGCGGTAGAAGAAGCCGCCGACCCCGGTCGCGTCGAGGTGGTACTTCTCGGTGAGGTAGGCCCGTTGGGCCTCGGTCACCGGACGTTCACCGGCGAGCGCCTGGATCGGGTCGCCCTGGCCGGCGAACATCAGCGCGTAGACGATCAGCGTGGTGCCGAAGAAGGCCAGGACCATCTGAAGCAGGCGCCGCACGATGAAGCGGAACATACTAGGCAGTCTCCCCAAAAAGGGCGAACCACGTGGCGGGTCGGGTCACCTCGACCCGACCCGCGCCCGTGGTCGTTACGAGACGGCCTCGATCTGGATGAGGTCGATCCGGTCGAAGAGGTCCATCTCCACGTTCTTCACCTTGGTCGAGTGACCGAAGTTGTTCTGCCCGAAGCGCAGCGGCACCACCGGCATCTCCTCGGCCAGCAGGTCCTCGGCCGCCTGGTACTTCTCGATCGCCTCGTCCTCGCTGGGGGCGCTGGCGCCCTCGGCGAGCAGCTTGTCGAACTCCGGGTTGCGGTAGCCGTAGTAGTTCGACGAACCGTTCGAGCTGTAGAGCGGGCCCAGGTAGTTCTCCATGGACGGGTAGTCCATGATCCAGCCCATCCGGAACAGGCCGACCGGCTGCTTGGCCTTGACCTTGGTGAGCAGGTCGGCGAACTTCGGCTCGGCGTTGCCGACGCAGTCCACACCCAGGTTGGCCTTGAGCTGGTTGCAGGTGGCGTCGATCCAGTCCTTGTGCCCACCGTCGCCGTTGTACGACAGGGTGATCTGCGACGGCCCGCCTGCGGCCTCGTACAGCGCCCTGGCCTTGGTCGGGTCGAACTCGCCCGGTGAGCCGACCGTGTTCTCCCGGTAGCCGGCGACCACCGGGGAGACGAACGAGCGGGCCGGCTGCTGCGAGTCCTTGAAGATCGACCGGGTGATCTCCTCACGGTCGATCGCCATCGAGATGGCCTTGCGGACGTCCGGGTTGCTGTACTCCTCCTGGAAGGTGGGGAAGGCCAGGAAGTGCAGCGACGACGCGGGACTCTGCTGGAACCGGTCACCCAGGTCGGTGGCGGCGGTGGAGAGGTTCTCGGTCGGGATGGTCTTGATCACGTCGAGGTTGTCCGAAAGCACGTCCGCGTACGCGGCGGTGAGCTGCTGGTAGATCCGGAACTCGACGCCGGCCACCTTCGGCTGCTCGCCGGGGAAGGCGTCGTAGCGCTCGACCTCGACCTTGGCGTCGTGCTGCCAGGTGCCCTTCATCTTGAACGGACCCTGACCGATCGGCGCCTGCTCGTACCCCTCGGCCAGCTCGCCGGGAGCGGAGAACGCGGCCTCCGGCAGCGGGTAGAAGGCGGTGTACCCGAGCATCGCGGTGAACTCGCTGTACGGCTGGGACAGCGTGACGGTGAAGGTGTCGTCGTCGACCTTCTTCAGCCCGCTGAGCGTGGTGGCCTTCGGGTCCTCGCCCTGGAGGTCGTCGTACCCGGCGATCTTCTCGAAGAAGTAGCTGGAGTTCTGCCCGTTCGGGGCGTACGCGCCGTAGTTCCAGGCGTCGATGTAGTTGTCGGCGGTGACGTCCTCGCCGTTGTGGAACGTGTAGCCGTCCTTCAGCGTGATCGTCCAGGTGGTGTTCTCCTCGGACGTGATCGACTCGGCCGCCACCGCGTACGGCTTGTGGGCCTCGTCGTAGTCGACGAGCGGGCTGAACAGGGCGGCGAGCACCTGGGAACCGCTCGTCTCGTTGGTGTTGGTCGGCACCAGGTGCTGCGGCTCGGCGATCTCGATCCGCACGGCCGCGTTGGGGTCGCTCTCACCGGAACCGCTGCCGCCCGAGCCGCAGGCCACCAGGCCCAGGGTCACCGCGAGCGGGAGGGCGGTCCAGGCGGCGAGCCTACGAACGCGCATTGAGCCTCCTCATCTCATTACGCTGCGCTATTGAGCCCGACATTGAGGTGACTCTGCGCAACGCTGGGCAACGGTAGGTCGTGCACCGGGGCTCGGCAACGTGCCGGTCTCGAAGGGGTAACAGAACGAGGGCGTACAGGTTGGCGAGGGCTTGTCGGCGTGCTAGGCCGAACCGCCCAAAGCGTCGGCGGCGCGCGGATGCTTGCGACGGTTGAGGGGCGTGACGCAGTGGTCGACGCCTTCTCGGGGCCGGACGAATCGATCGTCGGGTTGCGGGTGTTCGTGCGCCCGTTGTCCGGAGCCGTGGTGGCCGGCGGCACAAGCCGTCACTCCGAGTGAGGAACGACACCTTACGGAAAGTAGTTTCGTGGTCCGCGTCGTCGGCCCGCCAGGTCGGGAGAGGCGACGGTGGTGGGCGTGAGACGATCAGGTCGTGACGGCGACGCTTCTGGACGGCAAGGCGACTGCGGCGGAGATCAAGGACGAGCTGCGGACGCGGGTCAAGGCCCTGGCGGAACGGGGGACCGTGCCGGGGCTGGGCACGGTCCTGGTCGGCAGCGACCCCGGTTCCCAGGCGTACGTCAACGGCAAGCACCGCGACTGCGCCGAGGTGGGCATCGCCTCGCTGCGGCGGGAGCTGCCGGCGGACGCGACCCAGGAGCAGGTCGACCGGGCCGTGGCGGAGCTCAACGCCGACCCGGCATGCCACGGCTACATCGTCCAGCTGCCGCTGCCGGCACACCTGGACACCCAGCGGGTGCTCGAACTGATCGACCCGGACAAGGACGCCGACGGCCTGCACCCGGTCAACCTGGGTCGGCTGGTGCTCGGCTACGACGCGCCGCTGCCGTGCACCCCGCGCGGGATCGTGGAACTGCTCCGTCGGCACGAGGTGCCGCTGCGCGGCGCCAACGTCGCGGTGGTGGGTCGGGGCAACACCGTCGGGCGTCCGCTCGGGCTGCTGCTGACCCGGCGCAGCGAGAACGCCACCGTGACGCTCTGCCACACCGGCACCCTCGACCTCGCCGCACACACCCGCGCCGCCGACATCGTCATCGTCGCGGCCGGCGTACCCGGCCTGCTCACCGCCGAGATGGTCACCCCGGGCGCGGTCGTGGTCGACGTGGGCATCACCCGGGTCATCGGCTCCGACGGCAAGGGTCGCTACACCGGCGACGTGGACCCGGAGGTCTTCGAGGTGGCCGGCAAGGTGGTGCCGATGCCCGGCGGGGTCGGTCCGATGACCCGCGCCATGCTGCTGACCAACGTGGTCGAGCGGGCCGAACGCGGCTGAGGTGACGGAAGGCCCATAACCGTCCGCCCCTGCCCTGCCCGGTGCCAGGATGGCTGATACCGTCCGGAAAACCGACTGGTAGCAGGGAGTGGGACGACCATGGGTAAGAAGGTCACTGTCGTCGGCGCCGGATTCTACGGCTCCACCACCGCGCAGCGCCTGGCCGAGTACGACGTCTTCGACACCGTCGTGATCACCGACATCATCGAGGGCAAGCCCGCGGGCATCGCCCTCGACCTCAACCAGTCCCGTGCGGTCGAGGGTTTCGAGACCAAGGTCGTCGGCGTCACCACCAGCCCGACCGGCGAGGGTTACGAGGGCATCGAGGGCTCCGACGTCGTCGTCATCACCGCCGGCCTGCCGCGCAAGCCGGGCATGAGCCGGATGGACCTGCTGGAGACCAACGCGAAGATCGTGCGCCAGGTCGCCGAGAACGTCGCCAAGTACGCCCCGAACGCCGTCGTCATCGTGGTCTCCAACCCGCTGGACGAGATGACCGCGCTGGCCCAGATCGCCACCCAGTTCCCGCGTAACCGGGTGCTCGGCCAGGCCGGCATGCTCGACACCGCCCGGTTCTCCAACTTCGTCGCCGAGGCGCTGGAGGTACCGGTGAAGTCGGTGAAGACGCTGACCCTGGGGTCGCACGGCGACACCATGGTCCCGGTGCCGTCGCAGAGCAGCGTGAACGGCAAGCCGCTGCGTGAGGTGATGCCGGCCGAGCAGATCGAGGACCTGGTCGTCCGCACCCGTAACGGTGGGGCCGAGGTGGTCGCCCTGCTCAAGACCGGTTCGGCGTACTACGCCCCGTCGGCCGCCGCGGCGCGGATGGCCAAGGCCGTCGCCGAGGACTCCGGCGAGGTCATGCCGGTCTGCGCCTGGGTCGACGGCGAGTACGGCATCTCCGGTGTCTACCTGGGCGTGGAGGCGGCGATCGGCGCCGAGGGCGTCAAGCGGGTGGTCGAGACCGACCTGGACGCCGACGAGCTGGCCAGCCTCAAGGAGGCCGCCGAGGCCGTCCGCGCCAAGCAGGCCGACGTCGTCAACATGTAGCCCCGACCTCCCACCCAGCGCCCCACGCCCTCTCCCGGTCGTGGGGCGCTGCACTGTCTCCACCCCGCGTTGATCAAGAGGTTTGCGTCTCCGAAGCGCGATCCGGAGACGCAAACTTCTTGATCAACTCGACTGGTCGATGAGGGTGGTCAGGGCGTCCAGGATGCGGGTCAGGCCGAACGTGTAGGCGTGGTCGGGGTGGTAGGCGGCGTTCTGGGCGGTGCCGGCGGCGGCGCCGACGCGTACGGCGGTGGGGTATTGCTGCTCGTCGAGGACCTGGGCCAGGAGGGGGGCGTTCGCTGTCCACCACTGCTCGTCGGTCCAGGCGCTCTGCGCTCGGGCGGAGCGCGCCTCGGCCGCCGAGCGGGCCGCGGCCCGGACGAAGTCGAGGACGAAGGTCAACGCGGCGTCCCGGGTGACGTCGTCCAGGCCGGTGTCGTCGAAGGCGCGCAGCTCGTGCTCGTACTTGGCCATCAGGCCCGGCCCCAGCGGCGGGCGACCGGTGGCGACCTCGGCGGCCCAGGGGTGGGCGGTGAAGAGCTCCCGGTTGTCCTGCGCGAGCGCCGCCACCCGCACCCGCCACGGCTGGTCGGAGAGGTCCGGCCGGGGCATGTCCGCATAGATCGCGTCCAACATCAGGTCGAGCAGCTCGGCCTTGCCCGGCACGTACGTGTAGAGGGTCATCGGTGCCACGCCGACGGCCTGGGCGAGCGCTCGCATGGTCACCGCGTCCAGCCCCTCGGCGTCGGCCAGCGCGATGGCGGCCATCACGATCTCGTCCAACGAGCGGCCCTGGCGGGGGCCGCGGCGCGGGGGGTCGGCGTCGGGCTGCCGCCAGAGCAGGCGCAGCGTGTGGGCGGGATCGCCGCCTCCGGTGTGATGGTCGGGCACTCTCCGATCTTTGCAGGCCAAATCTCTGTACGCAGTACGATGTACAATGTACGGAGTAAGTTTCCGCAAGGTGGGAGAGCGCATGCAGATCACCGGTTCGGCCATCTCGCTCAACGTCGAGGACGTGACGACGTCGGCCGAGTTCGTCAAGCAGCACTTCGGGTTCCGGGAGGAGATGTCGGCCGACGGGTTCGTCTCGCTCGCCCGGGACGGGGTCGGCTTCAACCTGATCTTCCTGCGTACGGGCCTGGCCAGCCTCCAGCCCCCGAGCCTGAAGGATCAGCGGGCCGAGGGCCTGCTCGTCGTCTTCGTGGTGGACGACATCGACGCCGAGTACGCCCGCCTGCAGGCCGCCGGTGTGCCGATCGTCACCGAGTTGCAGACCGAGCCCTGGGGGGAGCGGTTCTTCCAGGTCACCGACCCCAACGGGGTGATCCTGCAGGTGGTCCAGTGGCTGCACGGCACCGAGCAGGCCGACTGATCCACCGCGCATGCGCCGGGTCTGGCGGGGTAACTCCCGTCGGGCCCGGAGGCCGCGTCCGGCACCTGCCCGTCGGCGAACGGGTGGCCGCGATGTTTCCGCTCGGGGCGGATCCAGTACGCTCGTACTGCTTGAGCATGTGTCCCCTGAGAGGAGCGCCGGCCGATGGCGAAGATCAAGGTAAACAACCCGGTCGTGGAGCTCGACGGCGACGAGATGACCCGGATCATCTGGAAGCAGATCCGCGAACAGCTGATCCTGCCCTACCTCGACGTCGACCTGCACTACTACGACCTGTCGATCCAGCACCGTGACGCCACCGACGACCAGGTGACCGTCGACGCCGCGAACGCCATCAAGGAGCACGGCGTCGGCGTCAAGTGCGCCACGATCACCCCGGACGAGGCCCGGGTGGAGGAGTTCGGGCTGAAGAAGATGTGGCGGTCGCCGAACGGCACCATCCGCAACATCCTCGGCGGCGTCGTCTTCCGCGAGCCGATCATCATGTCCAACGTGCCGCGGCTCGTCCCGGGCTGGACCAAGCCGATCATCATCGGCCGGCACGCCCACGGCGACCAGTACCGCGCCACCGACTTCGTGGTCCCCGGCCCGGGTACGGTCACCATCACCTACACCCCGGCCGACGGGTCGGACCCGGTCGAGATGGAGATCGCCAACTTCCCGGGCGGCGGTATCGCCATGGGCATGTACAACTACGACGACTCGATCCGGGACTTCGCGCGGGCCTCGTTCCGCTACGGCCTGGACCGCGGCTACCCGGTCTACATGTCCACCAAGAACACGATCCTCAAGGCGTACGACGGCCGGTTCAAGGACATCTTCGCCGAGGTGTTCGAGAACGAGTTCAAGGCGGAGTTCGACGCCGCAGGCCTCACCTACGAGCACCGGCTCATCGACGACATGGTCGCCGCCGCGCTCAAGTGGGAGGGCGGCTACGTCTGGGCGTGCAAGAACTACGACGGTGACGTGCAGTCGGACACCGTCGCGCAGGGCTTCGGCTCGCTCGGTCTGATGACCTCCGTGCTGCTCTCGCCCGACGGCCGCACCGTCGAGGCCGAGGCCGCGCACGGCACCGTCACCCGGCACTACCGGCAGTGGCAGAAGGGCGAGAAGACCTCCACCAACCCGATCGCCTCGATCTACGCCTGGACCCGGGGCCTGGCCCACCGGGGCAAGCTGGACGGCACCCCGGCGGTCACCGAGTTCGCCAACACCCTGGAGGAGGTCATCGTCTCCACGGTCGAGAGCGGGCAGATGACCAAGGACCTCGCGCTGCTCATCTCGCGGGACGCCCCGTGGCAGACCACCGACGAGTTCATGAACACGCTCGACGAGAACCTGGCCCGCCGCCTGGCCGCCTGAGTTCCGTCCGTATCCGCGAGCCCGCCGGCCGACCGCCGGTGGGCTCGCGGCTCTCTGCGGCGGGCTCGCCGACGGGCTCCTGTGACGGGCTCGCGGGCTCCGGCGGCGCGGCGCGGGCGGACACGCCGTGCGGCGTCACCCGCTCCGGCGCGCCTCGTTGACCAGGGTGGACGAGATGCCAGTCCCGTCCTGGAAGGTTGACCGTCGCCGCCGCGCGGCACGCGTGCCCAGCAGCCAGCCTTCCTCGGCTGTCACCGACAGCCAGCCGTCCCTTCCCCGCGGGGGGCCCTGTCCCGGGCCCCCCGCGCCCTGCTCTCCGCCCCGACGCGTCACCGCAGCAGGTCCCGCGCACGTCGCGGTCGACTCAGACGGCGCGGAGCCGGGCGGCGGCCTGCTCGGGGGCGATGTCGTTGCTGAACACGCCCATCGCGGACTCCGTACCGGCCAGGTACTTCAACTTGTCCGCAGCCCGCTTCACGCTGAACAGTTGCAGATGCAGGTGACCCAGCTCGCGGTCCACGCGTACCGGCGCCTGGTGCCAGGCGGCGATGTACGGCATCGGCGCGTCGAACAGGCCGTCGAAGCGGCGCAGCAGGTCCAGGTAGAGCGGGCCGAAGGCGTCCCGCTCGGCCTCATCCAACGCCGGGATGTCGGGCACCGGCCGGTGCGGGGCGAGGTGCACCTCGAACGGCCAGCGGGCAGCGGCCGGGACGTACGCCGTCCAGTGGTCGTTGGCGGCGACCACCCGCTCGCCGGCCGCACGTTCGGCGGCGAGCACGTCGGCGTAGAGGTTCCGGCCTCCGGTGCGCTCCGCGTGCCGGCGGGCCGCGCCCAACAGCGACCGGGTACGCGGCGTGACGAACGGGAACGCGTAGATCTGCCCGTGCGGGTGGTGCAGGGTCACGCCGATCTCCACCCCCCGGTTCTCGAAGCAGAACACCTGCTCCACTCCGGGCAACTCGCCCAGCGCGGCGGTCCGGTCGGCCAGCGCGTCGAGCACGGTACGGACCCGGCGCGGCGGTAGGCCGGCGAAAGAGCCATGGTGGTCGTCGGTGAAACAGACCACCTCGCAGCGCCCCTGCCCGGGCCGGACCGCCGTGAACGGCGTCATCTCGGTGGGCTCGTCGACCACGTTGCCGCTCAGGGCCGGGAAGCGGTTCTCGAAGACCGCCACGTCGTAGTCGGGCGCCGGGATCTCGCTGGACCACTCGTCGGTCGAGGGACAGAGCGGGCACTGGTCGGCCGACGGCAGGAAGATGCGCGTCTGCCGGTGCACCGCCAGCGCCACCCACTCGTCGGTGAGCGGGTCGTAGCGGAGCTGGGAGGCGGGTGGGGGAGGGGGCAGGTCGCGCCGGTCCGGATGGTCCCGGACGCCGTCGTCCCGTTCGTCGAAGTAGATCAGTTCGCGGCCGTCGGCCAGCCTGATCGCGGTACGCCTCATCGCGGCCCTCCTGGTCCGGTCGCCGGCACCACGAGCAGCTCACCGACCCGGTCGGCGAGCAGCCGGCGGGCCTCCGGAGCCAGCCGGTCGTCGGTGACCAGCACGTGCGCGTCCGACAACGGGGCGATGGCGGAGAGGCCGACCGTGCCCCACTTGGTGTGGTCGGCGAGCACCACGAGCCGATCGGCGGCGGCCACCAGGGCGCGGTTGGTTTCCGCCTCCATCAGGTTCGGCGTGGTGAAACCGGCCCGGTCGGTGACCCCGTGGACGCCGAGGAAGAGCAGGTCCAGGTGCAGGGACCGGACGGCCGCCACGGCCAGCGGTCCGACCAGCGCGTCCGACGGCGTCCGCACGCCGCCGGTGAGCACCACCGTCTGGTCGTCCCGGCCCTGGTCGTGCAGGATGTCGGCGACCGGCAGCGAGTTGGTCACCACGGTCAGGGACGGCACGTCGACCAGTCGTCGGGCCAACTCGGCGGTGGTGGTGCCGGCGGAGAGCGCGATCGCCGCGCCGGGATGCACGAGTCGTGCCGCGCGGGCCGCGATGGCGGCCTTCTCGACCTGTTGGCGCACCGACTTGGCCTGGAAGCCGGGCTCGTCGGTGGAGCCGGCGACGGTGGCCCCGCCGTGTACCTTGGCCAGCAGGCCGCGCTCGTGCAGCAGGTCCAGGTCGCGCCGGATGGTCATGTCGGAGACACCGAACTCGACGGCCAGCTCACCGACGCGGACCCCGCCGGTCGCCCGGACCCGGTCCAGGATCGCCGCCTGGCGTTGTTGGGCGAGCATCGGCACCCTCCGCGCCCCACGTCAACGAACATCTTCGAACATGGGCAAACATAGCGCGGGTCGGCAACCTCCCGGAAGGGACGATCCCCGGGTCAGAGCGCGGGACGCGGCGGCTCGACCCAGCCGGTCTCGGTGAGCTGGTGCAGGACCGCGTGCACGGCGTTCTCCACCGCGAGATCCGTGGTGTCGAGCACCAGATCGGCGTCGGTCGGTTCCTCGTACGGGTCGTCGATGCCGGTCATGCCGGTGAGCAGACCTGCCCGCGCCCGCGCGTACAGGCCCTTGCGGTCGCGCTGCTCGCACACCTCCAACGGCGTGGCCACGTGCACCAGGACGAAACCGGCGCCCGCCGCCGTGGCCATCTCCCGGGCGGTCGCCCGGGCCTGGGCGTACGGGGCGATCGGGCAGCAGATGGCGATGCCCCGGTGCCGGGCGATCTCGGCGGCCACCCAGCCGATCCGGCGCACGTTCGTGTCCCGGTCGGCCCTGCTGAAGCCCAGCCCGGCGGTCAGCTCGCGGCGCACCACGTCGCCGTCGAGCAGCGTCACCGTACGCTCGCCCTGCTCGCGCAGCGTGTCGGCGAGCCCCCGGGCGACCGTCGACTTGCCCGAACCGGAGAGCCCGGTGAGGAAGACCACCAGCCCACGATGCCGCCGGGGCGGCCGGGCCCGCGTCAACTCCTTCGCCACCGCGGGCGGGGTGTGCCACTCGGGCAACGGGAAACCCCGGTCCAGCAGATCGTCGACCTCGGACTGGGTCAGCGCCAACCGGCGGTTGCGCGGCGGGATGTCCTCGCGCCAGCGCCACTGGCCGTCGCGGTTGTCGTACGCGAGCTCCCGGGGCACCAGCACCCGCAGCCCGGCGCCGGAGAGCATCTCACCGGTGGAGAGCAGGTGGGTGACGCCGTACGCGGCGGACACCCGGGCCCGCAGCAGGGCGTCGCTGATCTCGTCCCTCCTCCGGGAGAACGGCACCGCGACCAGGGTGGCCGGCGGCATCCGGTCGCGGGCGGCGAAGACGCCGCGCACCAGCGCCTCCGGCGGCATGCCCCCGGTGCCCTCCTCGCCCACCGGAATCATGATCAACAGGTGGGCGCTGAGTGTCCGGACGGCGTGCGCGATCTGGGCCAGTTGCGGGCGGTGCAGCGGCCGGTCGGCGACCACACCGAGCACCCGGCCGGGCGGCAGCATGGCCCGGATCTCCTCGGGCGGGCGGCGCAGCCGCTGGAACGGGCCCTGCCCGCCGTCGCCGAGCCGGCGGACCGTGCCGCCGACGCCGGCCACGCCGTCACGGACCTGCCAGGCGTCGGCCACCTCCAGCGCCGCCACCGGCGCTCCCTCACCGTCGGCGAGCACCACCGTGCGGCGCTCCGGATCGTGCAGGTCGAGCCCCTGGACCAGCGTCGTGGGCACCTGGAGGGTCACCGCGACCGGCCACGGTGCGCCGTCGACGAGCCGACCACGGCGGCTGACGGAGACCAGGTCGGCCCGGGTCATGAAGCCGGTCAGCGGCGCGTACGCACCAGTGAGCAACAACTCCAGATCCGCGAGCTCGCCGGGACGCGGCGTGTACGTCGGCGCGTCCCGCAGCACCTCGTCGGGCAGCACCCACCCGTTGCTCATCAGACCCCCAACTCCGGCGACCGGCACACAGTTTCGCAGCCGGTCGCCGATCGGTCGAGAGCGCCACTCCTTCCACGGCCCCACCGGCCCCGGCGGCCGTCCGAGGGTCAGGTGGCGCCGACCGCGCCGGGCCCGGTCGCGCCGGGACGGCGGCCGAACGTCCGCTGCACCCGTCGCCACAGGCCGACCTTCTCCGGCGGTGGCGGGGGAGTCGGGCTCGGGCGCTTGTCCACCACCACCGGGCCGTCGGCCCCGACCGACAACGCCAGCGGCACCTTCGCGTCCTTGGTCCAGCCGAAGCTGGACACCCGGGCCTTCAGTGCCCAGTCACCCGGGTCCGGACCGCCGTCGAGCGTGTCGACGTCGACCGTCGCCGTGCCCCGGTAGACCACGCGCAGGCCACCTGCGGGAACGGTGACGCGCTTCACCTCGAAGCTCACCGGCAGGAAGGACTCAGTGCCGTCCCGGGCGCTCCGGGCGAGGACGTCCAGCCGGCCGTGCCGCAGCTCCTCGGTGCAGTCGAGCAGGTCGGTGGGGATCTCCTCGACCGGTACGACGAGCAGGTCCCGCCCGTCGACGTGGGTGAACGTGATCGGCCCGTCGCCGGTCCGTAGCTGACCGGTCAGGGTGACGACGAGCGTCGAGCCGGTCAGTTCGTACCCGGTCAGGCGGACGACGCCGCGGACGCCCGCCTCCCACTCGGCCAGGCGGTGCAGGTCCTCGACGCGGCCCTCGGCGGCGAGCGCGGTGACGGTCCGTTGCAGCGCTGGCAGCGCGGCGGCGACCCCCGGCGCGAACCGTTCCCGGATCGTCCTGCCGACCTCGTCGACGACCTGGTCGGCCCAGTCCCGTGGCGCGTCCCGCAGCCGCTTGCCGCGCAGCCGGGCGAGCATCTCGTTGCGTAGCCACCGCCGGTGCAGCCGGTCGCGCTGCGGACCCGGCGGCACGTGCGCGTCGACGATGTCCAGCACGGCGCGCAGACTGTCGAAGTACTCGGCCGGATCGAGTCGGCTGGCGGTCAGGTTGCCGCCGTCGGTCCGTTTGGCGTGGTGGTAGCAGGTGTAGCCGGAGAGCACGCTGACGCGGCGGGCGAGCAGGTACGCCCGGGTCACCAGATGGTGGTCCTCCAGACGTCTCCGGTCCTCCGGGAACCGCAGGTCGTGCTCCAGCAGGAAGGCCCGCCGGAACATCTTGTGGCAGGTCATGCTGTCGATGAGCGGGGCGTCGTGGAGCGTGGCGTCGGGGCGGTCGACGCGGAACAGCTCCCGGGGCACGGTCCGACCGTGACCGACCATCCTGCCGATCGCGATGTCCGCGTCGTGCCGCACCGCGTACGCGTGGAGCCGCTCCAGGGCCTCGTCGGCGAGCCAGTCGTCGTCGTCGACGAACTGGACGTACTCCCCGCGGGCCCGGGCGATCCCGAGGTTGCGCGGACGCGACGGCCAACCGGCGTTCTCGGTGTGCAGCACCTGGATGTGCGGGTGCGCGGCGGCCAGCTTGTCCAGCAGGGCCCCGGTGTCGTCGGTCGAACCGTCGTCGATGAAGATCACCTCGAACTCCGCCGCCGGCATGGACTGCCGCAGCAGGGAGTCGACGAGCGTCTGGATGGTCCCGGCCGCGTTGTACGCCGGCACCACCACGCTCACCTTGGGCCCGCCAGCCGTCATCGTCCTCCTGCCCGCCACTTCCGCCGGTTGTCGTGTCGCATGCTCCATGGTGTACCAAATGCCGCGATCACTGAGTGTGCGGGGTCGAATCCTCCTCTTCCGGCCCGGCGTACGCAACCGACTCCGGCGTGCCGGTGGTGGCGGGGATGCCGGCCCAGGTCCGGGACGCCTCACCCTAGGGGGCGGCCACCCGGGGAGGATCAGGGGAAACAGGGGCCCTCACCGGGGTCCGGAACATTGCCGACCCTCTCTAGGCTGTCGACGTGACACTGATCGCAACCGAGTCGTTGACGAAGGTCTACGGCGGCGGGGTCACCGCACTGTCCGAGCTGACGGTAGCGGTGGAGCCAGGAATAGTCGGGCTGGTCGGCGCCAACGGCGCCGGCAAGTCGACGCTGATCAAGCTCCTGCTCGGCCTGCTCGCCCCGACCAGTGGCCAGGTACGCGTACTCGGCCTCGACCCCACCACCGATCCCACGGCGGTACGCGCCCGGGTCGGCTACATGCCGGAGCACGACTGCCTGCCACCCGACCTGTCCGGCGCCGAACTGGTCACCCACCTCGGGCGGATCAGCGGCCTGCCGAAGACGGTCGCGCGGGAACGTGCCTCCGAGGCGCTGCGCCACGTCGGGCTGCACGAGGAGCGACACCGCCCGGTCGGCGGCTACTCCACCGGCATGAAGCAGCGGGTCAAGCTGGCCCAGGCGCTGGTGCACGACCCCGACCTGCTGCTTCTCGACGAGCCCACCAACGGTCTCGACCCGGCCGGCCGGGACGCGATGCTGGCCCTGGTGCACCGGATCGGCACCGAGTTCGGCATCTCCGTGCTGGTCTGCTCCCACCTGCTCGGCGAGGTCGAGCGGATCTGCGACACGCTGGTCGCGATCGACGGCGGGCGGCTGCTGCGCGCCGACCACATCGCCGCGATGACCACGGCCCTCGACGTGCTCGCCGTCGAGGTCAGCGAGGGCACCGACGAGCTGGCGACCCGGCTGACCGCGCTCGACCTGCCGGTGAACCGGGAGGGGCAACTGCTCCTGGTCCCGCTCGCCGACGACGGCACCTACGACCTGATCCTCGGAGCGGTGGCCGAGCTGGACCTGCCGCTGCACCGGTTGGACCAGCGCCGACACCGGGTCTCCGAACTCTTCTCCCGGAGGGAGAGCACCCATGCCTGAGCCGACCGGCGTCATCCACGACATCGGCTACCAGCGGTACACCGGTCCCCGGCTCGGCCGCCGGTACGTCTTCGGATCGCTCTACCTGCACGGCGTACGCACCGCCTTCGGTCTGGGGCGCAGCGCCAAGGCGAAGATCTTCCCCTGGCTGGTGGTCGGCATCGTGCTCATGGTGGCCGTCGCCGCCACCGCGATCCGCGCCCAGTTCGGCGAGGTCGTGATGACGTACGCCCAGTTCGCCGACAACATGAGCTGGCTGGTCCTGTTCTTCGTCGCGGTGGCCGCGCCCGAACTGGTCTCGCGGGACCTGCGCAGCGGTGTGCTGCCGCTGTACTTCTCCCGGCCGCTGCCCCGCGCCGACTACCCGCTGGCCAAGCTGCTCGCCCTGGTCACTTCGCTCTGGCTGCTGCTCGGTGCGCCGCAGCTGTTCATGTTCCTCGGCGGCGCGTTCACGCTGGACGGTCCCGGAGCGGTCTGGGACGAGTTCGTGGACCTGACCGGCGGGCTGCTCTACGCCGGGCTCTGGGCGGCGGTCTTCGCCTCGATCGGCCTGCTGGTCGCCTCGCTGACCGGCAAGCGGGCCTTCGCCGCCGGTGGCATCGTCGCGGTCTTCCTGATGACCACGCCGATCGTCGGCACCATGTCGATCCTGCCCTCACAGGCGGCCAACCAGCTCTCCGGTCTCGCCTCGCCGTCCACCCTGGTGCAGGGCGTCGGCGTCTGGACACTGCGCGACCTGCTGATCACCGACCAGGACGCCTTCGTGCCCGACCTCGGCCCGTTCGGCCCGCTGTACGCCGTGGCCGCCGTCGCGCTCGTGGCCGGCTGCGTCGCCCTGCTGCTGGCCCGCTACCGGAAGGTGGCCGCACGATGACCACGACCTCCTCCGCCGCCGCGCCGACGGCCACCGCCACCAGCAGCCTCGACCTGGCCGGGGTCTCCCGCTGGTACGGCAACGTGGTCGCGGTCAACGACGTCAGCATGTCCCTCGGCCCCGGGGTGACCGGTCTGCTCGGACCGAACGGGGCCGGCAAGACCACGCTGCTGCACATGATGGCCGGATTCCTCGCCCCGTCGCGGGGCGCGGTCACCCTCGACGGGCGGCCCACCTGGCGCAACCCCGAGGTGTACCGCCGGCTCGGGCTGGTCAGCGAGCGGGAGGCGGTGCACTCGTTCCTCACCGCGTACGAGTTCGTGCTCGCCACCGCCAGGATGCACAAGCTGCCCGACCCGAAGGAGGCGGCCCGCCGGGCGATCGCCCTCGTCGAGTTGGAGAGCGCACAGGACCGCCGGATCGGCACGTACTCCAAGGGCATGCGGCAGCGGGCCCGGGTGGCGGCGGCGCTGGTGCACGAACCGCAGGTGCTGCTGCTCGACGAGCCGTTCAACGGCATGGACCCGCGCCAGCGGCTGCACATGATGGAGCTGCTGCACTCGCTCGGCGACGCGGGCCGCACCATCCTGTTCAGCTCGCACATTCTGGAGGAGGTCGAGCAGGTCTCCGGCACCGTGCAGGTGATGGTCGCCGGCCGGCTCGCCGCCTCCGGTGACTTCCGCACCATCCGCCGACTGATGACCAACCGGCCGCACGTCTTCGCGATCCGCTCCACCGACGACCGGGCGCTGGCCGTCGCGCTGATGGCCGAACCCTCGGTCAGCGGCGTCGAGCTGGGCCGCAACGGGCTGACCGTACGCGCCGGCGACTACGGCTCGTTCACCCGGGCGCTGCCGAAGGTGGCGCTGGCCCGGGGCGTACGCGTCAGCCAGCTCGTGCCCGAGGACGAATCCCTGGAGAGCGTCTTCTCCTACCTGGTGGAGGCCTGATGTCCACTGTCTCCTGGATCACCGCGCGCGGGCTGTTCGGTCGCCGCCGGTTCCTGTTGCTGCTGCCGTTGCCCATCCTGCTGGTGGTGCTGGCCGTACTCTCCCGTGGTCTGGGGGTGAAGCCCACCGACTGGGGACCGCCGGTCCTGGTCGGCCTCGGCCTGGCCGTGGTGCTGCCGGTGATCGCGCTCATCGTCGGCACCGGCGTGCTCGGTGCCGAGATCGACGACGGCACGGTGGTGCACGTGCTCACCACGCCACTGCCGCGCTGGCAGATCGTCCTGCCCAAGCTGGCGGTGGCGGCCGGTGCCACCGCCGTCACCGTGGCGGTGCCGCTCTTCGTCGCCGGTCTGCTGGCCGACTCGGTCCGCCTCGGTCTGGCGCTCGCCGTCGCCGCGACGGCCGGTGCGCTGGCCTACTCGGCCCTGTTCGTGGCGAGCAGCCTGCTCACCCGGCGGCCGGTGCTGCTCGGCCTGGTCTACGTGCTGATCTGGGAAGGGCTGCTCAGCAACGTGGTGACCGGCACCCGGGTGCTGTCCATCCAGCACTACGTGATCGCCGTCGCCGACAGGCTGGCCCCGACCGAGCTGCTCAACACGACGGTCTCCGTGCCGGTGGCGGCGGTGATGATGGTACTGGTCAGCGTCGGCTTCACGCTGCTCGCCATCGACCGCCTACGGTCCTTCTCGGTGGCCGGCGAAACCAGCTGAGGGATGCAAGGAAGGGCACCTTGTTAACGCCTCCGGTATAGGAAGGGCCCCCTGTTAACGGTTCCGACGGGCTCGTGCCGGCCGGTTGTTAGCAGGGGGCCCTTCCTATGCACCAGGCGTTAACAAGGTGCCCTTCCTTTCACCCGAGCGCTAGAAGGCGCAGGCGATGACGAGTTCGGTGGTGCGGTCCGGCAGCAGGTCGAGTTTGCCGATCCGGCCCGCCGCCCGCAGGTCGTCGGCGACCTCGGTGAGCTGGTCGAGCAGGGCCGCCGGACCGAGCGCCTCGGCCAGCGGCACCTCCGCCCTCATCGACAGTTTCCGCTCCGACTTGGCCCGTCGGACCTGCCCCAACGCGTCGGAGGCCAACCGCAGCAGCGCGGGATCACCCTCGCCCTGGACTGCCCGGTTCACCTCGTACGTGGTGGGCCACGGCGACCGGTGCACCGACCCGTAGCGCCACCAGGACCACACCTCCTCGGTCGCGTACGGCAGCACCGGCGCGAACAACCGGAGCTGCACGGAGAGCGCGGTGGCCAGCGTCGCCCGGGCCGAGTCCGCCCCGGCACCGGTGCCGTAGGCGCGTTCCTTCACCAACTCGATGTAGTCGTCGCAGAACCGCCAGAAGAACGACTCGGCGGCCTGCAACGCGGCCGTGTGGTCGTACGCCTCGAACGCGGTGGTCGACGCCGCCACCACTGACGCCAGTTCGGCCAGTACCGCCCGGTCCAGCGGGGTGGTCGCCGGGGCGCGCAGGGCATCGGCGGCACCGAGCCCGAGCGCGAACCGCGACGCGTTGAGCAGCTTGGTGGCGAGCCGCCGCCCGACCTTGATCTGTGCCGGGTCGAACGCCAGGTCGGTGCCGGGCCGGCCGTTGGCCGACCAGTAGCGCACCGCGTCGGAGCCGTGCTGCTCCAGCAACGCCATCGGGGTCACCACGTTCCCCTTGGACTTGGACATCTTCTTGCGGTCCGGGTCGAGGATCCAGCCGGACAACTCGGCGGTGTGCCAGGGCAGCGTGCCGTGCTCCAGGTGGGCCCGGACCACGGTGGCGAAGAGCCAGGTCCGGATGATCTCCTGGCCCTGCGGGCGCAGGTCCATCGGGAAGATCTTCCGGAACAGTTCCGGGTCACGTTCCCAGCCGCCGGCGAGCTGCGGGGTCAACGACGAGGTGGCCCAGGTGTCCAGCACGTCCGGATCGCCGACGAATCCGCCCGGCACGCCGCGCTGCGACTCGTCGTAACCCGGCGGGGCGTCCTCGGACGGGTCGATCGGCAGCGCGGAGTCCTCCGGCGTGAGAGGGTGGGACCAGTCCGGCTCGCCAACGTCGTCGAGCCGGTACCACACCGGCACCGGCACGCCGAAGAATCGCTGTCGGCTGACCAGCCAGTCGCCGGTCAGGCCGCTCACCCAGTGTTCGTAGCGGTGCCGCATGTGCTCCGGCACCCAGCGCATCTCCCGCCCCCGGGCCAGCAGCACCTCGCGCAGGTCGGCGTCGCGGCCACCGTTGCGCAGATACCACTGCCGGGTCGAGACGATCTCCAGCGGCCGGTCGCCCCGCTCGTAGAACTTCACCGGATGCGTGATCGGTCGCACGTCGCCGACCAGGTCACCCGCGTCGGCGAGCAACTCCACCAGACGACGCCGGGCTCCGTTCACGGTCTGCCCGGCCAACTCCGCGTACGGGCCGCCGGGCACCCCGGACGGTGGCTCCGGCAGCAGCCGTCCGTCGCGGCCGATCACCACCCGGGTCTCCAGGTCCAGTTCCCGCCACCAGGTCACGTCGGTCAGGTCACCGAACGTGCAGACCATCGCGACGCCGGTGCCCTTGGCCGGGTCCGCCAGCGTGTGCGCGCGCACCGGCACCTCCACCCCGAAGACGGGGGTACGCACCACCGTGCCGACCAGGTCGGCGTACCGCTCGTCGTCCGGGTGGCAGACCAGCGCGACGCAGGCCGGCAGCAGCTCCGGGCGGGTGGTGTCGATCAGCACCTCGCGCCCGTCCGGCCCGTGGAACCGCAGCCGGTGGTACGCGCCGGGGCGCTCCCGGTCCTCCAGTTCGGCCTGGGCCACGGCGGTGGCGAAACCGACGTCCCACAGCGTCGGCGCCTCCGCCTGATACGCCTCGCCCCGGGCCAGGTTGCGCAGGAAGGCCCGCTGCGAGGTGGCCCGGGCCGCCGGACCGATCGTGGTGTACATCAGCGACCAGTCCACCGAGAGCCCCAGCCGCCGCCACAACGCCTCGAACACCTGCTCGTCGGAGACGGTCAGCCGCTCGCACAACTCGATGAAGTTGCGTCGGGAGATCGGGGTCGGGTCCTTGCGGGCGGCGTCGTCCACCGGCGCCTGCGGTGCCTGCCACTGCGGGTCGTACGGCAGGCTCGGGTCGCAGCGCACGCCGTGGACGTTCTGCACCCGTCGCTCGGTGGGCAGTCCGTTGTCGTCCCATCCGATCGGGTAGAAGACCGTCCGCCCCCGCATCCGCTGGAAGCGGGCGACCAGGTCGGTGTGGGTGTACGAGAAGACGTGCCCCATGTGCAGCTCGCCGGATACGGTCGGCGGCGGGGTGTCGATCGCGTACACGTCCGACCGCTCCTTCGTGCGGTCGAACGTGTACGTGCCCTCCTCCTGCCAGCGGCGCGACCAGGTCTCCTCGAGTCCGTCCAGGGTCGGACGCTCGGGGACGCCGGTGCGGGCCGTCCTCGCCGTATCAGTCATCCGTCGATCGTAGGCGGGGGACCAGGGGGGCGGTCACCGGAATTTCTACAGCAGCGAGTCGCGCCACTGGCGGTGCAGCGCGGCGTACCGGCCTCCCTCGGTGACCAGTCGGGCCGGGGGGCCGTCCTCGACGATCCGGCCGCCGTCGAGGACCAGCACCCGGTCGGCGGTCTCCACCGTGGAGAGCCGGTGCGCGATCACCACTGCGGTCCGGTCCCGCAGGATGGTGCCGAGCGCGTGCTGCACCAGACGTTCGGTCGGGACGTCCAGCGACGAGGTGGCCTCGTCCAGGATCAGCACCGCCGGATCGGCCAGGAAGGCCCGCGCGAACGCGACCAACTGCCGCTGCCCGGCGGAGAGCCGGCCGCCACGCCGGTGCACCTCGGTGGCGTACCCGCCGGGCAGCGCGGCGATGAAGTCGTGCGCGCCGATCGCCCGCGCGGCGGCCTCGACGGCGGCGTCGTCGGCGTCCGGCCGACCGAACCGGATGTTCTCCGCGACCGTGCCACCGAACAGGTGGGTCTCCTGGGTGACCAGCACCATCGTCCGGCGCAACTCGGTGTCGGCCACCTGGCGCAGGTCCACGCCGTCGAGGCTGACCGTGCCGCCGGTCGGATCGTGGAACCGGGCCAGCAGCTTGGCGACGGTGGACTTGCCGGCGCCGGTCGGCCCGATCAGCGCCACCGTCTGCCCGGCGGGAATGTCGAGGTCCAGGCCGGTCAGGATCGCCCGCCCGGTGTGGTAGCCGAACGACACGTCCCGGAACTCCACCGCGCCCCGGGTCGGCCCGCGCGGCAGCGGCACCGGCTGCGCGGGCTCGGCGACCTCCGGACGCTCGTCGAGCACCCCGGCGAGCTTCTCCAACGCGGCCGTGGCCGACTGGAGCGAGTTGTAGAACTGGCTCAGCTCCTGCATCGGCTCGAAGAACCGGCGCAGATAGAGCAGGAAGGCGGCGAGTACGCCCACGCCGGTCTCGCCACCCAGCACCCGCGCGCCGCCGTAGCAGAGCACCACCGCCACGGTGACGTTGCCGATCAGCTTGATTCCCGGGGAGTACGTCGCGATCAGGCGGAAGGCGTGCCGGCTGCTGTGCCGGTAGTCGTCGTTGACCGAGGCGAAGATCTGCTGGTTGCGCTCCTGCCGGCGGTACGCCTGCACCGCCCGGATGCCGCGCATCGACTCCACGAAGTGCACGATGACCAGCGCCATCGCCTCTCGGGTCCGGCGGTACGCGGCGGCCGAGGCGCGGGCGAACCAGCGGGACAACCAGAACAGCAGCGGGAAGGCGAGCAGGGTCACCGCCGCCAGCGGCAGGTCCAGCCAGAGCAGGATGCCGGCCACCGACACGATCGTCAGAGCCGCCATGACCAGGCTCTCCACGCCTCCGTCGACCAACTCGGCGATCGAGTCGATGTCGCTGGTCAGGCGCGAGATCATCCGGCCCGAGGTGTACCGCTCGTGGAAGGCCACCGGCAGGCGCAGGAAGTGCGCGTACACCCGCTGGCGCAGGTCGAGCAGGACGGCCTGGCCGATCCGGGCGGAGAGGGCGAGGAAGGCGCGCCGGGCCGCGTACTCGATGCCGGCCGCGGCGGCGAAGGCCACCGCGACCGCGACCAGCGGACCGGGCCGGCCCTCGCGCAGCGGGTCGATGGCCCGGTCGATGCCGAGCATCACCAGGTACGGCCCGGACATGGCGGCGGCGTTCTGGGTCAGCAGCAGCGCCACCGCGGCGCCCAGCCGGGCGCGGTGCGGGCGCAGCACGTCGGCCAGCAGCGCCCGGCTGCGGGCGCGCAACCGGGCCACCGCCTCCGGGCTGGTGTCCTCGGCGAGGCTGCGGTCGGCGTGCGGGTCGGGGGCGATGCCGCGCCAGTGCGTCGGGTCGGCGACCGTCGGGCGGGAGGTCTTCGGTGCGGCGATCGTCGGGCCGGACAGCGCGGGATCGGCGGCCGTCGGTGCGGGGGCGGCCGGTTCGGGTCCGGCGGCGCCGGTCATGAGCGCACCAGCGGTGAGCCGTCGGGTGCCGGGTCGGCGGACGCCCGGGGCGGCGGTGCGACCGGTTCGTCCGGCCCGGCCGGGGAGACCGGAGCAGCCGGTCCAGCCGGAGCGACCCGTTCGGTCGGTTCGGCCGAGAGCACCGCCCGGTACGCCGGCACCGTGGCCAGCAGTTCGGCGTGCGGACCGATCGCGGTGATCCGGCCCTGCTCCAGCAACGCGACCCGGTCGGCGAGGGCGATCGTGGACGGCCGGTGCACCACCAGGAGCGCGGTGGTGTCGCGCAGCACCCGCTTCAGCGCCGACTCGACAAGCGCCTCTGTGTGCACGTCGAGCGCGGAGAGCGGATCGTCGAGGACGAGCACGGCGGGCCGGACGAGCACCGCCCGGGCCAGCGCCAACCGCTGCCGCTGGCCGCCGGAGAGGGAGAGCCCCTGCTCACCGAGCCGGGTCCGCAGACCCCACGGCAGGTCGTACGCGAACTCGGCCTGGGCCAGCGTGAGTGCCGCCCGGACCTCGTCCTCCCCGGCGTCGGGCCGACCCAGGGTGAGGTTCTCCCAGACCGACATGGAGAAGAGCGTCGGCTCCTCGAAGGCCATCCCGACCAGCCCACGCAACGAGGCCAGCCCCAGGTCCCGCAGGTCGTGCCCGTCCAGCGTGATCCGGCCGCCCGTCGCGTCGTGCAGTCGGGGCACCAGCGACAGCAGTGTGCTCTTGCCGCTGCCGGTGGCACCGACCACGGCGAGCGTCTCGCCCGGCTCCACGGTCAGGTCGATGCCGCGCAGCACGGCGGCGGTGCTGCCCGGGTAGCGGAACGTCACTGCCTCGAAGCGCAGCCGCCCGCGTACCGCCGGACCGGAGAGAGCCACCGCACCCGGCGCGTCGACGATGCCCGGTGCGGTGTCCAACACCTCCTGGATGCGGTCGGCGGCGGTGGCCGCCTCCTGCCCGTTGGCGATGATCCAACCCAGCGACTGCACCGGCCAGATCAGCATGAGCTGGAGGCTGACGAACGCGACGAGCTGACCGATGGTGAGCCGGCCGGTGGCGACGGCCGCCGCGCCCGCCACCAGCACCACGCCGAGCGTCAGGTTGGGCACCAGGTCGAGCAGGGCGGAGGTACGGGCGAGCAGCCGCCCCTTGCCCACCCCGGTGTCGTGCAACGCCCGGGTGCCACCCGCGAACCGGGCCGCCAACTGCGGTCCCCGCCCGTACGCCTTCATGGTCCGCAGCCCCTGCGCGGTCTCCTCGACCAGCGTGGCGACGTCGCCCTGCTGGTCCTGCATCCGTCGGGACGCGGTGTGGTAGTGCCGGCCGAAGCGGCGGGCGATCAGGAACAGCGGCACCGCGCTGGCCGCCACCAGCAACCCCAGGACCGGGTGCAGCCGGATCAGCAGCACCACGACGACCAGGTAGGTGACCAGGTTGAGGATGAGGAAGAACAGCCCGAAGGAGAGGAACCGGCGCAGCACGGACAGGTCGCTGGTGATCCGGGACAGCAGCTGACCGGACGGCCACCGGTCGTGGAAGCTGGCCGGTAGTCGTTGCAGATGGGCGTAGACGTCGGCGCGGATGGTCGCCTCCATCGCCACCGAGGACGACGACTGCACCCACCGTCGAATGAAGATCAGCACGGCTTCGGCCAGCCCGAGCGCCAGCGCGAGCGCGCCGAGCCTGAGCAGCCCTGGCAGATCCTGCGCGGCCACCGGACCGTCGACCACCCGTTGCGCCACCAGTGGCACGGCGATGCCCGCGCCGGTGGCGGCGAGCCCGGCCAGCATCAGCCAGGCGAACTCGGTGGCGTGTGGGCGCAGGTAGCGGCGCAGCCGCCACAGGTTCCGCAGCGGATGTCGTCCGACCTCGCCCCGGTCGGTCGGGCCGCCGTCGCTCCCCGCAGCCACTACCCGACGGTAGCGGCAAACGCCGGGTCACCGGTGTCGGTTTGTTGTCAGCTATGTTGCCCTGTCGGACGGTTGTCCACAGGGGAGCGTCCGGGGCTGCGGGCAGCCACTCCGGCTGTCAGGATGGGGCGATCGCGGTCATCGAGAACCACCGCCTGCTGTTCCGCCGCCCGGGCCCCCTTCCGCCAGCCGGCCGTCAGCACTGGCGCGGCTCGCGGCGAAGCGGGTCGGGCCCGCGCCTCAACGGCCTCCCTCGTGCGCGAGCAGCCACTCCTTCACCGGCAGTCCCCAGCGGTATCCGCCCAGCGTCCCGTCGGTGCGCAGCACCCGGTGACACGGGACGAAGAGGGCAGCGGCATTACGGGCACAGGCCGCTGCGGCGGCGCGGATCGCGGCCGGGCGTCCGGCCAGTCCCGCGTACGCGGTGTAGGTGACCGGCTCACCCGGCTTCACCTCCCGCAGCACCTGCCAGGCGTGGGCCAGGAACACCCCGTCGGTGTACTGCTCGACCGGCACCGCGTCGATCGCGGTCAGGTCACCGTCGAGGTACCGGGTGACGGCGTCGGTGACCGGGCCGAGGTCCCGATGCTGCCGAAGGGTGCCCCGCAGGCGCGGATGGATCAGCGGCAGCAGGAGTGCCGGGTCGGCGGTGAAACCGGCGGACCGTACCGCGCCGTCCGGACCGGTGAGGATGGTGAGCGGACCGGCCGGAGTGTTCACGGTGGCGTAGTCGACGGTCGGGTCGGCCGGGCTCTGCGAGGTGGGGTTCACACTCTTCTCCAAGGTCGGGTTCATGCTGCTCTCCAGAGTCGGATCACCGCGTACGAGCGCCAGGGGCGCCACGCGGTGGCGTACGCGTCGAGGGCCGTCGGGTCGTCGGGCAGGCCGAGGGCGGCAGCTCCCCGGCGGACCGCCAGGTCGGTGGGAAGGAACGCGTCCGGGTCGCCGAGCGCGCGCATCGCCAGGTAGCCCGCCGTCCACGGGCCGATGCCCGACGTCGCGGTCAACCGCCGTGCGGTCTCCTGCCGGTCGCCGCCGGGTGCCAGGTCGAGTCCGCCGTCGACGACCGCCCGGGCCACCCGCCGGATCGTCTCGCGCCGGCCCACCGGCATCCGGAAACCCGCGTCGGGCACCCGCAGGATCTCCTCCGCCGTCGGGAACCCGCGCAGCCAGCCCTGCCGCTCCCGCAGGCGCTCGACGGCGGGATCGCCGTCGCCCGCGCCGGCTGGGCCGTCGGGTGGGGCGTCGGAGATCGCGGCGAGCAGCCGGGTGAGCGTGGTGCGGGCCGAGGCGAGCGAGACCTGCTGGGTGGCGATCGCCCGGACGACCGTCTCGAAGCCGTCCACCGCGTGCGGGACACGGATGCCGGGCTCGGTAGCCACCGCGCCGGCCAGCGCCGGATCGGCACCCAGGGTCTGGTCGACCGCGACCGGGTCGGCGTCGAGGTCGAACAAATGCCGGCACCGGGCCACCGCCGGGGCGAGATCCCGCAGATCGGTCAGTCGCAGCGTGGCCACGACGTACCCGTCCGCAGGGGTCAACACGGCCTCGCCGGGGCCGTGGGGCAGCCGCAACCCCCGGCGGTACGCCCCGTCGCGCACCTCGTCCACCCCGGGCAGCGTCCGTTGGGCAAGGAAGTCGAGCAGTGCGGCGGCGTGCAGCGGCGGACGGTACGCCAACCGCACGGTGACCGTCCCCGCACCGCCCGCGTCGGACCTGCGGACACTGCGCAACTGGGACGGGGGTACGCCGAAGACCTCGCGGACGGTGTCGTTGAACTGCCGGACGCTGCCGAAACCGGCGGCGAAGGCGATCTCGGCCAGGCCCAGTCCGGTGGTCTCGATCAGCGTTCGGGCGGTCTGGGCCCGTTGCGCCCGGGCCAGCGCCAGCGGCCCCGCGCCGAGTTCCGCCCGGAGCATCCGGTGCAGGTGCCGTTCGGTGTACCCGAGCCGGGACGCCAGCCCCGGCACGCCGTCGCGGTCCACCACGCCGTCGGCGATCAACCGCATCGCCCGGCCCACCACGTCGGCACGGACGTCCCACTCGGGCGAGCCGGGGGAGGCGTCCGGCCGGCACCGTCGGCAGGCACGCAGTCCGGCCCGCTGGGCCGCCGCCGAGGACGGGAAGAACCGGACGTTGCGCCGCTTCGGGGTCACCGCCGGACAGGACGGCCGGCAGTAGATCCCGGTCGAGGTCACGCCGGTGTAGAACCAGCCGTCGAACCGCTGGTCGCGGCTGTCGACAGCCCGGTAGCACCGCTCGAAGTCCAGATCCACGTCACCGATGATGCGCCTCCCGCCGACCTCCGGCTGGCGGAATTCGGACCCGGTGCAAGGAGGGGTCCCCTACTAACGCCTCGTGTATAGGAAGGGTCCCTTCCTTACATCTGCCCCCGGTGCGAGCTGCGGGAAGTGGGGAGGGGGAGTGCCGGGTGAGGGGAAAGTGTCGGTTGTGGTCGGTAGCGTGCGGCCACCAACTCAAGAAGGGGCGCGGTGATGGCGAGCGTGGCGGGTCGGGCATCGGCGTCGAGGCAGGGACACCCCCCGCTGGACGAGGCTGTCGTCCAACGCTTCTACGAGCGGATGCGCGTCGTCGCCCCGGCGGCGGTCGGCGCCATCGAGCGGGACCGTGCCGACGACCCGGGGCGCGCCTTCGGCGACACCGCCTGCGGGCGCCTGCTGCGGTCGCTGGACCACGACGGCGTACGGGCCCTGGGCATGTGGGTGCACCACTGGTGCATGCGCTTCTACGACGACGACACCCGCGCCGCACTGCGACTGCTCCGGGAGATCGCCACCCGGTCGACGTTGGGCTGGACGGCCGACGAGGTGCACTGGATGCTCGGCGAGTCGCACGGTGCCGACCCGACCGCGGACGCCCGGTTCACGCTGCCGCTGGCCGCTGCGGCCGAGCTGGCCCCGGGTTCGCTGCGGGTCGACACGCTGGTGCCCCGGCAGGCGGGCCCGAGCCGGCGAAGCTGACCCACCGCTGACCGTGGTCGGCGGGTAACGGCGTAAGCTGGCTCGTCGTGAGTCTTACCATCGGCATCGTCGGCCTGCCCAACGTCGGCAAGAGCACCCTGTTCAACGCGCTGACCAAGAACGACGTGCTCGCCGCGAACTACCCGTTCGCGACGATCGAGCCCAACGTCGGCGTGGTCGGGCTGCCGGACGAGCGGCTGGTCAAGCTCGCCGAGATATTCGACTCGCAGAAGGTGCTTCCCGCGCCGGTGTCGTTCGTCGACATCGCCGGCCTGGTCCGGGGCGCCTCCAAGGGACAGGGGCGGGGCAACGCCTTCCTCGCCAACATCCGCGACGCCTCGGCGATCTGTCAGGTGGTGCGGGCCTTCTCCGACCCGAACGTGGTGCACGTCGACGGCAAGGTCTCCCCGGCCGACGACATCGAGACGATCAACACCGAGCTGATCCTCGCCGACCTGCAGACCCTGGAGAAGGCGCTGCCCCGGTTGGAGAAGGAGGCCAAGCTCCGCAAGGACCGGGCCGCCGCGGTGACCGCCGCCAAGCAGGCCGTCGAGGTCCTGGACGGCGGCACCACCCTGTACGCGGGCGCGGCGGCAGCCAAGATCGAGCTGGAGCACCTGCGGGAGCTGCACCTGCTCACCACCAAGCCGTTCCTCTACGTCTTCAACGTCGACGAGGCCGAGCTCAACAACGCCGAGTTCCTCGACGAGTTGCGGGCGCTGGTCGCCCCGGCCGAGGCGGTCTTCATGGACGCCAAGATCGAGTCGGAGCTGGTGGACCTGCCCGAGGAGGAGGCCCGCGAGCTGCTGGAGTCGATCGGCCAGTCGGAGCCGGGGCTGGACCAGCTGGTCCGCGTCGGTTTCCGCACGCTCGGTCTCCAGACGTACCTCACCGCCGGCCCCAAGGAGGCACGGGCCTGGACGGTCGCGGTCGGCGCGACCGCGCCGGAGGCCGCCGGGGTGATCCACTCCGACTTCCAGCGCGGCTTCATCAAGGCCGAGGTGGTCTCCTACACCGATCTGGTCGCGGCCGGTTCGATGGCGGCGGCGAAGTCGGCGGGCAAGGTCCGCATCGAGGGCAAGGAGTACGTGATGCAGGACGGCGACGTGGTGGAGTTCCGCTTCAACGTCTGATCCTGGTCCGACGTCTGCCACCTGGGCTTCGCTCCATGGTGAAGCTGAGGGCGGTGGCTGTGCGTTGGCACTGGGACGACTTTCCCGGCTGGATCGAGGCTGGGGCGATCCGGATCGTGGCAGTGCAGCTACTCCCGACCCGGCGTGTCGGACAGCCACACTGCCACGCTCAGCTTCGAGGTGGCGCTCTCCTACGCACGGCAGCACACCGATCACCTGAGGCGCCGGTGCGGCGGCGTGTCAGCCGGCGCGCAGCGCGTCGTCGAGGGCGGTCTCGCGCTCGCCCAGGTGCACCGGGTCACGGCCGGAGAGGACGTCCACCGCCGCCTTCAGACCCGCGCCGTACTCGCGGGTCGAGCTGATCCGCCAGGTCCGGTTGTTCAGCTCCCGCATCGTCTCGTCGCCCACACCGTTGGCGTCGACGCCGAGGTGACGGCAGACCGTGACGGCCCGGTCCAGGTGGAACGACTGGGTGACCACGGTCGCGCGCTCCACGCCGAAGACCCGCTTGGCGCGGGCGCAGGAGTCGTACGTGTCGAATCCGGCGTAGTCGAGCACCACCTTGTCGGCGGGTACGCCCCGGTCGACCAGCCAACGTTGCATCGCCTCGGGTTCGTTGTAGTCGTGGCGCATGTTGTCGCCGGAGACGAGGATCGCCCGCACCTTGCCGGTGGCGTACAACTCGCGGGCGATCTCCAGGCGGGCACTGAGGAACGGCGACGGGGTGCCGTCCGGCTGGACCCGGGTGCCCAGCACCAGGGCGACGGGGGCCTCGGGCACCGCCTCGGCGGTGTACGTGTGCCCGTCGGCGCCGGAACGGATCCAACCGATGCTGGCCCAGGCTCCGGTCGTGACCAGCACCACGCCGGCCGTGCCGGCGAGCACCGCCCGGCGCAGCCAGCGGCCCCGGCCGTTCTCCCTGACCCGGCGCAGTCCGGCTGACACGGCGGTACGGATCGGCATGTGATCGATTATCCCAGCCCGTGGCGAGGCCACTCCCCGCGCCGGCATGTGGATGGCTGGTGCAGAGGGTGGCGTCGGTATAGGGATATGGACGCTGTCGAGCTGATGGCGCGAACGGATCACCGATCGGCCCACTCGGTGCGAGCCGCCGGCCTGGGTGATGCGCTGAACGGTTCAGCTCGACAGGGGCAGCAGGGGGCGAGCTTCCGGGCCCGACGTACCCGTCCGGACCGGTGGGTGGTGCGGGCACGAAGCGGCACGACGGCCGTCCCGTGCCCGCACCGGTTGTCAGCCGAGCCGGTAGACGGAGACGTGCGAGGTGCTGTCCGCCCCGAACGCCGAGCGGTCCCAGTCGGCGTACCGTTCGGCGAGGTGGAAGCCGGCCTGGGCCGCCATCTCGTCGATCTGCTCCGGCCACATGTACCGCATGGCGAACGGGTGCAGGTGTACTCCGGTGCCGTCGAAGGTGACGGTCTGCCGCAGGAACGTCTGCGCCGCACGGTCGTACCGGTGTACTCGGATGGCGACCGAGTCCTCGGTCACCTCCCAGGGCTGGACCTGCTCGTCCCGGTCGATGCCCGCCGGGTCGGGCACGTACGTCTCGATGACGAACGTCCCGCCCGGTTCCAGCACCCGCGCGACGTTGCGGAAGCAGTCCGCCTGCCGTTCCGCGCGGGTCAGGTTGAACAGCGTGTTGAAGACCAGGAACACCAGTCGGTACGGCCCGGTGACCCCGGGTACGTCCGCCATGTCGCCGATGGCGACGGGGACGTCGGCGCCGCCCGGCTTGTCGCGCAGTTTCGCGACCATCTCGGGCGACCCCTCCACCCCCTCGACGGCGCAGCCGTGCGCGGCGAGCGGGAGGGCCACCCGGCCGGTGCCGATGGCGAGTTCCAGCGCCCGACCGTCACCGGCCAGGTCGGCGAGGAACGCCGCAGCCGGCATCGGGTCGGGCAGTCCACCGGGCAGGTCGTAGGTGTCGGCCCAGAACCGGCCGAAGTGCCCCGGGTCGTCGAAGACCGACATCAGCGGCCTCCGGTGGTGCTAGTGGCGCCGTGCGGCGCCTCGATCGTGGGAAACCACGTACTCACGAAGCCTCGTTTCGACGGAGTCGGTGACTGTGGGTCGCTGGACGTGCGTCGTGGCGTACCTCATGTCGGTCGCTCCCTTCGATCGGCTGAGGACCAGCCAAGCGGGCTCGATGGCGGCGGGCAACCCGTTTTCCGGCGCGTGGGTGCCGCGTCGGCCGTCGTCAGCTGATGTAGTGCAGGATCACGTTGTGCACGTGGTGGCTCTTCTGGTCGCCCCGGAACTCCACCTCGTAGGTGTGCGTGCCGACGTGGATGGCGATGGCGCCGGTGGAGAAGAACGAGCCGCCCCAGGATTTGTTGCTGACCACGCTCACGCTGGTGATCTTCGAGTACGGGATGCTGGTGATCGCGTACTTCTTGCCGATGAACGAACGGTCCTGGATGATCACGCGCCGGTCGGTCAGCCCGATGAACCCGGTGCCGGTGCCGACGGCGTCGTAGACGGCGATGATCTGTTCCCCGTCGAGCAGGCCACTCTGGATCTGCTGGAACTGCTCCTTGCGGTCGTACGTCGCGTTCGTCATGTACTCCACGGTAGGTGGCCGACGCCAACCACAAGATCCGCCAGGTCAGTCCGTCGGGGCGTGGGTGGTCGCGGCGTCAGCTCAGGCGGTCCTCGCCCGGCTCCGCCACCGCGCGGTAGGCGTCCTCGATCCGGGCGGCCAGCAGGACCTCACCCTCGGTGAGGGGCTCGTCGTGGTGCCCGACCCGGATCTGGGTGTGGTCGGCCCGCCGGCTTATCTCCGGACGTAGGTGCAGCGCGTCAGCGACCACCTTGACCCGTTCGGTCAGGGCCGCGTGCTGCGTGTCGTCTATGACCAGAGTGCGCCGAATCTGGTCGCCCTCGCGCGTCCACCCGTTGAGTAGGGTGAGGGCGTCGCTGAGGTAGTCGTGCTTTGCTCGACCGCCGAACAGCGCACGCATCACCGCACCTCCCAGGCTTCGTTGCCGGCTTGTGGCCAAATCGTCGCCGCCCCGTGTCTTGTCGGTGCCTCTAGTCTTACGTCACTCGGATGGTGTGTCCACGCCCACACTTCTTGGGATTCCTGCCCTGACGGTCGACCAGGCTACCCAAACCGCCGATTGATCTGGCACGCTGGACGCCCGTGCGGACCGAACGGGCTAATGGTGGCGGGCAGGTTGCCCGCAGGGACCCGAAGGTGATCGTCGGGGCGGCCATCATCGAGGACGGGCGAGTGCTGGCCTGTGCCCGATCGGCCCCACCCGAGGTCGCCGGCATGTGGGAATTCCCTGGCGGGAAGGTGGAGCCGGGGGAGAGCGAGACGGCGGCGTTGGCCCGGGAGTGCGCCGAGGAGCTCGGCGTACGCGTCGAGGTCGGCGACCGGGTCGGCCGCAGCGTCCGGATGGCACACGGCCGCTCGGTGCTCAAGGTGTACGCGGCCCGCCTGCTGCACGGTGACCGACCGCAGGCGTTGGAGCACTCGGGGATGCGCTGGCTCTCCGCCGCCGAGCTGGACACCGTCACCTGGCTGCCCGCCGACGCCCCCATCGTCGCCGCCCTCCGTCCGCTGCTCGGATCCGCCGACGCCCCGCCCGACGGGCCGGCATCCGAGAGGTAACCCGCCGTACGCGTCAGGTGTTACCGATGGTCAGACGATGGTGCCGAACGGTGCCAGTGCGGAGACTGTGACTCCCGGTAGCCGAGAGCATACGGAGCATTGATGAGCGGACGGCCCTCTCATGTCCTCCTGGTGGGTGGCGGCAACGGCGCGTTCCTGGCGCACCGCCCGCAGACCCGCACCACCTTCGTCACCTCCCGCGAACTCCTGACCTGGTTCGGCAGTCTCGGACACCACGCGCGCGTACTCGCGATCCAGGGTGACGAGCCCGACGACCTGGTCGTCGAGATGGTCCGGTCCATCCACGCGGTCGACCCGTTCGACGCCGTCGCCTGCCTGGGTGAGCCGCTCACCGTGCTGGCGGCGCGCATCGCCACGGCACTCGACCTGCCCGGCGTGCCGCCGCTCTCGGTGGTCCGGCGCATCGTGGACAAGGAGTCGATGCGGACCCACCTGGCCGAGGCCGGCGTCGAGAACGTCCGGGCCCGCACCGTCGAGAGCCTCGCCGAGTTGACCGCTATCGTCGGCGCGGGGCACCCGGAGGCCGCCTGGATCGTGAAGCCGGCCGCCGGTTGCGGAAGCCTGGGCGTGTCGAAGGTGACCCGGGGCAGTGACCTGGCCGCGGCGCTACGACGGGCGTCCGACCAGGAGTCACCGATCGATCCCGACCGCGCCAACCGCCGCGTGATCGTCGAGCCCTTCCTGTCCGGGCCGCAGTTCAGCGTCGAGTCGATCAGTCAGCACGGAGTCACCTCGGTGCTCGCGATCACCCAGAAGTTCTCCCACCCGGAGACGTTCGTCGAACTCGGGCACGTGGTGCCGGCGCAGATCCCCGACGCGGAGGCCGAGGTGGTGCGCGCGTACGTCGTCAGGATGCTCGACGCCCTCGGGTTCACCGACGGTCCCGCCCACACCGAGGTCGTCCTGACCTCGGACGGACCCCGGATCGTGGAGGTCAACGCCCGTCTCGGTGGTGACGACATCGGGCGGATGGCGTCGATCGTCAGCGGGGTGGACATGTCGGCGGCCTCGATCGACCTGGTGCTCGGCGAGCCGGTCCAGGAGCGGCTGCGCAACGCCGAGCCGAGCGGCACCAGCGAGGCGATCTGGTTCGTGACCGCGCCGGAGGCGGGGATCTTTGCCGGGTTGGACGGTGTCGAGGACGCCCAGGCCCTGGGTCCGTCGGTCGAGGTCACCGCACTGGTCCAGGTCGGTGCCCCGGTGGAGCTGCTCTCCGACTCGGGTTCCCGGGTCGCGCAGGTGCGGGCCAGCGCCGCCAGCGCCGAGGAGGCGGTCGGTCTTGCCCAGCGGGCCGCGTGGAAGCTGAACCTGCGGATAGCGAAGCGGGTGCCGGCCGAGGTCGGTGCCGAACACGCGATCTGAGCCGACGGCGACCACGGCCGTCGAGGCGGAGATCGCATGGCCATGGCGCGGGAACGAAGCGGGGGGGCGGGGGGGGGGGCCCCGCCCCCCCCCCCCAACCGGGGGGGGGGGGTGGGGTAGTGCGGCGCCCGGTGCGCCGCCGTGTGGGGGTGCGGGGGGCCCGGGGAGGGGACCGCGGCGCCCCACGGCGC
>NZ_JBIANP010000005.1:0-172716 GCF_042874705.1 Micromonospora sp. NPDC003816
CCGGGCCGCCGACCTCAAGTCGGCCGCAGGAGCCTGACCGGCACGAGGAGTGACGACCGGCGACCCGCCGACGGGTCGCCGGTCGCTCGCGTCTGGCCCGCCGCAGACCGGCCAGTTCCTGTGAAACGCCCGACCTAGGACCGGCGACCGGCCAGCCGAAGACGGCGCTTGACGCCACCGGCGGCTCGCGCCTTGAGCCGCGACAGCATCTCGTCGGCCTGGCCCTCGGCCCGCCGACCGAGAGAATCGGCATGCCCGAGCATCGCGACGATCGTCTCGATCGCCACGTCGAGCAACTGCCCGTCGTCCAACTCGTCGGGACTGACCGTCCGCTCCATCTCGGTGGGCCGCAACTCGTCCAGATCACCGACCACCGTGCACGGATAGTCCCGGATCTCCGCGATCTGCTGCTCGGCGAGGTCGCACACCCACGCAGCCCGGTCCAGGCCGACACCGAACCGCAGGTCGTTGGCGCGCTCCTTGAGCACCGCGTCGACCAGGTGCCGCTGCACCACCTTCTGGTACGGCGTCCGCAGCGGATGTCTGTCCCCCAGCGCCTGGTTGACCCGGCGCAGCAACTCGCTCTCCGCAGCACCCAGGGAGGGATTCGAGGTCGGTGCGGTCAGCTCGCACAGGCCGTCCGGGATGCCCAGCACCCCGGCGAAACGGTGCCAGAGCAGGTCTCGCGGGGCACCGGGCGGCGGCACGACCACCAGGTGCCGCTGCGCTGCCGGCACCAGGTCCCCCCAGCGGCGCAGCATCCGGGGCGCGGTGTAGTTGTCCCAGAAGGTGTCGAAGCGGCCCGCCTCGACGGCCCGCAGGAAACCGTCGAAGCGCCAGGTGCTGCGCGCCCGGATGCTCTGCTGCCAGGTCGACGGGAAGGTCCGCCACAGGTCCCGCCCGGCCGCGATCACGTGCACCTCGGCGGGTTGCAGGCTCTCGATCGCCCGGGCCGCCTGCGCACCGGTCGCCGCACCCAGCCCCTCGTTGCTGATGATCACGTCGCCGGACCACCGGCGCGCCTTCTCGGCCAGCCGGTCCCACGTCCAGTACACCCCGGCGTCACGCCAGTGCGCCGCACGCAGATCCGCCATCGCCTGGTCGTGCGCCACCGCGCTGCCCGGCAGCAGGATCCCGGCCTTGCGCAACACGTTCTGGTTGCTCCAGAGCACGTTCTGCACGAAGGTGCTGCCCGTCTTCGGGGCACCGATGTGCACATAGACGCGTCTGGCCATTCCGCCTCCCCGGCATCGCCACCTCCCCGACCGGAGTGGTCAAGTTGGAGGCACCAGGGTGGCACACCGAACGCGCGGAAGAAACCGCAGGTCAGACACGGTCAACCGGCTCATTTGCACAATGCCCGGCAGCCGAAATCAGGGTGAACTCTGCGCGACGCGACCTGCGCCGACGAGCACGGCGAGCCCGGGAAGCCGCCCCGTCCACGCGTCACGCCCACCATCGACGCCGACCGGACGTCGACGGCCTCACCCCGGCCCGCCGCGCGCCGCTCACGCCGCGTCGGCGTAACACTCCACCACCGACAGGTCCAACGGGAACCGCACCGCGGTCTCGCCGAACAACAGAGCGGTGGCCCGCCGCCCGGCCCGGTCGACCGCTTCGGCGACCCGCTCGGCCTGCGCGGCCGGGCAGTGCACGATCACCTCGTCGTGCTGGAAGAAGACCAACTCGGCCTCGGTGCCGGCCAACTCGCCCCGCAGCACCGCGAGCAGCGTCGAGGCCCACTCGGCGGCGGTGGCCTGGATGACGAAGTTGCGGGTGAACCTCCCACGGGACCGGGCCGCCCGGGCCCGGGGCGACTGCGGGTCACCGGCCGCATCCGGGTCGGACGGCCCGTCGTCACCCGCGCCGAACCCGGCCGTCCCCGGCGGACAGGTACGCCCCAACCACGACCGCACCAGCCCACCCGCCTCACCGGTGCGGGCCGCCGCCTCGACATGACCGAACGCGGTCGGGTAGTTGCGCCGCAGCACCGCCAGGGCCGGCACCGCCGCACCACCGGTCTGCCCGTACATCGCCCCCAGCAGGGCGAGCTTGGCCCGACCCCGGTCACCACCGAACGCGTCCCGGGCCAGCGCAGCGTACAGGTCACCGGTGGCACCCGCCGCCGCCAGCCGGGTGTCGCCGGAGACCGCCGCCAGCACCCGAGGCTCCAACTGCCCCGCGTCGGCCACCACGAACCGCCACCCCGGGTCGGCCACCACCGCACGACGGATCACCTTCGGGATCTGCAACGCGCCACCACCACGGGTCGCCCACCGGCCCGACACCACTCCACCGGGAACGTACTCCGGCTGGAACCGCCCCTCGCGGACCCACGCGTCCCGCCAGGCCCGCCCGTGCGCCGTCCAGATCCGATAGAGCTCCTTGTACTCCAGCACCAGCGGCACCGCCGGATGGTCCACTCCCCGCAGCACCCAGGCCCGCGTGTTCGGCAGCTCCACCCCGGCCCGCGCGAACGCCCGCAGCAGTTCCGCCGGGCTGTCCGCGTGCACCTGCCGTACGCCGAACGCCTCGGCGATCCGCGCCGCCAACTCGGCCAGTCGGCGGGGCGGCCCGCCCACCGGTGACGGCTCCCCGAGCAGCTCGGTCAGGATCGCGTCGTGCACGTCAGCGCGCCAGGGCAGGCCAGCCGCACCCATCTCGGGCCCGATCAGCGCACCGGCCGACTCGGCCGCCACCAACAGCCGGAACCGCCCCGGTGCCCCGGTCGCCGCGATCCGGTCGAGTTGATCGGCGTACACCCCGGTCAACGCCGTGATGCCCGGACCCGGCGGCCCGGGCACGGCGTCGAAGAGCGCGCCCTGCCCACCGCCCGGCGGGGCGGCCACGCGCGGCGGCGGATCGGCCGGCACCGGCGCGCCGGTCAACCGCGCCCACGCCGCCGCCAACGCGCGGGGCTCACCGAAGCGGCCGGCGTAGCCGAGCAGCAACGCCTCGGTCAGCTCCACGTCGTGGCAGCGAGCGACGCGGACACCGGCCCGCAGCAGCGCCGGATAAAGGGTGGTGCCGCAGGCCCAGACCCAGCGCGGCGAGTCGGCCCGCTCCCGGGCGGCCACCGCGGCGGCCAGGTCGGCGGTCGGCTCCGGCTGCCCCACGGCGGCGCCCGCCGGGTCGAGGGGTTGCAGCACTCCCCCGCCCCGCTCGTCGGGCACCACCGCCACCAGCACGAACAGCATTCTTCCGCCCGGGTACGACACCCCCGCGGGCAGGAGCAGAGTCAGTCGGCGTTCGACCACGAGCGGTGGGACAGCACGAGGCGGTAGCCGTCCGGATCCTCGACGGTGATCCCCCACCGGTCCCAGTAGGCGCCCTGGGAGACCCGGCGACCACCGGCGGATTCGAGTCGGGGGACGAGCTTCTCGTCGGGAGCTTCGCCGAGGTAGATCACGAGCAGGTCCTCGGGGCCCGGTGTCGGTCGGACCGCCAGGTGCGGGCCGCCGACCAGTTCCAGGTGCCAGGAGGCTTCCGGCCAGCCCAGCATGATCAGGTCGTGCTCGCCGGGACCGCCCTGCCCTCGCCAGAGCACGTGCAGGCCGAGCCCGTCGCGATAGAAGTGCTCCGCGACCGCGAGGTCACGGGACGGTCGGGCGATCCGGATGCTGGCGGCGGGGTCGATCACGGTTGCTCCCTCGGTAGACCGAGAGGGCATCGTGCAACCTCAACCGACGTCGAGGTCAAGTCCGCCCCCGACCGGTGGGCCGGGGGCGGACGGTGTGCGCTACTTGCTGACGCCGGCGGTGAGGCCGGACTGCACCTGGCGCTGGAAGACGATATAGACGATGAGCACCGGCAGCATCGCCATCGTCACCCCGGCGAACAGGCCGGACCAGTCGGAGCGGTAGCCCTGGTTGACCGACAGCTCGATCAGCCCCTGGGAGATGACCTGGTTCTTCGGCTCGCCGGCCACCGACTGCATGAGCAGGGTCGGCAGGTACCACTGGTTCCACTGGCCGAGCACGTTGAAGATGCCGATGCTGATCAGGCCGGGCTTGGCCATCGGCAGCATCACGCTGAAGAAGAGCCGGCTGTGCGAAGCCCCGTCGACCATGCCCGCCTCCGCGATCGCGTTGGGCAGCGTCCGGAAGAACGAGTGCATGAAGAAGACGGTGAACGCCAGCGACCACGCCACGTAGACCAGGATCAGCATCAGGTGCTTGTTCGGGCCGAGGAACGGCAGCGCCACACCGGTGTTGTAGACGCCCTTGAACAGCGGCACCGCGGCGAGGTAGATCGGCAGGGTCAGACCGGACAGGAACATGTAGTAGATCAGCCGGTTGCCGGGGAACTCGTAGCGGGCGAGCACGTAGGCGGCCATCGAGCCGAGCAGCATGGTGAGGAAGACGCTGCCGGTCAACACCAGCACGGTGTTGAGGAAGAACTCGCCGATGTGCCCCTCGGTCCAGGCCCGACCGAAGTTGTGCCACTGCAACTGCTCCGGGATGAGCGACAGCGGCTTGCGGATCACCTCCGAGTCGGTCTTGAGCGCCGACATCACCACCCACAGCAGCGGGTAGAACACCATGATCGCCCAGACGGCGAGGAACAGATGCGAGAAGCCGTTGAAGAACCGTGCCCCGGCACGACCGCCACCGACGGCGGCGCGTTCGGCCGGCGTACGTCCCGGCGGCGGGGCCTGGTCGGGCCCGGCCTGGCCACCCGGGGTGTGGGTCACCGTGCTCATCGTCCAGGTCTCCTCAGTACTCGATCCGCTCACGACGGGTGATCCGGAGCTGGAGCGCGGCCAGCAGGATCGTGAAGATCGCCAGCGCCACGCCCATGGCGCAGGCGTAGCCGAACTGGCCCTTCTGGAAGGCGGTGAAGTTCAGCACCGACGCGAAGATCTCGCTGGCGTGGTTGGGTCCGCCCTGGCTGGGCGTCATCACGAAGACCAGGGCGTACATGTCCAGGGCGATGAAGCCCAGGTAGACCCAGGCCACCGAGACGGTGTCCCGCAGCAGCGGCAGGGTGATCCGGAAGAAGGTGTGGAAGCGTCCCGCGCCGTCGAGGATGGCCGCCTCGTAGACGTCCTTCGGGATCGACTGCATGGCCGCCGAGAACAGCACCATGTAGAAACCGGCGCCGCTCCAGACCGCGATCAGCAACAACCACCACAACACCGCCGGTACGCCGAGGAAGGGCTCCGGGTCGTACATGAAGGTGATCGGGTCTTCTTCGCTGACCAGCCCGATCTTCATCAGGAGGCCGTTGATCAGGCCCTGGCTGTCGGCGCGGTAGATCTGCTGCCACATCACCGCGATGACGACCAGGGAGAGCACCTGCGGGAAGAAGAAGATCACCTTGTAGAACCCGGAGCCGAAGACGCCCCGGATGCCGGCCTTGTCCTCGCGTCCGCCCACGTTGAGCAGGAACGCGAGGAACAGGGCCAGCGCGATGGTGAACAGCGGCACGGTGATCAGGAAGAAGACGTTGTGCCAGAACGCCTTCCTGATCAGCTCGTCGGAGAACAGCCGGATGTAGTTGTCCAGCCCGACGAACTGCTGCCTGTCGGAGTAGCCTCCCCAGTCGGTCAGCGAGTACCCGGCGGCCTGCAGGAAGGGCCACACCACGTAGAAGACGTAGAGGCCGACCGGCAGTGCCAGGAAACCCGTGACGAAACGGCCAACACCGTGCCGCATGTCTCTCACTTCCTCGTTCGGTTGGGTCCGGCGGGTGTCACGCGTCGCGGGTCTGCTTGGTGATGGACGAGTCCTTGGCCACCTTGTCGGCGGCGGCCTGCATCTTGTCGACGAACTGCGCGGCGGTGAGCCGGCCGGCCATCAGCTCCTGGGAGAGGTTCTGGCTCTCCTTGTCCAGGTCCGCGTAGAAGTTCCAGAACTTGATCGAGACCAGGTCCTTGGGCGCGTTCTTCATCAGGTCGTTGGCGCTGGCCAGCGCCGAGTCCTGGACGTTGTCGCCGGAGCCGGTGGTGGAGGCGAGGGACTTGGTCAGCTCGGCGAACTTCGCCGAACCGGCCTTGGAGAGCACGGCCCGCAGGAACTCCTTGGCCGCCGCCTTGTTCGGGGCCTTGCTCGGCACCACGATGCCCTCGCCGGCACCGGCGTAGACGTCGTTGGGCGCCTTGTCGGTGGCACCCAGGCCCCAGTAGTCGGAGATCTTCATCTCGAAGCCCGGCGGGATGGTCGCCGCCATCTCGTTCTTGAGCCAGGTGCCGACCTGGATGAAGGCCGCCTTGCCGTCGAGCCAGGCCTGCTGCGACTGGGTGTGGTCGAGCTTGCCCGGGAGCACCAGCTTGTCCTTGACCAGCTTCTCCCACACCTCCAGGGCAGGCAGGATGCCGTCGGCCCGCCAGGCGTTCTCCTTGAGGTTGTCGATGTCGATGACCGCCTGCTTGCCGGCCGACTTCCAGACCGTGGCCATCAGCGCCCAGCGCGGGTAGTAGCCGTGCACGGCGTCGTAGACGTACGGCGACATGCCCTTGGCCTTGATCTTCGGAGCGAGCGCGAAGAACTCGTCGAAGGTCTTCGGCGGGGCCCAGCCCTCCCGGTCGAACAGGGCCGAGTTGTACCAGTTACCCCAGACCGTGTAGGCGATGTTGACCACGTAGAACTTGCTCTGGAAGGTGCCGTCGGCGACGGTGCCGGGCAGCAGGGTGTCGGCGACGGTGCCCCCGCCCTCCCAGGCCGGGGCGGCGAGCAGGTCGTCCAGCGGCTCGATGGCGCCCTCGTTGACCAGGGTGCTGATGTCCATCATGTCGGCGCCCGAGTTCATCACGACGTCGCTCGGCTGCGTCGCCATCTTGGGCTGCTCTTCGGTCTTGATCTTCTGGGTGGAGCTCATGTTGACGGTGATGTTCGGGTGCTTGGCGTTGAAGATCGCCTGGTCTTCCTTCGCCCAGGCGTCACCGAGCCCACCGTTGAAGATGACCACCTTCACGGCGCTGTCAGCCTGCACGCCGAAGGGGTTGTCGGTGCTCTTCTCCCCGGCGTTGTCGGTGTTCTCGCTGGGCGTGCTGCCCGCGCAGGCGCTGAGCAGACCCGCGGCCGGGGTCACCAGGAGGCCCGCGGCGGCCGCGCGGCGCAGCAGGGTCCGGCGGTTCAGATCGGGGGAAACGGACATCTCTGACTCTCCTTGTGGTGTCGGGTCAGGCGGTGCGCCGGAGACGACCGGCGTACCGCGACTCGAGGGCGAGGTTGTGCTCGTCCCCACCGGGGACGTTGGCGGAGAGGTAGATAGGGGGTGCCTCTCCGGCCTGGTGGAACCGTCGTACGACCTCCGCGGTCAGCAGCTGCGCCAGCAGCGCCGAGGTGACCGAGGAGACCGCACAGACCGCGCCGCCGCCCTCGAGCGGCAGCAGTGCGTCACCGTACGGCGCGCCGTTGTCCAGCACGACGTCGGCGAGATCGACGAGCCGCCGGCCCGACGGGTGGCGCGGAGCGACCCGTCCGGTGTGCTCGACCGAGGTGACCGCGATCAACGGGTGACCGCGACCGGTGACCAGCAGGGCCAGTTCGACCACCGAGCCGTTGATGCCGGACTGGGACGCCACCACGAACACGTCCTGCGGCTGCGGCGCGGCGATCTCGTAGAGCTGGTGGGCGATGGCCGGGTCGCGCTCCAGCTTCGGGTCGGCGAGCACGTCGCGCGGGGCGTCGCCGTGCAGCACCAGGTCGTGCAGGGTGAGCCGGTTGGTGGGCACCAGCCCGCCGGCCCGGGCCACCAGCTCGGCCGCGAACGCCTCCGAGTGCCCGGCCCCGAACGCCTGGAGCACCCCACCGTCACGCAGGCTGCCGGCGATCAGGTCGGCGGCCCGGCCGAGCGGTTCGTGCCCCCGGTCGACGAGACGGTCGAGAACGGGGCGGACGGCGTCCGCGTACCCCTGGGCGCTGATCATGCGCTGGCTCCCCTCGCGGCCTTGTGCCCGTCGACGGCCTGGGCGGTACGCCGGAAGGCCGCGTGTGCGCGGTCGTGGGTGCGCTGGGCGACCGCGATGTAGAGCAGGTCGAGGACGACCAGCTGCGGATGCCGGGCCGACAGCGCGTCCGGACGGAACGTGGTGGCGTGGCTGGCGGTCAGCAGCACGACGTCGGCCAGTTCGGCCAGCGGCGAGCGACGGAACCCGGTCAGCGCGATGGTGGTCGCGCCCCGGCTGCCGCCCTCGGCCACCATCTCGATGGCCTCCCGGGTCTGGCCGCTGTGCGAGATGCCCAGCGCGACGTCGCCCGGGCGCAGCAGCGCGGCGGAGGCGAGCCCGGAGTGCACGTCGTTCCACGCCCAGGCGGCCACCCCGATGCGGTGCAGGCTGAACTGCATCTCCTCGCCGACCAGGGCACTGCCGCTGGCACCGAAGATGTTGACCCGGCTGGCCCCGGCGATGGCGTTCGCGGCCCGTTCCACCTCGTCGAGGTCGAGCAGCGCGGCGGTGTCGTGCATGGCCCGGGTGTCGGCCGCCATGATCTGTTCCAGGACCCGGTCCAGCGGGTCGCTGGGCTGGATCTCGCGTCCGATGTCGACGGTCCACCCGGCCGAGCGGGCCCGGCCGGTCTCGGAGGCGATGCCCAACCGCAGGTCGGCGTAGCCGTCGAAGCCCATCGCCCGGCAGAACCGGGTGACCGTGGCCGGTGACGTGCCACTGCGCTCGGCCAGCTCGACGATGGTGGCCCGCGCCGCCGCCTCCGGGTCGCTGAGGACGTGCTCGGCGACCCGGCGCAGCGCGCCGGTCAGCTCGTCTGACCCGCTGCGCACCCGAGCGAGTATCCCGCCCGAGGCGACGCCGATGGCGCCCCGCCGGTCAACCCGGTCGGCGTCGGCCACCGCGGTGCCCGCGGAGGTGTCCGCCTCGTGATCAACCATGGGACGCCTTTCGGAAAAGACTGTTAACTGATAGTGGTAAAAGTTCTTACTGAAGCCACCTCCGTGTCAAGACCGTGGGCGAAGTTTTCAAACTGTTACCTGACGCACTGTCCGGGCCCGGATCCGCCTCTTGCCCCGGAGAGGCACCGCGACCAGCATGAACGCAGATCGATCAAGGAGGTTGGATGCCGATGTCCGACACCGTCGTGATCGGCCTCGATGTCGGCGGCACGTCCACCCGGGCGCTCGCCGTAACCCTCGACGGCGGCCGTCTCGGCACCGGCCGAGCCGGCGGCGGCAACCCCACGAGCCACGGCGCCACCCGCGCCGCCGGGGAGCTCCTGACCGCCCTGCGCGCGGCACTCGCCGGCATCGACCCGACCCGGGTACGCGCCGGCGCCATCGGCCTCGCCGGAGCGGGCCGCCTCCAGGCCGACCCCGCCGGGCGCGCCGCCTTCGCCGATGCCTGGCGGACCGCCGGCCTCCGCTGCCCGTACGCGGTGCACGGCGACGCCCTCATCGCGTACGCCTCCGCCACCGCCGCCCCTCGGGGCACCGTCCTCGTGGCCGGCACCGGCGCCATCGCCGCCAGGGTCCGCGACCTACGCCTGGACCGCGTCGCCGACGGACACGGCTGGCTGCTCGGCGACGCCGGCTCCGGCTTCTGGCTCGGACGACAGGCGGTACGCCGACTGCTCACCGCCCTCGACAGCGGCATCGACCCGGGCGACCTCGGCCGACGGGTGCTCACCGAACTGACCGGATCTGCCGAGATCGCGGCCCGCCCCCGCGACACCGTCGACGCGGTCGTGCAGGCCGCCACACGTCGCCCACCGGTGGAGCTCTCCCGCCTCGCCCCGCTGGTGCTCGACGCCGCCGCCGCCGGCGAACCGACCGGGGTCGCACTGCTCGACACGGCCGGCACCCACCTCGCCGACACGGTCGGCCGGATCCGAGCGGCCGACGACACCGACGTCCTGGTGCTCGGCGGCGGGCTGCTGACCGGCGACACCCCGCTGGCCGCCGCCGTCCACGCCGAGGCCCGACGACGCTGGCCGTACGCCCCGGTCCGACCGGCCGGGGACGGCGCCGCCGCCGCGGCCTGGCTGGCCGCCCGCGAACTGCCCGAGGTGACCGACCCGACCGCCCTGCACGCCCGCCTGGTCCCGCCACCCACCTGACCCCCGCGCCACCGTCGGCCTTGGCCACCCCGGCCACCCCGGCCGGCAGCGGGAGCACGTTGCCCCGCATTCGCGCACATTGGCGACACTCATTGATCTGCGCCATTTGCTATCGGCCATCCGATCACCGCAGGCGCGGCCACCTGACCCTCCTTCGCCTCCTTTGCTCTGCTTCAACCCACGCCACATGATCGGCTCGAATTCGTTGCGCTGGTTGAAGCAGAGCAAAGGCGGCCGGGAGGACACTCTGAACCGCCGGCAGAGGGCCGATGGCGAGATCCTGCCGGACTCCCCGAGTCACCGGTCCGGGTAGTCGACGGCTGGCGCTTGCGTCCTGTCACGGACGCCGAGGACCTCGTTGACGAAGTCGTCCTTGTTGCGCGCATAGGCTGCCAGGTCGGCGCCGTGCGCCCGCGCGAGATCGCGCTTGAGCTGCTCGTACCGGGACCGGTAGTCCACACGCCCCCGCAGCGCGTCGCGGAACGCGATGCGTCGCCGCCAGAGCAGTGAGGTCGGCTCGGTGAGGTGGAGCTGACAGGTGCGCTCCCACCAGTTGTCGGTCGCCGGCTTGAAGAAATAGTGCGCTTCCTCCGGGCGGTGCACACCGTTGCGGTAGCCGAGAGCGGTCACCACTTCGATCGCCGCAACCGCCTCCGACAGGCTGCGTACCGGCGCCATCATGTCGATGATCGGTTTTGCCGCCAGGCCGGGAATCGATGTCGAGCCGATGTGCTCGACCGACCCCACCAGCCACCGCCTGAGAACGGTTTCCAGGGCGACCCGTTCCTGCGCGAACAGCACCGCCCAGTGCGGATCGTGCGGGCTGAGAGTGACCGGTGTGCCCTCCACGCGTCTCATCGTCCCAGTCTCGGCGATGCCCTCCACGACGGCGATCGGCCGCCCGCTCCGCTTCACGGGCGCATACCCTCGGACCATGCGCCGCCTGGCCCGACTCGCCGCACGGACGCCGGCCGACCGCGAGCGCTACCTCGATCTGCTGCGGGCCGTGGCGATCATGATGGTCGTCCTCGGGCACTGGGCGGTCGCGACGATCGGCTACGACGAGCACGGGCAGCCCGACGGTCACTCCGCCCTGCCCGCGATCCCGTGGGCCTACCCGCTGACCTGGGCGGTCCAGGTGATGCCGGTGTTCTTCCTGGTCGGCGGCTACGCCAACGCCGCCTCGCTGACCGCGCACCGGGATCGTGGCGGAGACGCCGGTGGGTGGCTGCTCGGGCGCAGCGCCCGGCTGCTGCGTCCGACCAGTGTGCTGGTGCTGGTGTTGGCCGGGGGCGCGGTGGTGGCCCGGCTGGTCGGGGTCGAGCCGAGCATGGTCCGCACCGTCGTCTGGTTCGCCACGATCCCGCTGTGGTTCCTCGCCGCCTATCTCGTCGTGGTGCCGCTGACCCCGCTCATGTACGCGTTGCACCGCCGTTTCGGACTGGCCGTACCGGTGGTGATGGCGCTGCTCGTGGCTGCCGGAGACCTCGGGCGGGCGATCGGGTACGAGACGGCGGCACTGCCCAACTACCTGCTCGGCTGGCTGGCCGTACACCAGGTCGGTTTCGCCTGGTACGACGCCCGCCGGGGGCACTGCGACCCGGCCGGGTCCGGCGCGGGCAGCCGGTGGACCCGCTGCCTGCCGATGTCCCGCCGTGCCGCCGTGGTGCTGACCGCCGCCGGTCTCGGCGTCGCGGTGCTGCTCACCGCCGTGGGCCCGTACCCGGTCAGCATGATCAACCTGCCCGGACATCGACTGGACAACGCGGCTCCGCCGAGCGTCGCGTTGCTGGCCGTGGCCACCGCCCAGCTCGGGCTGATCCTGCTGCTGCGCGAGCGGGCCGAGCGCTGGCTGCACCGCAGCCGCCCCTGGCAGGCCGTGATCGCCGTCAACTCGGTCGTACTCACCGTCTTCCTGTGGCACCTGAGCGCGGTGATCCTGCTGGTCGGCGCGCTGGACCGGCTCGGTGTCCTGCCCACCCCACCAGCCGGGTCGGCCGCCTGGCTGGCCTGGCGTCTGCCCTGGGTACTGCTGCTCACCGTGGTCCTCGCCGCACTGGTCGCGGTCTTCGGCCCGATCGAGGCCCGCACCGGCCGCTCCACCGCGAGTCGCCGGAACGGGCCCGCCACCCCGGCACCGGGCCGACCCGACGCCGATGCGGACCGCCCGCCGGAAGACGGACGGCCGCACCCACGACGGGTCGCCGTGCGGGGCGTCCTGACCGTCGCCGGTTTCGCCGCCGTCGGGTACGCCCTGGTGGCCAACAGCGCCACCGCCAAGACCGCACCCGAGCCGCTCGGCCTGCCGGTCGCCGCCCTGGTGGCCTACCTGGCCGGGGCGGGCGTCCTGCGCCTGCTCAGGTCTGGGTGGGGAAGCCGAGGTTGACCCCACCGTGGCGGGGGTCCAACCACCTGCTGGTGACCACCTTGCCCCGGGTGAAGAACGCCACCCCGTCGGCGCCGTGCGCGTGCAGGTCACCGAAGAGGGACGCCTTCCAGCCGCCGAACGAGTAGTACGCCATCGGCACCGGGATCGGCACGTTGACACCGACCATGCCCGCCTCCACCTCGTGCTGGTAGCGGCGGGCCGCACCGCCGTCGTTGGTGAAGATCGCCGTGCCGTTGCCGTACGGGCTGGCGTTGACCAGCTCGACCGCCTCGTCGTACGAGCCCACGCGCAACACCGAGAGGACCGGGCCGAAGATCTCGTCGGTGTAGATCGACATGTCCGGGGTGACCCGGTCGAACAGCGTCGGGCCCAGCCAGAAGCCGTCCGGGTCGCCGTCGGGCGTCACGTCCCGGCCGTCGACCACCGCCACCGCACCGGCCGCCACCCCCGCCTCGACGTAGGACCGGACCCGGTCCGCGTGCGCGGCGGTGACCAGCGGACCCATGTCGCACCCGCGCCGCCCGTCACCGGTACGCAACCCGGCCATCCGCTGCGCGATCCGGGCCACCAGGTCGTCGGCGACCGGCTCCACCGCGACCAGCGCCGAGATCGCCATGCACCGCTCCCCCGCCGACCCGAACCCGGCGTTGACCGCCGCGTCGGCGGCCAGGTCTAGATCCGCGTCGGGCAGCACCACCATGTGGTTCTTCGCGCCGCCGAGCGCCTGCACCCGCTTACCGGCGGTGGTGCCGCGCTGGTAGACGTGCCGTGCCACCGGCGTGGAACCGACGAAGGACACCGCCTTGACCGTCGGGTGGTCCAGCAACGCGTCCACGGCCTCGGCGTCACCGTTGACCACGTTCAGCACCCCGTCGGGCAGGCCCGCCTCGGCGAACCACTCCGCCAGCAGCAGCGCCGCGCTCGGGTCCTTCTCGCTCGGCTTGAGCACCACCGCGTTGCCGGCGGCGACCGCCACCGGCACGAACCACAGCGGCACCATCACCGGAAAGTTGAACGGGCTGATCACCGCGACCACCCCGAGCGGCTGCCGCAGGCTGTACGAGTCGACCTCGGTGGAGACGTTCTCGCTGAAACCGCCGCGCAGCGCCGACGGGATGCCGCACGCGTACTCGATGACCTCCAGGCCGCGCTGCACCTCCCCGGCGGCGTCGGCGAGCACCTTGCCGTGCTCGGCGGTGATCACCTCGGCGAGCCGGTCCCGGCGGGCGTTGACCAGCTCCCGGAAGGCGAACAGCACCGCCGACCGCTTCGCCAGCGACGCGTCCCGCCAGGTCCGCGCGGCGCGCGCGGCCGCCTCGACGGCCACCGCCACGTCCGCGGCGGAGGCCAGCTCCACCTCTGCGGTACGCCGACCGGTGGCCGGGTCGAACACGTCCCCCCGCCGCGTGGAGGTGCCGCTGACCCGCCTGCCGTCCACGAAGTGCCCGATCAGCTTCAGGGCACCGCCCTCCGTTCGCGACTGCGGGGCTCGCAGAACCGGCTCACTCCTCGCGCTCACTGCACCACCTTCCGTTCGCGACTGCGGGGCTCGCAGAACCGGCTCACTCCTCGCGCTCGCGCTCACTGGTCAACCTCCCCGCTGCTGGCGGCCCGGATCGCCTCGACCAGGACGGCCAGCCCCTCGCGGGCCTCCTCCTCGGTGAGCGTCAACGGCGGCCCCATCCGCAGCACGTTGCCGTACAACCCGCCCTTGCCGACGAGCAGCCCACCCTGCCGGCACGCCTCGAACACCCGCCCGGTCAGCGCCGGGTCCGGCTCGTCGGTGCCCGGCCGGACGAACTCCACGGCGAGCATCAGGCCCTTGCCGCGTACCTCGGCGACCTGGTCGAGACCGGCCACCGCGGCGCGCAGGCCGTCGCCGAGGATCGCGCCGACCCGGGCGGCGTTGGCCTGGAGGTCGTGGTCGAGCAGGTAGTCCAGGACGGCGTTGCCGGCGGCGGTGCTCAGTGGGTTGCCGCCGTAGGTGGAGAAGCTGATCGCGGGCACCGACTCCAGCACCTCCGCCCGGCCGACCACCCCGGCCAGTGCGAACCCGTTGCCGACGCCCTTGGCGAAGGTGAGCAGGTCGGGGGTGACACCGTGGGCCTGGTAGCCCCAGAAGTGCTCCCCGGTGCGCCCCCAGCCGGTCTGCACCTCGTCGGAGATCAGCAGGATGCCGTGCTCGTCGAGGACCTTCTTCCATCCGGCGAACAGGCCGTCCGGCCCGTGCACGAACCCGCCGACGCCCTGGATCGGCTCGGCGATCAGGCAGGCCACGTCGCCGGAGGTCTGGGTGGCGAGCACCTCGCGCAGGTCCTCCACCGCCGCGTCGACCCGGTCGCCCTCGGGCAGTCGGGCGAGCAGGCCACGCAGCCGCTCACCGGAGTGCAGCCAGGCCACCTGGAGCGGGTTGAGCGCGCTGGCCGACCAGCCCCGGTTGCCGGTGGCGCCCATCGTCGCGTACGTGCGGCCGTGGTAGCTGTTGCGGACCGCGAGGATCTGGTGCGAGCGACGGTAGTTGGTGGCCATCAGCAGCGCGGCCTCGTTGGCCTCGCTGCCGGAGTTGGTGAAGAAGACCCGGGCGTCCGGTATCCCGGAGAGCCGGGCGATCTTCTCGGCCAACTCGACCTGCTGTCGGATCAGATAGAGCGTCGAGGTGTGCACGATCCCGGTGGACAGTTGCCGCTGCACCGCCTCGCGGATCTCGGCGATGTCGTAGCCGATCATGTTCGTCAGCACCCCGCCGAAGAAGTCCAGGTAGGTGCGCCCCTGCGCGTCGGTGACCCGGCGGCCCTCGCCGGAGACGATTTCGATCGGCTCGGCGTAGTAGAGGGGCATCCAGGACGGGAGCACGGCCCGGTGCCGGGCCAGCAGGTCGTCGGTCATCGTCGCACCCTTCGGTTCGCGGTCACCGCGACGGTGTCACCACCGTCGCTGCCCGGACAAGAGCCAACGTGTCGCCCGGTGGTCGGCAGCCGCTGACAGAACGTCAACGCTTTCCGTCGTCTACGGCGGTGTCGACCACGCTTCCGGTCGCCGGCTCGGGCACCGGCCCACGTTTTCCGCCAGCACTCCGCCGGTATGCCTGGACGTGCAGGGCCACCGCGGGCAGGAACGACAGGGCAAACGGCCGTACCGCCGCCGCGAGCGACCGTCCAGACCACCGCCGTGAACGACCCGGCCCACGTCACACCGCCCCTGCGGGCCGCTCGACCGCCGTGCCGGGCCGTCGGCCGGTACGATCCGATCCGTGCCCGAGCGTCCCGTCCCACCGCCCGTGGCCGCGTCACCCCCCGCCGCCGGACCGCCGCCACCCACCGGCACACGCGATCCCGTCCCGCTGCCGTGCAGCGACCCCACCGACCCGGTCGCCGCGATCACCGACGGCATCAGCCGCTGGGTCGACAGCACGCCGATGCGGGAACTGGTCGCCGACTTCGACGGCCGATGGCCCGCCGGTGACCTCGGTGCCGTGCTGGCCGCGCTCGACGAGTTCTCCGCCGCGCACTGGGACTTCCGCGCGGGTCGGGAGCGGCCCGAGGCCCGCGAACCCGACCTCGACGCGCAGCGCCGCGCCCGGATCCTGACCGCCGCGGACACGCTCGGTCTGGTCCGTCCCCGCCCACCGGCCCGCACCCGGTACGCGCACCTGGTGGTATTGGGCGGCCTGGCCCACGCCTGCCTGCGCCGGGTGACCTACGCCGCCCACCTGCTGCGGGACCGGGTCGACGTCACCGGCGAGGTGGCCGTGCTGGGCAGCTTCCGGCCACTGTCCGAGACGGAACGCCGGACACTCGCCGACGCCGACGTGGCCGGCGGAGACACCGAGGTCGACGTGCTCGACGCGGCGGTCCGGCGCACCTTCGGGCTGCGTGGACCGGACGCCACCGACGGGGTCGACGCCGGACATCCGCACCACTCCTGGTCGTCACGGACCTACCGACCGGCCGGGCTACCGCCGGTGCGGGTGCTGGCCGCCCCGTCGAGCGAGCCGCAGCGACGACGCGCGCACACCGCCGACACGCAGCGGTTCTGGGCCGAACACGCCCGGCTCTCCCCCGGCGAGCCGGTCCTGCTGGTCACCGCACCGATCTACGTACCGTTCCAGCACTGCGACGCGCTGCGCACCCTGGCCGTGCCGTACGGCTGCGAGATCGACACCGTCGGAGTGGACCCCGCCCGGCCAGACCTGACCCGCCTGCCCGAGCCCACCCTCACCCCCGGCCGGTACCTCCAGGAGATCCGCTCGGCCATCCGTTCCATGCGTACGCTGCACACCACGCTGGTCCAGCGACCGTCCACGAGGTCCTGACCCGGTAGGGCGGTCAGACCGGGGCGGTGGCGCGGATCGCCTCGGCGAACACCTCCGAGCGGTGCTCGAAGTTGCGGAACCGACCGTAGCTGGGCGCGGCCGGGGAGAGCAGGACCACGCCACCGGCCGGTGTGACCTGCCGGGCCAACTGGACCGCGTCGGCCAGGTCCTCGACCAGTTCGGTGCGCACCTTCGGCAGCCCGTCCAACGCCTCGACGATGCGCGCTCCGCTGTCCGGGATGCCGATCACGGTCAGCTCCCGCTCGGCCAGGTGCTCGCGCAGCGGGGTGTAGTCCACGCCCCGGTCGGCACCACCGACGATCACGGTCAACGGCCGCCCGTCGTACGCGTCGATGGCGTGCATGGCCGCGTACGGGCTGGTCGCCAGCGTGTCGTCGACGAAGGTCAGGCCGGACGGGTCGACGATCTCGGTCAACCGGTGGGCCAGCCCCTGGAAGCCGGCGACGGCCACGGCCAGGGTGTCCTTACGGTCGACCAGGTCCACGCCGAGGGCGTCGAGCACGGCCAGCGCCACGCAGAGGTTGCCCTCGTTGTGCCGGCCGACCAGCGGCAGCACCGCCCGGGGGAACAGCGGCTGGTCGACCCGGTGGAACCAGGGCGTACCGTCCGGGCCGGCGGCCACGTTCACCGACTCGGCGGTGCCGGCGCGGACCGCCGCGCGGTCGCCCAACTCGACGAGCAGCCGGGGGTCGCCACCGTTGACGACCACGGTGTTCGGCCCGTACGCCAGCAGGTTGAGCTTGTCCCGGTAGTACTCCCGCTCACCGCCGTGCGCGTCGAGGTGCTCCGGGAACAGGGCGGTGACCACCGCGACCCGGGGCGAGTCGGTCAGGTCGCTGCATTGGTAGCTGGAGAGTTCCAGCACGTACAGCTCGGCCTCGGGCAGGTCCAGCGTCGGCACGCCGATGTTTCCGCCGAAGACGTTCGGCCGGTCCACCGCCGTCAGCAGGTGGTGGATCAGGCTCGACGTGGTGCTCTTGCCCTTGCTGCCGGTCACCCCGACGGTGCGCGGGCCGTGGTCGGCCATCCAGAGCGAGGTGCCCTGGGTGACGGTGGCACCCTGGCGACGCAGCTCCACCAGCCACGGGTGGGTCTGCGGCACACCCGGCGACCGGACCACCACGTCGACGGCGGCCAACCGGGCGAAGCCCTCCTCGCCGGTGACCAGCGGGGCCGCCTCCGCCAGCGGCCCCTCCCAGGGCAGCGAGAGGAAGTTGGCGCTGTCGTCGACGGCGACGAGGTCGGCCGGGCCGTGGGCGGCGATCGCGATCACCGCGGCTCGTCCCTCCCGACCCGCCCCCCAGACGGCGACGGTACGTCCGCGCAGGTCAGACAGGCGCACAGCTTCTCCTCGGGTGCGACGGCAACGGGGCACGTGCGGGGTCCGGCGGAGCCGGGCACGGCCGGACGAACCAGGGCCTAGTATGGCGTGTGCCCAATACGCAGCTGGCGCGGATGGACGCGTTCACCTTCCCGTCCTACTCGATCGATCTCTCGACCGGGGAGGCGTTGTTCGACTACGCCCTGACCGGGCCCGACGGCGAGCAACGGTTCACCGAGGTGATCACGCTTCCGGTGCCGGAGGAGTCACCGTCGGACGCCGCCGTGGCGGCGCTCGGCCGGGTGCTGGAGCTGCTGCACGTCGTGGCCGGCGTCAGCTACTACAAGGCCGCCGCGCCGGGGCAGCTGGTGCTGCCGGCGCCGCTGGGCCCGGCCGCCGCCGGGTTCGTCACCGCCGTCTACACCAAGGGCCTGGCCGAGTACGCCTACCGCAACCAGTTGCCGTACGTGCTCGACCTGTCCCCGGTGATCCCGGAGGGCCGGGTCGCCGCCGTCGGCGAGTACGACAACTCGGACCGTCGACCGCTCAGCGCGGTCGGCGGCGGCAAGGACTCGATCGTCAGCCTGGAGGCGATGCGTCGCGCCGGCCTGGACCCGGTCCCCTTCTCGGTCAACCCGAACCACGTGATCAACGCGGTGAACGCGGCCTCCGGACTCACCCCGCTGGCCGCCCGGCGACGCCTCGACCCGGTGCTGTTCGAGCTGAACGCCGCCGGCGCCCGCAACGGGCACATCCCGGTCACCGCGATCAACTCGCTGATCGCGGTCGCCACCGCCGTGCTGCACGGGCTCGGACCGGTGGTCATGTCCAACGAGCGCTCCGCCTCCGACCCGAACCTCGTCTGGAACGGCCACGAGGTCAACCACCAGTGGTCCAAGGGCGTCGAGGCCGAGGGGCTGCTCCGGGCGGCGCTGGCCGAGCACGCCGGGCTCACCGAACCGTACTTCTCCCTGCTGCGCCCGCTGTCGGAGCTGCACATCGCCCGACTGTTCGCCACCATCGACCGGTACGACGACGTGGTGACCAGCTGCAACGCGGCGTTCAAGCTGCGCGACGCCAGCGAGCGCTGGTGCCGCGACTGCCCCAAGTGCCGGTTCGTCTTCCTGGCCCTGGCACCGTTCATGTCCCGGGAGCGGATCACCCACATCTTCGGCGGTGACCTGCTCGCCGACGAGTCGCAGATCCCCGGCTACCGGGAACTGCTCGGCGTGGACGGGCACAAGCCGTTCGAGTGCGTCGGCGAGGTGGAGGAGTCGGTGGTGGCACTGAGCCTGCTCGCCCAGCAGCCGGACTGGCGGGACGCCCCGGTCGTCCGCACGCTGGTCGCCGCCGTACCGGACAGCGCGTGGGCCACGGCCGCCACCTCCGACGTCTTCACCCCCGGCGGCGGCCCCAGCTACGTCCCGCCCGCCTACACCAAGGCCCTGCACTCGCTGAGCGAGTGACGGCCGTCAGGCGAGCCGGTGCCGCACACCCCCACCGCAAGCGCCCCACCCCCACCCCGACCCCCATGCCGTGCCCGTGCCCGGCGCCGTGCCCGGCGATCATGGACTAGTGGTAGTCGATATCGACATGTAGACGGCTTTTGTTCCCGCCACGACTCCATGATCGACGCGGCGGACACGGGCGGGGCACGGTGAGGCGGGCGGGGCACGGCGAGGCGGGGGGAGCACGGTGAGGCGGGGGGCGGCGGGGGTCAGGAGGTGCGGATGGCGTCCAGGGCCAGCAGGGCGACGTGCAGGGAGAGACAGGCGTCGACGGAGTCGAGGTCGACGTCGAGGATGCGGCCGATGCGGGCCAGCCGCTCGTAGAACGCCGGCCGGGACAGGTGGGCCGCCGCAGCCGCCGCCGACTTGTTGCGGCCCTGCTCCAGGTACGCCCGCAGCGTGCCGAGCAGGTGTTCACGCGGGTGCCGGGCGTCGTACGCCAGCAGTGCCCCGAGCTCGCGTTCGACGAAGGTCTGCAGGCGCGGCTCGTCGCGCAGCAGGTGCAGCAGCCCGGCGAGCCCGACATGCGGCAACCGGAAGATCGGTAGGTCCCGGCGGTCGTTGCGGGCGGCCTCGGCGACCTGCCGGGCCTCGATCAGCGACCGGCCCGCCTCGCGCAGGCTGCTCACCCCGGAGCCGGCCGCGATGATGAGCCCGCCGGTGTCCCGGCCCGGCTCGGCGCTCTTGCCGCCACCCGCCCCCCGGCCCGGCTCGGCGCTCTTGGCTCCACCCGCCGCCCGAGCCGACTCGGCCCCCTTGCCGCCACCGGCACCTCGGCCCGGTTCGGCTCCCTTCCCGCCTCCGACAGCCCGGGTGGCAGCCGGATCGGACGGTCTCGACTCGGGGCGGGTCCGGCGCAGCGCGGCGGCGAAGGAGGCAAGCGCCCGCTCTTCCGCCGCCGGGTCCGGCAGGGCCAGCAGCGCCCCCACCGCCTGGTCGTCCACGGCACTGGTCAGGCCGGTCAGGTTTGCCTCCCGCACCGCCTGGCCCACCGCCTCGGCCAGGTCCCGCAGCCGGGCCGGGCCGGGCTCGTCGCCGTCACCGGTCCCGGTCGAGCCGCTGTCCGGCTCGTCGGCCCGATGCCGGACCACCACCCCGACCAGGTGCCGGCGTTCCAGGACCAGCCCGAGGCCCCGAGCTCGCAGGGCCACCTCGTCCACCGGCCGCGAGCGGTCCAGCAACGCGGTGAGCAGGGTGCGGTGGATCTGCCGTTCCAGTCCCTCGGCGTCCCGCCGGATCAGCCGGCCCAGCGCCAGCGTCGACGCGGCCCGCTCGACCAGGATGGTCAGCCGGGTGGGCGGCGAGATCGCGCCGGTCACCGCGTCCCGCGCCGAGTTCCACTCGCCGCCGCCCGGCCAGCGCAGCAGCAGCCGACCCCAGTCCTCGCCCCGGGCGCCGACCATGGTCACCAGCCAGCCGCTGTCCGGGTCGTAGACCGTACGCCCGGCCGGCCGGATCCGCCGCGAGTGCTGCTCCCACCGGTCGAGCAGCAGTTCGGCGTTCTCCCGCGCCGGGTCGTACGCGAGCACCTGCCGGGAGAGGTTCTCCAACACCACCGGGCAGCCGGACAGCTCAGCGGCCTGCCGGACCACCTCGCCCGGGTCGGCGCCCTCCACCGACAGCTCGGTGAACCGCTGGTGGATCTCCTCCGCCGCCCGCAACTCGGTGAGCTGCGCGTCCACGATGAGTGCGTGCACCGCCTCGGTGACCCGGACGAACGGGGTGGCCCGGCGCAGCTCCACCAACGGCATTCCGGCCCGTTCGGCGGCGGCGGCCATGACCCGGGGCACCCCGGTGTGGTACCGGCGCCCCAGCTCCACCACCAGCCCGGAGACGCCGACCCCGGCGAGATCCCCGATGAAGGCGCGCAGCCCGGCGTCCTCGCCGGGCAGTCCGATGCCGGTGGTCAGCACCAGTTCGCCACCCCGCAGCAGGGTGGCGATGTCCGGCACCTCGGCCACGTGCACCCAGCGCACCGGCCGGTCCAGCCCCGCCTCCCCGGCGACCAGGCGCGGCGCACCGTGGCGGACCGGGTCCAGCGCGAGGACCTCACGGACGGTAGGGAACACGGGCGAAACGGTACCCGCAGGTCGGCCCGAACCTCGACGGTCAGGCGTCGTCGCGGCCCAACTCCCAGCAGGCCACGGCGGTGGCGGCGGCCACGTTGAGCGAGTCCACGCCGCGCCGCATCGGGATCACCACCCGTACGTCGCTGGCCGCCATCGCATCCGACGTCAACCCGGCCCCCTCCGCCCCGAGCAGCAACGCGGCGCGGGCCCGTTGTTCCGGCGTGAGCCGCTGGATCGGCACCGCGTCCGGGGCCGGCGTCATCGCCAGCACGGTGAACCCGGCCGACCGCACCTCGTCCAGCGCCGCCGGCCAGGGCTCCAGCTTCGCGTACGGCACGGCGAAGACCTCCCCCATGCTGACCCGGACGCTGCGCCGGTAGAGCGGGTCGGCGCAGGACGGCGAGAGCAGCACCGCGTCCACCCCGAGCGCGGCGACCGCCCGGAAGATCGCCCCGAGATTCGTATGGTTGTTCACGTCCTCCAGGATCACCACCCGGCGGGCGGTCGCGAGCACCTCGGCCGCGCTCGGCAACGGCGTACGCCGGAACGACGCGAGGACCCCCCGGTGCACGTGGAACCCGGTGGCCTCACGCAGCACGTCCTGGCTGGCGGCGTAGACCGGGGCGTCTCCGGTGTCCAGGTCGGCGAGTTGGTCGACCCGCTTGGCGTCGACCAGGTACGACCGGGCCGGGTACCCGGCCCGCAACGCCCGGCGCAGCACCAGCTCACCCTCGGCGATGAACAGGCCGTGCGGGGGCTCCCAGCGGGTCCGCAGCTCGACGTCGGTCAGCGCACGGTAGTCGCCGATCCGCTCGTCGTCCGGGTCGGTGATCAGGTGGACGGGCACCCGCCGATTCTGCCGGACCCGTCACGGTCCTCCGCACCGGCGTACCGCGTCATCCGACGACGGTGATCCGGTCGGGTGGGACGTGGGTGGTGAGCCAGACGCCGCTGGCGGCCCGGTGGAACACGTTGCCGGCCGCATGCATGCCGGCGGCGTCGACGGTGAGGACGATCGGCTCGCCGCGCCGGGCACCGACCGTCGCGGCGGTCTGCCGGTCTGCGGAGAGGTGCACGTGGGTACGGCCGCGCGGCCGGAGGCCGTCGGCGCGGATGCCGGGCAGGAAGCGGGCGACGGTGCCGTGGTAGAGCAGCGGCGGAGGCGGTTCCGGTGCCAGGCACAGGTCGACCGGGACGGTGTGGCCCTGGGCGGCGCGGATCCGCCCGTCACGGATCTCGAACCGCTGTTTGTCGGTGTCGCCGGTCAGCCGGGCCAGCAACGCACCGTTGATCGGCCGACCGTGGTGGGCCAACGCGGCGAGCAGCACGTCCACCTCCACCCATCCGGCGGAGTCGAGCGTGATCCCGATGGCGGCCGGCTGGTGACGCAGTACGTACGCCAGGAACTTGCTGGTCGCGGTGGTGCGGTCGGTCACGGTCGTGCCCCGAGTAGGTCGAGCAGGTCCCGTACGACCGGCTCGCGTTGCGGGCGCCAGGCCGCCCAGTAGCGGATCGTCGGCAGGCCGTGCACGGGTACGGCGCGCAGACCGTCGGGGAGTTCCACGCACCCGTTGACGACGGTGGCACCGACACCGAGCGCGGCCAGGTGCACGAGCAGGTCCCAGCCGTCGACCTCGGCGGCGACCTGCCAGGTGACGTCCGCGTCGAGTAGCGCACGGTCCAGCGCCCGCCGGTGCGCGCGCCCGGCCGGGGGTACGACGAGGTCCAGCCCGTCGAGGTCACGGAGTCGGACCTGCCGCCGCTCGGCCAGCGGGTGTCCGTCGTCGATCACGAGCACCTGCCGGTACGCGGCGATCTGCGTCGACTCGTACTGCCGTCCCGGTGGATCGTGCGCGACCACGGCGAGGTCGGCGCGACCGGCGGAGATCGCGGCGAGGGCGGCGTCCCGGTCCGCGGTGATCACGTGCACCCGGCGGCCCTGGCGGCCGATCCACCGGATCGGCTCGGCGATCACCCAGCGCAGCGCGCCGCGACCGGCCGCGATGGTCATGGTGGGCGCCGCGTCCTGGTGCAGTTCCCGCAGGAACTCGTCGGTGCGGTGACGGGTGTCCAGCGCGTACGCGGCGAGGCGTTCCCCGGCGGCGGTCAAGGTCAGCCGCCGGCCGTCCCGCTCGTAGAGGTCCACGCCGAGTGCGGCGGCCAGTTTGCGGATCTTCACGTGCAGCGAGGGCTGGCTGATGTGCAGCGCCGCAGCGGCGGCGGTGAAGTTGCGGTGCTCGGCGAAGACCGCGAACGACCGCAGTGCGTCGGCTTCCAGCAGGTCCCGCCCATTCATAGCATGCGACTATAGAACAGTCGCCGATCGATAGTTCTGCCCTGGTTCTCCGGCCCCCATCCTGGGTGGCATGAACGATCATGTGCCCCGGCTCGGCATCGACATCGGCCGAGTCGTCATCGACGGATCCCGCCATCCCGGCGGTGGTGACACCGCCTTCTTCACCGGCGACGAGGCCACCATGCTGGCCACCCCGGAGGTGCCCGGCGCCCTCGACACGATCGCCCGCCTCGTCCCCCGCTTCGGCGGCCGGGTCTGGCTGGTCTCCAAGTGCGGCCCGCGCGTCCAGGCCCGTACGCTGCGCTGGCTCGACGCCCACGACTTCTACCGGCACACCGGGATCGGCCGCGACCGGGTCCGGTTCTGTCGCGCCCGCGCCGACAAACGCGGGCACTGCCTCGACCTCGGCCTCACCCACTTCGTGGACGACCACCCCGAGGTGCACTCCGCCATCCGGGGCGCCGTCGCCCACCAGTACTTCTTCGGGCCGCAGCGCCGCCCGGTCCCCGGCTACGGGCACGCCACCCCCACCTGGGCCGACGTCGAACGCCTCGCCCTCCGGTCACTGCGGCGGGAGCACCCCATGACGGGACCGAGGTGACCGCCACGCCCCTCGGTCGGCTACAACACCCGTAACGAGTGCACCAGAAGCAGCGGCACCCTGGTAGGGCCCACCAACGACTGGTACGTGTACGCCTTCAGCACCGTCACCTTCGCCTGGAACTCGTCGTCCGCAGCGATGTCGCCGAGCACCTTCGGATCGCCGTACAGCAGCGTGTTCGTGTCGTAGCCACCGTCGTCGGTCGTTCTCCGCGCGCCCACCAGCGCACGGAACCTGTCCTTACCGGTGGCATCGTCGAACTGGGTGATCTGGCCGTACACGACCAACGTCCGGCCGCTGTGATCGTCCGGCCGCTCGGCCACCCGTTTCCACTGCCCCTCGGTGATCGTCTCGAAGGTGTCGGGCAGGGCGGGCGCGGCACCTGAGGACGGCGGTGTGGTCGTCGGCGCGGCGGTGGACGCCTGCGGCGTCGTCGGGCTCGCGGCGCTCTCCGCGACCTGGTTTGACCGGAAGGTGTACAGCAGCACGCCGCCCACGCCGATCCCGCAGCAGAGGAGCAGCAGACACACGACAGCCCCGACGATCCACACCACCACGTTCTGGTTCTTGCGGCGCGTCGGCGGCGGCATGCGGGGGTACGCTGCCGCCGGCCCTGGAACGGTGAAGGGATGCGACGGCAGGCCGCCCGCCTCGTCGGGGTGCCGGGGGTACGCCACGGTGGCCTCCCGTTGTCGGCCGGTGTGCTGGACGGTGGTCGGCGGCCCGCTCGCTGTCTCCCCTGCCGCCCGGGCCGGCTACGTCGAACCCACGCGACAGTCCATAACAGATTGTGAGCCGTCAGCGGACCCGAATCCATAGACGGTCCGGGATCTGTCAGCCACCGGCGACCTCTTCCAGCACGGGGACCACTGCGGTCGGCGCGGGCATTGCGGCGATCTCCGCCGCGACCTGCTGTGCGGCGACGCGCAGTGCCTCGTCGGTCAGCAGCCGGGTCAGGTCGGCCGCGCTGATCACCTTCGCCTCGACGGCCAGGCCGGCACCTCGCCGGGCCAGCAGGTCGGCGTTGTATCTGCGATCGCCCGCTCCGGGGGTGGTCAGTTGCGGTACGCCCGCAGCCAGGCCGCCGAGCACGCTGCCCGCGCCGGAGTGGTGGACGAAGCCCGCCGCCGTCGGCAGCACCCGGTCGAGGGGTACGCGGTCGGCTGTCCGCACGTTGGGCGGCAGGTGGCGCGTGCTCACCGGGCGTACAAGCACGAACTCGGCGTCGACCTGTGCGGCCACCCTGACGATCGCTGGGCCGGGGTCACCGTCGTTCGGGCCTTTCAGGGTGCTGCGGCTGACCAGGATGCGGGGCCGGTCGCCGGAGGTGAGCAGCCAGTCCGGAACCGGACCACCGCCCGAGAAGGGAACCGGCCGCATCATGACCACCTTCCCGGTCGGGGCGTCGCGGAGGCTCGGCGGCGTGACGGCGATGGTCAGATCGGGGCCGGGGATCTCCTGCTTGGCCAGCGCCGTACTGGTGGTCACCGCCCGAAACAGGTCGGTGGCCGACCAGAGGGTGTTCTCCTGGAGCACCGACGGGATGGAGAGTCGTCCGGCCACGATGGCACCGGCCTCGCCCAGCGGCTCGTAGACGATCAGGTCAGGGCGTTCCCGCTCGGCCAGGGCCAACAGCGGGTCGACCAGTGCCACGTTGGCACGACCGAAGAGTTCGCCGACCATGGCGTGGCCGGCCGTGCCGCGCAGCTCGGCGCGAGCGATGCCCGGATGGCGTAGCGCGACCCGGATCGCGCTTCGCGGCAGGCTGAAGGAGGCTCCGATGTCGGCCGTGCGCAGGCCGCGGAGATCGGGTGGGAAGCCCCCACTCGCCACGATCACGTCGTGGCCGGCGTCGCGACAGGCCGCCGCGAGCGGGATCAGTGGCAGGACGTGGCCCTGCAGTGGCGCGGCGACGAACACGATGCGCATGAGCCGCAGCATAGAAGCTGCCGCACCGGCCCGACGTCGACCTCGTCGTGCGGTCGCTTCGGCGATCGTGTCGCACCCTGAGGCCATCATGTGGCCGGGGTGACCGCTGCGGCTCACCCGTGGACGCGAGAGGACCCGCCGGATGGACGCCGGACCACCGAGCCGCCTGGCCATCGACCATGACGACTACCACGCCGAGCACGTGGGGCACACCGGCGACGGCCGGCAGTTCTTCCTCACCACTCCGTTCGAGCCGGGCACCCACGGCAACGATGACGGCCAGGAGTTCGTCGCCCTCTATCTCTTCGACGGCGACGGGCGGTTCCTGGAGGCGAGGATCGACGCCTTCGGCCCGAGGGCGCTGATGGACCGCGAGGCGCGGCGGGCGGCGTACGAGGCACGGTTGGCCGCGCTCGGCCCGGTCACCTTCGGCCGCATCGAGGTCGCGCCCTTCTCGGTCGACCGGTACGGCACCACCTTCGGGCTGATCCCCCGGGCGCCGGAGCAGGACGACGACACCTGGTGGGTAACCGTCGAGCCGGGCGACTACATGGCGTTCAGCCCGCCGTGGGACCTCGGCGAGTACGACACGTAGCTGGGCACGAGGATGACGACGCTGGCCCCCGAAATACGGTTGCATGACGACCGGTGGTGGTGAGTAGGGTGCGGGCATGTCGAGCCCTGAGGCATCCACGGTGGGGGCTTTCGGTCACGCCGTCAGCTCCCTGAACCGTTGAGTTCGTAGTTCGCTTCCCAGCGGTCTTCGCCGCACGGGAAAGGTCTGCGCACGCCCTGGGCGCTGGCTGCGGTGACGAGACGTCTCTACTCCTTCTCGCTCACCTCGGAGCCCTCGATGCCTCTCCCGCTCTACCTGCTTGCCGTGGCGGTCTTCGCCATGGGCACCTCGGAGTTCATGCTCGCCGGTCTGGTGCCGGACGTCGCCGCGAGTCTCCACGTGTCGGTCGGCGCCGCCGGGCTTCTGACCTCGGCGTTCGCTGTCGGGATGATCGTCGGCGCGCCGCTGATGGCGGTGGTCGCGCGTCGCTGGCCGGCCCGGGCCAGCCTGCTGACCTTCGTGCTGCTCTTCGCCGTGACCCACGTCGTGGGCGCGCTCACCGCGAGTTTCGCGGTTCTGCTGGTCACCCGCGTGCTCGCCGCTCTGGCCAACGCGGGCTTCCTGGCCGTGGCACTGAGCACGGTCGCCGCGTACGTCGCGCCCGATCAGTTGGGGCGTGCCCTGTCGGTGCTGCTTTCGGGTACGACGGTGGCGACCATCGCCGGAGTTCCCGGCGGTGCGCTGCTCGGCACGTTACTCGGCTGGCGTGCGACCTTCTGGACGATCGCACTGCTCTGCCTTCCCGCCGCCGTCGGCGTCATCAAAGGCATCCCGTCCGATGCGGGGAAGACACCTCGGGGCACTCAGGCGGGCTCATCCCTTCGGGACGAGATCGCCCAGCTCGCAATGCCGAGGCTGCTTCTGGTCATGCTGCTCGGTGCCCTGGTCAACGCCGCCACCTTCGCCACGTTCACCTTCCTGGCACCGATCGTGACCGACACCGCCGGCTTCGGCGAGCTGTGGGTCCCGGTCGTACTGGTGCTGTTCGGGGTCGGGTCCTTCGTCGGCGTCAACCTGGCAGGACGGCTCTCCGACCAGCACCCCGGCATCGTGATCGCAGGTGGTGGCCCGTTGTTGATGCTCGGCTGGGTCGCGTTGGCGGTCCTGGCCGCCCAGCCCGCAGCACTCCTGCTCCTCGCGTTCGTGCAGGGCACGCTCTCCTTCGCGGTGGGCAGCACCCTGATCACCCGGGTGCTCTACGAGGCGGCAGGCGCACCCACCATGGGAGGGTCGTACGCGACCGCGGCGCTCAACATCGGTGCTGCCGGCGGGCCTGTCCTCGCCGCAGCGACCCTGAGGGCCGATGCTGGCGACCTCGGCCCGGTGTGGGTCAGCGGCCTCCTGGTCGCGGTCGCACTGCTCATCGCCCTACCGCTGCGGCGATTCGTCGCGCCCCGCCTCGGTCAGGTGACCTCCCAATGACCCACACGAACACCCGACCGCGTCTAGGGCCGGCTGACGGTGAGTCCGAGCCACGCGGCGAGGCTCTCGATCTCGGCGTGGACATCGGCGGTCATCGCGGCGGTGAAGGGGACGTCCTCGTGGACGGCGTTGACCACGAGTCGGCCGCTCTTGCGGTCGGCGGTCGCGTCCAGCTTGCCGACGAGCCGGTCGTGATGGAGGACGGGCAGGGCGAAGTAGCCCCACCGGCGCTTCTCCCTGGGCTTGTACATCTCCAGGATGTACTCGAAGTCGAAGAGCTGCTCGGTGCGTACCCGGTCGTGGATCAGCCGGTCGAAGGGGGAGAGCAACGCCGTACGCCCCTCGAAGGGCAGCCCGACGTACGCCGGGTCGACCCGCCAGGTGCCGGGTACGCCCTCGACGACGGCCTCCTCTCCCACGTCACCGACGTACGGCGGCTCACCCGGGATCTGTGGTCCGGTGGACCGGGCGATGCCGAGGGCCGCGAGTCGGCGCTCGTTGCGGAGCCGGACGGCGTGACCGTGATCGAGTTCGGGCAGCTCGACGGCGTAGACCCGGGCGGGGAGATCCCAGTAGCGCTGCCGTCCCTTCCGACCGGAGATCGCGATGTGTCCGTGCAGCGCCAGGGCTTCGAGCATCTTCGTCACGTTGCGGTTGTTGGTCCACCCCGACGACGGCCACGGCACGACGCTGGTGTCGGGGATGTCCCGGGACAGCAGCGGACCCGACTCCGCCAGCAACGCCAGGATGTCGCGGCGGAACGGCTCGTTGCCGTGCAGCCACTCCCCGATGGTCGGGTGCATCTCGGCACCGCGTGTCTCGGCGATCACGGCGGGCAGGTCGCGGGGCGAGCGGATGTAGGCGACCGTCTCCACGAGGGTCCGATCGGTCTCGACGGCCCGGATCAGGTCGGCAGGGTCGTAGGTGGAGCCGATCCGGCTCCACAGCACCAGGTCCGCACTCGGCGCGACGGCCGCCGTCGGGTCGATCTGGAGGAACGTCAGGCGCTCGACGACCGCCACCAGATCGGTCGGGCGCGGTGCCGCGAGCAGTTGCGCGTGCACCGCGATCCGCCGTGCCTCACCTCTGCTCAACCGGTGCACGACCACGTGCCGACCCTACTCGGCCGACACCCCGCTCGGCGCGAGGTCGACTGCGGTGATGGTGTCGCCGAACAGCGAGGGCACCAGCAGCCGATCACCGTGCAGCGCCGCGTGGGACGGCATCCGCAGCAGGTCGGGTGCCTCGATCAGCGTGTCGACCCGGCCGTCGGGCGTGATCCGGACGACCCGGGAGCCCCGGGTGACGGCCAGGTAGCAGGTCCCGTCGGGGGCGACGGTGAGCCCGTCCGGCCCGGCGGACAGCGCACCGCCGATGGCGACCGTCCGGCGGCCGGAGAGCCGGCCGGGGCCCGCCACGTCGAAGGCGAGCAGGGTGTCGTCCCGGGTCAGGGAGACGTACAGGGTGCCGCCGTCGGGACTCATCCCGATGCCGTTCGGATAGACCAGGTCGGCGGCGGCGACCCGGCACGTGTCGCTCTCCCCCGGTGCCGCGTAACAGACCGAGCCGGTCGGTTCGCCGGCCGTGGCGGTGCCGGAGTCGGTGAACCAGACACCTCCGGCGGCATCGACGACGCAGCCGTTCGGGCGGAGCAGCCGCCGGCCGTCGGCGGTGCCGATGCGGGCGGTGACCGTGCCGTCGGAGGAGATCCGGACCAGTTCCGCGCGGGCCACGTCGCACCCGACGAGGCCGTCCTCGGCGCGGGCGAGCCCGAGGATGCGTCCGCCGGTGTCGGTGAACCGCTGCGCGGTGCCGTCGTCGGGGTCGATCCGCACGATCGGGCCACGCCCCTGCGGGCTGCCGAGGGCGAGTCCGGCGTAGAGGTGTCCGTCCGCGCCGACGCAGACCGTCTCCGGGTGCGGCAGCATCCGGGCCAGCGTGGAGATCCGCATCAGGCGTCCCCGCCGGACGGTTCTAGAGTTGCGGCGACCCCGGGTTCCTCCACCGGGCTGTACGCCTGAACGCTAAGGCCACCGTCGACCGGCAGCACCACCCCGGTGATGTAGCCGGACTCCGGACCGGCGAGGAAGCCCACCGCGTCGGCGACCTCCGCGAGGGTGCCCGCGCGACCGAGGGGGACGAGGCCGGCGCGCCGGGCGACCTCCTCCGGGCCGGCGTCGTCCCAACCCGGGGTACGCACCATCGCCGGGGCGACCGCGTTGACCCGGATGCCGCGTCCGGCCAGGTCCAGCGCCAGAGCGCGGGTCATCGCCTCCAGGCCGCCCTTGCTGGCCACGTACGCGGCGTTGCCCCGGAACGCCCGGGACCCGCCGATCGAGGAGAGCTGCACGACGGCGGGCGCGTCACCGGCGGTGAGCAGGGGCAACGTGGCCTGGACCAGGGCGAGTGGAGCGACGAGGTTCACCTCCAGCACGGTGCGCAGGTGCGCGGCCGTCTCCCGGCCCACCGGCGCCCGGGGCGGACCGACCGCGGCGTTGTTGACCAGCACGTCGAGTCCACCCCAGTCGGCGCGGAGCCGCTCGACGGCGGCCTCGACGGCCGCCGCGTCGGTCACGTCGGCGGTCAGCCAGGTCGGCCCGTCCGTGGTCGGGGACTCGGCGACCGGTGCTCCGGGCCCCGCAGCAACCGCCGGCTCCGGCTGCCGCCGGTCCAGAGCGGCGACCCGCCAGCCCCGGGCCAGGAAGGCGGCGACCAGGGCGGTGCCGATCGCCCCGGCGGCACCGGTGACCAGGACGCGTCTGCTCATCGGGAGACCGCCGGAGCGGACACGACCGGGCAGGCCCACTGGTGCCGCTCCCCCACCAGCGGCGGCCGGTGCTCGGCGCACTCCGGTCGGGCCAGCCAGCAGCGGGTGCGGAACGGACAACCGGAGGGCGGGTCCGCCGGGGAGGGCAGGTCCCCGGAGAGCACGATCGGCTCCGGACCCTGCTGCCGCCACGGGAACGGGTCGGGCGCGGCGGAGAGCAGCGCCTGGGTGTACGGGTGGGTCGGCGACTCGAAGACCTCCCGCGTCGGGCCCTGCTCGACGACGGTGCCGAGGTACATCACCGCGACCTGGTCGCTGACGTGGCGCACCACGTGCAGGTCGTGCGAGATGAACAGGTAGGAGAGTCCCATCTCGGCGCGCAGGTCGGCGAGGAGGTTGAGGATCTGCGCCTGGATCGACACGTCCAGCGCGGAGACCGGCTCGTCGCAGATGATCAGGGCGGGCCGCATGGACAGCGCCCGGGCGATCCCGATGCGCTGCCGCTGCCCGCCGGAGAACTGGTGCGGGTACCGGTCGGCGTGCGCGGCGGTCAGCCCCACCTGCTCCAGCAACCGGACGACCTCGTCGGCCTGGTCGCGGCGCGGTACCAGATCACGGTGGATCAACCAGCCCTCGCGGAGGATCTCCCGGACGGTGAGCCGGGGATTCAACGAGGCGTACGGGTCCTGGAAGACGTACTGCACCCGGCGGGTGAGCTGGCGCCGTTCGGCCGCGCTGAGAAGGCTCAGGTCCCGGCCGTCGAAGCGGATGGTGCCAGCGGTGGCGCGTTCCAGACCGATCAGGGCGCGGGCGGTGGAGGTCTTCCCGCAGCCCGACTCACCGACCAGCGCCAGGGTCTCGCCGGCCCCGATCCGGAAGGAGACGCCGTCGACGGCGCGGACGTGACCGACCGTGCGACGCAGCACGCTGGACCGGATCGGATAGTGCACCCGGAGGTCCTCGACCTCCAGCAGGGCGGGCGCGGTGGGGTCAGGCATCGTCGCGTACCTCCTCGGAACGGTGGCAGGCCGCGGCGCGTCCCGGGCCGTCGACGGTGGGCAGCACCTCCAGCGTGGGCCGCTGCTGCGTGCACAGGTCGACCCGCCACGCGCACCGGGGGTGGAACGGGCAGCCGGGCGGCAGGGCCTCCGGCGACGGCGGCGTACCCGGGATCGGGGTGAGTCGTGCGGTGGGCGCGGTGAGCGTCGGCACCGACTGGAGCAGGCTGCGGGTGTAAGGGTGGGCCGGGTTCTCGTACACCTGGCGCAGCGGGCCGGTCTCGACGATGCGCCCGGCGTACATGACCGCGATGCGGCTGGCGTGCGCGGCCACCACGCCGAGGTCGTGACTGATCAGGATGAGTGCCATCCGGTAGTCGCGTTGCAGCTCGGACAGCAGTTGCAGGATCTGCGCCTGGACGGTGACGTCGAGCGCGGTGGTCGGCTCGTCGGCGATGATCAGGCGCGGGCGCAGCGCGATCGCGATGGCGATCATGATGCGTTGCCGCATCCCGCCGGAGAGCTGGTGCGGGTAGTCGTCGATCCGGCGCGCCGGGTCGGGGATGCCGACCCGGCGCATCAGATCGAGCGCCTCCGCACGGGCCTTGGCCTTGGACAGGCCCCGGTGCACCCGCAGCGTCTCACCGATCTGCCGACCGATCGGGTGCACCGGGTTGAGCGAGGAGAGCGGATCCTGGAAGACCATGCTGATCTCGCCACCGCGTACGGCGCGCATCCGCCGTGCCGAGGCCGTGGTCAGCTCCGTACCGTCGAAGGTGATCCGGCCCGCGGCGATCCGGCCGGCGGGCCGGGGCAGCAGGCCGAGGATGGCCTGCGCGGTGACGCTCTTGCCGCTGCCGGACTCGCCCAGCAGGGCGAGCGTCTCCCCCTCGGCGACGTCCAGGCTGACCCCGTCCAGAGCCCGCACCGGTCCCACCCGGGAGTCGAACTCGACGACGACGTCGTGCAGGGACAGCAGGGACATCAGGTCCTCCTCGTCGGCCGGTGCACCCGGCCGGTGCGGTCAGTTCAGCGAGACACCACGGAAGTCGGGCACGTTGGTCGGCGGCGGACCGAAGCCGCTGACCCGGTCACGCCAGGCGGCCGAGGCGGTGAGTTCGAACGGCCAGGCGCCGGGTGCGTCGGCCCAGAGGATTTCCTGTGCCCGCTGGAGCTTGCGTTGCCGCTCCTGCGGGTCCAGTTCCGCGGAGGCGTCGGCGATGACCCGGTCGTACTCCTCGTTGCAGTAGCCGAGTCGCTTGGCGGCGCAGGTGTAGAGCCGGCCGAGCACGAACTCCGCGTCCTGGGTGACCACGACGCCGTCCTGGATGTTCATGTCCCAGTCGAGCGCCAGCAGGTCGTCGAGCCACTGCCCGGCTTCCTTCTCCTGCATCTCCACGTTCACGCCGACCTCCTTCCAGGCGCTGAGGATCGACTGGACCAGCGGGCGGATGTTGGCGCAGCAGTTCGCGCTCCACTGGATGCTGGTGCTGAAGCCGTTCGGGTAGCCCGCCTCCGCCAGCAGTTGCCGGGCCCGCTGCGGGTCGTAGGTGTAGCCGGGCAACTGCGCCGCGCCGAACACCGGCTGCGGCACCGGCGCCTTGGCCAGGACGGCGCTCTCGCCGAACAGGTTCTCCTGGATGGAGGAGAAGTCGACCGCGTGCCACAACGCCTGCCGGACCTTGGGGTCGTCCAACGGCTTGCGGGCGTTGTTCAGCCAGATCACATAGAACGTGGCGCTCGGTCCGCTCTCCACGGTGACCTGGTCGAATCCGCGTACCTGGCTGAGCTGGTCCGGCGGCAACGCGTACGTCACGTCGATCTCGCCGGTGCGCAGCGCGGTGAGCCGGGCGGCGTCCTCGGAGATCTCCTGGAACTCCAGCCGCTCGTACTTGGGCGCGCCGTCCCAGTAGGACTCGTTGGCCACCATGTGGGCCCGCTCGCCGGAGCGGAAGTCCTCCAACTTGAACGCGCCGGTGCCGACCGGGCGGCTCTCGATCTCGCCCGACTCGATCTGGGCCTTGCTGCCGATGTACGCCATCGAGAGATTGGTCAGCAGCGAGCCGGTGGCCCGGCTGGTGATGATCTCGACGGTCTGCTCGTCGGGGGCCTTGACCTCCTCGATGGTGGCGAACAGCGGTGCCAGGGCGGTGCTCGCCGCGAAGAGCCGGTCCAGCGACGCCTTGACGTCGGCGCTGGTCAGCGGCGACCCGTCGTGGAAGGTCACGCCCTGACGCAGGGTGAACCGGGTGGTGGTGTCGTTGACGTTCTCCCAGCTCTCGGCCAGTCGGCCGGTGATCTCGCCGTCCGAGGAGGCGACCAGGGGGTCGAACAGGTGCAGGGCCAGGGTCAGGGTGCTGCGGTCGGAGATGGCGGTGCCGTGCGGGTCGACCGAGAGCATCCGGATCGGCATCCCGACCCGCAGGGTCTGGTCCTGGTCGCCGTCACCGGAACCACCGCCGCAGGCGGCCCCGGCACCGACGACGGTCATCGCGAGCAGGCCGGCCACCAGGGACCGACGTGCTCTGCTTGTCCATGTCATTGTCTCCTCCATCGTTCGCTCGTGAAGGGTCGGCCGCGACCTCACCGGTGCTTCAGGTGTGGATCGAGCCGGTCGCGGAGTTCGTCGCCAACCACCCCGCAGGCGACGACGAGCAGGGAGAGCGCGATACCGGGCAGGGTGGAGATCCACCACGCGTCGGCCACGTAGCCGCGGCCGTTGGCGATGGTCAACCCCCAACTCGGGGTCGCGGTCGGAGTGCCGAGCCCGAGGAAGCTCAGGGCCGCCTCGGTGATGATCACCATGCCGAGTTCGACGGTGGCGACCACCAGCAGTGGCGCGGCACAGGCGGGCAGGATGCACCGCCAGATCAGGAAGAGCGGTCGAGCGCCGAGCACCCGGCTGGCGTCGACGTACTCGCGGTTGCGGACGGCCATGGTCTGTGCCCTGGCCACCCGGGCGAAGATCACCCAGATGGTCACCGCCAGCACCGCGATGACGTTGACCAGGCTGGGCCCGAGCAGGGCCGCGATCAGGATGGCCAACAGGATGGAGGGGAAGGCGAGCTGGATGTCGGCCAGCCGCATGAGCAGGCCGTCCACCCATCCGCCGACGAAGCCGGCGACGATGCCGACCGCGGTGCCGAACAGGCCCGAGATCAGCAGGGTCGCCACCCCCACCAGCAGAGAGACCTGGGCGCCGATGAGGATCTGGCTGAGCATGCCGCGTCCGACGTCGTCGGTGCCGAACCAGGCCCGGGAACCGTCGGAGAGCACGGCGCCCGGTGGTTGCAGCCGGTCGGCGAGGTTGGTCTCGGTGACGTCGAACGGCACCAGCAGCGGGCCGAGCGTGCCGGCCAGCACGGCCAGGCCGATGACGCCCAGACAGGACCAGAACAACAGGGCCGGTGGGCGACGCCGGGACCGGGTCCGCAGCGCCGTGGTCGAGGTTGCGTCAGCCATCAGTTCACCACCCGCACGCGAGGATCGATGTACGCGTAGAGCAGGTCCACGACCAGGTTCACCAGGACGAACGCGGTGGTGACGAAGGCGATGGCGGCCTGGATCACGGTGTAGTCCCGGTTACCGATCGCGTCCACGAGCAGCCGTCCCAGGCCGGGCCAGGAGAAGACCTCCTCGACCACGACCGTGCCGCCCAGCAGCGCGCCGAGTTGGAGCCCGGCGACGGTGACCACCGGGATCAACATGTTGCGCAGCGCGTGGCGGAAGAGCACCACGCTCTCCCGCAGGCCCTTGGAGCGGGCGGTCTGGATGTAGCCCTCGCCGAGGACCTCCAACAGCCCGGACCGGATCAGCCGGACCAGGATGCTGGTGAAGGGGAGTGCCAGCGTGACCGCCGGCAGGATCAGGTGCTGCGGCGTGCTGTTGCCGGCGCTGGGCAGCCATCCGAGCTGCCGGGCGAAGATCAGCAGCAGGATGATGCCGACCCAGAAGCTGGGCAGCGACTGGCCGATCAGCGACAGCACCGAGATCGCCCGGTCGGCGAGACCACGCGGACGCAGCGCCGCGGCGATGCCGAGCAGGAAGCTGGCCACCAGTGCGATGCAGATCGCGGTGAGGGCCAGGGTGACGGTGGCGGGCAGTCGCTCGATGACCATCTCGAAGGCGTCCCGGTTGTGCCGGAAGGACTGTCCGAAGTCGAGCTGGGTCACCCGGCCGAGGAAGCTGGCGTACTGGATCACGACGTTGCGTTCCAGGCCGAGTTCCCGGCGGGCGTCGGCGACCTCCTCGGCGGTGGCGTCGGGGCCGAGGATGACGCTGACCGGGTCACCGGGCACCAGCCGGACCACCGCGAAGACCAGGGTGAGCGCGCCCCACAGGATGACCAGGGCGAGCAGGAGTCTCCGGACCGTGTAGTTGATCAAAGGGTCACCACCTTCCGGTTCTGCCGCTGGGCGGGGTCACGGGCGGGACAGGGAGAGGGTCTGCTGCTGGCAGACGGCGCGGACGACGGCGGGGACACCCACCCGGCCGGTCCCGGAGTCCTTGCCCTCCCATCCGCCGAAGGGCAGGTGCAGCTCCCAGTAGGTGGAGCGGTCGTTGACGACGACGCTGCCGAACTCCAGGTCGTCGAGGGCGTCCAGGGCCCGGCCCAGGTCGGCGGTGAACACGGCGGTGGAGAGCCCGTACCCGCTCCGGTTGGCCTCGGCGACCAGCTCCGACGCGGGCAGCGGGACGATCGGGGCGACCGGCGCGAAGGACTCCTGCCGGCTCAGTGCCGCGTCCACCGCGACGTCGCCGACCACGGTGGCCGGCAGGTACTGCCCGGTGGGGAAGCCGGACAGGTGCCGGCCGCCGCTGAGCACCCGGGCGCCGGCGCCGGCCGCCGCGCCGACCTGTTCCTCGAAGCGGGTGGCCAGCGCGGGCAGGTGGACCGGCCCGAGCACGGTGGTCGGGGCGTACGGGTCGCCGGTCGGGTAGTCACCGGCACGGGCGGCGACCGCCTCGGCCAGCGGACCGGCGATCCGCGCGTCGGCCAGCACCCGGCCACCGGCGCTGCAGATCTGGCCCGACGCGGTGAAGCAGGACACGGCGATCGCGTCGGCGGCGTGCGCCAGGTCGGCGTCGGCGAAGACGATGATCGGGCCGTTGCCGCCCAGTTCGAGCAGGAGCCGTTTACCGGCGGCCCGCCGGCCCACCGCCGTGCCGGTGGCGGTGCTGCCGGTCAACCCGACCCCCACCACGCGCGGGTGACCCACCAGGTACTCGGCCACGGCGGTGTCGTCCGTGGCGACCAGGGTCACCTGCCCCTCGGGCAGGCCCGCCTCGACCATGCACCGCAGCACCAGGTCGGCCGAGGCCACCGTGGTCGGTGCCGGTTTCCAGACGGCGGCGTTGCCGGTGGCCACCAGCGGTCCGAGGTACTCGACCGGGATGTTCACCGGGAAGTTCCAGGGGGTGATCACGGCCCACACCCCGGTCGGCCGCCAGCGGGTGGTCACCAGTTTGTCGGTGGCGGCGACCGGCGGCGTACGCCCGGCCAACCGGATCGCCTCCTCGCCGGCCAGCCGGAAGCCCTCGGCGGCCTTGTCCACCTCGGCCAGCGTGCCCTGATAGGTGCGGCCGGTCTCGGCGGTGACCAGGGCGGCGATCTCCTCGCGCCGGGCGATCAGCCGGTCGGCGACGGCCAGGCAGCGGTCGCGGCGCGCGTACGGGCTGCTGCGCCGGTCGGCGACGACCGCCGCCGACGCCGCCCGGACGGCCTCGTCCACCGTGTCCGGCCCGGCGCGGTGCACCTCGGCCACGACCTCGCCGTCGACCGGGCTGCGCACCCGGTAGCGCGCGGCGGCCGGGTCGGTGTACCGGCCACCGAGCCAGGATCGGACATCGGCGGTCACCGGGCGTCTCCGGCACCGACCGGCGCGCCGTCGGCGGCCAGCGAGGCGTGGATCATCTCGACCACCCGGACGGCGGCGAGGCCCTCCTCACCGGGCACCGGCGCGGGTGCGCCCTCGGCAGCCGCCCGGACGAACTCCTCCACCTCGGTACGGATGTTGGACACGCCGGTGGCGGCGCGGCTGGGCCAGTTGCGGGTGTCGCCGTTGACCGCGCCGTCGGAGGTGGCGTGCAGCAGGTCGACGTGGCCGAGGTCGATCTCGACGGAGCCGTGCTCACCGACCACCCGCAGCCCGGCCAACGCCCGGTTGGGTCGCCCGTCGGGCAGCGTCCAGTTGTTCTCCATCGAGCCGATGACGTCACCGTCGTAGCGGACGGTCGCGTAGACGGCGTCGGCGTGGGCGGAGAGCACGGCCCGGCCGAGGGCGGACACCCGGACCGCGGTCAGTCCGGTGACGAAGCGGACCAGGTCGGCGTCGTGGATGCCGAGGAACCACGCCACGCTGGTGCGTTCCGAGGGGCGTACGGCCACCGTGCGGGTGGTGTCGCGCCAGACGTCGACGTGCCACAGGGGACCGAGCTCACCGGAGCGGACCAGCTCGCGGGCGCGGACCACGCGGGGGTCGAAGCGCAGGATGTGACCGACCGAGAGGGCGTGCGGGTCGGGTCGGGCGTCGAGGATCTTCTGCGCGTCCGCCGAGCTGGTGGCCAGCGGCTTCTCGACCAGCACCCGTACCCCGGCCCGCAGGAACGGGATGGTGGTCTGCGGGTGCAGGTGGTCCGGGGTGCAGACGCTGACCACGTCGACCCGGTCGAGCAGCTCCTCGACGTCGCGGTGCACGGGTACGCCGAACCGGTCGCGGAGCGGCTGTTCCGCAGCGGGATCGGGCTCGACCAGACCGACCAGGTCGACCCCCGGGTGCTGGTGGTAGATCCCGGCGTGGAGCTGACCCATCCAGCCCATCCCCACGACTGCCGCTCTCAACATCGTCTCTCCGTCTCTCGCGGTTCGGTCGGCTCGGATGCAGCCAGCGCAACCTGTTGCAGGGATTCCTACCAGCCCATTCCACAGGCTGCAAGGGATGTTCTGAGAATGGAACGTCATGTACTGTCCGTGCAACCACGTTCCAATCAATGAATGGAGTTCGATGGAAACCCCGCCGGTCGAGGAGATCTGCCGCCGCTTCGGCAAGCTCTACGTGGCGGCGATCGCCGACGCGCTGGACGATGCCGGGCTGTGGCACCAGGTGATGACCGATGTGCTGCCGCTGACCACCGACATGGCGGTGGCGGGCGTGGCCTTCACCGCGCTGGGCCGCCCCGAACGAAGCACCGACCGTTCCGTACGCCTGGGTGCCCGGATGATCGACGAGCTCTCCGCAGGCGAGGTCGCGGTCTTCGACTGCGCCGGTGACCGGACGGTCGGCCACTGGGGCGAGTTGCTGACCAACGGCGCCATGGCGCGCGGCGCTGTTGGCGCCGTCATCGACGGCGGTGTCCGCGACACCGGCGCGATCCTGCCGCTGAAGTTCCCGGTCTTCAACCGGTTCCGCAGCGCCCGCGACGCGAAGGGCCGCTGGAACGTCGTCGACATGCAGTCCCCGGTGGTCTGCGGCGGCGTCCCCGTGCACCCGGGCGACATCATCGTCGGCGACAGCGACGGGGTCGTCGTCGTCCCCCGCGCGATCGCGATGGACGTGCTCGTCGAGGCCGAGGCGACGGTCCGCACCGAGACGGAGATCCGGCAGCGGGTCCGGGCCGGGGAGTCGGTGGGCGCCCTCTACCAGCAGTACGAGCGGTTCTGACCATGGGCGGCAGTGCACCCTCCTGGGGTCGCCTGGACCCCCGGCTGACCGACACCGTGCGGGCCCTGCCCCGCGTCGGGATCCACCGCTGGCCGGTCACCTGCTGGCCGGCGCCCCGCCTGCACCCGGCCGGCAACCCCGTCGTGATCGCCGAGGAGCACGGCGGGTTCGCCTTCGGCGGCAACAAGGTCCGTCAGGTCGACGTCCTGCTCGGCCAGGCCCGCGAGGCCGGCGCCGACACGGTCGTCACCTCGGCCGGACCGCACTCCAACCTCTGCCGGGTGGTGGCCGCCGCCGCCCGCGCCGCCGGCCTCGACGTGCACCTCGTGCTGCGCGGCGAACCACCGGCCGAACCCAGCCGCAACCAGGTGCTCTACGAGCTGGCCGGGGCCCGCCTGCACTGGGTACGCACCACCGACGCCTTCGATCCCGTCCAGGCGCAGACCATGACCGCCATCGCCGAGCAGGGCCGCACGACCGGGGCGACGACCGCCGTCATCGACGTGCGGACCGCGCCCGGAAGCACGCTCTGCGCGCTGGCCACCACCGCCGCCGTCGACGAACTCGCCGACACCCTCGCCGACCGGCCACCGGACCGGATCATGCTCGCCGGTGGGGCCGGCAACACCGCCGGCGGCGTCCTGGCCGCGCTGGCCGCCCGCCGTGCCACGGTCGGCCTGGTGGTCGCCTCGGCGCTCGCCCCGGCGGCCCAGCTGCGGGCACTGGTCCGCGACCGGGCAGCCGCCGCGCTCGACCGGGTCGGGCTGCCCGCCGCCCTGCTCGACGAGGTGGACCTGGAGGTCACCGACGGCCAGCTCGGGGGCGGCCACGGGGTGCCCACCGAGGCGGCCGTCGCCGCACAACGGGCCACCGCGCGGGCCAGCGGCGCGTTCCTCGACCTGACCTACAACAGCAAGGCGATGGCGGCGCTGCTCGCCGACGACCGTCCCGGCTCGTGGCTGTTCCTGCACACCGGCGGCTCACCCAACGTCTTCGCCCCGCACCCGTTCCCGGCCGACGTCCCGCACACCGACGAAGGAGCACCGTGATCAACGACTACCGACTCCACCACATGACCTGGCCGCAGGTACGCGAGGCGCTGACCACGGCCACCGTCGGTGTCATCCCGTTCGGCGCCACCGAGCAGCACGGCCCCGCCCTGAAGGCCGGCATCGACTACCGGATCGCGGAACGGCTGGCCGAGGAGGTGGTCGCCGCCGCCGACGGTACGGCCCTGATGACGCCACCGATCCCGGTCGGCTTCTCCCCGCACCACATGGACTTCCCCGGCACCCTGACCGCCCGGGTGAGCACCCTCTGCTCGCTGCTGGAGGACTACCTGTCCAGCCTGGCCCGGCACGGCCTGGAACGGTTCGTCATCATGAACGGCCACGGCGGGAACCTGGCCTTCCTGCCCGCCTTCCTGACCGAGTACAAGCAGCGCACCGGGCACACCGTGGCGGTGGTCCACTGGTCGATGATGGGCCGCGACGTGGTGGTGGACATCGCCCAGTCCGAGATGTACGGCCACGCCTGCGAGGTGGAGACGAGCCTGGCGCTGCACCTGGTGCCGGACGTGGTGGTGACCGAGGAACTGGGCGGCCCCGCTCCCCTGCTGCCCTCGGCACACGAGCTGCTGCGCGGCCAGGCCATCCCGGACCGGGCCGTCGGCGGGTTCACGCCCCGGTCGCTGGCCGAGTTCAGCACCAACGGCGCGCTCGGCGACCCGGCCAAGCACGACGTCGAGAAGGGCCGCAAACTCTTCGAGGCGGTCCGGGACCGGACGGTCACGCTGATCCGGCACCTCGCCGAGGCACCGACGGCGGGCGCGATCAGTGCCGAGCGGGCCGCCGCGATCAGCACGGACTGGGGCACGCGCGGATGAGCGGCACCGAGGACACCTCCCCCGAGCGCCGCCTCGCCGACCTCGGCATCACGCTGCCACCGGCCCGTACCGCCTCCGGGGCGTACGACACGGTGGTAGTCAGCGGCGACCTGGCCGTCCTCTCCGGACACGGCCCGGTCCGCCCGGGGCATCCGCTGCCCACCGGCAAGCTCGGCGCCGAGCTGAGCGTGCCGGACGGGCAGGCGGCGGTACGCCAGGCGACGCTGAACCTGCTCGCCACCCTGCGCGCCGCCGCCGGTTCGCTCGACGACGTGGAGCAGTTGTTGACGCTCACCGTGGCGATCAACGCCACGCCCGCGTTCACCGACCACGTCCCGGTCGCCGACACCGCCTCGGAGCTGCTGCGGGACGTCTTCGGCGACCGGGGGCGGCACGCGCGGTCGGCGCTGGGGCACTCGTCACTGCCCTTCGACGTCCCGGTGTCACTGGCGTTGACCGCCCGGATCCGGGGCCGAAATACCCAGGTCTGAAACCGAGATTGGCCCGGCCGGCCGCTACAGTGTCGATGCCGCAACCCGATATCAGAGGACGCACGTGACTTCCGACAACGGATCGAATCAGAGCATCCTGCGAGCAGTGGCGATCCTCGACGCCTTCCTGCTCGGGCGCCCCGAGTTGCGGGTCACCGACGTGGCGCGGCAGGCCGGGCTCGGTGTCTCCACCGCGTCCCGGCTGCTGAGCACCCTGGAATCCCTCGGCCTGGTGGAACGCGACCCGATCTCCAACCTCTATCGGTTGGGTCCGAAGACGGTGACCCTCGGCGGTGTGGCCCTCAACCAGTCCCCCGTCTACCGCGCCGCCCGCCAGACCGCCCAGAACCTCGCCGCCGAGCACGGTCTCGGCGTCAACCTCGCGATCCGTCGCGACGACCAGGGCTTCTACCTGGGCAACTTCGAGGGTCGCTCGGCACCCCGGGCGTTCTCGCTGATCGGTCAGTCGATCCCGCTGCACGCCACCGGCCTGGGCAAGGCACTACTGCTCGGCGTCGACCCGGCACAGCGGCGGGTGCTGCTGGGCGAGAACCTGGTCGGGTTCACCCACCGCACCATCACCGACCATGACCGCCTCGACGCCGAACTGGCCACGAGCGGGTCGCGCGGCTACTCGACCGAGGAGGAGGAACTCGCCCTCGGTCGGGCCTGCCTCGCCGCGCCCATCCGCAACGCCTCCGGCGAGATCGTGGCCGCGCTCTCCATCTCCGGCCCGCTCTCCGCGATCAACCTGGCCGCCCGGGAGGCGGCCCTGGCGACCGCGGTGATCGAGGCCGCCGACGCGGTGAGCGTCGCCCTCGGCCATCACGGCCCCGCCCGGGTCATCGTCAGCCAACGCTGAATCACTGCCGGCGGACGTCCCCGGCGCACGGCCCTACCGCCCCCCGAGAGCCGGGTAGGTCGGCCGGGCGCCTCGACGGCGTACCCGAAGAATGCATGGTTTTGTCCTGGAAAGCCGGGGAAAGCCGGGCCCACCCTTCGCGGGGTGAGCCCGACCGGAAAGGCGGACCAGGTGAGCGCAGACCACACCCTCGTACCGGCGGACCCGTGGCCACTACCCCGGGACGCCACCGTCGCCGACCACATCGTGCAGCGGCTCGCCTGCTGGGGTGTGCGGCGGTACTTCGGCTTCCCCGGTGACGGCATCAACGGCATGACCTCCGCCCTGCAACGCACCGACGAGCAGGCGCAGTTCGTCCAGGTACGCCACGAGGAGACCGCCGGCTTCGCCGCGTCCGCCCACGTCAAGTACGGCGGCGGGCCGATCGGCTGCGTGCTGGTCACCAGCGGTCCGGGTGCCATCCACGCCCTCAACGGTCTCTACGACGCCAAGCTGGACCACCAGCCGGTGGTGGCGCTGGTCGGGCACACCGCCACCACCGCCGAGGGCGGCGGCTACTACCAGGAAGTGGACCTGCTCGCGCTCTACAAGGACGTCGCGGCGGCCTTCCTCGCCCAACTCGACCACCCCTCCCAGGTACGCCACCTGGTCGACCGGGCCTGCCGGACCGCGCTGGCCCGGCGTACCGTCACCGCGCTGGTGCTGCCGCTCGACGTGCAGGACCTCGCCGCCGTCCCCGACCCGCCGCACGCGCACGGCTACTACCACACCAGCAGCGTGCCGAGCAGCAGCCCGACCGTGCCGCCGGAGGCCGACGTCCGGCACGCCGCCGAGGTGCTGGGCAGCGGCGAGCGGGTGGCCATGCTGGTCGGGCAGGGCGCCCTCGGCGCCGAGAACGAGGTCCGCGAGATCGCCCACCGGCTCGGTGCCGGGGTGGCCACCGCGCTGCTCGGGTTCACCACGGTCGACCACCGGGAACCCTGGGTCACCGGCGCCATCGGCCTGCTCGGCACCCGCCCGAGCTGGCAGCTGATGAAGGAGTGCGACCGGCTGCTGATCGTGGGCAGCAACATGCCGTACTCGGAGTTCTATCCGGCCCCCGGGCAGGCCCGCGCGGTGCAGATCGACATCGACGGCACCCAGCTCGGCCTGCGCTACCCGACCGAGGTGAACCTGACCGGCGACGCCGCACCCACCCTGCGGGCCCTGCTGCGCGAACTCGGGCCGGGACCGGGACCGACCCGCTGGCGGCAGAGCATCGCCGGCGCCACCGCCGCCTGGCGACAGGCCCAGCGGGACCTGGCCGCGCAGCAGGCCGACCCGGTCAACCCGCAGATGCTCTTCGCCAGCCTCAGTGACCGGCTGCCGGACGACGTCATGCTCGCCGTCGACTGCGGCACCGCCACCGCCTGGTACGCGCGCCACCTCCAGGTCCGGCCCGGGATGCTGGCCAGCCTCTCCGGCACCCTGCTCTCCATGGGCGGCGCGATGCCGTACGCCCTGGCGGCGAAGTTCGCCCACCCGGACCGTCCGCTGATCGCCCTGATCGGTGACGGCGCGATGCAGATGAACGGCGTCAACGAGCTGATCACCGTGGCCAAGTACTGGCGCGGCTGGGCCGACCCGCGCTTCGTGGTGCTGGTCCTCAACAACCGGGACCTGGCGTTCGTCAGCTGGGAGCAGCGCTCCACCGAGGGCACGCCGATGTTCCCGGACAGCCAGCAACTGCCCGACATCGCCTACCACCAGTGGGGCGAGGTGCTGGGGTTGCGCGGCGAACTCGTCGACCACCCCGACCAGGTGTCGCAGGCGTGGGACCGGGCGCTGCGCGCCGACCGTCCGACGGTGATCAACGCCCTGGTGGACCCGGCCGAACTGATGATGCCGCCGCACTTCACCACCGAGCAGGCCCGCAAGACCGCCGCCGCGATGCTGCGCGGCGACACCGACTGGGCGGGCATCATCCGCCGCGGCCTGCCCAGCGTCGTCAGCACGTACCGCCCGCGCCGCTGAGCCTGCGCGCAAGGAAGGGTCCCTATCGCCTCGCGTATAGCAGGGGACCCTTCCTAACTTCACTACCGTGCGCCGGCACGCCCCGCGCGAGATGCAGCGGAGATCAGCCCCGGCCCTGGAACCAGCGACGCAGCTCGGACAGCGGATTGTCGCCGGTCCGGCGGTCGACGCCCGGATCCCGCTCGACAGGCCGGCGCGGCGTACCCACCAGCTCCCGGCTGGGCGCGGTGAACGCCTGCTCGGGCTCGCCGTCGACCGCCGTGGCGATGATCCGGGCCACCCCGGAGATCACCCGGGACTGCACGGTGGCACCGACCGAGTCGTTCGGGTCGTCCGGGTTCGCCGCGATGCCGGCGACGGCGACCTGCGGGGTGTACGCGACGAAGCTCTCCGTGGCGGCACCGTCGGAGCTGCCGGTCTTGCCGGCCACCGGCCGACCGTCCAGGATCCCGTTCACCGCCGTGGCGGTACCGCCGTTGCACTGCCCGAACGCGGACTGCTGGCCCACCGGGCAGCGGGCCGCGTCCGTGGCGGCCCGGGCCACGTCGGCGTCGAGCACCTGCCGGCAGGAGGGGTCACCCACCGGCAGTCGCGCACCGTCCGGGCCGGTCACCGACACCACCGGCAGCGGGGCGCAGTACGTCCCCTCCGCCGCCACCGTCGCGTACGCGTTGGCCACGTCGAGCGGGGTGGTGGCGGACACCCCCAGGGTGAACGCGCCCCAGTCGGCGGCACGCTGGTCGGCGAAGGTCGCGTCCGCCTCGGCGCGGAACGTGATGCCCAGGCGCTGCGCCATCTCCACCACCTTGTCCGGCCCGACCTGCTCGGCCAACCAGACGAAGTACGTGTTCACGGAGCGGCCGAAGCCGTCCCACATCATCCGGTACCCGTCCATCCAGGCCGGATTGGCGTTGGCCGGGCACCACCGGCCGTCGCAACTGCTGTCCCCCTCCCCGGGGTACCGGGTGGGCAGCCGGCTCGGCGCGTCGTACCCGGTGGACAGCGTCCGGCCGGACTCCAGCGCGGCGAGCATGGTGAACAGCTTGAACGTCGAGCCGCCCTGGTAGCCGGTCACGCCAGGTCCACCGGAGATCAGCGGGTTCACCGTGTTCGGGTAGTTGGCCTGCCCGTCCGGGTTCTCCGCGAGGCTGTAGTGGCGGTTGACCGCCATGGCGAGCACCCGGCCGGTGCCGGGCTCGACCGCCGCGATCGGCAGGGCGCGCGGATTGCCGTACCCGTAGACGCTGGTGGCCTCCTCCTGCGCGGTGGCCTGGATCTCCGGGTCCAGCGAGGTGACCACCGTGTAGCCGCCCCGGCGCAACGCCTGCTCGCGCTCGGCGGGGGTGTCGCCGAACTGCGGCTGCTCCATCCACCACCGGCGCAGGTAGTCGCAGAAGAAGCCCCAGCCGTCCCGACCACCGGCGGTGGCGGCACAGCCGTTGGCCTGCTCGCTGGTGTCCAGGTCCAACTCCTCGGCCTTGGCGTCGGCGGCCTGCTCCGCGGTGATCGCGGCGGTCGCGACCATGGAGTCCAGCACGTACGCGCGCCGGGCCAGCGCCGCGTCGGCGTCGCCGTCGATCGGGCTGTACGCCTCGGGCGCCTGCACCAGACCGGCCAGCAGTGCCGCCTCGTCGAGGGTCAGGTCCGCCGGCACCTTGGAGAAGTAGCGCTCACTGGCGGCGGCGATCCCGTACGCCCCGGAACCGAAGTACGCGATGTTCAGGTAGCGGGTGAGGATCTCGTCCTTGCCGAGGCGCTGTTCCAACGCGTTGGCGTACCGGATCTCCTGGAGCTTGCGCCCGACGGTCTGCTCGGTGGCCGCGGCCTGTTCCTCGCTGGTGCGGGTCGAGTCGGTCTTGAGCACGTTGCGTACGTACTGCATGGTCAACGTCGAGCCACCCTGCTCGGTGCCGCCCTCGGTGACGTTGGTGACCAGGGCGCGCGCCATGCCGCGCAGGTCCACCCCGCTGTGGTCATAGAAGCGCCGGTCCTCGGCGGCCACGATCGCCTGCCGCATCACCGGCGCGATCTCGTCCAGCGTCACGTCCGTCCGGTTGACGTCGTAGAACGTGGTGATCAGCGTCTTGCCGTCGTTGGCGTAGAGGTAGGAGCGCTGCGGGGTGGCCGGGGTCCGCAGCACGTCCGGCAGTTCGGCGTAGCTGCCCAGTGCCGCCTTGGCGGTCAGCCCGAACACCAGGTTCACCGGCAGCATGAGGCCCGCCACGACGAGGCCGACGAGCCCGCCGGCCAGCAGGACGGTGAACAGTCGCGACAGTGGCGTAGGGGTGGCCATGGTCACCAGGATTGCCGCGAATGCCACGTTCCGACCACCGAATCGGCCCAGTTGTCAGCCAATTCACGGCCAGATGCCAGCGGTCTTTGCGCTGGCCAGCACCACTGGCCAGAAGAAATGCGGACGTACCGGACACCCGACGCAGACGACCGGCGCAAGGAAGGGCCCCCTACTAACGCCTCGTGTATAGGAAGGGTCCCTTCCTTACATACGGCGGGGGTCATGCCGTGCCCAGCGGGCCGGGGCCGCCGGGGCCCGCCGGGCCCACACCGGTCGGACCTGCCGTCGCGACACTGGCGCTGGTGGCGTCGCGCAGGATCTCCCGGGGCAGCAGCCGGCCGGAACGGTAGGCGATGCCGATGCCGGCGATCAGCACGAAGATCGCCCCGAAGGTCTGCAGGGAGCCGATCAGTGCCCCGCCGAGGCCGAGCAGCGGGCTGGCGATCATCAGCATCGTGCCGTCGCCCATGCTGAACATCCCCGACCGCGCCACCGCCCATCCGGTGAGCAGCCAACCGACGCTGTAGAAGGTCGCGCCGACCAGCACCAGCGACCGGGCGGTCGCACCGAAGACCGGAGTGTCCTCGGCGAACCCGGCGAAGGGCAGCATCAGCACCGTGCCGGCGATGCTGACCAACAGGCCGGCCACGGCGCTGCGGCGACTGCGGGTGGCCGCGAGCAGGCCGGCCAGGCCGAGCAGGGCCAGCAGCCCGAGCCAGATCGCGGCGACCCAGCCGATCAGGTACACCGCGCGGCCGTCGGCCGGGTACGGGTCGTTGCCCACCCCGCCGTCGCTGGCCATGGCCACCGCGCCGTAGAGGATCGCGTACCCGGGCAGCAGCCAGACCGCGGCGCGGGCGAGGCGGCGCAGCGACCACGCCCAACTCGCGTTGGTGGCCGGTCCGGGTGGTCCCGGATCGTCGACGAAGGGCAGGACGCCGAAGCCCCCACCGGTCCGTCGGGTGCCGAGCGGCCCGGCGGGGTCGTGTGCCCCGGGTACGTCCGGCGGGGACCACAACCGTTTCAGCGGATCCATCGGTCACCTCGCTCATCCACGAGCGGTGCCGGGACACGCCGAGGCGCCCCGATGCCTGGTCACCACCCGCCTAGGACCGATGGTGGCAGGCACCGGAGCGCCTCATGAGCGTTTCTCGCATTTGTCCGGACGCCGATCCGGACCGGGTCACCCCGGCCCGGACCGACTCCGGATCAGCCTCGCTCGCGCTGGTCGGCCGGGTCGTTCAGCAGACTCCCCGGGGAGACCGGCTCGGGTGCGGGCAGACCCTGCGGCTCCCTGCCGCCGGTGGCCTGCGCCTCGGCGACGCGTACCTCGTTGTGGATCTCCTGGGCCGCCCGGGCGGCGGCCTGCGCGGCCTCGGCCGCCTCCCGCTCCACCGCGCTGGCGTCGGCGGACGCCTGCTGGGTGGGGGCGTCGCCGACCATCTGGTTCAGCCCGCCGAGCGCGCCGCCCATACCCTCCAGGGCCTTGGTCAGTTCGGCCGGCACGATCCACACCTTGTTGGCCGTGCCGTTGGCGATCTGCGGCAGGGCCTGGAGGTACTGATAGGCCAGCACCTTCTGGCTCGGGTTGGCCTGGTGGATGGCATCGAACACCGTCCGGACCGCCTTGGCCTGACCCTCGGCCTGCAGGATGCGGGCCTGCCGGTCACCGTCGGCGCGCAGCACCGCGGCCTGCTTCTCACCCTCGGCCGAGAGGATCTGCGACTGCTTGTGACCCTCGGCGTTCAGGATCGCGGCACGGCGGTCCCGCTCGGCGCGCATCTGCTTCTCCATGGAGTCGCGGATGCTCGGCGGCGGCTCGATCGCCTTGATCTCGACCCGGGTCACCTTGATGCCCCACCGGCCGGTGGTCTCGTCCAGCACCCCGGAGAGATGCCGGTTGATCTCCTCACGGCTGGTCAGCGCGCGCTCCAGGTCGAGCGAACCGATCACGTTACGCAGCGTGGTGACGGTGAGCTGCTCGATCGCCTGGAGGAAGTTGGAGATCTCGTAGGTGGCCCGGACCGAGTCGACGACCTTGAAGTAGAGCACGGTGTCGATCGAGACGACCAGGTTGTCCGAGGTGATCACGGGCTGCGGCGGGAAGCTGACCACCTGCTCGCGCATGTCCACCTTCGTCCGCACCGCGTCGACGAAGGGCACCAGGATGTTCAGCCCGGGGTTGAGCGTCCGCTTGTACCGGCCGAGCCGCTCGACCACGTCCTGACGCTGCTGCGGCACGATCCGCACCGACTTCGCCAGGGTGATCACCGAGATCAGAGCAAATGCTATCAAAAGGACGGGTATGACTAGTTCCATCCGTTCACCTCTCCGCTTCGGGTAGCTCGCCGGGCGCCGCAACGTCCCGCCAGACCAGGGCTACCGCTCCCTTGACCTGAATAACCTGCACCCGTTCTCCGGGTGCCAAAACCTGCGTGGCGTCGTAGGCCCGCGCGCTCCACACTTCGCCGTCGATCTTCACCATGCCCTGCGCGGCGTCGACCTGCTCCAGGACCAGGGCCGACGAACCCTCGATCGCCTCCACCCCGAAGGCGGTCTCACCGGTCTCCATCGCGGTCTGCTTGTGCCGCTGGATGACCGGCCGCGCCGCGAGCACGGTCAACGCCGACACCACGGCGAAGACGACAGCCTGTATCGCCACCGGCGCTCCGAACGCGGCGGCGCCTGCGGCGGCGAACGCACCGACCGCAAACATGATCAAGAACAGGGTCGCCGTGAAGATCTCAGCGACCGCTAGTACCACACCCAGCACGATCCACAGCACGGCATCCACGTACTGATCGTGACATGACAATGCACGTGTCATCGAACTGTCATGATCGGAGGCGCCCGACCACCGCCTCGAAGGAGCCTTCGTGTCCCTGCGTCCGGAAACAGTACGGCACGTCGACGCCCTGGTGGCCGACGCGCAGTCCGCCGGCCACGTGCCGTCGCTGGTCGTCGGCGTGGTGCGCGACGGCACACTGGCGTACCTGGCCGCCGCCGGTGACCATCCCCGGCCGGACGCCGACCTGCAGTACCGGATCGGCTCGATCACCAAGACCATGACCGCCGTGCTGATCATGCAGGAGCGCGACGCCGGACGGCTGGCGCTGGACGATCCGCTGCGACGGCACCTGCCCGAGGCCGGAGCCGCCGGACCGATCACCCTGCGCCAACTGCTGGGGCACGCGGGCGGGCTGCAACGCGAGCCGGACGGGCCGTGGTGGGAGCGGAGCGAGGGCGTCGACCTGCACACCCTGCTGGCCGACTTCGGCGCTCCCAAGATCGCGCTGCCGGCGTACCGCACCCACCACTACTCGAACCTGGCCTTCGGACTGCTCGGCGGCGCGCTGCAACGGATCACCGGCACCGGGTGGGCCCAGCTGGTGCGGGAACGGATCCTGGCGCCGCTGGGCATGCACCGCACCACGTACGCCGCCACCACGCCGTACGCCCCCGGGTACGTGGTGCACCCGTGGCACGACACGCTCCGCGAGGAGCCGCACACCGACACCGGGGCGATGGCCCCCGCCGGGCAGCTCTGGTCGACCGTGGCCGACCTGTCCCGGTGGGCCGCGTTCCTCGCCGACCCCGACCCCGCGGTGCTGGCCCCGGACACCCTCGACGAGATGTGCGCCCCGGTGTTCCTCAGCGATCTCGACTCCTGGCGCGGCGGCTACGGGCTGGGCATCCAACTCACCCGCCAGGGCGACCGCGTCTACGTCGGGCACGGCGGCTCGATGCCCGGCCACGTCGCCGTGCTGCTGGTGCACCGGTCCAGCCGGACCGGTCTGGTCGGCTTCGCCAACTCGTACGGCTTCCGCACCGGCGGCATCAGTCCGCTCGGCGTCCAGGTGCTGACCCGGGTCCTCGACGCCGAACCGGCACCGGCCCGGCCGTGGCGACCCGCCGACGCCCCGCCCCCGGCCGAGGTGGCGGCGCTGACCGGCCGCTGGTGGTGGATGGGCACCGCACTCGACGTCACCTGGGACCACACCACCGGCGACCTGGTGGGCACCCTGCGCGGCGACCGGGTCAGCCGCTACCGCCCGGACGGCCCGGACCGCTGGCGCGGGCACAGCGGCGCGGAGATCGGGGAGATCCTGCGCGTCCACCGCGATCCCGCCGGCCACCCGGCCGCGCTGGACATCGCCACGTTCCTGTTCACCCGCACGCCAGACGACGTCCCGTGACGGGGGCGGGCCGGCTCACTCGGTGACGAAGTCGATCAGGCGTTCCATGGCGTTGATCAGGGGGGTCTCCACGTCGGCGAAGGTGTCCACCCGGGACAGGATGTGCCGCCACATGTCGGCCGGCTCGGCGACGCCGAGCGCGGCGCAGACACCCTCCTTCCACGGGCGTCCCGGCGGCACCACCGGCCACGCCGCGATGCCCAGCGCCGACGGCTTCACCGCCTGCCACACGTCGACGTAGGGATGCCCGGTGACCAGCACGTGCGGGGAGTTCACCCGGGCCACGATCCGGCTCTCCTTGGAGCCGGGCACCAGGTGGTCGACGAGGACACCGAGCCGACGGTCGGGTCCGGGACCGAACTCCCGTACCCGGTCGTCGAGTGCGTCGACGCCCTCCAGCGGCTCCACCACCACGCCCTCGATCCGCAGGTCGTCACCCCAGATCCGCTCCACCAACGCGGCGTCGTGGACGCCCTCGACCCAGATCCGGCTGGCGCGGGCGACCCGGGCGCGAACCCCGTCCACCGCCACCGAGCCGGACGCGGTACGCCGACGCGCGGCCGGCACCGGGGCGCGGGTCGGTCGACGCAGGGTCACCGGACGACCGTCGAGCAGGAACGCGGCCGGCAGCAACGGGAAGTTGCGCCGTTTGCCGTGCCGGTCCTCCAGCACGACCGCGCCGGAGTCGAAGCCGACCACCGCGCCGCAGAAGCCCGAGTCGGCGTCCTCGACCACCAGATCCGGCTCGGCGTCGACCTCCGGGGTCACCTTCCGCCGCCGCCAGTCCCCCGCCAACACGTCGTCGCCATACCGCCGCCCCATCCGATCACGCTAACCGCCGGTCCGGCCCGCGCCGCCACCGACTCGCCGCCACGCCGTCCGGGCCACAGTGTGCGATGCATTGCAAAAGCCGCGTGTGGCAACAAATCACGCGGTGAGGTCGCGTGATCGGCGCGCCGAGGAGGTGGGCGCGCGGCAGCCGAGACAGGGGTGGGCGTCAGCACGTACTCTTTCGGCATGTCCACCCCCGCTGCGGGTGCGGCCATCCTCGCGCCGCGCCGGTCGAGCCGGTTCGTTGCCTGGGTGCGCGCCTGGCGCGCCGGGCTCGTGCCCTTCGACGAAGTCGCCGACGAGGTCGCCGGTGACGAGGAGCACCACGTCGCCGACGCGCCCGGCACCTGGACGGACGTGCCGCTACGGCAGGCCCTGCCCACCCTGGCCAAGCTCTCGCCGGACGAGATCCGGCTGGTGCTGCCGGCCCCGGGCGACCCACGCGGGCTGCCCGGCCCCGGCGACTTCGCCGGTGCCGCGCTCGTCGTCGGCGAGGCGGTGATCGCCGGTACGCTCGGCCTGATCCCCGAGGTACGCGTGCACACGTCCGGCTCCGGCGACACCTTCGAGACGGTGCTCTGGCGGGTCTACCCGCTGCCGCCCAACGCCGCGGCGGCGTCGCTCACCCTCCCCGGCGCGGCCGAGGCCGAGGCGGAACTGGCCGCCGCGCTGGCGGACACCACCGCCGCGCTCACCCGACTCGACGTGGCCCAGTGGCGCCCCGAACTGGCCGGCGCCCTGGAGGCACTGCGCCGCCCCGACGGCACCACCGACTTGCCGCCCGGATTCGACCCACGCTCCCGCCGGCTGTTCGCCCGCGCCGCCGTGCTCGACCGGGTGCTCGCACTGGCCGGACACGCGGCACCGGGCGGCGCGGTCAACAACTACGAGGCCCAGCAGCGCGACGCCGCGCTGCGCCCGCTCACCACCGCCTGCCGGCAGGCCCTGGTCGCCGCCTGCAACGCTCCCCTGCGGCCCTGAGACCGACCCGCCGGCTCAGATCTCGTCGATCAGGTCGGCCACCGAGTCGACGATCCGGGACGGCCGGTACGGGTAGCGTTCCGCCTCGGTGCGGGTACTGATCCCGGTCAGCACCAGGATCGTCTCCAGCCCGGCCTCCAGGCCGCAGAGGATGTCGGTGTCCATCCGGTCGCCGATCATCGCGGTGCTCTCCGAGTGCGCGTCGATCGTGTTCAACGCCGAGCGCATCATCATCGGGTTCGGCTTGCCGACGAAGTACGGCTCCACCCCGGTCGCCTTCGAGATCATCGCGGCCACCGACCCGGCCGCCGGCAGCGCGCCCTCCACCGACGGGCCGGTGGCATCGGGGTTGGTGCAGATGAACCGCGCGCCGTCGTCGATCAACCGGATCGCCTTGGTGATCGCCTCGAAGCTGTAGGTGCGGGTCTCCCCCAGCACCACGTAGTCGGGCGCGAAGTCGCTGAGCACGTAGCCCACCGCGTGCAGGGCGGTGGTCAGCCCGGCCTCCCCGATCACGTACGCGGTGCCGCCCGGCCGCTGGTCGGCCAGAAACTGGGCGGTGGCCAGGGCGGACGACCAGATCGCCTGCTCCGGCACGTCCAGCCCCATCCGGGCGAGCCGGGCCTGAAGATCGCGCGGGGTGTAGATCGAGTTGTTGGTCAGCACCAGGAACGGCTTTCCGGAGGCACGCAGCCGGTTGACGAACTCCGGCGCGCCCGGCACGGGCTGCCCCTCGTGCACCAGGACACCGTCCATGTCGGTGAGCCAGCTCTGCACGGGCTTACGGTCATGCATGATCGTCATCATCCCTGGGGTGTCGGGCCGTCGGTGCGGTCAGGACGGACGGCGCGGCGGGACGCAGCAGACCGTGGGGCAGGTGTCCCACATCGGCAGCTCGCCGAGGCGACGGCGCAGCTGCGCGCCGTCCGGGTCGATCCGCTCCCGGACCAGTTCCCGCACCATGGTCACGTAGCGCGGGTCGACGCCGGGGGTGGCGGCCCGGACGAAGTCCAGGCCGAGCTGCTTGGCGGTGTCCAACGCCTCGGTGTCCAGGTCCCACACCACCTCCAGGTGGTCCGAGACGAACCCGATCGGGCTGACCACCACGCCGGTCACACCCTGCTCGGCGAGGGCGGTCAGGTGGTCGTTGACGTCCGGCTCCAGCCACGGCACGTGCGGCGGGCCGGATCGGCTCTGCCAGACCAGGTCGTAGGGCAGGTCCGGGGCCGCTGCGGCGTGCACCAGCCGCGCCGTCTCGGCGAGCTGGGCGGTGTACCGGCCGCCGTGCGGACCGGCGCTGTCGGCCGCCGAGGTCGGCACCGAGTGGGCCGTGAAGACCAGCCGGGTGCTGTCCCGACGTGCCGGGTCGAGCCGGGTCAGGGCCTCGCGTACCGCGTCGACGTGCGGCTCGACGAAACCGGGATGGTCCCAGAACTGGCGCAGCTTCTCGATCACCGGCGCGTCGGCACCGACCGCCGCCCGGGCGGCGGTGACGTCCTCCTGGTACTGCCGGCAGGAGGAGTACCCGCCGTAGGCGCTGGTGACGAACGCCAGCGCCCGCCGTACGCCGTCGTCGCGCATCTGCGCCACGGTGTCGGCGAGCATAGGGTGCCAGTTCCGGTTGCCCCAGTAGACCGGCAGGTCGAGATCGTGGGCGGCGAAGTCCGCGCGGATCGCCGCGAGCAGGTCCCGACACTGCTGGTTGATCGGCGAGACCCCACCGAAGTGCTGGTAGTGCTCGGCCACCTCGGCCAGCCGCTCCGGCGGCACGCCCCGGCCCCGGGTCACGTTCTGGAGGAAGGGCAGCACGTCGTCCGGCCCCTCCGGGCCACCGAAGGAGAGCAGGACCACCGCGTCGTACGCCATGGACCCATTCTTGCCGGTGGCCGGCGGCGCCCCGGCAACGCCCCCGGGTCGCCGGCGGTAACGCCGCCGGGTCCCGGACGTTAGGAAGGGTCCCCTGCTATACCGCAGGCGGTAGCAGGGGACCCTTCCTTACATGCCTTACATGCCTAGGCACCGATGGCGTGATAGCCGCCGTCGACGTGCACGATCTCGCCCGTGGTGGCCGGGAACCAGTCGGACAGCAGCGCCAGACAGGCGCGCGCGGCCGGTTCCTGGTCGGCCAGGTTCCAGCCCAGCGGGGCCCGCTCGGACCAGGCGTCCTCGAACTGCTCGAAGCCGGGGATCGACTTGGCGGCCATGGTGCGCAGCGGCCCGGCGGCGACCAGGTTGCTGCGGATGCCCTGCTTGCCCAGGTGCAGGGCGAGGTAGCGGGAGGCGGACTCCAGTCCGGCCTTGGCCACGCCCATCCAGTCGTAGACCGGCCACGCCTGAGTCGCGTCGAAGGTCAGGCCGACCACCGCGCCGCCCGGCGACATCAGCGGCAGCGCCGCCGTCGCGAGCGACTTGTACGAGTACGTGGAGACGTGCAGCGCGGTCGCCACGTCCTCCCAGGAGGCGTCGAGGAAGCCGCCGCCGAGGCAGCTCTGCGGGGCGAACCCGATCGAGTGCACCACCCCGTCGAGCCCGTCCACGTGCTCCCGGACCTTGTCGGCCAGCCCGGCCAGGTGCGCGGGGTCGGTCACGTCCAACTCGATGACGGGCGCCGGCTCCGGCAGCCGCTTGGCGATCCGCTGCACCAGCGAGAGCCGGCCGTACCCGGTGAGCACGACCTGCGCGCCGTTCTCCTGGGCGAGCTTCGCCACCGAGAAGGCGATGGAGGCGTCGGTGATGACGCCGGTGACGAGCAGCCGCTTACCGGCCAGCAGTCCGGACATTACTCATTCCTCCGTGCTCAGGGTCAGTGGCCCATGCCGAGGCCGCCGTCGACCGGGATGACCGCGCCGGAGACGTACCCGGCGCCGTCGCCGGCCAGCCAGGTGACCACCGCGGCGACCTCGTCCGGCGCGGCCATCCGACCGGCCGGGATCGACTTGAGGATCTCCGCCTTGCGGTCCGCGCTCAGTCCCGCGGTCATGTCGGTCTCGATGAAGCCGGGCGCGACGACGTTGGCGGTGATGTTCCGGGTGCCCAACTCCCGGGTGATCGAGCGGGCCACCCCGACCAGGCCGGCCTTGCTGGCCGCGTAGTTGACCTGCCCGGCGCCGCCGGAGAGGCCGACCACCGAGGAGACGAAGATCATGCGTCCCCACTTGGCCCGCAGCATCTTCCCCGAGGCGCGCTTGGCGCAGCGGTACGCACCGGTCAGGTTGGTGTCCAGCACCCGGGTGAACTGCTCCTCGGACATCCGCAGCAGCAGCGTGTCGTCGGTGATACCGGCGTTGGCGACCAGCACCTCCACCGGCCCCAACTCCGCCTCGACCGCGCTGAACGCGGCGTCGACCGACTCGGCGTCGGTGATGTCGCACCGCACACCGAACAGCCCCTCCGGCGCCCCGCTGCCCCGGTGGGTGATCGCCACCCGGTCGCCCTGCTTGGCGAACGCCTGGGCGATGGCCAGACCGATTCCGCGGTTGCCGCCGGTAACCAGCACAGTTCGAGACACGGTGGGTCCTCTCCGGAAGATCGCTGCGGGTTGGAGACTAGGCGCTACCGCACGGTAATCACTAACCCGCCCCGCCCGACACCGGCACCATCCGCGCCGATCGGAGCCGGGCCGCCGGTGCGGTCGGCCGAGTGGGCCGGTACGCCACCACGGGTGTACGATCATCGCGTTTGCGGGCCGCCCGGCGGCACCGCTCGTCCGGACCCCGACCGCAGGAGGTGATCGCTGTGCGAGATAGCGATCCTCCCAGTCGTGGCCGGGCCGACCGCCAGTCACGCTGAGCACCGCTCCGCCTGATCTGGCCCCGCTCCCCACGCACCCCCTGCGCCACCGCCCGGCCCACCCGCCGGGGCGACGGAACGCGCGGGTGCGCCCGGAAGCCGTTCGGTCACGACTTCGTGTGCGCCTCCTCGATCCACCCCCACGCGGTCCACCCCGCCCGGACCGCCGTCGCCACCCGGAGCGTTCCATGAGCCGTTACGTCGCCCCGCTGGGCTTCACCCTCGCCGCCGTCTGGGTGGCCGTGCTCTTCGTGCTGGCCAGCAGCACCCACTGACCGCACGACCCGACCGCACGGCCGCGCCGGTCAGAGCATCCGGGACGACCAGAGCAGGCTGAACGCCCCGGCGCAGAGCGCCAGCAACAGGGCGATGCCGGCGTACCACTGGGTGATCTCCCGCGCCTCGGTCCGGAAACCGATCGAGCTGCCCATGTCCTGGTACACCTGCTTGAGCTCGGTGACCGTGGCCGCCTCGTAGAAGTAGCCCTCGGTCGTCTCGGCCAACTCGGCCAACGCCATCCGGTCCACCGGCACCCGCTGCAACTGCCCACCGATGTCCACGTGCCCTGTGTCGGTGCCGAAGGCGATGGTGGAGACCGGTACGTTCGCCGCCTGCGCCGCCGCAGCCGCCTCCTCCACCGACCGACCGGCCGTGCGGAAGCCGTCGGAGAGCAGCACGATCCGGGCCGGCGGGATACCCGCCGCACCGTCGGCCGGCACCGAGCGGATCGCCTCCAGGCAGGTGAAGACCGCCTCACCGGTGGCGGTCGCCTCGGCCAGCACCAGCCCGTCGATGGCACTGGTCACCGCCGGGCGGTCCTTGGTCGGCGGCACCAGCACGTTGGCCGACTTCGCGAACGACACCAGCCCGACGTTGTAGCTCTCGGGCAGTTCCCCGACGAACTGCTTGGCCGCCTCCTGCGCGGCCTCCAGCCGGCTCGGCGCCACGTCGTCCGCCTGCATCGACAGCGACACGTCGATGGCCAGCATGATCGTGGCCCGCTCCAGCGGCTCCCGGGTGTCCATCGCCGGACGGGCCAGCGCACCGGCCAGCACCAGCAGGGCCAGCAGGAACGCGGTCGCGGGTACGTGCCGACGCCAGCCCAACCCCTTCGGCGCCACGGTCCGCAGCAGGTCGACGTTGGTGAACCGCATCGCGTACTCGCGGCGGCGGAACTGCCGCCACACGTACAACGCGGCGAGGGCCAGCACCGGCAGCACCGCCAGCAGCCACCACGGTTGGAGCAGTCGGATCATCGTGTCGTCCCCCGGGTGCGGGCGTGCCGCTGGGCGGCCACGAAACGCACCATGTCCAGCAGCCAGTCTCGGTCCGTACGAAGTCGCAGGTGCGCGGCGCCGGCCGCGCGCATCGCGGCGGAGATCTCCGCCCGCTGGGCGGCAGCGGCCGCCGCGTAGCGGTGCCGCAGGCTCGGGTCGGCGGTCTGCACCTCGTGCAGTTCCCCGGTCTCCGGGTCCACCACCGGCAACACCCCCACGTCCGGCAGTTCCAGCTCACGCGGGTCGACCACCTCGATCGCCAGCACGTCGTGGCGTACCCGCAGCTTGCGCAGCGGCCGGGCCCACTGGGCCGGCGGGGCGAGGAAGTCGGAGACGACCACCGCGACACCGCGTCGCCGCGGCGGGCGGTTGAGCATGTCGATCAGCGCACCGAGATCGCCCCGACCCGGCTGGATCGGGGTGCCGGCGATGGCGCGCAGCATGCCCTGTGCCTCCTTGCGCCCGGACCGGGCGGGCAGCCGGACCAGACGCCCCGGCCCGGCCGGCTCGGGCGTCGCCCGCCAGCCCCGCCGGGCGGCGGGACGCTCACCGCCGCTGCCCACCACCGCACCGATCCGGTTGCCGCCCCGCACGGTCAGGTGCGTGATCGCCGCCACGGCGGCCACCACCACGTCCCGTTTGAGCCACCGGCCGGTGCCGAAGTCCAGGCTGGCCGAGAGGTCCACCGCCAGCCACGTCTCCAACTCCCGGTCGGCCACCGTACGCCGCACGTGCGCCGTGGTGGTCCGCGCGGTCACCGGCCAGTCCATCCGCCGGACGTCGTCACCGGGCCGGTACTCCCGCGACTCCCCCGCCTCGCTGCCCGGGCCGGGCAGCAGACCGGCGTAGTCGCCCTGCAACAGCCCGTCCAGCTTCCGGGTGACCATCAACTGCAAGCGGGACAGCACCGCGCCGGAGCGGTTGTCCGCCACGTTCGGTGGCTGCTGGGATGGAGGGGTGCTCGGGGTCACGGCCGCTGCCCGGGCCACCCCGAGGTCGGCGCCACCGCACCCGGTGGCGTGGCCTGCTGCCGGGGCGCGACCGACGGCAGCGGGATGGTCGACATCACCCGGTGCACCACGTGGTCGGCGGGCACGTCGTCGGCGAGCGCGTCGTAGCTGAGCACCAGGCGGTGACGCAGGATGTCCGGCGCGATGTCCTGCACGTCCTGCGGCAGGGCGTAGTCCCGGCCCCGCAGCAGCGCCAGCGCCCGGGTCGCCCGGACCAACCCGAGCGAGGCCCGTGGGCTGGCACCGTACTGAATCAGTTGCGCCACGTCGGGCATGCCGTGCTCGGCCGGCGTACGCGTGGCCAGCACCAGCCGGACCGCGTAGTCGACCAACGCGTTGTGCACGAAGACCTGGTCCGCCTTCTGTTGCAGGGCGATCAGGTCGGCGGTGTCGAAGACGGCGGTGGGTTCGGGCGGGGACACCCCCATCCGGTAGACGATCTCCCGCTCCTCGGCGTCGGTGGGATAGCCCACCACGATCTTCATGAGGAACCGGTCCCGCTGCGCCTCCGGCAGCGGGTAGACGCCCTCCTGCTCGATCGGGTTCTGCGTCGCCATCACCAGGAACGGATTGGGCACCCGGTGCGTCTCGCCGCCGATCGAGACCTGACGCTCGCTCATCACCTCCAGCAGCGCCGACTGCACCTTCGCCGGCGCCCGGTTGATCTCGTCGGCGAGCAGGAAGTTGACGAACACCGGCCCCAGCTCGACGTCGAACTTCTCGCTGGACTGCCGATAGATCCGGGTACCCATGATGTCGGCCGGCACCAGGTCCGGGGTGAACTGCACCCGGGCGAACGACCCGCCGACCACGCGGGCGAGCGTCTCCACCGCGAGCGTCTTGGCCACTCCGGGTACGCCCTCCAGCAGGCAGTGTCCCCGGGCCAGCAGCGCCACGAACATCCGTTCGACCATCCGGTCCTGCCCGACGATCACCCGCTTGATCTCGAACAGCGCCCGCTCCAGCAGCGTGGCGTCCTGGGCCGGAGTGGTCGGCGGCGAGACCGCCGGGGGCGTTGCCCCGTTCGGCGTCGGAGCGTCGGGCGTGGTCGGCTGGGCCACCGGTCCTCCACAGCGTGCTCGGTCGTAGCGGCGTGTGCGTCACCAAGCCTCGCATGCCCGACTGAGTACCGACTGTGGGAGCGACCGATTTCCGCCACGCCGTTGCCCGCCAGGCGAATCGCCGATCGCCAGTGGACAGATGCCGCCCCCGCGTGTGTACCATTCTTCCGTCGCCGGGCGGCTTCCCCCGTGGCCGCCCGGCGCTCACTCATTCCCGTCGCCCTAGACTGGGTGCGATGGACGATTCCGACACCTCCGCCGAGGCTCTGATCTGTTCGGCCCGTGGATGTCGCGCCTCCGCCGGGTGGGCACTGCGCTGGAACAACCCACGCCTGCACACGCCCGAGCGACGCAAGACGTGGCTCGCCTGTGACCTCCACCGTCCCTCACTCGGCGACTTCCTCACCGCGCGGGGCTTCCTGCGCGAGGTCACCCCGCTCCCGGGATCGCCTACGCTCGAAGAGTGAACGCGTACAACGGCTACTTGATGGTGAGCGCGAGGAGTGAGCTTGCGAGCCCCGCAGTCGCGAACGAAAGGTCGGCTCGGTGAGCGCGAGGAGTGAGCTTGCGAGCCCCGCAGTCGCGAACGAAAGACGTGCTCAGTGAGCGATGACGCCCCGAACGCCCCGGCATCGGCCGGGCCGCTCGAACCCTGGCCGGACACCGTACGGTGGCAGTCGATCTCGTCCGACCTGATCTGGGTGGAGCTGCTGCGGCTGTCCGCCGTGGTGGTCGTCGTCTCGGCGGGCATCGGCATCGGCTGGGCGCTCAGCGGCACCTGGCCGTTCGGCGCGGCGCTCGGTGCCGTGCTGCTGTTCGCGGTCTGGCGGGCGGTGACCATCGTCCGCGCGGTACGCGCCTGGGGCTACGCCGAACGTGAGGACGATCTCCTGGTCCGGCACGGGCTGCTGGTGCGCCGCCTGTCCATCGTGCCGTACTCCCGGATGCAGTTCGTCGACGTCAGCGCCGGTCCGTTGGAGCGCGCGTTCGACCTGGCGACCGTGCAGTTGCACACTGCGGCGGCCGCCAGTGACGCCCGCGTGCCGGGTCTGCGGCCGGCCGAGGCGTCCCGGCTGCGTGACCGGCTCACCGCGCTGGGCGAGGACCGGGCGGAAGGGCTGTGACGGGCCCGGTCGGGTCGGCACCGGACCGGCCCGAGCCCCGTACGGGCGACGTGGCGCCACCGGTCGCCCATCCGGGACCGCCCGGCACCCCCACGGCGCCGCCGCCGGAGCAGTCCCTGGGCGGGCCGCCGGCACGGCCCGAGACACCTGCCCCACCGGTCGTCGCCGGTGCGCCGTACCCGCACGCGACGCCCCACCAGCCGTACCCGCCATATCCGCCATATCCGCCCGGGACGCCCCACCAGCCGGGCGCGTCCTCCCCGCAGGGGGCGCCGTACCCGCACGGGGGGCCCTACCCGCACGGCGGGCCCTACCCGCCGTATCCCGGCGGTGCGCCGGACACGGCGCAGGCGCGGCAGCGGCTGCACCCGCTGAGCCCGGCGCTGCACGGCGCGAAGTCGCTGGCCGTGGTCATCGCCGGGCTGTCCTGGTCGACGCTGTCCCGGGTCGGGTTCGGGTGGTTCGTGACCATGGTGATCGTGCTCGCGCTCGGCGCGACCGTGCTGGCCGTGATCAGTTGGTACTACACGGGCTACCAGGTGGTGGGCCGGGAACTGCGTATCCACGAGGGGCTGCTCTGGCGACGGACCCGGGCCATTCCGCTGGAACGGCTCCAGGCCGTCGAGGTGGTCCGCCCGCTGCTGGCGCAGCTCACCGGCCTGGCCGAACTGCGGCTGGAGGTGGTCGGGGGCGGCAAGACGGAGGCGCCGCTGGCGTACCTCAGCGTCGCGGAGGCGTCCGCGTTGCGGCAGCGGTTGCTGGCGCTCGCGGGCGGGCCGGCCGTCGCCCCGGCCCGTCCGGACGCGGTGGCGTCGGGCGAGTCGGCGGACCAGGAGACGGCACCGGCGGACGACGGGACGGCCGGCCCGCCGCCGGGACGCCCGTTGCACGCGGTCGAGAACCGGGACCTGCTGATCAGCCAGTTGCTGACCCCGCAGGCGTTCCTGCTGCCGATCGGCGTGGCCTTCGTCACCGTGCAGTTCCTGTCCGAGGGATCGTGGTCGTTCATCGCGGTGGCGAGCACGCTGACCGCGATGGCGGGCATCCTGCTGCAACCCGTGCGTCGGGTGCTCGACGACTGGCGGTTCCAGCTCGCGCGGGACGCCGACCGGCTGCGCATCCGCAACGGCCTGCTGGAGACGCGGGTGCAGACGGTGCCGCTGCACCGGGTGCAGACGGTCGGGATGACCTGGCCGTTGCTCTGGCGGATGAAGGGCTGGCTGCGGATGCGCCTGGAGGTGGCGGGCTACGCCGCGGGCGAGGCCGACCAGCGCAACCGACCGGACCGTCTGCTGCCCGTGGGGGACCTGGCGACCGGCGAGATCATCCTCGCCGAGGTGCTGCCTGGGGTCACCCTGGCGTCGTTGCCGCTGGTCCCGCCGCCGACCCGGGCCCGCTGGGTGAACCCGCTGAGCCGTCAGGTGCTCGGCGCGGGGCTGACCGACGAGGTCTTCGCCGTCCGGTCCGGGCTGCTCACCCGCCAACTGACGATGGTGCCGTACGCCCGGTTCCAGAGCGTCCGGGTGGTGCAGGGCCCGATCCAGCGGCTGCTCGGCCTGGCGACCGTGCACGTGGACACCGCCGGTGGGGCCGGCGCGGCGGCGGTCGACCGTGACCTCGCCGACGCCTGGGCGCTGGCGGCGGAGCTGACCGCCCGGGGTCGGGCCGCCCGTCGCGGCTAGGGCCTGTGTCGAAGTCCTCGGTCGAGCCGAGGCGGCCAGGGACTTCGACACAGGCCCCTAGGGCGGCCGGCGCGGGCCCGCGCGACGACCGGTCAGTGGGTGGCCGGGACCACCGGTGGTGCGGCCGGTGCGTCCCGGTCGTCCGGAGGTGGGTCGGTGGCGGCGGCCCGGCGGGCCTTGCGGCGCGACCACCACCGCTCGGCCGCGCCGACCGCCAGGAAGGTGATCCCGACGTACGCCCAGCCGACCAGCACGTCGATCACGTAGTGCTCGCCGCTGTAGACCAGGGTGAAGGTCATCGCCAGCGGGTACGACAGCAGCAGCGGCCACCACCGGCGTCGCACGGTGTTCATGAAGAACAGCACCACGAACAGCGCGAACGCGGTGTGCAGCGACGGCATCGCGGCCACCGGGTTCGAGGCGAGCTGCCCGGCGTTGAGCAGGTTGCCGGCGCCGTGCATGCCGAACGCCCGCCAGCCCCGGGTGGAGATCCGGGCGACCTCCTCGATCAGCCCGTTCTGCGCCGCCCACCACGGCGGCGCGGCCGGGTACAGGAAATAGGTGACCAGGCCGGTGGCGCAGAGGAAGAACCAGCGCCGCATGAAGGCCGCCCACCGGCTGCGCTCACGCATCCAGAGCACGGTGGCGGCGGCCAGTGCCGCCACGAAGTGCGAGAAGTACACCCAGCTGACCAGGACGTCCCACCACCGCACCTCGGGGTGGTACAGGTGCTGCTGCAACCAGACGGTGGGCACCTGGCCGTCCATGGCCCAGCCGAACATCAACCGGTCCGCCAGGATCAGCTCGTACGCGTGCGGCACCGTCCCGTCGTGGTAGGCGAAGCCCCGGGACAGGTTGTAGGCGACCAGCAGCAGCACCACCGGCACCCAGTCCCGGGCGAAGCGCAGGTGACTGCGCCACGGGCGGGCGGAGTTCCAGGCGATGGTCCCCGCCCAGATCCAGAAGAACGCGTACAGCGGGTCGGTGGGCAGGCCGATGACGAGCCAGCCCGCCACGAAGGCGACGCTCCACAGCGACATCGCGATCACGCGGCGGCGACCGCCGTCGGGTGAGGCGGACGGCTCGGTCGGGGCCGGGGGCTGGGGGTCGGTCACGGCAGACATCGCGGACAAGGTTAACGGCGTACCCTGGGCCGCCCCACGCAGGACCACCTGCGTGCCGCGCCACCGTGTCGGAGCCGCCCACGGCGCTGCGGGCCGAGCCGGACGGGGGCCATCCGACGGCACGCGTCGCCGAGGGCGCGGCGAGCCCCTACGCTGTGGCCATGCAGGTGCAGTCGGATCTCGCCCTGACGCCGGGTCTGTCCGCCCGGGTCGAGTTGACCGTCACCGACGCCGACACCGCCGAGGCGGTCGGCTCCGGTGACGTACCGGTGCTCGGCACCCCCCGGGTGCTGGCGCTGGTCGAGGCGGCCACGGTGGCGGCGAGCGCGCCGCACCTGCCCGCCGGTGCGACCAGCGTGGGCACCCGGGTCGAGTTGACGCACCTGGCCGCCACGCCGGTGGGCCGGACGGTGGTGGCGCAGGCCACCCTGACCACGGTCGACCGGCGCCGGCTGGTCTTCGACGTCGAGGTGACCGAGGGTGGGCAGCGGGTGGCCGAGGGCCGGGTGGAACGGGTCGTGGTCGACCGGCAGCGGTTCGTCGAACGCGCCGGCCGACCGTCGTGACGGTCCGCTTCGTCGAGGTCGCCGACCGGGTGCACGTGCTGTGCGAGCCCCTGCTCGCGGTCAACGTCACGCTGGTGTGCGGCGACGGCGCGGCGCTGCTGGTCGACACGCTCTCCAGCGCGCGGCAGGCCGCCGAGTTGGCCGCCGCCGTACGGGCGGTCACCGGTGACCCGCTGACGATCGTCAACACCCACCACCACTACGACCACTGGTTCGGCAACGCCACGTTCGCCGCCGACCCGCCCCGCCCGGTGTGGGCGCACGACCGCGCCGCCGAGGTGATGAGCGGCGATCCGGACGAGCTGCGCCGCCAGGCGTACGCGGAACTGCGCGACGCGCATGCGGGGCTGGCCGCCGAGTTGGCCGACACGCCGCTGCTGGCACCCACCCGTACGGTCCGGACCGAGGCGACCCTCGACGTCGGCGGCCGACGGGTGGTGCTGCGGCATCCGGGGCACGGCCACACCGACGCCGACCTGGTGGTGCAGGTGCCCGACGCCGACGTGCTGGTCGCCGGGGACCTGGTGGAGCAGTCCGGCCCACCGGCGTTCGAGGACTCCTTCCCGTTGCAGTGGCCCGACGCGGTGGCCGAGTTGCTGCGGTGGACCACCCCGGCGACGGTCGTGGTGCCCGGGCACGGTGAGCCGGTCGACGCCGAGTTCGTCCGGGCACAGCACACCCAGCTGGCCGAGATGGCCTGGCTGATCCGGGCCGGGCACACCGGCGGGGCACCGCCGGAGCGGGTCGCCGCCGAGGCACCCTTCCCGGCCCGCCCGGCGCTGATCGCGGCCCGCCGTGGCTACGCCGAGCTGGACGGCACCGCCTGATCCGTGGACCCGGCGCTCTCAGCCGGTGAAGCGCTCGCGGACCTGCGCCCGGGTCGGCATGGCCACGGCCCCGCCCGGCCGTTCGCAGACGAGACCGGCGACGCGCAACGCGAAGGCCACCCGCTCGGTCCAGCCGCCCGGCTCGGCGGGCTCGCCGTCGACGAGCAGGTCGGCGACGAGCGCGGCCATCACCGAGTCGCCCGCGCCGGTGGCGTCGACCGCGTGCACCCTGGGCGCGGGTACGCGTACCGGATCGGCGCCGGCGGCGGCGACCACCGCGCCCTCGGGGCCCAGGGTGACCACGACGGTGCCCGCGCCCACCTCGCGCAGGTACGCCGCCACCGACTCCACCGGCTGGCCGGGGTAGAGCAGTTCCGCGTCGGCGGTGCTCAACTTGACCAGGTGCGCACCGGCGGCGAACTCGGCGACCACCCCGCGCAGTTCGGCCAGTGCCTGCGGGCCGTCCAGCAGTCGCGGACGGACGTTGGGGTCGAACACCCGCAGCCCGGGCGCCAGCGACCAGGCCCGGCGGGCGGCGGCCAGGGTGGTCGGCGCCAGCAGCACGATCGACCCGCAGTAGAGCACGTCGGCGTCCTCGACCAGGGTCGCATCGACGTCGTCGGCGGTCAGCACCGCGTAGGAGGGCGGATCGCCGTAGAAGCGGAAGTCCGGTTCCGGACCGGAGAAGGTGGTGACCGCCAACGTGGTCGGCACCGGGGCGGTGAGCGTCCCGGCCGTGCCGACCCGCTCGGCGGCCAGCAGGTCGCGGATCCGCCCGGCGAGCACGTCGTCGCCGAGCGAGCCGACGAACTGCACCGCGCCGCCGAGGCGGGCGACGCCGACGGCGACGTTCAGCGGGCCGCCGCCGACGGCCTGCCGGAAGACGCGGCCACCCTCGCTCTCGGTGTCGAGCAGGTCGACGAGCGCCTCACCGAGCACCACTGCGTATCCCATCCCGGTCCCTTCCGTCGGCCGTCCGCTGCCGCCCAGGCTGGCACAGCGATCCGCCGCCGGGCATGCACGCCACGGTATTGGCGCGTACCGGCCGACGCGAACCGACGTCGTGCACATCGAGGAACAGCTATTGCGTCGACCGCGTCGGCGTGCTGGGATGGTGGTGCCGGATGGCGCGGGGGCTGCGCGTCATCGGCGCCGGGTCATGGACGCGAGGGCATACGTACGCGTCGACATATCACCGGCGGCATCGTGCCGGGAGGGCATAGACCCCGTGCACACGTCGCCGCTTCGTCGCATTCGCCCCTAGCTGCGGGAGCGAGCTTTCATCCTCCCGCGCGCTTCGGCGGGGCCACCCCGCACGGTGTGCCCCGCGAGTCAGGAGAACCTGTGCACCGACCTCGTCTGGCCGCGATGTTCTTCGCGGCCGTCACCCTCGCCGCGAGCGCGGTCGTCGCCGTGACGGCCAGCCCCGACCCGGCCGCCGCGCACGGCGCGGCGATGACGCCGGGCGCCCGCACGTTCCTGTGCTGGCGCGACGGCCTCTCCCCCACCGGGGAGATCCGGCCGCAGAACCCGGCCTGTTCCGCCGCGGTCGCCCAGTCCGGTGCCAACTCGCTGTACAACTGGTTCAGCGTGCTGCGCTCGGACGCCAACGGGCGGACCACCGGCTTCATCCCCGACGGCCAGCTCTGCAGCGGCGGCGCCACCGGCTTCCGCGGCTTCGACCTGGCCCGTAACGACTGGCCGATCACCCACCTGACCGCCGGCCGGTCCATCGAGTTCCGGTACAGCAACTGGGCGCACCACCCGGGCACGTTCTACTTCTACGTGACCAAGAACAGCTGGAGCCCGACCCGGGCGCTGGCCTGGAGCGACCTGGAGGAGCAGCCGTTCCTGACGGTGACCAACCCGCCGCAGCGCGGCGCGGTCGGCACCAACGACGGCCACTACTACTTCACCGGGACCCTGCCGGCCAACAAGACCGGCCGACACATCATCTACTCGCGGTGGGTCCGCTCGGACAGCCAGGAGAACTTCTTCGGCTGCTCCGACGTGGCCTTCGACGGTGGCAACGGTGAGGTGACCGGGATCGGTGGCGGCACGACCCCGCCGCCCACCACCCCGCCGCCCACCACGCCTCCGCCGACCACCCCGCCGCCCACCACGCCGCCGCCCACCACCCCGCCGCCCGGCACCGGTGGCTGCGCTGCCACCCTGCGGGTGACCAGCACCTGGTCCGGTGGTTTCCAGGGCGAGGTCGAGGTTCGGAACAACGGCACCGCGGCGCTCAACGGCTGGACCGCGAGCTGGACCTGGCCGAGCGGCCAGCAGATCAGCCAGGTCTGGAACGCGACCCAGACCTCGTCCGGGTCGACGGTGTCCGCGACGAACGTCGCCTACAACGGAAGTCTCGGCGTCAACGGCAGCACGACGTTCGGCTTCCTGGCCAGCGGTAGCAGTACCTCGCTACCGACGGCCACCTGCTCCGCCCGCTGACGCGGTCGAACGCGAAACGGCCCCCCTGCGGATGTCCGCAGGGGGGCTCGTTCGTGTCCGGGGTCAGCGCACCATGGAGCCGACGACGGGCTTGGTGAGCAGCGCGGACTGGTTGCGCTGGATGCCCGGGTCCAGCGTCTTGGCCACGAAGATGGCGTGCCAGACGCAGAAGATCAGGACCGTCCACACCTTGCGGGAGTGGTCGGCCTCCTCGCGCTTGTGCTCGTCGAGCAGACGCAGCGCGTACGACAGGTCGAGCAGGTCTCCGGCGCCGGAGGTGCTCAACACGTGCCGGGCCCACTCGTACATCTCGCCGCGCAGCCAGACCCGGGTCGGGGTCGGGAAGCCCAACTTCTTGCGGTTGACGATGGCCGGCGGCACCACACCCTGCAACGCCTGGCGCATGGCGTACTTGGTGGCGTCCGAGCGGGGCGGCAGCTTGAGGTCGACCGGGATCTTCGCCGCGACCTCGAACACGTCCCGGTCGAGGAAGGGCACCCGCACCTCCAGCGAGTGCGCCATGGAGATCCGGTCGGCCTTGACCAGGATGTCCCCGCGCAGCCAGGTGTAGAGGTCGACGTACTGCATCTTGGTGACGTCGTCCAGCTCGGCGCACTCGGCGTAGATCGGCGCGGTCACGTCGGTGTAGCGCACCGAGGGGTCGTAGCGACGCAGCAGGTGCTGCTTCTCCTCCTCGGTGAACATCCGCGCGTTGCCGTAGTAGCGCTCCTCGATCGGGGTGGTGCCGCGCTCCAGGAAGCTCTTACCCTTGACGCCCTGCGGGATGGCCTTGGAGACCGCCCGCAGACCCTTCTGGACCCCGCCGGGCAGCCCGTTGACGCCGCTGAGCGACAGCGGCTCACGATAGATCGTGTACCCGCCGAAGAACTCGTCCGCGCCCTCGCCGGAGAGCACCACGGTGACGTGCTCGGCGGCCTTCTTGGCGACGAAGTAGAGCGGCACCAGCGCCGGGTCGGCGACCGGGTCGTCCAGGTGCCAGACGATCTTCGGCAGCGCGTCGATCATGTCCTGCGGCCCGATCTTCGTCGGGATCGTGGTCACGTCGAGGTGGCGGGCCGACTCCTGGGCGACGTCGATCTCCGAGTATCCGGGCACGTCGTAGCCGACGGTGAAGGTGAGGATGTTCGGGTTGAACTCGCGGGCCAACGCCACCACGGCGGTGGAGTCGATGCCGCTGGACAGGAACGACCCGACCGGCACGTCCGAACGCATGTGCATGCGGACGCTCTCGCGCAGCGTCTCACGGATCTCGTGGTAGAGCTTCTGCTCGTCGGCGACCGGGCCGGGCCGGAACACCGGCCGGTACCAGCGCCGCACGTCGATCCGGCCACCCGGGGTCCAGGTGAGGTACTCACCCGAGCCGATCCGGCTGATCCCCCGGTGCAGGGTGCCCGGCTCGGGGACGTACTGCAGGGTCAGGTAGTGGCTCAGGTTCGCGGTATCCACCCCGGCGTCCCCGGCGTACGCGGACTGCGCGAACGGCAGCAGGGCCTTCTTCTCCGAGGCGAGGTAGAGCCCGTCGGCGGTCTCCAGGTAGTGCAGCGGCTTGATGCCGTAGTAGTCGCGGGCGCCGAACGCCCGGCGCTCCTGCCGGTCCCAGATGACGAAGGCGAACATGCCACGCAACCGGGTGAGCACCTGCTCGCCCCAGTAGTGGTAGCCGGCGACGATCACCTCGCCGTCACCGTTGGTGGCGAACCGGGCCCCGTAGTCGCGGATCAGCTCCTCGCGCAGCTCGATGTAGTTGTAGATCTCGCCGTTGAAGGTGAGCAGGTAACGGCCGTCGGCGTAGGGCAGCGGCTCGTGGCTGAGCGCCACGTCGATGATCGCGAGCCGTTTGTGGGCGAACACCCCGTCCGCGTACCGGCCGGAGGCGTCCCCGACCACCTCGACGCCGGTCTCGTCCGGGCCACGGTGGTGCAGGCATTCCAGCGCTGCGGCGATGTTGTCGCGGTGGGCGGCGGCGTCGCCGCGGGCACTGAAAAAGGCCAGGAGTCCGCACATGGCCGTCATCTTTCCACGCGTCCGGATCGGGCGGCGCGGCACTGCCGGCCTCTGGACCGGAACGGGTTTCGGGGTACCGTCGGCACCAGCGATGCGGCGAAGGGAGCGGGGAATGACCGAGGAGCGCACCGACGGCAAGCCGGCCGACGGCACGGAGTCTCACGACCCGGACTTCCCACCGGCGTTCCTGTCGTTCATGCGGCAGGGGTGGCGGGACACCGGGCTGCCGGTCGGCCCCCGACCGGAGGTACCGAACTACGCCAAGCGTCGCGCGGCGCTCTCCGCGGCCTTCCCCGGCGAGACGCTGGTGATCCCCACCGGCGGCGAGAAGGTCCGCGCCAACGACACCGAGTACCGGTTCCGTCCGGGCAGCGACTTCGCGTACCTGACCGGGGACTACGACCCGGACGGGGTCCTGGTGCTGCGGCCCGACGGCTCCGGGCACGACGCCACCCTGTTCATGCGTCCCCGCTCCTCACGCGAGACCGACGAGTTCTTCCGCAGCCGCCACGGTGAGCTGTGGGTGGGCCGCCGGCACACGCTGGCGGAGAAGTCGACCGAGCTGGGGCTCCCCACCGCCGACCTGACGGAGCTGGAGGCGACGCTGGGCGACCTGGCCCCGGCGCGGACCCGGGTGCTGCGCGGGTTCGACGCCTCGGTGGACTCGGCCGTGCGCCCGTACGACGGGTCGCGGGCCGACGGTCAGCCGGCCCGCGACCGGGAGCTCGCGATCGCCGTGGCGGAGTTGAAGCTGGTCAAGGACGAGTGGGAGATCGCCCAGCTCCAGGACGCGATCGACGCGACGGTACGCGGCTTCGAGGACGTGGCCCGGGTGCTGCCGGCCGACCGGGGCGTCTCGGAGCGGCTGCTGGAGGGCGTCTTCGCGCTACGCGCCCGGCACGACGGCAACGACGTCGGGTACGGCTCGATCGTCGGCTCCGGCGAGCACGCCACGATCCTGCACTGGGTGCACAACCACGGTGTCACCCGTCCGGGTGAGCTGCTGCTGATGGACATGGGCGTGGAGGGGAACCACCTCTACACCGCCGACGTGACCCGGGTACTCCCGGTCGACGGCCGGTTCACCCCGTTGCAGCGCCAGGTCTACGACATCGTGTACGCCTCTCAGCAGGCCGGCATCGACGTCATCAAGCCGGGCGTGAAGTTCAAGGACGTCCACCTGACCTGCATGCGGGTGCTCGCCGAGGGGTTGGCCGAGCTGGGGCTGCTGCCGGTGAGTGTGGACGAGGCGATGGACGAGTCGTCGACCGTGTACCGGCGGTGGACGCTGCACGGCTTCGGGCACATGCTCGGCATCGACGTGCACGACTGCTCCCACGCGCGCAAGGAGAAGTACCGGGACGGGGAGCTGGGCGAGGGGTATGTGCTCACCGTCGAGCCGGGGCTGTACTTCCAGCCGGAGGACGAGCTGGTGCCGGAGGAGCTGCGGGGTGTCGGCATCCGGATCGAGGACGACATCCTGGTCACCTCGGCCGGTGCGGTGAACCTGTCGGCCGGCCTGCCGCGCCGGGCCGACGAGGTGGAGACCTGGCTGGCCGAGCAGCGCGAGGCGGGCCCCCGCCTGCCGGGCTGACCCGTACGACCCGCCGAAGGGCGGGCCTTTCCAGTGGCGGACGCTCGCCGCTGCGGAGGGCCCGCCCTTCGTCATGTCCCGGGTTGTCCGGCGCTTTCGGTGCCACTCCCCCCGATTGGCAGCCGCACGCCCGAACTGAGGCAGTTATGGGGTTTTTTCGTATTAGTCATCCTCGCGAAGATGCTTCTCATACGGTGGTCATCAGAAGCTACAGGCTGTTTGTAGCTACTCGCGCTGCTTCGTACGGGTGCGGGTCAGTCTGGTAGGAGGAAAGGGCGGAAGGCTCTGATGTCCAATGACGAGTTGACTTCGTACGGTGGGCCGCCTCCGGTCCCGCCAGGTCGACGACGACGCAAGATATGGGTGGCCGCCGGAGTCGCCGGCCTCACCGGGGTGGTCGGACTGGCCGCCCTGGGCGGCGTGGCCGCTCGGGACCAGAAGTCCGGGGACCGCAACAACGCCTCGGACGCCCAACCCGCGGCCGCGCCGAAATCGGAGGCTCCCGGCCCGACCACCGGGGAGAACGGCCGGGGCGACGAGGAGGCCGGTCGGGGCGATGACAAGGCCGCCCGGACCGGCGCGGAGCACAAGGGCCGCGAGGCGTCCTCCGGCGAGCAGCGTCGCGACGACAAGGAGCGGGGACACGAGGTGCCCTGCGACAGCGACAAACTGATCCAGGCCATCGAGCACGCCAACGACAACCGCGGCGGCACGCTGGAGCTGGCCAAGGGGTGCACCTACGAGCTGACCCGCTCCGACGTGGGCGACGGCACCGGCCCCAACGGGTTGCCGGTGATCACCCAGGCGGTCACGCTCGCCGGGCGCGACACCACGATCGTCCGGGCGGCGAACGCCGAGCCGTTCCGGATTCTCAACGTGGGCCGCAGCGGTCACCTGACCCTGAAGAACGTCGTCGTCAAGGGTGGGCTGACCCAGGCTGACCCGATCGCGGCGTCGAGGGCGAAGGTCGAGCTCTCCGCGAAGGCCGCCGCGAAGCCGGCGAAGGCAGGAGCCGGCACGAACGCGAAGGCGGGCGCGAAGGCGGGCGCGAAGGCGGCCACGCCGACGAAGGCCCCCGCCGCCAAGGCCGCCGCGAAGGTCCCCGCCGCCACGGGTGCCTCGGCCACCGAGGCCGCCCGGGGTGCCGGTGGCGACGCCACACTCGTCGACGTCGCGCCGGGCGACGGCGCCGGCCTGCTCGTGCAGCGGGGCGGCCGCGCCGACGTCGAGCACAGCGAGTTCCTGCTGCACCACGCCGGCGGCAACGGCGGCGCGATCGCCAACTTCGGCACCGCACGGGTCGCCCACAGCCGGGTGGCGACCAGCAGCGCCGGTGGTGTCGGCGGCGGCGTGTTCAACGCCGGGGTGTTCCGGCTCGAGGAATCCTCGATCACGGACAACAGCGCGGTCGCCGGCGGCGGCATCGGCAACGGCGTGCCCGGCCTCGGGCTCCCCGGCGCCGGTGGCACGCTCTGGGTCTGGAAGAGCACCATCGAGCACAACCGGGCCACCGACAACGCCGGTGGCGTCCTCACCTATCGGGGCACCGCGACGCTGACCCAGAGCAGGGTCGTCGGCAACCACAGCGGCGAGGACGGCGGTGGCCTGCTCGCCCTGGGCGACGGCCAGCTCGCGTTGGAGAAGGTCCTGGTGGCCCGCAACTCCGCCGACGACACGTCCGGCGGGCTGGGCGTGGGACCCGAGAGTACGGCGGTGATCGCGCAGAGCGAGATCACCGACAACGTCGCCGAGCGCAACGGTGGCGGACTGGCCACCTACGGGGGCACCGCCGTCGTGCGGGACACCGCGATCGTGGCCAACCGGGTGGTCGGCCAGAACTCGGTGGCCGGCGGCATCTACAACGACGGCGGCCAGGTCCGGTTGGAACGCTCCACGGTCCAGGCCAACTTCTCGGTGCTGCCGCCCGGCGGCATCTACACCACCAACGACGGCGTGCGGATCGACCGCAGCTCCGCGGTGACCGCCAACCGACCGACCAACTGCTCCGGCAGCCCGGTCGTGCCGGAGCGCTGCTTCGGCTGATCGTTCCTTCTGCGTACGGGTGATTCCAGAGCACGACCACATAGACGGGCTCCTCCGCCGCGTGCGGAGGAGCCCGGGTCGCGTCCCCGCCCCGACGGGCGTCGGCGGCCGATCGCCACGGACTTGGCCCGGATTGCACCCTTCAGTGCGCTTGCACCACTCCCGCGCAGCCCGTACCCAATGTGGGGTTATCTCGGATATGGGCGCGAAGCGAGGAACACTCTCATACGGTGCATGTGGGAGCTACAACCGATTTGTAGCAGGGGAAGCTCACCCGCGTGTGACGACCCTGTCTGGTACGACGAGAGGGCAGAGAGCTCCGATGTCCAACTACCAAGCTAAGAACAACGCCGCGGAGCCGGAGGTGGCGCCGAAGCGGCGTCGCGCCTTCTGGCTCGCCAGTGGCGTCGCCGGTCTCACCGGCGTGGTCAGCATCGCCGCCGTCGGTATCGGCGCCGGCGCGGTCAGCGCCGACGGTCTGCGTTGGTCCACCGCCCAGCAGGTCAGCTCCGACAGTGACCGGGGCCCGGACGCCGCCGAGGGGCACGAGGGCAAGAAGCGGGACCGCGGTGGCGACCAGCGCGACGACCGCGGTGGCCACGACAAGGACCGTGGTGGCGACGACCGCAAGGACCGCGAGAAGGAGGTGCCCTGCGACTCCGACAAGCTGATCCAGGCGTTGGTCTTCGCCAACGACAACCACGGCGGCGTGCTCAACCTCGCCAAGGGGTGCACCTACACACTGACCCGTTCCGACCTGGGTGACGGCACCGGCCCCAACGGCCTGCCGGTCATCACCGAGAACGTCGTCCTCAAGGGGCACGACACCAAGATCGTCCGGGACGCCACGGCCGAGGAGTTCCGCATCCTCAACGTGGGCCGCGGCGGAAACCTGACCGTCAAGGGCCTGACCATCAAGAACGGCCAGACCCGGGCACTGCCCGTCGGCGGGGACACCCCCGAGGCGGTGTGGTCGCGATTCTCCAACTCGGTGGAGGCGACCAAGGCCGCCGAGGCCAAGAAGGCGTACCTGCCGCTGCTGCAGGCCGCGCCGAAGGGTGCCGCGCTCAAGGCCGCCCAGGCCAAGGCGGCTCCCTCGGTGCTGCTGGAGCCGGAGTCCAACGACGGTGGCGGCGTGCTCGTGCAGCCCGGCGGCACCGCCTCGTTCTCCGAGACGCACATCGTCGCCAACCAGGCCGGTGGAGTCGGTGGGGGCCTGGCCAACTTCGGCAAGGCCGACCTGCACCACACCACGGTCGCCGACAACACCGCGTTCCTGTACGGCGGCGGCATCTTCAACGCCAGCGTGCTGCGGGTGGCCGAGTCGAGGATCGTCAACAACGACGCCATCATCGGCGGCGGCGGCGTCGCCAACGGTGCCGCCTTCATCTTCCGCGAGGACATCGACGGCGGCACCGCACTGATCGAGAAGACCGAGATCACCGGCAACGAGGTGCTCGGCTTCGGCGGCGGCCTGCTCGACATCGAGGGCAACACCACCGTGCAGCACTCGAAGGTCGTCAACAACACGGCGGTCCTGGCCGGTGCCGGTGTGGCCGCTGCGGGCGACGACAGCACCCTGGAGCTGGCGCACGTCGAGGTCGCCAAGAACACCACCGTCGGTGTCGGCGGCGGCCTGGCGCTCGGCTTCACCGCCATCGCCAACGTCACGGACAGCAAGATCGTCGAGAACAAGGCCGGCTTCTTCGGTGGCGGTGTCTTCAACGGCACCGGCGAGGCGACCTTCCGCAACAGCGAGATCAGTGGCAACCGGGCCGTCGGCCCGCTGGGTGTCGGTGGAGGCGTCTTCACCGTCTCCGGCGAGATCGACCTGGAGCGGACGAAGGTGTCGCACAACTTCGCCACCCTCGCGCCGGGCGGCGTGTTCAGCTTCATCGGCGTGGTCAACGTGGACGACAAGTCCGCGATCACCGCCAACAAGCCGACCAACTGCGCCGGCAGCATCACCGCGATTCCGAACTGCTTCGGCTGATCCTCACGCCGAGGTGACGACCCGGCCCCGTCGGACCGATCCACGGATCGGACCGGCGGGGCCGGACCACGTGTCACCGCGTGACGAACACCGCCACGCTGCGCGCCGGCACCCGGAACGTGCCGCTGTTCCGCTCGAACGCCGCGCTCCGCAGCACCGGATCGGCCGAGGACCGCAGCACCGGGTGCAGGGACACGTCCGCCCCGCGCAGGGCGTCGACCCGCTGCGTCGCCTCCTGCGGTGTGCCGTTGAAGACCACCGTCACCGACCGCCACGCCCCGCCCAGACCACGCGCGTCCAGGGTCATGGTGAGCACCCCCGGCGTCTCCTGCGGACCGGAGAGCGGGAAGGCGACCCGTCGTTGCACCTCCTGCGCGGTGGGCAGCCCGAAGACCGGCGTGGAGGACCGGATCCGCAGCAGTTCGGCGTACCGGGCGTCGGTCAGCGCGATCGCCGCGCAGTCCGGCACCAGCGCCGGATCGGCCAACAGCGGCCGCGCGTACGGCCACTTGTCCCGGTTGTCCTCGGCCGGCGGCAACCCGATGCCGAACCCGTTGCCCTGGGTGCAGTCCCACCGGATCTGGTTGAACCAGTCCCCCGAGTTGTACGAGTTGCGGTCCAGCGACTTCGATCGCAGCCGCTCGGTGCCGGTGGTCACGAACCCGGCACCCTGCCCCATCACCACCGTGCTCAACGCCAGCACCTGCATCCGGGCCCGGTCCGGGGCGGAGGTGCCCTGCGGCAGCTTGTAGGCCAACGCGTCGTACAGGATCTCGTTGTCGTGCGCGTCGACGTACGTGATCGCCTCACCCGGCGCGTCGGTGTACCCGGCCGGCGAGCCGTTGTAGTCCACCTGTGCCCCGGTCACCTCCCGGCCGCCGGTGTCGGTGAACCGGTAGCCGCGCAGGTTGCCGGTCAGCCCGACCTTGACCAGGTCGTGCTGGTGCAGCAGCCGGGTACGCTGCTCGGCCGCCGAGCCGTTGACCGGGTCGCCGTTGGGGTCGGTGAACAGACCGGAGGCGAAGCCCTGGTGGCGCGGGTTCTCGTCGAACGGGCCGCCACCGCGCACCGCGTCACGCAGCCGGTCGTTGAACGTGCCGATCCCGGTGCCGGCCATGTTCGCCTGGGTCGCCTGCACGAACCGCGCGCCGTCGGCCACCTCGCCGAAGTTCCAGCCCTCGCCGTAGAGCAGGATCTTCCTGCCGTCCACACCGTCGCGGGCCACGGTCAGCCGGTCGAGCGCGGCGCGGACGGCCAGGATGTTCGCCTTGGGGTGGTGGCCCATCAGGTCGAAGCGGAACCCGTCGACCTTGTACTCCCGGGCCCAGGTGACCAGCGAGTCGACCACCAGCTTGCCCATCATGGCGTGCTCGGGCGCCGTGTTCGCGCAGCAGGTGGAATTGGCCACCGCGCCGTCGTCGAGCAACCGGTGGTAGTAGCCCGGGACGATCTGGTCGAGCACCGAGCGCGGGTCGGTGCCGGCGGCCGAGGTGTGGTTGTAGACCACGTCCAGCACCACCCGCAGGCCCGCACCGTTGACCCCGGCCACCATCTGCCGGAACTCCACGGTCCGGCGCGTGCCGTCCGGGTCCACGGCGTACCCGCCCTCCGGGACGGTGTAGTGCAGCGGGTCGTAGCCCCAGTTGTAGCCGTCGGTGTCCTTCACCGCCGCGACGCACTCCTGCTGCCGTTCGGAGTCCGGCGGCGCGGCGGCCAGGTCGCAGTCGGGGCGGCGCTGGTCGGCACGCCGCTCGGGGATGGTGGCGAAGTCGAAGACCGGCAGCAGGTGCAGGTGGGTCACCCCGGCGGCGGCGATCGACCTGAGGTGCCGCATCCCGGCGGTGCCCGGGTCGGTGAAGGCGAGGAAGGTGCCGCGACGGTCGGCCGGCACGGTGCTGTCGGCGATCGAGAAGTCCCGCACCGACAGCTCGGAGATCTGCACCTTGGCCGGGGCCACCGCACTCGGTTTGCGCAGGCTCGACCAACCCGTCGGCGCCAGCTTCGGGTCGGTCAGGTCGGCGATCTGGCTGTGTGTGGAGTCCGCCGCCAGGGCCACCGAGTACGGGTCGGTGACCGAGGCGGTCACCACCTGCTGGGCGGCCGGCTGCCACGCCTGCACCCGGTACCGGTAGTAGCGGCCGGCCCAGTCCCGCGCCCCGCGCACCGACCAGACCCCGGTGCGGTCGTCGCGGCGCATCGTCACCACGCGCGGTGTGGCGGTCGGCGAGTCGAACAGCTCCAGCGACACCGTCCGCGCGGTCGGTGCCCAGACCGCCAGGGAGGGCACGCCGCCGGTGAAGGTGGCGCCCAGGCGGGCGGTGGTGGCCGGGGCGTAGACGTCGTCGAGCACCCCCGGCAGCTGCACACCGGTGGCACCGAGCAGAGTGCCGTCGGCGGCCCGCTCGGTCACCAGCACCTGCCCGCGCAGCGCCGCCGGCACCGTCGCCAGGTCCCGCTGATCCAGGGTGAAGGCGTGCCGGTCCCACAGGTGCGGGAACCGATCACGCTGCGCCTCGGTGAGCCCGTTGCGGCGCGCGGTCAACGGCACCGAGGTGTACGTGCCGACCAGTTCGCCGTCGACCACGCGCACCCCACCGGCGGGTGCGGTCACCAACGCGTACGCCCGACCGTCGGTGGGACCGGTCCGCCAGGCGACGGTGCTGCGGTCGATCCAGTGCGCCGCCTGCCGGGTGATGTCGGTGTCACCGCCGCTGTCGCCGGTGGTCGTCGCCGGCAGCAGCCGCCCCGGTGTCGCCGCGAGCAGCCAGACCTCCCGACCGGACTCGGCGAAGTCGAGCCGCTGGTCCTGTGGCAGGTCCTTGGTGTCCCCGGAGTGGATGATGTAGCTCAGCCCGGTCGCGCCCTCGGCCAACGGCACCCGGAACTCGGCGCCGTACGAGTCGACGCGGGTCGGCGGCAACGGTCGGGCCCAGTCGGTGGGCGTGGCCGCGCCGTCCCACAGGTGCAGTCCCCAGCCGTCGTAGTCGCCGTCCGGCCGGTGGTAGTGGATCGCCGCCACACCCTCCTCGACCGGGGGTGCCGGTGCGCCGGCGGCCTCCTCCCGGCTCGGGTAGGTGGCCGGATCACCCTGTTTGACCCAGACCTCCCCGGTGCGCGTCACGTCCACCGTCCGGTCGTTGTCGACGTCCTTGTTGCCGTCCGCGTCGACCACCAGGAAACCGACCGACTTCGCCCCCGGCTTCAGCTTCACCCAGGCGAACCGCCCGTACGAGTCGGTGCCGTCGAACGGGCGGCCCTGCGGCCACTCGGTGGCGTACGCCGGATCGATGTCGCCCCAGGCGTACAGGCCCCAGTCGCCGTAGTCGCCGTCCGGGCGGTGGTGGTGCACCACCAGCCAGTCGCGGGACGACCCGGTCGGCGGGGTGCCGACGGTGGCGGTGGAGCGGGCGGTGGCGGTGCGGCCCCGGCCGTCCCGGACCGCCGCCTTGTACTCGATCCTCGTGCCGGCGGCCAGCCCGGTCAGGTCGTGGTGCACGGTGTACGGCGCCCGGTGCGCCGAGCCGAGCAGTGTCCACCTGCCGCCCGCCACCCGGGCCGCCGTCGTGACGGTGGCCAGCGGGTCCCCGCTGACCTGCGCGGTCACCTCGGCCCGGGTGGCCACCGGCGTACCCGTCGGGGTGGTGATGGTCAGACCCGGCTTCGCGGCGGGCACCGCGACCGGCCGACCGGCCCGGTGCACCACCGCCGAGAGCGGGGGCACGGTCAGGGTCAGCGTGCCGTCAGCGGCGGCGGCCCGCCGACCGGATGCGCCGTAGATCGCGGTGAAGGGGGTGCCGGCCGACCAGGTGTCCACGGTGACAGTCTGCGTGGTCCGCGCATTGTTGACCGCGACGACGTACTCGGTGCGGTCACGCGGGTCGAACCGGGAGAAGGCGAAGACGCCCGGGCCGTCGGCGGCGTGGCGCGTCACCTGTACACCGTCGCGCAGCGCCGGGTGTGCCCGGCGCAGCTGGCCCAGCCCGGCGATGGTCCGGTACAGCGGATGCGCCGGGTCGAACTGGTCCTGGGCGTGGGTGCGGTCGGTGCCCAGCAGGTCGTCGTCGAGGTAGTCGGCGGTGCGGGAGGCGAACATCGGCTGTCGGGCGTCCTTGTCCCCGCCCGCGCCGGTGAAGCCCTGTTCGTCGCCGGAGTAGACGACGGGCTGGCCTCGGGTGAGGAACATCAGTTCGTGGGCGAGCTGGTCGCGGCGCAGGTGGGTGGCGGGGTCGGTGTCGCCGCCGGCGATGAACGAGCCGATCCGGCCCATGTCGTGGTTGCCGAGGAAGGTGGGCAGCCGGCCGGCGTCGGTGTTGCGGGCGGCGTACAGGTCGTCGCGGGCGTACAGGTCGGCCAGTGCCGTGGCGGGGCCGTCGTCGGCGGTGAAGCCACGCGCCGCCTCCTGGAAGCCGAAGTCCAGGGTGGCCGGCAGGCCGCCCTGTCGGACGTAGCGGGAGGCGATCTCCGGGTCGGCGCTGTACACCTCGCCGAACATGAAGAAGTCCGGCTTGCCGGCGCGGGCGGCGGCCTGGGTGACGCCCTGGCTGAACTGCGGCCAGAAGTCCATGTTGACGTGCTTGACGGTGTCCAGCCGGAAGCCGTCCACACCAGTGGAGCGCACCCAGTCGGCATAGATCTTGGTCATGCCCCGGACCACCTCGGGTCGCTCGGTCCACAGGTCGTCCAGACCGACGAAGTCGCCGTACTCGCTGTTCTCGCCGACGAAGGTGGAGTCGCCCCGGTTGTGGTACATGGTCGGGTCGTTGAGCCAGGAGGGCACCTTGACCGTCGCGTCCGCCGGGGTGCGGAACGTCGGCGTGTACGGGAAGGACCGGCTGTTCACCTCGGGGAAGGGACGGGTGCCGTCGGCGAAGTTGGCGTCCTCGAACGGCCGACCCTGCGCGTCCCGGTACGGCGTGGTGGCCTTGTCCACGTAGGTCTGCCGGTTCTCGGCGTAGCTGATGACGTCCGCGGTGTGGTTGACGATCACGTCGAGGTAGACCTTGATGCCGCGTCGGTGCGCCGACTGGACCAGACGCTTGAGGTCGGCGGCGGTGCCGAAGTGCGGGTCGACCTGGGTGAAGTCGGTGATCCAGTAGCCGTGGTAGCCGGCCGACGCGTCGTCGCCCTCGCCCTGCACCGGGCGGTTGGCGAAGACCGGTGCGAGCCAGATGGCGGTGGTGCCCAGCCCCTCGATGTAGTCGAGCCGGTCGATCAGTCCTTTGAGGTCACCGCCCTGGTAGAAGCCCTTGTCCGTCGGGTCGTAACCGGTGCGCAGACGGTCGCCGGTCAGACCGCCCCGGTCGTTGCGCGGGTCTCCGTTGGCGAACCGGTCCGGCAGGACGAAGTAGAACTGCTCCGCCCTCGCCCGCTCGTCGGTGCCCGCCGTCAACAGGGCGGCGGCGGACGGCTCGGTGGGCCAGGTGACGGCGCCGGTGGCGCCGGGCGCCCCGGCCGCCGACCGACCGGCGGCGGCGCTCTCGGGAACCGCGACCGGCGCGCCGGCCAGCGTCAGGGTGAGCAGGAAGACGAATGCGAGCAGGGCCTTACGCGACAACGGCGGGGGTTTCATCGACGGCCTTCCTCTGGCTGCTGATTGGCCCGCACGCTAGCCCTTGCCGAAACATTCTGCAATGCCTTGCAAACATGGCGGCAACAGAGCAGTCTCTTGCGCAAGGATGAGGTCGAGGACGGTCCGCGATCGGCGGACCGGACGTCACCGACGGCTACAGGCACGCCCCGAGACGGAGCAGCTCCTCGGCGACGAATCGGCGTACTCGATGTGGAAGCGCAGCGCCACCGAGGCACCCGCCGACAGGTCGGGACCACTTCTATAGGTCAACGTGCCCCGGCGCCCGGTGAACGTGCCCTGCGGAACCCCTTCCAGCCACGCGGTCACCACCCGGCCGCCCGCGTACTCCACCCGCGCCACCCATTCCAGATCGCCGCGCGAGGTGTTGCGGATCAGCACCTCGGCGATGAAGCCACCCTGGAAGGTGTCCATCACCCGGTACCGCGCCTCCAACGGCGCGGGCTTGGCCGCCGGTGGCGCACTGCTTCGCGGCGGCGCCGACGCGACCGGCGGCGGCTCCGGCGTCGCCGGACCCGGCCGTGACGGCACCGGCGAGGGGGTACCGGCCTCGCTCGGCGGGTCGGTCTTGCGCGGCGAGAGCCCGGGCACCGCCGGCGCCGGTGGGCTCGCGGCCTCCCGCCCGGCCGACGACGCGCGCTCGGGAATGGGCGGGGCGGCGGCCGCTCCCGGCGGCACGGGATCGAACTCCGGACCCGGCCCCCGGTACGCGCCGATCGCGATGACGAACAGCATCACCATCGCGAGCAGGCCGATCGACATCAGGACCCAGGGAGAGGACGCGACGGCGGGGCCAGGGGATGAAAGATGACGCGGAGCGCGACGCATACCGGACATGAATCTCCTCAGCGGGCAGCCGGGCAAGCGTAACGATCTTTAGCGAAAGGGAAAAGTCCCCAGGGAAACACCGAACCGTCCTAACAGTACGGTCCTCACAGGGCGCACGAGGAACCGTTGACCACACAGTGGGCGGGGTACTCACCGCCACCGGTGCGGCTGAACCGCAGATCCACCGCCTGCTGTGCCCCGGCGGCAAGCGGCACCGTCCCGCTGAGCAGGTACCATCCACCACCCTTGATGCTCACCGACACGCCCGGCCCGCTGGAGGCCCGGATGCCGGTGACGTCTCCGGTGAAGCGCAACTCGACCTGCCAGTCACGCGACTCGGCGGTGCCGTTGCGCACCACCATTTGCGCCCGGAACGAATCCGGTTCAACCGCGCCGCTGACCCGATAGGTGGCGGTGAGCGCTCCCTGGGCGACGGGCGGTCCCGGCGGGGCGGACGTCGGTCGGTCCGGCGCTCGGCTGGCCTCCGACCGTCCGGCCGGGGACGCGGTCCGCGACGACGGGGACGGCAGCACCGACGCTGCGGGTGACGCGGACGTGGCGGAGCCGCCCGGCGCCGGGCTGAGCCGCTCCGGAGCGGACGGGACCGACGTGACCGAATCCGAGGTGGACGGTGCCGGCAGCGTCATCGCCGGCCCCGGCTTCCACGCCGACGGCTGCTCCGGGCCACGAAAGGCCAGCGCCGCGACCACCAGCAGCACCGCCAGCACCGCGACACCGACCGAGACCACGACCCAGGGGGCCGAGGCGATCATCCGAGGGAGCGCCCGTCGACGGGCCGTCTCCGTGGTCTCGGCACCCGACGGCCGCACTGCCATTGAGGTCCCCCCTCGTCGCACCGACGCGACAGCCTAGTCACGACGGAGGCGGGGACGAAACGGGTGGGGGCGGATCGTCCGACCCGCCGGATCGGTCCCCGGGACGGCCGAGCACCGGGCGACCGCGCCGCACCCCGGGTCAGCCGGTACGGATGACCGTGCAGATGACCGGACCCTCCGCGGCGGCCCGCAGCAGATAGCGGTATCGCTCACCGGGCACCTGCCGACCCTGGCTGTCCAGGAACTCCCAGCGCACCGCCACCTCGGTCAGCAGCGCGGAGACCTGCTGCACCTCCTCGATGTCGGCGTGCGCGGCCACCAGCTCACGCTCGGCGTAGTCGGGGGCGGCGCCCACGAAGGACAACGCCACCGCCGCCGGCGAGGTGAACGAGAAGCTGTACGTGTCGGCGACCACCAACCCCGGCAGTGCGTAGCAACCGGCGATCGCGGGCAGGTCGCCGACGGTCAGGGCCACGCCGTACCGGTCGAAGAACTCGGTGAGCGTGTCGAGATCGGTGGAAGCATTCACGTCGCATGCAATTGCCGCCGCGCCGGTCGGCGAAACCTCAGCGCGTCGGGATGCGTACCTCGATCTCGCTGCCCAACTGGGCACCGCCCTGCAGGCCGAGGTCGTCACCGCTCCAGAACCGACCCGGGTCGTACCAGTTCGGCCGCTTTCCCGGGGACAGCAGGCCCATCGCCTCGTAGGTGACCGCCACGACCTCGGCGCAGTACGCCGTCTCCAGTGTCCGATCGCGCTCCACGGTCCGCTCGCGGGCGGTGGTCGCCCGCTGCCGCTGCGGCACCGGCAACCGCACCGCCGGCAACCGCACCGCCGGTACCCGTCCCCGCACCCACCGCCAGGCGAGCTGCGCGGTCGACGGGAACGGCGTGCCGTCCAGCCGGGCGATGGTCCGCAGCACCGACCCCTCCATCTCGGCGTCCGCCGGTGGGTCGAGCTGACGCAGCCAGGCCCGCTGGCCGTACCGGTTGGCCCAGACGCAGACCGCGTCGCGCAGGTCGTGCAACTGCACCCCGCGCTGGTGGGTGCCGGTCCACATGTCCGGCAGCGACCGGCCCAACTCGGCGTGCCACATCAACGGCGGCATGTCGTCCAGCACGACCGCCATACCCACGTGGTTGACCGGGCTGTTGGTGATCGACTGGATGGCACGGTCGGGCACGCTGCGGCCGCGGAAGACCCACACGTCACCGGTACGCGTCAGCTCCACCGCCTCGTCCAGGCTGATGCTCATGGGGGACTACCCTAAGCGGATGCGGCAAGGAATGCGGTGGTGGAAGGTCCTCGGGATGGCCGGACTGGCCGGGGTGGCGGCCTCCGGCGTGGTCATCGCCCGGGCGGAACGGCGACGGCGCGCGTACACCCCCGAGGAGATCCGGGCCCGGCTGCGTGACCGCCACGCCGAGGCCGCAGCACCCGACGACGCGGCCTGAGACCCGCTCAGTCGATCTCCACGTGGTTGCGGTCCCATCGACCGCCCACCGGCGGGCTGTCCAACCGCAGCGCGCTCTCGGCATTGCCGGCGAGGTCGTTCTCCTCGACCCGGCAGGACACGCAGGAGCCCCGCTCGGTGATCCACAGGCCGTGCGTCTGCGTCGGCTCCTCACGGTTGTCCCAGATCCGGTTCCCGCGCACCGAGGCGGAGTCGAAATGCGCGTTGACGACGATGCCGGCGCGCACCGGAGCCGCCGCCGACAACTCGTACGCCGTACCCGGCTCCGGGACGTCCTCGTTCCACGCGGTGGCCGCGTCCGGTCGCAGCTCGGCCAGGTCCAGGTCGGTGTCGCTGTTGCCGACCACCACCGCCACCCGGGAGCCCACCCGCAGCACCTTGCCCCGGTGCCCGTTCGTCGGCCAGTTCGCCGACCGGTCGGTCATCGCCCGACGGGCGTAGCGCACCGACTCGCCGGAGCCGGTCGACGCCGGGGCGCACTGCCGGCCGTTGTTGCGGATCCGGTTGTCCAGGACGGCCGCGTCGACCATCGGCCGGTCGATCCGGATCGCGTCCAGGCCGTTGTCCCAGAACTCGTTGTCGCTGATCACCACGTCCGACGACGGGCCCTGATAGCCGGCGCCCAGATCGTGCTGGTGATAGCCGTACCAGCCGTTGCCACTGATCCGGTTGCCCCGGATGGCGTACGGCCCGGGGGTGTTTCCCATGCTGATCCCGTCGCGGACGTTGCGGTCGATCACGCAGTTGCTGAGGATGCCGCCCCGGCCGGCGATGCCCGCCGTGCCGTTGGCGGAGACGTCGAAGCCGGCCTCCAGGTTGCCGGTGATGGTGCAGGCCGAGACGATCAACCCGTCGGCACCCCAGTCGGAGATGCCGAACCGGTTGGCCTGGCTGTGGCAGCCGATGATGCGGTAGCCGCGCGGGGGCGTCCAGTACGGCTTCTGCAACTCCAGGAAGATCCCGTTGGTGCCGTTGCCGAGGGTGGTGCAGTTGGCGATCGTGCAGCGTTCCACCTCGCCCCAGCCGCCGATGCCGATGCCGATGCCCGCGCCGCCCATCTCCTCGCCGTTGTCCAGCCGGCCGCAGCCGACCACCACCACACCGTCGATCAGGCTGTCCTGCAGGAAGTCGCACCCCAGGCCGGTGGCGCCGGTGTGGTGGATGTAGAGGTTGCGGAACACGCCCCGCACCACGTACTGGAGACCGAGTCCCTTGGCGAGGTAGCTGTACTCGGCCATGGCCACACCCGAGCCGTCGATCTCGAAGTCGGCGAAGGTGCAGTCGGCGATGTGCCGGTCCCGGTCCGCACCGTGCTGCACGGTGGTCCAGAAGGCCAACGGCGTCGGGTCCGCCCGGTTGCCCTCGTTGCTCAGCAGGAACCGGGTCGCGCCCGGCCCGGCTCCGATCAGTGAGACACCGCTGCGCCAGACGGTGCCCGCGTCCCGGATCGAGTAGATCCCCGGCGGGCAGTAGATGACCCGGGCCCGGCCGTCGGCGGCGTACCCCTCGCCGAGCCGGTCGACCAGGGCGGACAACGCGGGTTGGTCATTGGTGACACCGTCACCTCGGAGGCCGAATTCGTGCGCGTCGCACCAGAGCGGCGCCCCGGCGACCGGGGACAGCCGCTCCCGGGTGGCGATGTACCGGCTCTCCTGCCACACGACGCGCTCCCCCTGAAAGTCGACGGCCTCCTCGCGAGCCGGGCGCTTTCCCGCTCCGATGTGCCGGAAACGCGCCCTCTGTGCGGGACGTCGGGCGGGCCGGCGCGGGCCAGGGCGGCCGACCCGGAGGTTCGTACCCGCGTGTCCGGTTTGCCGGCCGCCCGCCGGGTGGCCGTGGCCGCGGCGATCGCGGAATCATCGGGCCGGGCCGGGGGTTGTACATGGCATGACCGCGACGCCTCCCCCGGCGCCGCACCCCCCGGGACCCGGGTCGGAATGACCCCGCACCCCCCGGCGTTACACCTGGCTCGGACGTCGTGAGCGGCCCCCGGCCCCCGACGGTTCCGATCCGCACATCCCCCCTTTCGCACGGCCCCGGCACACCCCCACGTGGGCCGCGCGCACCCCCGACGAAAGGTTCAGATCATCATGCGTACCGCTATCTTCCGCAAGGCCGCCCTGACCGCTGCCGGCCTCGCCTTCACCGGCGGCGCCATCGCCGGCCCCATCACCACCGCGTACGCCGCGCCGGCCGGTCAGCCCGCCGCCGTCGTGCAGGCCGACCGCAAGGGCCACAGCGAACGTCAACTCGACGTCCGCTACGAAGCCCAGCCCAACTTCTACTACTGCGGCCCCGCCGCCGCCCGCAACGCCCTCAGCGTCCAAGGCAAGAACATCGACGTCCACACCATGGCCACGCAGATGGGCACCACCGAGAACGGCACCGACAGCATCAACGACATCACCCCCGTCCTCAACCGCGAAACCGGCAAGGACGCCTACAAGTCCGTCGAAATCAACACCCCCACCGCCGACAACCACCAGACCGACAAGCTCCGCGACGACATCGTCCGCACCATCGACGAAGGCCGCGCCGTCGTCGCCAACATCGCCGGCACCACCACCGACACCACCGGCACCACCCACAGCTTCGAAGGCGGCCACTACATCAGCGTCACCGGCTACACCGACAACGGCAACACCGTCACCATCGCCGACTCCGCCAACCCCGACCACGCCCGCTACGACCTCCACATCAACGACCTCGCCAACTGGATCGCCACCCGCGGCTACGCCACCACCCACTGACACCCCAACGGCCGGCCCCCCACACGGGGGCCGGCCACTGGTGCAAGCACGGGCCCCCTGCTAACGCCTCGCGCATAGCAGGGGGCCCTTCCTAACGTCCACTCCGTGATCGACGGGTTGCACTCATAGCAAGACGGACGTACGGTTTTGTTGACAGCGCGTATTCGGCGGTAAGTGTTGCCTAACCACGGCGGCCCTCCGGCCGGTGCGACAGACTGCTCAGGACTACTCACGGTCGCTGGTGTGAAGGAGTACGACGTGGCGAGCCTCGACACCTTCGGTGCGAAGACCCAGCTACGCGTCGGAGACGCGAGCTACGAGATTTTCAAGATCAGCCAGGTGGAGGGCCACGAACGGCTCCCCTACAGCCTGAAGATCCTGCTGGAGAACCTGCTGCGGACCGAGGACGGCGCGAACATCACCGCCGACCACATCCGTCAGCTCGGTTCGTGGGACCCGACCGCGGACCCCAACGTCGAGATCCAGTTCACCCCGGCCCGGGTGCTGATGCAGGACTTCACCGGCGTACCGTGCGTGGTCGACCTGGCCACCATGCGTGAGGCCGTCCGGGACCTCGGCGGCGACCCCACCAAGGTGAACCCGCTCGCCCCCGCCGAGTTGGTCATCGACCACTCGGTCATCGCCGACCTGTTCGGCCGTGAGGACGCCTTCGAGCGCAACGTCGAGCTGGAGTACTCGCGTAACAAGGAGCGCTACCAGTTCCTGCGCTGGGGGCAGAGCGCGTTCAACGAGTTCAAGGTGGTGCCGCCCGGCACCGGCATCGTGCACCAGGTCAACATCGAGTACCTGGCACGCACGATCATGGAACGCGGTGGCCAGGCGTACCCGGACACCGTCGTCGGCACCGACTCGCACACCACCATGGTCAACGGCCTGGGCGTGCTCGGCTGGGGCGTCGGCGGCATCGAGGCCGAGGCGGCCATGCTGGGCCAGCCGGTCAGCATGCTGATCCCCCGCGTGGTGGGCTTCAAGCTCTCCGGCGAGATGCCGGCCGGCACCACCGCCACCGACCTGGTGCTGACCATCACCGAGATGCTGCGCAAGCACGGCGTGGTCGGCAAGTTCGTCGAGTTCTACGGCCCCGGCGTGAGCGCCGTGCCGCTGGCCAACCGGGCCACCATCGGCAACATGTCCCCGGAGTACGGCTCCACCGTAGCGATCTTCCCGATCGACGCGGAGACCATCCGCTACCTGGAGCTGACCGGCCGGGACCCGCAGCAGGTCGCGCTGGTCGAGGCGTACGCCAAGGAGCAGGGCATCTGGCACGACCCGTCTGCCGAGCCGCACTACTCCGAGCAGCTGGAGCTGGACCTGGGCACCATCGAGCCCTCGCTCGCCGGACCCAAGCGTCCCCAGGACCGGGTGCCGCTGGGCAGCGCCAAGACGCTGTTCCGCGCCGCGCTCACCGACTACGTCGCGGCCGACGAGACCGGTGGCGACCCGGGCCGCCGCCCCGGCGTGCCGCAGCAGGACAAGCCCTTCGGCACGGCGGGCCCGGCGGACGAGGCCAGCGCCGAGTCCTTCCCGGCCAGCGACGCCCCGGCCAACGCGGTCAACGACCCGGCCGATGCCCCGCGTGACCTGGCGACCGCCGCGGTCGGCTCCGGCGGGCGGGCCAGCAACCCGATCCGGGTCACCGGCGCCGACGGCAACGAGTACGAGCTGGACCACGGCGCGGTCGTGATCGCCGCCATCACCTCCTGCACCAACACCTCCAACCCGCAGGTGATGATCGGGGCGGCGCTGCTCGCCCGCAACGCGGTGGACAAGGGCCTGAACCGCAAGCCGTGGGTGAAGACCACCCTCGCGCCGGGCTCGAAGGTCGTCATGGACTACTACGAGCGGGCCGGCCTCACGCCGTACCTGGAGAAGCTCGGCTTCCACCTGGTCGGCTACGGCTGCACCACCTGCATCGGCAACTCCGGTCCGCTGCCGGAGGAGGTCTCCGCAGCGGTGAACGAGGCCGACCTGGCCGTGGTGTCGGTGCTCTCCGGCAACCGCAACTTCGAGGGCCGGATCAACCCCGACGTCAAGATGAACTACCTGGCGTCCCCGCCGCTGGTGGTGGCGTACGCCCTCGCCGGCACGATGGACATCGACCTGGCCAACGAGCCGATCGGCGAGGACAACACGGGCCAGCCGGTCTACCTGCGCGACATCTGGCCGAGCAGCGCCGAGATCCAGGACGTCATCGCCTCGGCGATCGGTGCCGGCGGGTTCAGCTCCGCGTACGCCGACGTCTTCGCCGGTGACGAGCGCTGGCAGTCACTGCCGACCCCGACCGGGGACACCTTCGCCTGGGACGGCGAGTCCACCTACGTGCGCAAGCCCCCGTACTTCGAGGGGATGGCGCCGCAGCCGCAGACGGTCTCCGACATCGGTCCGGCCAGGGTGCTGGCCAAGCTGGGTGACTCGGTGACCACCGACCACATCTCCCCGGCCGGCTCCATCAAGGCCGACTCCCCCGCCGGCGAGTACCTGGCCGGGCACGGCGTGCCGCGCCACGAGTTCAACTCGTACGGCTCGCGCCGGGGCAACCACGAGGTGATGATCCGGGGCACCTTCGCCAACATCCGGCTGCGTAACCAACTCGTCCCAGGGGTGGAGGGCGGCTTCACCGTCAACCACCTCACCGGCGAGCAGACCTCGATCTACGACGCCTCGGTGGCCTACCAGGAGGCCGGCATCCCGCTGGTCATCCTGGCCGGCAAGGAGTACGGCTCGGGCTCGTCCCGGGACTGGGCGGCCAAGGGCACCATGCTGCTGGGCGTCAAGGCGGTCATCGCCGAGTCGTACGAGCGGATCCACCGCTCGAACCTGATCGGCATGGGGGTGCTGCCGTTGCAGTTCCCGACCGGCGAGAGCGCCGAGTCGCTGGGGCTGAGCGGCACCGAGACGTTCACCATCACCGGTGTCACCGCGCTCAACGACGGCTCGACTCCGCGTACCGTGCGGGTCTCCACCGACAGCGGCGTGGAGTTCGACGCGGTGGTGCGGATCGACACCCCGGGTGAGGCGGACTACTACCGGCACGGCGGCATCCTGCAGTACGTGCTGCGGCGCATGATCGCCAGCTAGGCGACGAACGTCGAAGGGCTCCCTCCCCGTCGGGGAGGGAGCCCTTCGTTTGTCCGACCGAGGGCGCTGGGCCCGCCGTCACCCGACGGCGCGACCACGGGCCTCCCGGATCTTCATCGCGTGCTCCACCACGGTGATCAGCACCTCCTTGACCGACTCCCGGTTGCGGGCGTCGCAGAGCAGCACCGGCACCTCGGGATCGAGGTTCAGCGCGGCCTGCACCTCGTCGAGGCGGTACGAGCGCGACCCCTCGAAGCAGTTCACCGCGACCAGGAACGGCGTACCCCGCCCCTCGAAGTAGTCGATGGAGGGGAAGCAGTCGGCCAGCCGGCGGGTGTCCGCCAGCACCACCGCGCCGATGGCACCGAGCGCCAGTTCGTCCCAGACGAACCAGAACCGGTCCTGACCCGGTGTGCCGAACAGGTACAGCACCAGGTCCTCGCTGACCGTGATCCGGCCGAAGTCCATCGCCACCGTGGTGGTCTGCTTCGCCTCGACGCCGGAGAGGTCGTCGATGCCGACCCCCGTCTCGGTCAGGACCTCCTCGGTCCGCAGCGGGCGCGTCTCGCTGACCGCCCCGACCAGCGTGGTCTTGCCGACCCCGAAGCCGCCGGCGACCAGGATCTTGATCGCTGTGGGCAGGGCGACCGCTCCCGGCGGCCGCTCAGAGTGCCCGTAGTCCATTGATAACCGCCTCGAAAATGCTGTGATCGGGTATGCCGACGGTGGTGTGCGGCTCGCGAATCCGCACCAGGCTGCGCGCCACCAGATCGCCGAGCAGGACCCGCACGGTGCCCACCGGCAGGTCCAGGTGTGCCGCGATCTCGGCCACGGACTGAATCCGCTGACACAGGCCGACGATCGCCAGGTGTTCCGGGCCGAGCCCGATCTCCGGGGAGACGTCCGTGCGGGTCGCCGTCACCAGGGAGATCAGGTCGAACGTGCCGGTGACCGGACGGGCCCGGCCGCCGGTCACCGCGTACGGACGGACAACCGGACCGGCGTGGTCGTCCACCCACTGGTGGTCCGCGGACTCTCCCTGCACCGTCATCCGGGTTACTTCTCCCCGCCGGTCTGTTCGACGGACCGCGACGGCGACGCGACGTACTTGCCGACCCTGGTGACCAGCATCGCCATCTCGTAGGCGATCAGACCCACGTCGGCGTCCTCGGTGGCCAGCACCGCGAGACAGGCGTTGCGGCCGGCGGCTGTGACGAACAGGAAGGACGACTGCATCTCGATGATTGTCTGCTGGACCTGCCCGCCACCGAACCGCTTGCCCGCGCCGCGGGCCAGGCTCTGGATGCCGGCCGCCATCGCCGCCAGGTGCTCGCCGTCGTCGCGGCTGAGCCCCTGCGACGAGGCCATCAGCAGACCGTCGGCGGACAGCGCCACCGCATGTTCGGCCTGCTTGACCCGGCCGACGAGGTCGTCCAGCAACCACGTCAGGTCGGCACTCGAAGCCGTCTTCTGCGCCACTTCGTCGTCCTCTTCTCCCCGGCTCTTCGCCGTGCTCATCTGGGCCTGATCAGCGCTGACCTGGTATGACGGGCCAGCGACACGGATCAGGTCGCCTGTTGGTCGGCGCCGTCGGACCCGTCCTCGGCACGCCGGCCCCCATCGAGCAACCTAGCGGCGTCGGAGCGTCCGCGCCGGGTGCCCGTCTGGTACGAACTCATCATGCGGCGAACCTGTTCTGGTTCGCGGATCACGTCCTCGCCGGCGTCGGCCGCCCCGGGCTCGTCGCGCAGCGCCGGGGCGAGACTGGCCTGCCGTACCCGGACCGGCAGGCCCGACTCGGTACGCCCCAGGTCGGACTCGGCCGTCGTCGACGTACCCGGCTCGGGCGGGGTCGCCGCCGTCTCGGGCGGGCCCGCCGGCGTACCGGGCGCGACCGCGCCGTCGGCCGGCGGGTGTGGCGGCCGGGCCGGGCTCTCACCCGGTGCCGAGGTCACCGGCACCTCGATCGGGATGGTCGGTCCGTCCAGGGCGGACTGACCGGGCCGGCGGCGGGACCTGGTCGGCAGGCCCGTGCTCTCCTCGGCGGGCTCCGCCGAGGACGACGCGAGCGGTTCGGCCGCCCGGGTCTCCGTCCGGGGTGCGGTGGGTGCCGCCACCGCCACCGGTGCGGGTGACCGCTCGTCCGGGGTGGGGGCCGCGTCGGCGGGCAGTTCCGGGGTCTTGCTCCGGGTGGTCGACTGCGACACCGCCGGCTGTGCGCCGTCCACGATGATCAGGTCACCCGGGATCAGCACCACGGCGGTCGTCCCGCCGTACGGCGACTCCTTGAGGTGTACCCGCACCCCGTGCCGATCGGTCAGCCGGCTCACCACGTAGAGGCCCAGCCGGGACGCGTCGGCGAGGTTGAGCTCGGAGCGGTCCACGATGCGGTGGTTGGCGGCGGCCAGGTCCTCCTCGGTCATGCCGAGTCCTCGGTCCTCGATCTCGAGGGCGAACCCGTTGCCGACCAGCTGCCCGCGCACCTCCACCGTGGTGTGCGGTGGCGAGAACGACAGCCCGTTCTCGATCAGCTCGGCGAGCAGGTGGATGACGTCACCGACGGCCCGCCCGGCCAGCGACACCCCGCTGATCGGAAGCACCTGGACGCGGGTGTAGTCCTCGACCTCACCGACCGCGCCACGGACCACGTCGACCATCGGCACGCTGCGGCGCCAGGCCCGGCCGGGCGTGGAACCGGAGAGCACGATCAGGTTCTCCGCGTTACGCCGCATCCGGGTGGCCAGGTGGTCGACGCGGAACAGGTCCTCCAGTTCCTCCGCGTCCTGCTCCCGGCGCTCCATCGAGTCCAGCAGGGTGAGCTGCCGGTGCACCAGGGCCTGGGTACGCCGGGCCAGGCTCAGGAAGACGTCGCGTACCGCGCGGCGCAGTTCCGCCTGCTCCACCGCGGTCCGGATGGCCGTCTCCTGCACCACGGTGAACGCCTTGCCCACCTGGCCGATCTCGTCGTCACCGAACTGCAGCGGCGGCGCCTCCTTGGCCACGTCCACCTGCTCGCCCCGGCCGAGCCGATCCACCACATCGGGCAGTCGTTCGTTGGCGAGCTGGAACGCGGCGTCCCGCAGGCGTTGCAGTTGCTGCACCAGGGCACGCGCGGTGGTGACCGAGACGATCACCGAGGCGATGACGGCGAGCAGGCCGAGACCGGCGGCGAGCACCAACCGGATGATGACGCCGACGGCCACAGGGGTGGCCCGTTCGACCACGTCGTCACCACCGGCCAGCACGACGTCGCCGATCTCGATCAGCGCCGGCCCGGTGGCGTCGGTCCACCCCTCGACGCTGAACGGCAGCCGCGTGTTGTTGCCGGCCAGCATCACCTGGTTCTCCAGGTCGGCCAGCCGGCGGAAGTTGGGCCCGGAGGACATCTGCTGGTAACGGGCCTGATCCGCCTGCGGCAGCCGGACGACCGCCTGCTCGGCGACGAAGTGGCGGGCACCGACGATCCGGGTGAACTCCGCGCGCTCGCTCACGGTGATCCGGCCGGCGGCCAGCACCCCGGCGAGCAGGGCGTCCTCCTGGGACAGCAGTTCCCGGGCCCGGTTGAGCTGAATGAGTTGGGTGGTGTCCTCGGCGACCTGGTCGTCGTCGAGGTTGCCCAACTCGTCGTAGACCTGATAGATCGACTCGATCACCCGGGTGAACGCACCGCCGGCCTCGCTGCGGCCGATGTTGCGGTCGTCCACGGCGGCCCGGGTGTCCGACAGCGCGGCGATCCTACGGTTCAGGTCACTGATCCGTTGCTGCAGGGCGTCGCTGCCGAGCAGGCCGACCTGCCAGTGCCCGGCCGACTCCTCGAACTCGGCGGCCAGTTCGTCGGTACGCTGACGCACCTGCACGAGTTCGCCGCGCCTGCGGTCCTCGGGCCGCCCGAGGTAGGCCAGCGAGGTCCGGCGTTCCAACTGCAACTGCAACAGCAGCGGCTCGGTGGGGTCGAACACCCGGACGTCGAGGGCCTGCACGCCGACGAGGTTGACACCCTCCCGGATGGTCACCCAGGCGGTGAAGCTCCAGAGTGCCACCAGCGAGGCCAACAGGGCCACGACCTTGGTACGCAGATTCGAACTGCGGGAACCCATTACACCGTCCCTGGCCCGGAGCGAGTTGATCGGTCAGTCAGGCGGGCGACACACGCACCGACCCCGGCGCACGCTAACAGCGTCACCGTTGCAACTCAAGCGCTCGTGATCATGCCCTGGTGGGGGGCCGCGGGGCCCTTACCGCCACGGCGTGCCGCGCCCTCGGTGAGCGCCAGACGCCGCGCCGCGAGGACCGCCGCGCGCACCACGAGGAGCGGCGTGTAGAGGTCCTTGTCATGCCACAGTGGAGGGTCGGTGGTGACGCCGACCTGCAGGTGTGGCAGCGCCAGACCGGCCGCCGCCACCGCCTCGGGCCGCCGCCGACCGCCTGCGCCGAGCAGCACGTGCACCGCGTACGCCGTCTCCTCCGTGGTGGTCGACCATCGCCCCCAGCCCCCGTCGTCGCGCTGGGTGGCGAGCACCCACCCGACGGCCCGGTCGACGGCTTCCGCGGCGACCTCCGGCGGTGCGTGCCCGGCCAGCGCCAGGGCGGCGCAGGAGGTGGCGTAGTAGGGCGAGGCGTGCCAGCGGTCCGTCCAGTGACCGTCCGACTGCTGCACCTCGCGCAACCAGCCACCGAGGGCCGCGACCCGGGCGCCGTACCGGTTCGCTCCCTCACGGGTGTGCCGGGCGTGCCAGCCCAGCGCCTCCAGCACGTGCGCGTTCGTGGTGACCGAGTCGCCGTCCTCCCCGCGCCAGGTGCAGAAGTGGCTGCCGAGGTCGTAGCGGAACAGACTCGCCGGGTCGACCGGCCGGCCCAGCCGGGCCAGGGCGTACAGAGTGGCCGAGGTGGTGTCCGCGTCGGCCGGTAGCCCCGGTCCGGTCGCCGCACCGTCCGGGCCGAGCGCGGCGACCAGTCCGGCCACCAGCGCGGGCGACGGTCGGACCGGCACGCCCGCCCGGATGAGCGTGCCGAGCGTCCAGGACCGTTCGAACACGGTGATCGGGGTGCAACACGGCACCGGGCCCTCGTACCGGGCCACCACCTCGTCCAGGTACGCCCGCGCGGCCCGGTCCGGCGTTCGCCGATGGTTGAGCCACCGGGCCGTGGCGGCGGGCGAGGCGCCCACCGCACCGTCGACGGGACCTACCTCGTCCCGGGTGGCGGCGTTCGGTCCGAGCACCTCGTAGGCGTGCCAGAGCTTGCGCGGCATCGGACGGTCGGTGGCGAGCAGCGCGGAGACCGCGTCGAGGCGCCGCCGGTCCACCCGGGGCAGCGGATGGGTGGCGAGCAGTGTCGGGGTGTCCCGGTCGCGGAGCCGGGCCAGGTGCGTGTCGATGCGACCGGTCAACGCCGGCACGATCAGATCGGCCGCCGGGGTGTCCGGCAACGGCGCGCCGGCCCCCAGCCCCCGGGCCAGCGCGGTCAGCCCTCGAGCGGCGGCGGCCTCCAGAGTGGACCGTGGTGGGCCGGTGAGGTCGGCCGGCTCGTCCCGGCCGAGGACGGTGACCATGGCCTCCACCGCGCTCGCCGTCGGCACCAGGCCGTACCCACCGGGCAGACCCCAGGCGCCGTCCGGTCCCTGCTCGCCGAGCAGGTAGGTCAGTCGCCGGCCATGACCGCCGAGCCACGGCGCGTCGGCGACCAGGCGACCCGTCTCGTAGACCGAGGCGCTCACCCGCCCGGCCGGTTCCCGCTCAAGGTCCACGACCAGGTCGGCGGCGGCGTCGGCGACGGTCTGCGCCGTCTCGGGCAACGCGGTCACGCCGGCGGCCGTCACGGCGTACCCCAGAAGTCGGTGGACCGGTAGAAGCCGCTGCTGAAGCCGATCTGCCGGGACAGGTAGTCGGCCGCCACCGGGCAGTCGACGCGCAGCGCCGCGAGCTGGTCCCGGGCCTCGGCGACCAACTCGGCGATCCGCTTCTCCACCTCGGCGCGGGACACCAGCAGCAGTGCGTTGAGGTCCCCCCAACGCAGGTCGCGTTCGTAGCTGCCGAGGTCGTTGACCAGGCGCAGGATCCGCTGCACCTGGTCGCTCGCGGCGAGCAGCGCGTCCAGGTGCGCCAGGGTCGCTGGGTCGTCGGCGTGGATCCAGTGCACGACGTTGACCACGGTGCAGGCCAGGTTGGCGGCGTTGTCCAGGTACTCCGCGAACCCGGGCAGTGTGTCCGGCGTCTGCTTCCAGTCCCACTCCCGGGCCATCGCGGCGAGCACCTTGCGGGTCTCCTCCCGCCAGCGCTCGCGGTGCGGCGCGAAGGCCGGCACGGCGGCGAGTTCGTCGCGCAACTCGGCGAGGAAGGCACCGAGTTGGTCGCCCTCCTCCGGCGTACCGCCGTCGACAACCGCCAGGCAGCGGGCGGTCAGCCGGTCGATCTCGTCGCGCGAGTGGGCCTCGTGGTCGACGAGCCAGTCGATGGCGAAGCCCCACAGCACCGCCCGGTTGGTGACCCGGAGCCGGTCGAGGTCGCACCACGGCGCGCCGAAGGCAATCGCCATGGCCACGGTGCCGAACAGGGTGGCGTCGAAGGGCCGGGGCGGGAACAGTTCGGGGTACGCGGCGGCGACCGCCGCCAGGTCACGCTGGCCCTTCGCAGCGAGGGCACAGATCCGGCCCTGTTCTGCGGCGTCGGTCATCTGGTCCCCGGGGCCGCCCGGCGACACCTCGGTCCGGTAGCTCATGCCGCGACACCCTGTACGGGGCGCAGGACCACCTCGACCGGCTCCAGGGGACGCAACGCGGCGGCCACCTTGATGCCGGGTACGGCCGGCCGGCACAGCCGGAACCGGAACCGGCTCAGCAGGCTGGCCACGATCAGCATCGCCTCCAGATAGAACAGGTGCATGCCCAGGCACTGGTGGGGGCCACCACCGAACGGGAAGTGCGTGTACCGGTGCCGCTGCTGGGCCTGCTCCGGCCGGAACCGGTCCGGGTCGAAGACCTCGGGTCGCTCCCAGAACATCGACATGCGGTGGGTGATCAGCGGGCTGACCACCACAGTGGAACCGGCCGGGATCCGGACCCCACCGATGACGTCTTCCTCGACCGCGTTGCGGGGGAAGAGCCAGCCGATCGGATAGAGCCGGAGCAACTCGTCCAGCACCTGCCGGGTGTACCGCAGGTCGCGCAGGTGCTCCTGGCGTACCGGCTGGCCGCCGACCACCTCGTCGATCTCGGCGTAGAGCCGGGCAGCGATCTCGGGGTTGCGCTCGATGTGCGGCCACAGCCAGGTCAGCACACTGATCGTGGTCTCGGTGGTGGTGGCCACCATCGCCACCGTGTCGTTGCGGACCTGCTGCTCGTCGAGTCGGCCACCGCCCTCGGTGCGGCCCCGCCACAACGTGCTGATGATGTCGTCGGCGTCGTCGGCGGTCTCGTGGCGGGCGGCCCGCACGGTCGGCAACAGCAGGTCGTCGATGAGTTGCACGGCCCGACGGAACGTCCGGTCACCCGGCATGGGCGCGGCGAGCGGCGCCCAGGGCATCAGGATCCTCGGCATCACCGACCGGGCGATGTCGTCCTGTGCCTGCATGATCCGCATCGCATCGGGCACCGAGATCCGGTCGGCGAAGAAGACCCGCATGATCGCGGAGCAGACGATTCGGGCCTGTACGGTGCCCATGTTCACGGGTCGACCGGTGCGTGCCGGCTCCGCCAGTTCGTCGACAGCCTCCTCGATCGCCACGGCGAGACGGTCGACCATCGCGTCGATGCGACGGGCGGTGAACAGCGGCTGGAGGATCTGTCGGCTGTCGGCCCAGTACTCGCCGTCGCTGAGGATGCCCTCGCCGAAGAGGCGTTTCAGCGGGCGCCACTGCAGACCGTCGCCGGCGCGCACGTAGTTGTCGGACCGTTCGCGCAGGACCCGTTGCAGGTGCTCAGGATGGGTGACCAGGTACGGGCGCAGCGAACCGAGATTGAGCCGGACCACCTCACCTGCCGAGCGTTCGCCGAACTCGACGAGGGCGCTCGCCGGATCACGCAGCAGACTAGGTAACGTGTGCCGCAAGGGAATCGATGCCGGTCTCCGGGTTCGGGCGCAGTTCACGTCGTCGGCTCCCAGTTGCACGGGCCCCGGGGGTGAGGGGCGTTACTCTTCGAAATGCCACGATTGCGATGAGCATGACATTGCCGTAGCGCTCCGTACTAGTCACGCAACGAGAAATCTTCATGGCCGGCATTCCCGCCGTCCACAAAGAAGATCGCGGCCGGGCACATCGTGGTCCGGCCCGACCACAGCCGGCCCGGTCCGCGACGGGTCGGCGTCCGACGTCGACTGACGGCACATCGTCCCTGCCCACAAGGGGTTCTGCCGACCGGGCGAGGCAGCCGACAGACCTACCGGCTCATCCCACGCGTCGGCGGGCCGCCGGTCTGCCAGGTGATCTTTGTCATGACGGCCTGACCTCGTGAGAAAGCCGAGCGCGACCGTCCGGTGACCGGGCGACGCGTCGCCGGCGGGCGCGACGATCGGCCGCACCGCACCGACGGACTCCGCCCGGAGAATGCGGGCACGACCCGTCTCGCTGTGCCAGGCTCAGGGGCATGGACGACACGACGATCCTGAGCCGGATCTCCGATCTGGTCGACGAGGAACACCGGCTGCGCGCCGAGGCGCAGGCCCACGAGGCGGGCACCGACGACGATGCCCGTACCCGGCTGCGTGAGCTGGAGGAGTCCCTCGACCAGTGCTGGGACCTGCTCCGCCGTCGGCGCGCCGCGCGGCAGGCACACGGCGACCCCGACGCCCAGGGCGCACGCCCGGTGCCCGAGGTCGAGCGGTACCTCCAGTAGGGCACCTGTCGGGCTCCGGGTGGCGGCGGGACCGCCACCCGGAGTCCGTCGTCCGTCCCGGCCGACGGCCGGGTTCGGACCGTCAACGCAGGCCGGCCTCGCGGGCCAGCATGTCGGTCAGGGCGTCCGGTTCCGAGGGCAGGCCACGGGCGGTGAACCAGGTGGCGACGACCCGGACGTCCCGGGCCAGGAAGTCCCGCCCCTGCGGGTTGGCCACCACGTCGACCACCTGCGGCAGGTCGATCAGGACCAGCCGCCCCTCGTGCACCAACAGGTTGTACGGCGACAGGTCGCCGTGGGCGTACCCGGCGCGGGCCAGCACCACCAGGGCGTCGACGAGTTGCTCCCACAGCCTGCGCAGCTCACCCGACTCGGGACGCAGCTCGGCCAGCCGGGGCGCGGCCTGCCCCTGGTCGGGGTCACCGAGGAACTCCAGCATCAGCTCGGTGCCGCGCAACTGCACCGGGTACGGCACGGCGACGGTGCCGTACCGTTCGCCGATCTCCCAGAGCCGGGCCAGGGCGGCGAACTCGGCGGCCGCCCACTGCCCGGCGATCATCTGCCGGCCGAACGCGGTCCGCCCGGTCATCGCCCGCATCTCCCGGGAACGGCGGACCCGACGGCCTTCGAGGTATCCGGCGTCGCGGTGGAAGAGCCGGTGCCGGGGATCGCGGTAGCGCTTCGCGGCCAGCAGGCAGGACCGGCCGGTCTCCGGCACGGCCCGGCGGACCAGGTGGACGTCGGCCTCCTTGCCGGTCTTGAGCACCCCGAGTTCGGTGTCCTTCGCGGCCAGGTCGGTGACCAGCCACGCCGGGTGGGGTTGCGGACCGTGGAGCGCGTCGTCCCAGGAGGACCAGACCTCGCCGGTCACCGGGTCGGGCCCGTCGTCCGGGTCGGTCGGGGCGGGGCCGGACGGCCGCCCCCGCTTCAGGAAGTGTGGTTCGTCGTCGTCGAAGCGGCGTTTGCCGCGGGCTCGATGCTCCGGCACCGAGAAGTCGTGATCGCGCACTGCGCTGGTCGTCCCTTGTTCGAGGCGGATGGAGGCAGGAGTTGACCTGCGAAGACGGCCATGACCGACCTCCTCTCCTCGACCGGACCCAGGCCCGGCAGCACGATGCGCGGACCATGTTGGTCGCGTCGGCGCGGCGCGGCAACCGGTTTTCCGCGTCAGGCGCGGGTACGCCCCGCAGCGCCACCCGTGGCACCCATGATCGCGGCGATGGCGGCGATCACGGTGTCGACGGTGACCGTCGGGGCGAACCGGGCGTCCGTCCACGGCCGGCCCCGATGCAGCCAGATGCTGGGCAGGCCGACCGCGGTGGCGCCACCGATGTCGGCCTCCGGGCCGTCGCCGATCACCCAGGCTCCGCGCAGCGGCATCCGGGCCCGCTGCGCGGCCAGCGCGAAGATCCGCGGGTTGGGCTTGCTGACCCCGGCCTCCTCGGAGATCACCCAGTCGGCCACGTACCGGTCCAGGCCGGTCCGCCGGATCTTGGTGTCCTGCTGGCGGACCGCACCGTTGGTGACCACCACCGGCATCCAGCCGGCGTCGTCGGCGATCCGCAGCGCGCAGGCGACCAGTGGATCGAGCCGGGTGAACTCCACGACGCCGTCGTGCAACTCCTCGACCAGGTCGATGGAGGGGATCCGCAGCCGGTAGCGGTCCCGGATGGCGTCCGCGACGTCCCACCGGTCGGTCAACCCGTCGGCGTCTATCGACAAGAGCCACTCGATGTCATGCGCGGGCGCGCCGATGCCGTCGAGGAAGCGCTCTGCCCAGGTACGGAACGGCCCGGCTCGATCGAGCAGGGTGTTGTCCAGATCCAGCAGGAGCAGCGGCACTCGGGCACCTTACGGGAATTCGGTACCCGCCCGACAGGGCCGGAGGTTACGCGGTGATGTCGTACCGGCACTGGCCCCGACCGGAACCACATATCCAAGCCGTACGTACGGTTTGCGTTACCCCGGGTGAGCTGACACGATCGAGACGTGCCCAGAGTAAGTCAGGACCAGCTCGACGCTCGCCGACACGAGATCCTCACCGCCGCGCGTGCCTGCTTCGCCCGGCACGGCTACGAGGGCGCCACCGTGCGCCGGCTCGAAGAGGCGACCGGGCTGTCCCGAGGGGCCATCTTCCACCACTTCCGGGACAAGGACTCGCTCTTCCTGGCCGTCGCCGAGGACGACGCGGCGGTGATGGTGGAGACGGTCGCCCGCAACGGTCTGGTCCAGGTCATGCGGGACCTGCTCGCCCGCGCGGTCTCCCCGGACACCACCGGATGGCTCGGCAGTCAACTGGAGGTCTCCCGACGCCTGCGCACCGATCCGGCCTTCGCCAGACGGTGGGCCGAGCGGTCGGCGGCCATCGCCGAGGCCACCCGCGACCGCCTGTCCCGGCAACGCGAGGCCGGGGTGCTGCGCGAGGACGTACCCATCGACGTGCTGGCCCGCTTCCTCGAACTCGCCTACGACGGCCTGGTCCTGCACCTGGCCATGGGGCGACCCGCCGGTGACCTCGGGCCCGTCCTGGACCTGGTCGAGGAAGCCGTGCGCCGCCCCTGAACGATCGGTAACGGCCTGGTAACCCCACCGCCCCGGCCTCGGCACGGTGGCAGCCGCGCTCCACAATGAGTACGCGTCCCCTTCGCGCGACAGGAGCAGGCCATGAAGGATCCCGTGGCGGACTTCCACACCTGGGGCATTCCCAGCCGTACCTTCCTGTTTCTCTACCTGGCGGCGGCGCTCGTCCTCGTCGTCGGCACCCTGATCCAACGCCGGGCGCTGCTGTCCGGCCGCTCCGCGCCCCCCGCCGCCCAGCTCGGCCCGCAGCAGGTCGCCTACCTCAACGGCGGCGAGAACCTGGCGGTCTGGACCGCCATCGGCGCTCTGCGCGGCCAGGGTGTCATCGGGGTGGACCAGCACCACCGGCTGACCGTCGACGCCCCCCTTCCGCCCGGCGCGACCCCGCTCGACCGCGCCGTCCACCACGCCGCCAGCCAGCGCTGCCCCGCCCGCCAGGTCATCACGACCGAGTGTGTGAGCCGGGCGCTCACCGAACTCCGGGAGGGGCTGGACCGGCACGGGTTGCTGGTCACCCCGGAGCAGCGGGCGGCCCTACGGATCGGCCCGCTGCTGATGGCCGTGCTGGCGGCGGTCGGGATCGCGCGCATCTTCGCCGGCGTGGCCAACGGGCGGCCCGTCTGGTATCTCGTGGCCGTCGTACTCGGGCTCCTGGTGGTGACCACGCTGCTGTTCGCCCTGGTGCCCCGACGGACCCGGGCCGCCGACGCGGCGCTGAGGCTCCTCCGCATGCGCAACCACCACCTGGCGCCCCACAGCAACCCGTCGTACGCCACCTACGGCGCTGCCGGCACCGCCATGGCGGTGGCCCTCTACGGCAGCGCCACGATCTGGGCCATGGACCCCACCTTCGCCCAGCAGGCCGAACTCCAGCGCCAGGCGGCCACCAGCACCGGCGGCACCACCGCCTGTGGCGGCGGCAGCACCGCAGGCGCCAGCGACAGTGGCGGTGGCTGCGGTGGTGGAGGCGGCGGCGGATGTGGCGGCGGCGGTGGGTGCGGCGGATGACCGGCCCGTACGGGGTCGGCATCGGCTGGCGACCGGAGATCGCCGGATTCGTCGCGGAGCTGCCCGGCCTGCGCTTCGTCGAGGTGGTCGCGGAGGGCGTGTCCCCCACCGACCCACCGGACGGGCTGGTCGAGCTGCGACGGCGCGGCGTGACCGTGGTGCCGCACGGGGTACGGCTCTCCCTCGGCGGCACCGATCCGGTCGAGCCGGCCCGGGTCGGCCACCTGGCGGCGGTCGCCGAACTGCTGGCGGCACCCCTGGTCAGCGAGCACATCGCCTTCGTCCGGGCCGGTGGGCTGGAGGCCGGACACCTGCTGCCGCTGCCCCGTACCCGCGAGGCGGTCGACGTGGTCTGTGCCAACGTCGCCCGGGCCCGGGCCGACCTGCCGGTGCCGATCGCGCTGGAGCCGATCGCCGCGCTGTTCGACTGGCCGGACGACGAACTCGACGAGGCCACCTTCCTCACCGAGATCCTGGACCGCACCGACGCCCTGCTGCTGCTCGACATCGCCAACGTGCACGCCAACGCCCGTAACCGGGGCACCGACCCGCTCGCCCTGCTGGACCGACTGCCGTTGGGCCGCGTCGCGTACGTACACGTCGCCGGCGGCGCCGACCACGGCGGCTTCTACCACGACACCCACACCGACCCGGTCAGCCAGGACGTCCTCGACCTGCTCGCCGAGCTGTGCGCGCGACACCGGCCACCGGCGGTCATGCTGGAACGCGACGGGCACTACCCGCCCGCCGCCGACCTGCGCGCCGAGTTGGACGCCATCGCCACCGCCAGCGGCTTGCCGGTGGTGACGTGAGCACCGACGCCCCCGAGCCACCCGCGCCGGGTGGCACGCTGGCCGAGCGGCAGGCACGACTGGTGGCCGCGCTGGTGGCCGGTGGCGCACCGCCACCGGGGTTCGCGCCCGCACCGCTGGCCGCCGCCCGCGCGGCGTTGCTCCGCAAGCGGGCCGGCGAGGTCGCCCGACACTGGCCGCTGCTCACCGCCGCACTCGGCCCACACTGGCCGTCGGCCTTCCTCACCTGGGCCGCCGACCGGCCCACCGGCGGCGGCCTGCGCGACGGCTGGGATCTGGCCCGCGCGCTCCGCGACCGCGCCGAACTGCCGCCGCTGGGCGCCGAGGAACTCGCCGTGCGCGAAGTCAGCCTGCGCTACGACGGCCGCCGGGCGCCACGCCCCCGCCGGTCCCCCGCGCTCGCCTACGTCGACGGCGCCGTAGCGATCCAACTCGCCGGCCGCACACACCTCCTGCGGAGGTAAGGAAGGGCACCTTGTTAACGCCTGCGGTAGAGCAGGGGTCCCCTCCTAACATCAGCGGTCGGCCGAGCGGACGGACCCGGGGATGCCGGACCCGCACCGGCTGCGGCAGGATCGGTGGCATGGATCTAGGACTCACCGACCGGGTGTACGTGCTCACCGGCGCCTCGCGCGGCCTCGGTCACGCCACGGCGCGGTGCCTGGTCGCCGACGGCGCCCGAGTCGTGCTCTCGGCCCGGAACGCCGACACCGTGGCCGCCGCCACAGCCGATCTCGGCGGCCCGGAGCACGCCGTCGGCATCACCGCCGACCTCACCGACCCGGACACGCCCGAACGGCTGGTGCACGCCGCCCACGAGCACTTCGGCCGACTCGACGGCGCGCTGGTCTCGGTGGGCGGACCGACCCCCGGCAGCGCCGCCTCGGTCGACGACGAGCAGTGGCGACGTGCCTTCGAGACCATCTTCCTGGGCAGCGTACGGACGGTGCGGACAGTGGCCGGGGCGCTGCCCGACGGAGGCGCCATCGCGCTGGTGCTGTCCACCTCGGTACGAGGACCGGTCACCGGGCTGGGCATCTCCAACGGGCTGCGCCCCGGCCTGGCCGGGGTGGCCAAGGACGTCGCCGACGAGTACGGCCCCCGGGGCGTACGGGTGGTCGGGCTGCTGCCGGGGCGGATCATGACCGACCGCAACCGGGAGCTCTTCGCCGCCAGCGGCGACCCCGAACATGCCCGCGCCGAAGCCGAGGCCGGCATCCCGCTGCGCCGCATCGGTGACCCCGACGAGTTCGGGAAGGTGGCCGCGTTCGTGCTCTCCCCGGCCGCGAGCTACCTGACCGGGGTCACCATCCCGGTCGACGGCGGCGCGCTACGCGGCCTGTGACCAGGCAACCGAAGGGCGGCGCTGACCGTCCGGCGACCAGGCGACCGGAAGGCAGCCCCGCCCGTCCGGAGACCGGGCGACCGGAAGGCGGCGCTGCGCGGCCGGTGAACGGGCAAGCAGAGGGCGGCCCGGCGCGAAGCGTCCGTGGCGCGGCGGTGCCGGGTCCCGGACCCGCCGCGCGGACCGACAGCGTGGATCGGGGGTACCGGCCGACCCGGGAGGAGATGGCGGCGGCCGTGGACCGGCTGCTGCCGGACGTCGTCGCCCCCGGATTGGACGTCCTGTTCGTCGGGATCAACCCCGGGCTCTGGTCGGCCGCGACCGGATGGCACTTCGCCCGCCCCGGCAACCGGTTCTGGCCGGCACTGCACCGGGGCGGGTTCACCCCACGCCTGATGCACCCCAGCGAGCAGGACGAACTGCCCGGACTGGGACTGGGCATCACCAACGTGGTGGCCCGGGCCAGCGCCCGCGCCGACGAACTGTCCGCCGCCGAACAGGTCGACGGGGCACGGGAGCTGACCGGCAAGGTCGCCGCGTACCGGCCGCGCTGGGTGGCGGTCGTCGGGGTGACCGCGTACCGGATCGGGTTCGCGCGGCCGAAGGCCACCTTCGGCCGGCAGCCCGAGCCGCTGGGCGGCGCCCACCTCTGGGTCCTGCCGAACCCCAGCGGCCTGAACGCGCACTACACCCCGCAGACGCTGGGTGCCGCCTTCGCCGAACTGCGCGAGGCGACGACCCGGGAGTGACCGCCGTCAGTTGGCGGCGGCGGGCGGCATCGCCTCGTCGGCGAGGTACTCCCGCGACGGGATGATCACCGGCTCCACCATGGCCTGGTCGGTGTGCGGGGTCGGCGAGTCGGCCACCGCGAACTGGGTGCGGTACAGCTCGGCGTAGAGGCCACCGACGGCGACCAGTTCATCGTGCCGACCGCGCTCGACGATGCGCCCCTCGTCGAGGACGAGGATCTGGTCGGCGTCGCGGACCGTGGAGAGCCGGTGCGCGATCACCAAGGCGGTACGCCCGGTCAACGCCACCGACAGCGCCCGTTGCACCGCCGCCTCGCTCTCCGAGTCGAGGTGCGCGGTCGCCTCGTCGAGGATCACGATCGACGGTGCCTTGAGCAGCAGCCGGGCGATCGCGATGCGCTGCTTCTCACCGCCGGAGAAGCGGTAGCCGCGCTCGCCGACGGTGGTGTCGAGCCCGTCGGGCAGCGACCGGACCAGATCGGCGACCTGTGCACCGGCCAGTGCCGCCCAGAGTTGGTCGTCGGTGGCGTCCGGCTTGGCGTACCGCAGGTTCTCGGCGATCGTCTCGTGGAACAGGTGCGAATCCTGGGTGACCACACCGATCTCGTCCCGCAGCGATTCGAGGGTGGCGTCCCGGACGTCGACACCGCCGACCAGCACCTGACCGTCGGTGACGTCGTAGATGCGGGAGATCAGCATGGACAGCGTGGACTTGCCCGCGCCGGAGGGCCCGACCAGGGCGACCATCTGCCCGGGATCGACCCGGAAGGAGACGCCCTTGAGCACCGGCTCGTTGACCGTACGGTCCAGCGTGGCGACCTCCTCCAGCGACGCGAGGGAGATCTCGGCGGCGCTCGGGTAACGGAAGCGCACGTCGCGGAACTCGACCCGGCCCGCGTCCCGGGGCACCGGGACCGCGTCGGACCGCTCCTTGATCGCCGGATCGAGGTCGAGCACCTCGAAGACCCGGTCGAACGAGACCAGCGCGCTCATCACGTCGACCCGGACGTTGCTCAGCGCGGTGAGCGGACCGTAGAGCCGGGTGAGCAGCAACGCGAGCGTCACGACCGTGCCGGCGCTGACCTCGCCGGTGACCGCCAGCCAACCGCCGAGCCCGTAGGTGAGCGCCTGGGCCAGCGAGGCGACCAGCAGCATCGCCACGAAGAACGTCCGCGAGTACATCGCGGAGGTGATGCCGATGTCGCGGACCCGCTCGGCGCGAGCGGCGAACCGGCCGGCCTCGGCATCGGGGCGACCGAAGAGCTTCACCAGCAGGGCGCCCGCGACCCCGAACCGTTCCGTCATGGTCGCGTTCATCTTGGCGTCGAGGTTGTACGACTCGCGGGTGATCTCGGCCAGCCGCCGGCCGACCCGCCGGGCCGGGATGATGAACACCGGCAGCAGTACCAGCGACAGCGCGGTGATCTGCCAGGAGAGGGTGAGCATCACGGCGGCGGTGAGCAGCAGTTGGATCACGTTGCTGACCACGCCGGAGAGCGTCGAGGTGAAGGCCCGCTGGGCCCCCATCACGTCGTTGTTGAGCCGGCTGACCAGCGCACCGGTCTGGGTGCGGGTGAAGAACTGCAACGGCATCCGCTGCACGTGGTCGTAGACCCGGGTGCGCAGGTCGAGGATGATGCCCTCGCCGATGCGTGCCGAATACCACCGCTGGGCGAGGGAGAGCATCGCGTCGGCGACGGCCAGGCCGGCGATGAAGAACGCCAGCCGGATCACCAGTGCGCCGGCCTCGTCGCCGCCCCGGGTGATCGCGTCGATGACCTGGCCGGCGAGCAACGGGGTGGCCACCCCGATCACCGCCGCGACGACCACGGTCAGCAGGAACACGACGATGTCGCGACGGTACGGCCGGGCGAACGCCACGATCCGCCGGGCGACACCGCGCTGCAACCGGTGACTGGAGATCTCGTCACCGTTGCGCATCGACCGCAGCATGCTCCAACCGCCCATGCCGCCGGCGGCCATCGGGTTCGACACGCTCACCTCCGGGAAAGGGCCTCAGGATGCCGTCGGGTCAATTCTCCCGACAGCTACGACAACCTCGTGAGTAACCCGGATCTTCCCGAACGGTCCTTACTATTCTGCGTACCCGGCGAGATCGCGGATCCGCCGGGTCTGTGCTTCCCGCTCGGCCCGCTGCTGCTCGGCGTGGGTCCGCCCGGAGGCACCGGCGAGTAGTGCCTTGATCTCCACCACCGCGTCGCGCTGGTGGGCGACCAGCCCGGCGGTGAGGTCGCGCACCGCGTCGTCCAGCTCCGCGTTCGGCACCACCAGGGTGGCCAGGCCGAGCCGGTCCGCCTCGGCGGCGTCCATCCGCCGGGCGGTGGTGCAGATCTCCAGCGCACGGGCGTAGCCGACCAACTCGACCAGACGCTTCGTGCCGGCCAGGTCGGGCACCAGACCCAGCGTGACCTCGGCCATGGACAGCTTCGCGTCCTGCGCCAACACCCGCAGGTCGCAGGCGAGGGCGAGTTGGAACCCGGCGCCCATGGCATGCCCCTGCACGGCCGCGACGGAGATGATGTCCGGTCGGTGCAGCCAGGTGAAGCCGCCCTGCAGGGCGGCGATCCGGTCGGCGCACTCCGCTTCCGGCAGTGCGGCCAGCTCGGCGAACGAGCCCGGCCCGGTGGCGCTCACGACCGCCAGGTCGAGGCCGGCGGAGAACGCCCGCCCCTCACCCCGGACGACCACGACACGTACGTCACCGGGCAGGTCTCGGGAGAAATCACTCATCGCGCGCCACATCGACGGGGTCTGCGCGTTGAGCACCTCGGGCCGACACAGCGTGACCGTGGCGATCGGCCCGTCACACTCCAGCCGGACCCCGGTCGCCTCGGTGGTCACCGGGCGGCCCGGGTCACGGTGGTGGTGTACGACGCTGACGGGCGGGTCACGCCTTCTTGCGGCGCCGGGCGCCGCCGCGCTGCCGCAGCTGCACCCCGGACTCGGTGAGCACGCGGTGGATGAACCCGTAGGATCGGCCGGTCGAGGCCGCGAGAGCACGGATGCTCTCTCCTCCGGTGTACCGCTTGACGAGGTCCTTGGCGAGCGTCTGACGCTCGGCTCCGACGATCCGGCGACCCTTCTCAGTGCTGGTGGCTGTGCCAGTGGCTGCCATGCTGTGTCCTCACGTCCCAGACTGTGCGGTTCGGATACGGTCCCACCTATTAGACCGCCTCGAACGATCATGCGCCAGATATCAACTATTCGCCAACCGACACGCTATGCAATGTCAGCTTCCCGATAGGTGACGACATCCGGGACCCGACTGCGGAACACCGCGTCGGACCGGCCCGGAGCTGGCCCTCGACGAACCGCCGCCACCCACACGCACGGTGCCGCCGACACCACCGTCCGCCACCGATCCTCACCGCCGGTATAGATGGCGGCCACCGCCCGCCACCGGAGTCGCCCTCGGCCTCCGTGATGCTCCGGTCGGCCCGGTGCCCGTACGCTGCCGGCCATGCTCGACCTGCTCGGCACCGCGACCGTCGCCGGCGGCCACCCGAGGGTGACCCGGCTGGTCGAACGAAACGGCCACTGGCTGGTGCCGGCGATCTTCATCGGCGTCGGCGTGGTCATCCTGGCCAGCTCCGGCGTCGTCGGTCACCTGCTCGACCTCGCCCGCTGACGTCGGCGCGCGTGTTAGGAGGGGACCCTTCCTATACATCAGGCGTTAGTAGGGGGCCCTTCCTTACACCCGGTGCAAATGGTCAGGCCAGCTCGACCAGTTCGAGCAGGTCGTCGCTCCAGGCGTCCTCGTCGCCGTCGGGCAGCAGGATGGCCCGGTCCGGCTTGAGCGCCAGCACCGCGCCCGGGTCGTGGGTGACCAGGACGATCGCGCCCGGGTAGTTGGCGATCGCGTCGAGCACCTGCTCGCGGCTGACCGGGTCGAGGTTGTTGGTCGGCTCGTCCAGCAGCAGCACGTTCGCGCCGGAGCAGACCAGGGTCGACAGCGCCAGCCGGGTCTTCTCGCCACCGGAGAGCACCCCGGCGGGCTTGTCCACGTCCTCGCCGGAGAAGAGGAACGCACCGAGGATCTTGCGCAGCTCGGTGTCGGTCTGCTCGGTCGAGGCGGCCCGCATGTTCTCCAGCACGGTCCGCTCGATGTCCAGCGTCTCGTGCTCCTGCGCGTAGTAGCCCAGCCGCAGCCCGTGGCCGGGCCGCACCTCGCCGGTGTCCGGCTCCAACAGCCCGCCGAGCATCCGCAGCAACGTGGTCTTGCCGGCACCGTTGAGCCCGAGGATGGCCACCCGGGAACCCCGGTCCACCGCCACGTTCACGTCCGTGAAGATCTCCAACGACCCGTACGACTTGGAGAGGCCGGACGCGGTCAGCGGAGTCTTGCCGCACGGCGCCGGGGCGGGGAAACGCACCTTGGCCACCTTGTCGCCGACGCGGACCTCATCCAGGCCCGACATCAGGCGTTCGGCCCGCCGGGCCATGTTCTGCGCGGCCACCGTCTTGGTGGCCTTTGCCCGCATCTTGTCCGCCTGGGCCATCAGGGCGCCGGCCTTCTTCTCGGCGTTGGCCCGCTCCCGGCGCCGCCGCCGCTCGTCGGTCTCCCGCGCCTCCAGGTACGCCTTCCAGCCCAGGTTGTAGACGTCGACCACGGACCGGGTGGCGTCGAGGAACCAGACCTTGTTGACCACCGACTCCAGCAGCGACCCGTCGTGCGAGATCACCACCAGCCCGCCCTTGTGGTTGGCGAGGAAACCGCGCAGCCAGGTGATCGAGTCGGCGTCGAGGTGGTTGGTGGGCTCGTCGAGCAGCAGGATCCCGCCGCCGTTGTCGGCCGCGTCGCGGAACAGGATCCGGGCCAGCTCGATGCGCCGACGTTGACCGCCGGAGAGGGTGCCGATGGTCTGGGCGAGCGCCCGGTCGGGCAGCCCCAGGTTCGCGCAGATCCGGGCCGCCTCGGCCTCGGCCGCGTACCCGCCGAGCGCGGCGAACTGGTCCTCCAGCGCGCCGTACCGACGGACCAGCTTCTCGTCACCGCCGTCGGCGAGCTTCTCCTCCAGGTCCTTCATCCCGGCCATCAACTTGTCCAGGCCCCGGGCGGAGAGCACCCGGTCGCGGCCGGTGACCTCCAGGTCGCCGGTACGCGGGTCCTGTGGCAGGTAGCCGACGGCGCTGCGCCGGTCGATCTGTCCGGCGTACGGCTGTCCCTCACCGGCGAGCACCTTGAGGGTGGTGGTCTTGCCGGCACCGTTGCGGCCGACCAGGCCGATCCGGTCGCCCGGCTGCACCCGCAGCGTGGTGTCGGACAGCAGGATCCGGGCGCCGGCGCGCAGTTCCAGGCCGCTGGCAGTGATCATGTCGGGGTACTCGCTCTCGGGATCCGCAGGGCTGACTCAGGGCACACGAAAGCGCCGGCGGATCATGGTGACCCGTCGGCGCGGGGCGTTCAGCCTTCGCAGAGCAGCACGGGTCGATTGTACCGGGCCCCGGTGAACGGCGAACGCGGATTACCGACCAAGATCGTCGGGTACCGATTCGCCGTCCGGACCGGTTCCGGCCCGCGAGCCACCGACTGATCGGGGTCATCATGGAGCTGAACGAGAATGCGCGGATCGACACCAGCCAGGTGGAGGACCGGCGAGGTGGTGGTGGAGGGGGCGGCGGGCTGGGCATCCCCATCCCGATCGGCGGTGGTCGCGGCGGCATCGTCGGAATCGTCATCGCCGTGCTGGTGGCGCTCGTGGGCGGCGGCTTCGGGCTGAACGCCATGACCGGCGGCGAGCAGGGCGACAACACCGCGTTGGAGCAGCGCTGCGAGGCCCCGGACGCCCTGGAGCAGCTCGACTGCCGCAACAGCCTCTACGTCAACTCGATCCAGGCGTACTGGCGGACCGCCCTACCGGAGGCGTTCGGCGAGCAGTACCGGCCGACCCGTACCGTCTTCTTCGACCAGGCCGTCAACACCGCGTGCGGCCAGGCCGACTCGGGCGTCGGCCCGTTCTACTGCCCGGCCGACTCGCTGGTCTACATCGACCTCTCCTTCTACGAGGTGCTCGCCACGCAGCTCGGCGCCACCGGTGAGTTCGCCCAGCCGTACGTGCTGGCCCACGAGTACGGTCACCACGTGCAGAACCTGCTCGGCACCAACGAGCAGGTCCGCCGCCAGCAGCAGCGGGACCCGGGCAACGCCAACGACCTGTCGGTCCGCCTGGAGTTGCAGGCCGACTGCTTCGCCGGCGCCTGGGCCAAGAACGCCACCGGCACCGCCGACGACCGCGGCCAGAAGATCTTCACCAGCATCACCGAGCAGGACATCGCCGAGGCCATCGACACCGCCGAGGCCATCGGCGACGACGCCATCTCCCGGCGCGCCGACCGGCCGGTGAACCCGGAGGAGTTCACGCACGGCTCCTCGGCCGACCGCAAGCGCTGGTTCAACCGTGGCTACGAGTCCGGCACCCCGGCCTCCTGCGACACCTTCAGCGGCGCGATCTGACGCGGTGCGGACGGGCCCCGGTCGACGCCTGGAAGGGCGTCGACCGGGGCCGTCCGTGTCCGACGTGACGACGGCTCAGGCAGGATCGCGGATCAGGATGTGCACGGCGCGGGCGGCGGTGATCGCGGCCAGCAGCACCGCGTACCGGGGCTCGGGTACGTCGAGCAGCCGGTCGGCACGCAGTGCGGCCAGTGGGGCGAGTCGGCGCTCGGCGAGCACGGTGTCCACGGCCCGCCGGTCGCCACCGGCGACCACCGCGTCCAACCGCTCGGCCTGCGGCAGCAGCAGCCGGGCCGCCAGGTCGACGGCGTCGGCGAGGGCGGCCTTGGCCTGGTTGTCGCGCCGCCGGGCGAACCGCTGCTGGGACCAGCCACCGGCGGCGGTGCGCCCCTGCACGTACCGTGTGTCGACCTTGTGCACCGGCAGCTTCTCCCCCTCCGCGACGCCGACCGCCACCGCGCCCTTGCGCGCCAGCAGCAGTCCGATCCGGCGGGACACGACGGCCTCCGCCGCGAAGGTGTCCAGGTCTGCGGTGGCCGGCGAGCCCGGTGGGGTGTGCAGTTCGGCGGTGGCACCGTCCGGGGCGGTGAGCAGGAGTCCGTACTCCTGCGCGGTGGTGGTGGGTGGACCGTGCCGGTCGGCGAAGCCGGCCACCCAGCGTTCGGTCCGGGCCGGGTCGATCTCGACCCACCGGCCTCCCCCGGCGGCGGGTCGGCTGCTCATCACCCGACCTTACGGCAGACGGACGGGGCGGTACCGTCCGGCGGAAGCGGATCGGCGGCGCCGGGTCCCTCAGTCGCTCGGCGCGAGGTGGACCAGCAGGTCGGCGCAGCGGCGCGATTCGGCGATGACCGCCGCGTTGGCCTGGTCGCTGCCCTGTGCCCAGGCGCGGGCCGCGTCGGGTGTCCTGCCGAAGGCGACGTGGCGGGCGACGAGCCGGTCGAGGCGGACCTCCTCGGCCACCTCCAGATACCAGGTGGTGTCGAGCAGGTCGCGGACGAACTTCCACGGATGCGAGTCGAGCAGCAGGTAGTTGCCCTCGGTGACCACGATCGGGGTGCTGCGGGGCACCGGGATGCTGGAACCGATCGGCTCCTCGATGTCGCGGCGGAACGTCGGCGCGTAGACGACCTCGTCGGTCTGGTCGCGTAGCCGGCGGAGCAGGGCGAGGTAGCCGTCCGCGTCGAAGGTGTCCGCAGCGCCCTTGCGGTCGGCGCGGCCGAGTGCGCCGAGGACCTCGTTGCTCAGGTGGAAGCCGTCCATCGGCACCAGGACGGCGTCCGGGCCGAGCTGCCGGACAAGGGCCTCCGCGACGGTGCTCTTGCCCGCGCCGGGCGGCCCGACGATCCCGATGAGCGTACGGGCGACGCCCGCCGACATCGCCCGGGCGCGGTCGGCGAGTCCGCCGAGCGTCAGGGTGTCAGCCGGCGGCCAGGACACTGTCCACGCTCCCCTGTGTCTGGTGCGGCACGGCGCCGCAGCCGCACGAGTCCCGGTGCCGGAAGGTGGCCGGCACCACCACGGACTGCGGGGCGCGGTCCGGTCGCCGGATCCGGGCGAGCAGGAGTTCGACGGCGGTCGAGGCGAGTCGGGCGGCGTCCTGCGCCATCGCCGAGATCTGCGGGTCGAACAGGTCGGCCCATTCGAAGTCGTCGTAGCAGACCAGGGCGATGTCGTGCGGCACCTTCAACCCGGTACGCCGGATGGCGCGGAGCGCGCCCAGGGTCATCTGGTTGTTCGAGACGACCAGGGCGGTGGCCGGTTCGTCCGAGGCGAGGTGCTCGACGAGGCGCTGCTCCGTGGTGCGTTCGTCGGACTCACCGGCGATGACCAGCCCCGGGTCGTCCGCCAGCCCCAGTTCTGCGACGGCCCGTTGGTATCCGGCGAGCCGGTCCTGGGCCGACATCTCCCGCATGGCGCCCCGGACGTAGCCGATCCGGTGGTGCCCCTGCGCCGCCAGGTGGGCCGTGAGGTGGTGGATCGAATCCAGGCACTCGGAGTAGACCTGGTCGCCCGGCAGGGTCGACCGGCGGTCGAGGAAGATCGTCGGCAACTGTTCGTCGAGCAGCTTCTGCAGGCACTGGGTGAGTTCGCCGTGGCCTTCGAGCGGATTCACGATCAGGCCGCTCACCCGCCGCGCCAGCAGGTGGTTGATCACGTCCAACTCGACCTCGGGGTCGTCGTTGGTGTCGGCCAGGATCAGGGTGTACCCGGCCCGTCGCAGGTGCCGCTCGATGTCCCGGATGAGCGCGGCGAAGTACGGGTTGGTGACCACGGACATCGCCAGCCCGATGGTGTCCGTGGACTGCGTGGCCAGGGCCCGGGCGGCGAGGTTGTGCCGGTAACCGGTCGACTCCAGCGCCTTGCGCACGAGTTCCTCGGTCTCCGGGGCGACCTTGCGCGTCTTGTTGAGCACGTGCGACACGGTCGTCGTCGACACTCCGGCGATCCGTGCTACCTCGGCCATCGTCGCCACTCGTTTTGCACCCTTTCCCCCGGCTCGCCACCTGTCCTACGGCTGCCGGGACCACGGCGAGAAGGAGCTCAATCTAACCAAAAGCAAGCCCTTGCGCAAGCGGTTGCGCGGGGGTAAAGTTCCGCCATCTTCACGGTACGCAAGCGGTTGCGCATCTGATGAAGTGCTGGTGGGGATGCCCGACGACGCAACACGGCCCGGCAGGACGACGGTAGGCGGAACTCCCCTGATGTGGTCTGACTAGTCGACAAGGATCTGGTGGCATGAAGAGGACATTCCGGACAGTAATCGGTGTAGCCATGGCCGGCGCGCTCGCCTTCTCGGTGGCCGCCTGTGGCAACGACTCCGCCGCGGAGGGCGGCGAGGAGCAGTTGACCATCGGGTTCGTCCCGGGCATCGCCTCCGACCCCTTCTTCCGCGCGATGCAGGTCGGCGCCGAGGCGAAGGCCCAGGAGCTGGGCATCAGGCTGCTGTGGCAGGGCGCTCCGGACGAGTACTCGCCCCAGTCGCAGATCCCGTTCGTCGACTCGATGCTCACCCAGCAGGTGGACGGGCTCGTCCTCGTCCCCACCGACCCGGACGCGCTGCAGCCCAGCGTCACCAAGGCGCAGTCGGCGAACATCCCGGTCGTCACCGTCGACACCACGGTCACCGACCAGAGCTACCTCACCTCGGCGATCACCGGTGACAACCGTGAGGGCGGCCGGCAGGCGGCCCAGACCCTGGCCGAGCAGATCGGGGAGTCCGGAGAGGTCTTCCTGATGTCCGGCTCGCCGACGGCGACCACCAACCAGCTCCGCGAGGAGGGCTTCACCGAGGAGCTGAAGAAGTACCCGGGCATCACCCTCGTCGGCAAGGAGTACGCCAACAGCCAGCCGGCCAGGGCGACCTCGGCGGTCAACACGATCCTGCTGAAGCACCCGAACCTCAAGGGCATCTTCGCCGTGGACGGCACCTCCGGCTCCGGCACCGTGGCGGCGCTGCGCAACGCGGGCAAGGCCGAGCAGGTCAAGCTCATCGGCTACGACGCGTACGACAACCAGGTGGCCGACCTCAAGGCCGGCATCTACAGCGCTCTCGTCGCCCAGAAGCCCGGCGACCAGGCCGCGCTCGCCCTGCAGAACCTGGTGGACACGATCCGCGGCCAGAACGTCGACAGCATCGAGAAGGACGTCGTGATGACGAACGTCGTGATGACCAACGACAACCTGGCCGAGACCGAGCAGTACCAGTACCCGACCCAGTAGTCGGCGGCGATCAGGGGAATGCGGATCTCAGGAGGAGGAGCACCATGACGGCCGACACCACACAGGCGGCGAGCGAGACGCGCGCCAGCCGCCTGATGGCGACACTGCTACGGCAGGACGTGATCCTGCTCGGCGTCCTCATCGTCATGGTGGTCTTCTTCACGGCGATGAACCCGCTGTTCTTCAGCCGGTTCGCCTTCGCCAACATCCTGCAGGACTGGGCCCCGGTCATGCTGTTGGCGATCGGGCAGACGTACGTCATCATCACCGGCGGCATCGACCTGTCGGTCGGATCCACGCTCGGATTGAGCGGCGTGGCCTGTGCGATGACGATGAGATCCCTGAACGAGGGTGGAACGGCCACCGCCACGACCATCGCCGTCGGCGTGGTGGTGGCCCTCGCCACCGGTCTCGCGGTCGGCCTGGTCAACGGGCTGCTGATCACCCGGGCCAAGTTGGCGCCCTTCATCGCCACGCTGGCCACCATGGGTGCCGCCGCCGGTCTGACGCTGGTGCTGACCGGCGGCGTCCAGATCGCCGGCGGCCCGGCCGAGGTGATCCGGCTCGGCAACACGCAGTACCTCAACCTGCTGACCGTCCCACTGATCATCGTGCTCGGTGTGCTGGCGGTCGCGTGGCTGACGCTCAGTTTCACCCGGTTCGGCCGCTGGACGTACGCGGTGGGGTCGAACGGATTCGCCGCGCGGGGTGCCGGGATCAACGTCGAACGGCACCTGCTGAAGGTGTACATGCTGGCCGGGTTGATGGCCGGCCTGGCCGGGTTGTTCGTCTACTTCCGGCTCGGCTCGGGCTCGCCCACCTCCGGCCAGGGCCAGGAGCTGGCGGCGATCGCCGCGGCGGTCATCGGCGGCACCAGCCTGGCGGGCGGCGTCGGGCGGATGTCCGGCACCGTGCTCGGCGCACTCATCACGACGGCGGTCCTCAGCGGCCTGATCCTGATCGGCGTCGCACCGAACTGGCAGCAGGTCGTCATCGGCGTCCTGATCGCCGTCGCGGTCGGGGTCCAGCAGATCAACATCCGTACCAGGAGGGGAGCCGGCCGTGGCTGACGCACCCATCTACGAGGCCCGCGAGGTCACCAAGTCCTACGGCAGCGTCCGGGCGCTGACCGACGTCAACCTGTCCCTGCGGGCCGGAGAGATCATCGGTCTGGTCGGCGACAACGGGGCCGGCAAGTCGACGCTGGTGAAGGTGCTCTCCGGCGTGCACCGGCCGGACACCGGCGGCGTGTATCTCGACGGCGTGGCACAGGAGTGGAAGTCGCCGCACGACGCGCTCCAGGCCGGCATCGAGACGCTGTACCAGGACTCCGGCCTCTGCCCCGACCTCACCATCAGCGGCAACGTCTTCCTCGGCCGGGAACGCCGTCGGCCGGGGCTGCTCGGCAAGCTCGGATTCCTCGACAACAAGGCCATGGCCCGCGTCGCGCACGAGGAGTTGGAGCGGGCCGGGATCGGCCTGACCACCGGCGTACGGCGCAACGTCAACCAGCTCTCCGGTGGGCAGCGGCAGGCCGTCGCCATCGGCCGCGCCGTCGCCTGGGCCCGCAAGGTGATCATCCTGGACGAGCCCACCAACCACCTCGGCGCCCGGCAGTCGGGCGAGGTGCTGAAGGTGATCGCGGGAGCCCGGGAACGGGGTCTGGGCGTCATCTTCATCTCGCACACGCTGCCGCACGTGCTCCAGGTGACCGACCGCATCGTCGTGCTGCGCCTCGGCCGGGTCGTGGCCGACGAGCCGACGTCGTCGTTCACCCCGGACTCGCTGCTGAAGGTGATCACCGGTCTGCACACTCCCGAGCCGAGGAGCTAGGCGTGGCGGTCCGTCTGCAACTCGCCATCGACGCGCCGGAGCACTTCGCGCTCATCCCGCGCGTCGGCCGGTATTTCGACATCATCGAGGTCGGCACGCCCGTGCTCAAGCGCTTCGGGCTCGCCGCCATCAGCACCGTCCGGGAACTCGGCGCGGACACACCGGTGCTCGCCGACACCAAGACGGCCGACGGCGGCAGCCTGGAGGCCGAGATGGTCTTCGCCGCCGGGGCCGCCATGATGACCGTGCTCGCGCACGCCTCCCCCGCCACCCGACGCGACACCGACGAGGTGGCCCGACGGTACGGGCGGGAGGTGGTGCTCGACACCATCCTCGACGGCGAACTGGACGTGGAGCCGCTGCTGGACGGCCGCGCACCGCAGGACGTCTGGCTGGCCCTGCACTCCCCGTCCGACGCCCGGCGGGCCGGTCTCGGCAACGAGGACCACATCGACCGGGTGGCCCAGCGCCGGGCGCGCGGATTCCGCGTCTCCCTGGCCGGCGGCATCGGGCGCGCCAACCTGGCCCGCGCCCTGGAGGTCGCCCCCGACATCGTCGTGATCGGCTCGGGAGTCACCGAGGCCACCGACCCGGAAGGAGAAGCGGCATGGATCAGGGCACAGGTCGACCTGTCGACTCCTGGCACCTGAGCGGCACCGAACTGAGGTCGGTGCTCGCGGCGCTGCCCGTCGAGGAGTACGACCGGTTCGTCTCCTGCTTCGACGGCGTGGCCGAGGGCCGCCTCTTCTTCTCCGGGCAGGGCCGCTCCGGGCTCGCCGCGCAGATGGCCGCGATGCGTTTCATGCACCTCGGCCTGGCGGCGCACGTCGTCGGCGAGGCCACCGCGCCGTCGGTGCGGTCGGGCGACACGTTGGTGATCGTGTCCGGCAGCGGGCAGACCCCCGTCAGTGTCGGCTTCGCACGGATCGCCCGCGCGGAGGGCGCGAAGGTGCTGCTGGTGACCCACCAACGGGAGAGCCCGCTGCGGGATCTCGCGGACGGTTCCATCGTCCTGCCGGCGGACGCCAGCCGACAGTTCGGCGGCACGCTCTTCGAGCAGTCGGCGCTGATCCTGCTCGACTCCGTGGTGCTGGAGCTGATGCGGGCGCTGCCGGACCCGGACGCCACGATGAGCTACCACCACACCAATCTCCAGTGACCGCGTCGACCGGAGCCGGGGTGGCGCCCTCCGGCGTGGTCGTGGTGGGCGACCTCCTCGCCGACATCATCGAGCACGAGGACGGGACCCGTACCCGCCACCCCGGCGGTGCCGGGCTCAACCTCGCCGTCGGCGTACGGCGGCTCGGGACACCGGCGGCACTGGTGTCACCGGTCTCCGCCGACCGCCTCGGCGCGTGGTTGCGGGACGCGGTCACCGCCGAGGACGTCGCCCTGGTGCCACTGACCTGCGCGCTGCCGACCGGAACAGCGACGTCCCGGCGGGTGGCGGGAGAGCCGGCCTACGAGTTCTCCGAGGCGATCCAGAACCGGCGGTACGCGTACCCGGAGGCGGAGGTCGCGGCCATGGGCAGCGGTGCCGTCCTGGTCGTCAACTCGTACCCGATGGACGACCTAGGCCAGGTGCAGGCGCTCGTCGACGTCGTCCGCCGGACCGGACGGACCTTCGTCGTCGACCCCAACGTGCGGCCCACGCTGGTGCGGGACGTCCCGGCGTACCGGTCGGGACTCCGCCGGCTCGCCACCGTCGCCGACGTGGTCAAGCTGAGCCTGCAGGACATCGCCGACCTGCACGTCGAGGACCCCGAGCAGTTCGTGGCCGAGCTGCTGCGATCGGGGGTACGGGTGGTCGTGCTGACCCGGGCCGCCGACGGCGTGTCGGTGCACACGGCTGACGGGGTCGTGGCGACCGCACCCGTGCCGGACCGACCCGGACCCGTCGTCGACACGATGGGCGCGGGCGACGCCGCCCTCGCCCGCCTGGTGTGCGGCGTCGCCGAGGACGGCGTCGACCTGGACGCGGCGCGGTGGCGCGATCTTGCCCGCGAGGCGATGGACCTCGCGGCCGACATCTGCCGGATCTCCGGCGGCAACCTGGCCGCGCTGCGGCCCACAGGACGGAAAGAGCGATGAGGGAACTGAGCAACGCGAGCCTGACCTCGCTGCCCAGCGAGGTCGAGGCGCCCCGCTACGACCGGGCGGCACTGCGCGGCGGGATCGTGCACTTCGGTGTCGGGCACTTCCACCGCTCGCACCAGGCGATGTATCTCGACGAACTCATGCGCCGGGGGCAGGGCATGGACTGGGCGGTGCACGGCGTGGGCGTCCGCCCCGCCGACGAGGGCACCCGCAACCGGCTCGCCGCGCAGGACCATCTCTACACGCTGACGGTGAAGGAGCCGGACGGCAGCCGACGCAACCGGGTGATCGGCTCGCTGCTGAGCACCGGGTACGCCCCGCAGGACCCGACCGGCGTCGTGGAGCGCATCGCCGACCCGGCCACCCGCGTGGTGTCGCTGACCATCACCGAGGGCGGGTACGGCATCGACCAGGTGACCGGCGAGTTCACCGGCGACTCCGCCCCGATCCGCGCGGACCTGGACGCCGACGTGCCGAACGCGACACCGTTCGGGTTGGTGCTCCAGGCGATGCGCCTGCGGCGCGCCCGGGGCCTGGGCGGGCTGACCGTGATGTCCTGCGACAACATCCAGGAGAACGGCGTGGTGTCCCGCGCCGCGTTCCTCGGCTTCGCCGGGATGAAGGACCCCGAGCTGGCCCGGTGGATGGCGCAGGAGGTCTCCTTCCCGAACTCGATGGTGGACCGGGTGACCCCGGCGACCGTGGACGCCGACCGGGCGTACCTGGAGCGGACCTTCGGCTACCGGGACCGCTGGCCGGTCACCGCCGAGCCGTTCCACCAGTGGGTGCTGGAGGACACCTTCGTCGCCGGCCGCCCACCGCTGGAGGACGTCGGCGTGGACATCGTCGGGGACGTCGAGCCGTACGAGCTGATGAAGCTGCGGTTGGCGAACGGCACCCACCAGGCGCTCTGCTACTTCGGTTTCCTGCTGGGGCACCGGTACGTGCACGAGGCCATCACCGACCCGGACGTCCAGGCGCTGCTGCTGCGGTACATCGACGAGGAGGCCGTACCGACGCTCAAGCCGATCGCCGGGGTCGACTTCCGGGCGTACGGCCGCACGGTGGTCGCGCGCTTCGGCAACCCGGAGATCCAGGATCCGTTGACCCGGATCTGCGCCGACACCTCGGACCGGATCCCGAAGTTCCTGCTGCCCGTGGTGACCGCGCAGCTCGCCGACGGCGGGCCGGTGGGCATCTGCGCCGCCGTCGTGGCGGCCTGGGCGCGGTACGCCGAGGGCACCGACGAGCAGGGCCAGCCGATCGACGTGGTGGATCCGCGTCGGGACAGCCTGATGGCCGCCGCGCGGCGCAACGGGGACGACCCGACCGCCTTCATCGCGGACCGGTCGCTCTTCGGCGCTCTCGCGGACTCCCCCCGGTTCGTCGAGGCCTACGTCGAGGCCCTGCGACTGATCCGGACCGGCGGCGTGCGCGCCGCCCTGCGGCAGATCGTGGCGACACCGTCCCGCTGAGCCGGGACCAGTCGGCACCGTCCCGCTGAGCCGGGACGTGTCAGACGCCGTACAGCCCTCCGGCCCGCCGCGCTGTCGCGCTGGCGGGCCGGAAGGCGTACGGGGGTGGGACGCGCTCAGCCGACCTCGACGGGCAGCGACGGGTCGCTGGTCCACTCGCGCAGGGAGCCGTCGTACACGGCCACGTCGGTCTCCCCGATCAGGCGCAGTGCCAGGGCGTCGCCGGTGGCCGCGATGCCTCCGCCGCAGTAGGTGACCTTCCGGCCCGGCTGGGCCTGCACCTCCTGGAAGATCTCCCGCAGCTCCGGCACCGGCCGGAAGGTCCCGTCGGCCGGGTCGAGCAGCGCGGCGACGAAGACGTTGCGGCTGCCGGGGATCCGGCCGGGGCGGGCGTAGTTGATCGTCTCGGTGGCGTGGTGGTCCTCGGGCGACAGCGAGTTGATCAGGCAGGCTCCGCTGACGTTCTCCACCACCTGCTTGACCTCGTCCAGATCGGCGAAGAGTTCCGGCCGGGGCGTGCCGACGAACTGCGCGGGCGGGTAGCTCTCCTCGCCGTCGCGGGTCGGCCGGCCCTCGGCGGTCCACTTGCCGAACCCGCCGTCGAGGACGGCCACGTTGTCGAAGCCGTTCGCGAGCAGCAGCCACCACACCCGGGTGGCCCAGAAGACGTTGGCCGCGTAGACCACGACCGCCGTGTCCGGGCCGATGCCCAGTCGGCCCGCCGCCGCGGCGAAGCGCTCCGGAGAGGGCTTGGTGAACCAGCCGCCGTCCGGCTCGGAGAGGTCGTCGATGATGTCGGCGAACGCCGCCGACGGGATGTGCGCGGTCAGGTACTCGGGGCGACCGGACGTCTGGGACCAGTCCTGACCGGCCTCGCTCGGCGGGGCCAGGTGCACGGTCGCGTCGAGGATCCGCAGGTCCGGGTGGTCGAGGTGCTGGGCGAGCCACTCGGTGGACACGAGCGGGGTGGGCAGGTCGAGGGTGCGTGCCATGAGTCCTCCTGTCGCCGGGATTCCCTATCTTGGCAATCGGGATTACCTTCGCGACAATACGGCCCCGACCTGCGGATATTTCGGCGAGTGGTGGAGCTCACCCGCCGCTTGCGGGGGTAGCCATCGACGGACGACAGGCCGGGGAGGACGGGCCTCCCCGGCCTGCCCGCCGGTCAGTGCACGGTGAGGTTGCCGCCGGTCAGCGCCACCTCGCCGGTCCCGCCTCCCGTCCAGTCGGACGAAAAGACCAGGGTGCCGCCCTGCCAGAGGGTGATGCCGACGGTGTCGTGACGTCCCGGCGCGCCCCGGTCGGTCACCATCACCGCCAGCGTCAGCCCGGCGGCCACCAGCTTGCCCCGGCCGTCGTAGAGACCGGCCTGGTAGCGCACCGACGCCGACCTACCGGCCGAGGTGATGCCGAGACCGTCGACGGCGGTGGTCCGGACCTTGTAGTCGGTGCCGCCGGAGCGGTACGTGATCTCCGCGTGGCCCGACGCCGCCTTCTTCGCGGTGGCCGGCTTCGCGTTCAGGTTCACCGAGACCTTCGACGCCCGGTCCGCCGGGTGGGTGCCGGCCGACCGGGTGGCGGTCAGGTGGCCGCCCCCGGTGAGGAATCCGCCGTCGGACCGCGCGACCGTCACCGTGGCGGTGGTGCCACCGGTGTAGGTGCCGCCGACCGTGGCGGTCACCGTGTGCGCGCCCGCCGGCAGGGTCGCCGTGCAGGCCGCCGTACCGGTGGTGGTGGCCGGGGCGACCAGGTCCACGCGGGCGGTGCAGAGCGTGGCCCCACCCGCGGTGAAGGTCACCGTGGCGGTACGCAGGTCGCCGCCGGTGGTGTCGGCCGACGACGGCAGCACGGAGCTGTCCCGCACCACGGCCCGCAGCAGGGCCCGACCGGCGGCACCGGCGGTCGCGGTGCTGACCAGGGTGTCACCGGCCCAGGTCAGGGCCGCGTTCTCCGGGCTGACGGTGACGGTGAACGTGGTGCTGCCGACCAGCCCGGTGCCGTCGGTCACCGTGACGGTGACCGGATACGTGCCCGGGGCTGCCGACGTGGTGCCGGTGACGGTCCAGCTCCGGGTGCCGGGGCGGGTGTCCGCTCCGGAGGTGCCCGCGACGGTGAGCGCCAGACCGGCCGGCAGACCGGTGGCGGTCGCGGTCAGCGTCGACCCGGCGCCGTCGGCGTCGGTCGCCCGGACGGTCACCGTCGGCGAGAGGGCGTCGCTGTACTGCACGTCGACTCCCGCCGCCGGGGCGTCGGTGGAGACCTCGGGGGCGGCGCGGACGCCGAACTCGGCGTCGTTGACGGCGAAGAAGACGTTGCCGACCGCCTCGATCCTGATCCGTGCCTCGTCGGTCGCCACGTTCGGCAGGGTCACCGTCGCACTACCGGTGTTCGGCGTGCTCTGGGCCAGCACGTACGGGAAGGTCCCGCCACCGTTGACCGAGAGCGTGATCTTCACGTGGCCGACGTTCACCGGCGCCACGTCGGTGCCGGCGACGTCCCAGGTGACGGTCTGGGCCGTACCACCGTCGAGCACGGCGGCCTCGGCCTGCGAGGTGACCAGGAACGGTCCGGCGTCCGGGGCCAGCCGCAGCGCGACGTCGGCACTACCGATCCCGCCCCCGCCCGGCCGACCGTCCCGGGCGGTGAGCTTGAAGTTCAGGGTCCGGTCGTTGTTCACACCGACCCAGTCCCGGGTGGGCAGGAACTCCGAGTAGCAGTCCAGGATCTCCGGCGGGACGTTGGAGGCGCTGCCGCTGGCCGGGGGTGCCGGCGGGGTGGGGCAGGCACCCGTACGGGCGTTGGTGTTGCCGACCAGCACCTGCGCGAGGTCCGGGAAGACCCGGGTGGAGTCGGTGGTGACGGCGTTCTGACCCGGCGAGTGGTACTTCAGGGCGTCCTCGGGCGACACCCACGCCGGTTCGCCGAAGACCCGGAACAGCGGCCCGTTGGTCTTGGTGTTGTTCACCAGCGCGGTGCCGGCGCTGCCACCCCGGTCGTTCTGCTCCCACAGGTAGGTCAGCGTGTCGCCGTCGACGTCGGTGGCGCTGCCGGTGAGCGCGAACGGCGTACGCACCGGGATGGTCAGACCGTCCGGCACGGTGACCACCGGGGCGTGGTTGGTGGTCTGCTCGACCAGGTGGCCGCCGTTGTCGACGGCACCGCCCTTGGCGGTCTCGCCGACGAAGCCGGTGGCCCCGGTGAGATCGCCCAGGGTCAGCGGGGCCACGTCGGTGGCGGCCAGGGTGCCGCCGAAGGTGACCTGGAATCCGGTGTCGTTGAGCGTGCCGCTGCCCCCGAAGGCGGCCACGGTGACCGTCGCGCCGGCCGGCCAGCCCGCGATCGACTCGACGGCGGCCTTGATCCCGGCGGTGGTGTAGTTGGCCCCGCGCACGATCGGCGCCGAGGTCGCGTCGCCGTAGCCGAGGGTGAACGAGTCACCGGCGGTGTCGAAGTCGCGCAACGAGACGGTCTGCACCTCGTTGATCGCCGGCCGGCTCGACGTGACGAAGTTCGTGATCTCGGTGAAGGTCCGGTGCGACCAGTACGGGTCGGTGTGCGGCTGGAGGTTGTCCTGCTGGCAGATGCCCGCGTACGCCATGATCGACGAACCGCTGCCCGGCTCGTACGAGTTGGCCGCGCTGCGGTTGCCGCCCGAGCAGTTCCACTGGTTGCCGTTGAAGGTGTGGTTGCCGGCGAACTGGTGCCCGATCTCGTGTGCCACGTAGTCGACGGCGAAGTAGTCGCCGACCGGGTTGGGCAGGCCGGTGCAGCCGCGCGCCTTGCCGTCACCGCCGACCACGCCGAGGCCGGCGATGCCGCCGCCGCTCAGTCCGAGACCGATGTGGCCGACGTCGTAGTTGCCCGCGCCGACGAGTTGGCCGAGCACGATCCGGTTGCGGTTGAGCAGCCCGCTGCTGCACCCGGTCAGCTGCGCCGGGGTGTAGCAGCCGGCGCTGCCACAGGGGCCGTTCGGCTCGGTGGCCAGCGCCGGGGTGTTCAGGTTCGTCTTCTCGGTGTCGTTGACCAGGACGAGCCGGATCGCGGTCTCGTCCTCGTAGATCTGGTTCACCCGGTTGATCAGCGTGACCTTCGCGGCCGTCACGTTCTCCACGCCGAAGAAGGTGGCGTACGACGGGTCGGTGACGAACGCGAGACGGTAGGTGCGCAGCGTCACCAGTGGGCCGACCACCGGCTCGTCGTGCGCCTCCTCGATCTCGTCGTGCAGGTGGTGCGCCGCCGACTCGACGTCCTCCCGCTCCACGAACTCACCGTTCTGGTTCGTCAGGTCGCGGGCGAAGTAGCTCGCGTACAGGCTCTGGTCGCGGTGGTAGTAGGGGTCGATGTACCACGCGCCGTCAGCGGACCGGACCGAGGCGTGGAAGCCGAGCGGAGTGAGATCGGCGCGGATCGTCGCGGTCGGGTCGTCCAGGCCCGTACCGGCGTACGTGCTGATCTCCGGGTGGGCGGCGGCCAGTTCCGGCTCCATCACCGGCGACTCCGTCAGCGCGAAACGCTGGAAGGTCCCGTCGGGGGCGGGCAGGGACACCACCTGCTGGGGCTGGCCCGCCGCGCGGCGCTGCTCCGCCGGTGCCCTCTCCAGCAGGCGCTGCATGCCGCCCCGGTCCAGTGTGTAGGCGGACAGGTGCGCCGCCTCGATGGCGGCCGGACGGCCTGCTTTGGTGGCGGCGGGTGTGCCGTCCACCTTGCGCCACGGGCCGTCGGCCGAGGGGGCGGCGGCGGCCGGGGTGGAGGTCAGCAGGATCGGTGACATCGTCGCCACCAATGCCATGGCCAGCACGGCGGCCAGGCGGGGTCGGTGTGACCGGGTGTGTCCGGACCGTCCGCCCGGTCGAGGGGTGCGGAAGCGCCTCAACTCGTCTCCCTGGTGATGAGGGGTGCGACCCATCGCGCCGTCCGGGTCGACGGGCAGCGCGAGTGATCGATGGATGGGCCAGACCCTAACCGGACGGCGGAGGACGAACATCAGCCGAACAGGGGAAGATCCTCTGGAAGGGAACCGCCGCCGCCGGTCGCAACGCGACTGTCACCGGATCGTCACACCGTCGACCGTCCCGTTCGGAGGGTCAGCCGCCGATCAGCAGGGCGACGGCGAGTGCCGCGATGATGGCGCTCGACAGCAGGGCCGTGACCAGGCGTCCCCGCGCACCGGTGAGCGTCCGGCCGAGCAGCGTGCCACCGGCCGCGATCACCAGTTGCCAACTGGCCGAGGCCAGGAACACCCCGAGGGTGAAGAGGGTCGCCGCGCCGGCCCCGGACCCGTACCGGCCGCCGCGACCGAGCACCAGTGCGGTGAAGTAGACGACGGTGGCCGGGTTGAGCAGGGTCAGCGCGAGGATGCCGGCGTACGCCCGCAGTGGGGTGTCCAGCCCTCGCCGCACGGCACCGGGGGCCGGACGGTCGTCGGCGTCCACGGCGGGCCGGGTCGGGCCGGTGGGGCGCAGCGCCTGCCACGCGCCGTGTGCGGCGAGGGCGAGCAGCACCGCGACGGCGACCAGCCGCAGTGGTGTGGCGAGCGGGGCGAGCCAGCCGACCACGACCGCGCCACCGAACGCCGCGAGCGCGGCGTAGAGGCCGTCGGCGCTGGCCACCCCGAGCGCGGCGGAGGCACCGACCCGGAACGAGGTGCGGGCGGTGAGCCCCACGATGAGCACCGCGATGGCGCCGACCGGAATGGCGACGCCGTAGCCGGCGACCACGCCGGCCAGGAACGCGCCGGTCACGACAGCGGATCAGGTGGCGGGGACCCGGGCGCGACCGGCTGTCGGCCCGTGGCGACGGGCACGGCAACCGGGCGGGGCATCATCGGGTACGTTCGCACGCCGCCATCCTGCGTCCCCCGCCCGACGGGTGCCACGCATTTACGGGCGGCTCCCACCGGGTGTCCCGGCCGACGCGTCACGGCCATCTATCCACGCGTCTCGTCAATGGGACCGAATTGCGAACATCCCCCGCGACGAATTGCCGCCCGACAATCGTTCCTGGTCGAATCATGTGGATCAGTAGCGGACACACCCGACTCGCCAACCGGAACAAGTCCTGACCACGGAACGTCGAAGACCATCCACAACGGACAAGCCCTGCCACCCACCAATGACCGACGTTTCCGGCTTGTTTCGGGTAAATGATTCAAGATCGTGGATGCTGAAATCCACCATGCTACGCGATTCGCGGGACGAATTATATCTCTCAACTTCGATGCGTTGAGGTCCTACCATCTGTGTCAGTCCGTTCCACGGTCACCGGTCGGCCCGTCACAAACGGTCCGGCTGCGCATCGAAAGGAGGCGGGAGATGCTCCTCTCCCAGCCGTCCCGGCGTCCCTGGCGCCTCGCCCTCACCGCCGCGGCCACACTCGCCCTGGTGGCGGTCGCCGCACCTGCCCAGGCCGCCCCCGCGGAGGGTGCGATCGTGCACGCCGGCGACGCCGCCGCCGTCGCCGACTCGTACATCGTCGTGCTCAAGGACTCGGCGGTGAGCCGGGCACAGGTCGGGGCCACCGCCAAGACCCTCGCCGGGCGGCACGGCGGCAGCATCGCCCGCACCTACCAGGACGCCCTGCGCGGCTTCGAGGCCCGACTGACCGAACGAGCGGCCAAGCGGCTGGCGGCCCACCCGTCCGTCGAGTACGTCCAGCAGAACCGCACCGTCAGCATCGCCGGCACCCAGTCCCCCACCCCGTCCTGGGGACTGGACCGCATCGACCAGCGCTCGCTGCCGCTGAACAACAGCTACGCCTACCCCAACGACGGCACCGGCGTCACCGCGTACATCATCGACACCGGCATCCGCTTCTCCCACACCGACTTCGGCGGGCGTGCCGTCTCCGGCTTCGACGCCATCGACGGCGGCAGCGCCGACGACGGCAACGGTCACGGCACCCACGTCGCCGGCACGGTCGGCGGCACCGCGTACGGCGTGGCCAAGGGCGTGACCCTGGTCGGCGTACGGGTGCTGGACAACGGCGGCGGCGGCACCTACGCGCAGGTCATCGCCGGCATCGACTGGGTCACCGCGGATCACCAGCCGGGCGAGCCGGCGGTGGCGAACATGAGCCTCGGCGGTGGCCGCGACCAGGCCACCAACGACGCGGTCGCCCGCTCCATCGCCGACGGCGTGGTGTACGCCGTCGCCGCCGGCAACAGCGGCGCCAACGCCTGCAACTACTCGCCGGCCAGCACCCCCGAGGCGATCACCGTCGGCGCGACCACCAGCACCGACGCCCGCGCCAGCTACTCCAACTTCGGCACCTGCCTGGACGTCTTCGCCCCCGGCAGCACGATCACCTCGGCCTGGATCGGCAGCGACACCGCCACCAACACCATCAACGGCACCTCGATGGCCTCCCCGCACGTGGCCGGCGCCGCCGCCCTGGCCGTGGCCGCCAACCCCGGCTACAGCCCGCAGCAGATCCGCGACCTGCTGGTCGCCGACGCCACCGACAACGTGGTCACCAACCCGGGCGTCGGCTCCCCGAACAAGCTGCTCTACACCGGCAACATCGTGCCGCCCACCCAGGACTTCGCCCTCACCCTCACCCCGGCGGCCGGTGCCGTCGACCCGGGCAGCTCCACCACGACCACGGTCGGCACCACCACCACGGTCGGTACTCCGCACAGCATCGCGCTCGGCGTCAGCGGCCTGCCGGCCGGAGTGACCGCGAGCTTCAGCCCGACCACGGTCACCTCCGGCGACACCGCCACGTTGACCCTGAGCGCCGCCGCCGGCACCGTGCCCGGCCTCTACACGGTGACCGTGCTGGGCACCGGGCCGGAGACCACCCAGGGCGCCACCTTCACGCTCACCGTCAACGGCCCGCCCGGCTGCACCCAGGGCAACGCCACCGACTACCCGATCAACGACAACAGCACCGTGGAGAGCACGATCGTCATCCACGGGTGCGGACGCGCCGCCAGCGCGGCCAGCACGGTCGAGGTGCGCATCTTCCACACCTGGATCGGTGACCTGACCGTCTCGCTGATCGCCCCGGACGGCACCGCGTACGTGCTGCACAACCGCACCGGCAGCAGCGCCGACAACATCTTCCAGACCTACACCCGCGACCTGTCCGGCAAGGCCGCCGACGGCGCCTGGAAGCTCCGGGTCCAGGACTCCGCCAGCGCCGACACCGGCTACCTGGACAGTTGGACGCTGAGCCTGTGACCTGACTGTCGCGTCGGGCGGGTCACACCGCCCGACACCACAGAAGGCACGGCGCACACACGACAGCGCCCGGAGTTCCGGCCATCGGCCGGGCTCCGGGCGCCGTGTCGTCAGGTCAGACGTTGAAGCCGAGCGAGCGGAGCTGGTCGCGCCCCTCGTCGGTGATCTTGTCCGGCCCCCACGGGGGCAGCCAGACCCAGTTGATCCGGATGTCGTTGACCAGGCCACCACCCGGACCGGTGGTCAGCGCCTGGCGGGTCTGGTCCTCGATCACGTCCGTGAGCGGGCAGGCCGCCGAGGTCAACGTCATGTCCAGGGTCGCGACGTTGTCGTCGTCGACGTGGACGCCGTACACCAGGCCCAGGTCGACCACGTTGATGCCCAACTCCGGGTCGACGACGTCCTTCATCGCCTCCTCGATGTCGGCGGCGGCGGCCTTGCCGCCGGTCGCCGCGACCGGCGCGGCAGCCTCGGTGGCCACGCCCCCGTTCTCCGGCGTGCTGGTTTCCTCGGTCATGCCTTCACCTCCGTCGGGCTCGCGCCCACACCGGCGCGTGCCGCGGCGTCCTTGAACGCCATCCACGGCAACAGCGCGCACTTGACCCGGGCGGGATAGCGGGCGACACCCTCGAACGCCACCCCGTCGCCGAGCACCTCCTCGTCCGCCGTGACCTGGCCACGGCCGGACACCAACGCCACGAACGCCTCGTGCACCTCGAACGCCGCCGCCGCGTCGCGGCCGGTCAGCAGCTCGTGCAGCACGCTCGCCGACGCCTGGCTGATCGAGCAGCCCATGCCGTCGTACGACACGTCGTGCAGCACGGTGCCGTCGGTGGCCACCCGGACGGTCACCTCGTCGCCGCAGGTCGGGTTGACGTGGTGCGCCTCGCCGACCTGCGCCGCCGGGTCGGCGGCGTCCCGCAGGCCACGGCCGTGCGGGTGCTTGTAGTGATCCAGGATGATCTCCTGGTAGAGCGACTCAAGCTGCATCGGGCCGACCTCCCGTCGACTCGCCCGGCGTGGCCCGGCTCACCGGAACACCGTCCGCACCTGTTCCAGACCCGCGACCAGGGCGTCGATCTCCTCGGTGGTGGTGTACAGGTAGAACGAGGCCCGCGTCGTCGCCGGCACCCCGAAGCGCCGGCAGACCGGGCGGGCGCAGTGGTGACCGACCCGCACCTGCACGCCGAGCGAGTCGAGCACCTGCCCCACGTCGTGCGGGTGCACGTCGGCCAGGTCGAACGAGATCGTGCCACCCCGACCCACCGGCACCTCCGGACCGAAGATCCGCAGGCCCGGCACGGTGGCCAGAGCGTCCAACGCGTACGCGGTCAGCCGCTTCTCGTGCCACTGGATCGCCCGCATGCCGAGGCCGGTCAGGTAGTCCACGGCCGCACCGAGCGCCACCGCCTCGGCGATCGGCGGCGTACCCGCCTCGAAGCGGGCCGGCGGCGGCGCGTACGTCGAGCCCTCCATCGACACCGTCTCGATCATCGAACCGCCACCGAAGACCGGCGGCATCGCCGCCAGCAGCTCGGCCCGTCCCCACAGCACCCCGATGCCGGTCGGGCCGCACATCTTGTGCCCGGTGAAGACGATGAAGTCGGCGTCCAGGTCGACCACGTCGATCGGCATGTGCGGCACCGACTGCGAGCAGTCCAGCATCAGCAGCGCACCCACCTCGCGCACCCGCGCGGTGATCCGCGAGGTGGCGTTGACCGTGCCGAGGATGTTGGACATGTGCACCAGCGAGACGATCTTCGTCCGCTCGTTGACCAGGTCCGCCAGCCCCGACTCGTCCAGCCGGCCGTTGTCGGTGACCGGGAACCAGCGCAGCGTCGCACCGGTCCGCTCGCAGAGCAACTGCCACGGCACGATGTTCGAGTGGTGCTCCATCTCGGAGATCACCACCTCGTCACCGGGCCCGAGCCGGAACCGCGGGTCGCCGTCGGCGCGCAGCGAGGCGTTGGAGAAGGCGTACGCCACGATGTTGATCGCCTCGGTGGAGTTCTTGGTGAACACCACCTCGTCCACGCTCGGCGCGTTGACGAACGCGGCGATCCTCGCCCGGGCCCCCTCGTACGCCTCGGTCGCCTCGGTGCCCAGGGTGTGCACCGACCGGGACACGTTGGCGTTGTGCCGGCGGTAGTGCTCGTCCAGCACGGCGAGCACCTGGCGCGGCTTGTGCGAGGTGTTGGCGCTGTCCAGGTAGACCAGCGGATGCCCGTTGACCTCCCGATCGAGGATCGGGAAGTCGGCGCGTACCGCCGCCACGTCGTAGCCGGGCACGTCGTCGTACTGCGGCATCCCGGACGGGATCGCGATGGTGGTCATCGTGGTGACCGGCCCTTCCCTCGGCTCAGGCCCGCGCCGACCCGGCCCCGGCGACGTACCGCTCGTAGCCCTCTTCCTCGAGCTTGTCGGCCAGCTCCGGGCCGCCTTCCTCGACGATCCGGCCGGCCACGAAGACGTGCACGTAGTCGGGCTTGATGTAGCGCAGGATGCGGGTGTAGTGGGTGATCAGCAGCAGGCCGGTGTCACCGGTGTCGCGGACCCGGTTGACGCCCTCGCTCACCACGCGCAGCGCGTCCACGTCGAGGCCGGAGTCGGTCTCGTCGAGGATGGCGATCTTCGGCTTGAGCAGTTCGAGCTGCACGATCTCGTGCCGCTTCTTCTCACCGCCGGAGAAGCCCTCGTTGACGTTGCGCTGGGCGAAGGCCGGGTCCATGTGCAGACGCTCCATGGCACCGCGCAGCTCGCCACCCCAGGTACGCAGCTTCGGCGCCTCGCCGTCCAGCGCGGTCTTGGCCGTCCGCAGGAAGTTCGCCACCGACACGCCGGGCACCTCGACCGGGTACTGCATGGCGAGGAACAGACCGGCGCGGGCCCGCTCGTCGACCGAGAGTTCCAGCACGTCGACGCCGTCGAGGGTGACCGACCCGCCGGTGATCTCGTACTTCGGGTGACCGGCGATCGAGTACGCCAGGGTCGACTTGCCGGAGCCGTTCGGGCCCATGATCGCGTGCGTCTCACCGGAGCGCACGGTCAGGTCGACACCGGCCAGGATCGGCTTGAGCTCACCCTCGGGCAGCTTGACCGACACCTGCAGGTCACGGATCTCCAAGGTGCTCATTATCGGGTCACTCCATTACTCGGCGTCAGGCTGACGTAGATGTCGCCGTCGCGGACTTCGACGGGATAGACGGGTACGGGTTCGGTCGCCGGCAGCCCGCTCGGCTCACCGGTACGCAGGTCGAAGCGGGAGCCGTGCAGCCAGCACTCCAGGGTGCAGCCGGACACCTCCCCCTCGGAGAGGGCCACCGCGGCGTGCGAGCACTCGTCGTGCACGGCGTAGAACACGTCGTCCTCGGCGTGCACGAGCGCGATCGCGGTGCCGTCGACGTCGGCGCTGACCGCGGTGCCCTTCGGCACGTCCTCGACGGCGCAGACACGGATCATCAGGCGCCGGCCTTGGTCAGGCGGGCCTCGATCGTCTCCCCGAGCCGCTCGCGCAGCTCCTCGACCGGGATCTTGTTGAGCAGCTCGGCGAAGAAGCCGCGCACCACCAGGCGACGGGCCTCGGCCGCCGGGATGCCCCGGGCCATCAGGTAGAACAGCTGCTCGTCGTCGAAGCGGCCGGTGGCGCTCGCGTGCCCGGCACCGGCGATCTCGCCGGTCTCGATCTCCAGGTTCGGCACGGAGTCGGCCCGGGCACCGTCGCTGAGCAGCAGGTTCCGGTTGATCTCGTACGTGTCGGTGCCGGTCGCCTCGGCGCGGATCAGCACGTCGCCGACCCAGACCGTCCGGGCGCTGTCACCCTGCAACGCGCCCCGGTAGCCGACGTAGCTGCGGCAGTCCGGCACGGTGTGGTCGACCAGCTGGCGGTGCTCCAGGTGCTGGCCGGAGTCGGCGAAGTAGACGCCGTACAGCTCGGCCTCGCCGCCCCGGTCGGTGTACTCGACGGTGGTGAACTGGCGCACCAGGTCGCCGCCGAGCGTGGCCTGGACGTGCACCACACGGGCGTCCCGGCCCAGCTTCACCTTGAGGTGCTGCGCCTGCACCGCGTCGTCGGCCCAGTCGGAGACGGTGACCAGCGTCAGCTTCGCGCCGTCGGCCACGGTCACCTCGACGTTGTCGGCAAGCGTCGCCGAACCGACGTGCTCCAGCACCAGGGTCGCCTCGGCGAAGCGCTCCACCTGCACGACGGTGTGCCCGAAGGCCACCCCCTCGGCGCTCTCGCCGACCACCCGTACGGTCACCGGCCCGGCCGGGACGGCCTCCCGGGCGACCCGCACCAGCAGCGCCTGGCCGGCACCGCCGTACGCCAGCGCGCTGATCCGGTCGAACGGGGTCAGCACGCTGCCGACCCGCTCGTCGTCCCGGTCGACGCGCTCCACCGTCACGCCCTCGGGCAGGTCGGCGTACTCGTGCCGGACCGTGCCGGTCGCGGTGCGGCCGTCACCGACCAGCCCGCGCAACCGCTTGAGCGGGGTGAAACGCCATTCCTCCTCCAGGCCGGTCAGGGCCGGGAAGTCGGCGACGTCGTACGAGCGCAGCGCCTGCGACTTGGTGCTCGGCGGCGGCGCGGAAGCCTGGGTAGTCATCTCGTCCTTGGTCTGTTCTCACGACGACGGTCTGTGGTGCGAGGGTGGCGGGCCGACGCGAGCCGGCCCGCCGGTGGGCGGGTCAGCCGACCGCGCCCTCCATCTGCAGCTCGATCAGGCGGTTGAGCTCCAGGGCGTACTCCATCGGCAGTTCCTTGGCGATCGGCTCGATGAAGCCGCGCACGATCATCGCCATCGCCTCGTCCTCGCTCAGGCCCCGGCTCATCAGGTAGAAGAGCTGGTCCTCGCTGACCTTGGAGACGGTCGCCTCGTGCCCCATCGACACGTCGTCCTCGCGGATGTCGACGTACGGATAGGTGTCGGAGCGGGAGATGGTGTCCACCAGCAGGGCGTCGCACTTGACCGTGCTGGCGCTGCTGTGCGAGCCCTCCAGGACCTGCACCAGACCCCGGTAGGAGGTCCGGCCGCCGCCCCGGGCGATGGACTTCGACACGATCGTGCTGCTGGTGTGCGGCGCGGCGTGCACCATCTTGGCGCCGGCGTCCTGGTGCTGGCCCTCGCCGGCCATGGCCACCGAGAGCACCTCGCCCTTGGCGTGCTCGCCGGTCATGTAGACCGCCGGGTACTTCATGGTCACCTTGGAGCCGATGTTGCCGTCGATCCACTCCATGGTCGCGCCCTCGTGGCAGACCGCGCGCTTGGTGACCAGGTTGTAGACGTTGTTCGACCAGTTCTGGATGGTCGTGTAACGGCACCGGGCGTTCTTCTTGACGATGATCTCCACCACGGCGCTGTGCAGCGAGTCCGAGGAGTAGATCGGCGCGGTGCAACCCTCGACGTAGTGCACGTACGCGCCCTCGTCGACGATGATCAGCGTCCGCTCGAACTGGCCCATGTTCTCGGTGTTGATCCGGAAGTACGCCTGCAGCGGGATCTCCACGTGCACGCCCTTCGGCACGTAGATGAACGAGCCGCCGGACCACACGGAGGTGTTCAGGGCGGCGAACTTGTTGTCGCCGACCGGGATCACCGTGCCGAAGTACTCCTTGAAGACGTCCTCGTGCTCCTTGAGGGCGGTGTCGGTGTCCAGGAAGAGGACACCCTGCTCCTCCAGGTCCTCACGGATCTTGTGGTAGACCACCTCGGACTCGTACTGGGCGGCCACACCGGCGACGAGACGCTGCTTCTCCGCCTCCGGGATGCCCAGCTTGTCGTAGGTGTTCTTGATGTCCTCCGGCAGGTCCTCCCAGCTGGCGGCCTGCTTCTCGGTGGAACGCACGAAGTACTTGATGTTGTCGAAGTCGATCCCGGTGAGGTCGGCGCCCCAGGCCGGCATCGGCTTGCGCCCGAACAGCCGCAGACCCTTCAGCCGCAGGTCGAGCATCCACGCGGGCTCGTTCTTCTTGGCCGAGATGTCCCGCACCACCGCCTCGCTGAGGCCACGCTGGGCGACCGCCCCGGCGACGTCCGGGTCGGCCCAGCCGTACTCGTAGTTGCCCAGGGCGGCGAGCTGCTCCTCCTGGGTCAGGGGCTGGACGATCTGCTCGGTCATCTATCTGTCCTCACAGTGGTGACGGTCTTACCGGACTGGGCAGGCGACGAGCCCGGAATGTGCGTGGTGCACACCCCGTCGCCGTGCGCGATGGTGGCCAGGCGCTGCACGTGGGTGCCGACCAGGCGAGAGATCACCGTGGTCTCGGCCTCGCACAACGCAGGGAACTCGGCGGCCACGTGCGCCACCGGGCAGTGGTGCTGGCAGAGCTGGCCGCCGGAAGCGATCGTGGACGCACTGGCAGCGTATCCCTCGGCGGTCAACGCCGCGGCGAGTGCCTCGGCACGCGCCATCGGATCGTCCCCGGCGTCGCTCAGGGCGGCCTGACAGCGCGCCTCCAGCGCGGCCACCTGCTCGGCGGCGAAGTCCTCCACCGCGCGGGAGCCGCCGGTACGGGCGATCCACCGCAGCGCCGCGGTGGCCATGTTGTCGTAGTGGTGGGTGCCGCAGCGGCTGCGGGCGGCGTCGGTCAGCAGGAACACCTTGGCCGGGCGACCCCGCCCCCGGTGGCCGCGGACGGTCTGCTCACGGGCGACCACGTCGCCGTCGGCGAGCATCGCGTCCAGGTGCCGACGGATCGCCGCCGGGCTGAGCCCCAGCGCGTCGCCGAGTTGGGCGGCGGTGGCGGCGCGACGCTCCAGCAGCAACTGGGTGACCCGGTCCCGGGTCGACAGGTCGGCGGCGGGCGCCACTTCCGAGCTGGGCGGAAGTTCCGTGGCAGGCGGCACCGGGCCACCGGCGGCCGAACCGGCCGTCGGCGGGTACCCGGGGAACCCTGCCGCCTTTTTCACAACGCCCACGTTACGTAATTCGCCAGACGCCTGCAAACGCGGGGTCCGGTGATCCGAGCCACCGAGCGGGCGGAGTCACCCGATCAGCGTCAACTACGGTGCGTAGGATTCGCTCCGTGAAGCGACCCGCCCGGTTCTCGGTCTCCACCACCCTGCTGCGCCGACTCGCGTACGCCAACATCGTCGCGAACACGGTGATCGTCGTCACCGGCGGGGCGGTCCGGCTCACCGCCTCGGGACTAGGCTGCCCCACCTGGCCCCGGTGCACCGACGACTCGTACACCACCACCGCCGAGATGGGCGTGCACGGGGTGATCGAGTTCGGCAACCGGCTGCTCACGTTCGTGCTGGTGCTGATCGCGGGCGCCATGCTGCTGGCCGCGCTGGCGCACCGGCCGCGTCGCCGAGGGGTGGTGCCGCTGGCCCTGGCGGTGGTCCTCGGGATCGTGGCGCAGGCGGTGATCGGCGGGATCACCGTCCGCACCCAGTTGCACCCCTCGGTCGTCGGCATCCACTTCGTGGTCTCGATGGCGCTGCTGCTCGTCGCGTACGCCCTCTGGCGTCGGGTGACCGAGCCGGACGGGCCGAAGGTGCCGGTCGTGCCCTCCGCGCTGCGCACCCTGACCTGGCTGACCGTGGTGGTCAGTGCGGCGGTGATCGTGGTCGGCGTGGCGGTCACCGGTAGCGGCCCGCACGCGGGCGACGCGAACGCCGTCCGCAACGGCCTCGATCCGCAGACCATCTCCCAGGTGCACGCCGACCTGGTCTTCCTGCTGATCGGTCTCACCGTCGGCCTCTGGCTGGCGCTCCGCGCGGTCGGCGCGCCGGCCCGCGCCGTGCGGGCCGCCGGGGTGCTGCTCGCCGTCGAACTGGCGCAGGGCGTGATCGGCATCGTGCAGTACCTGACCAACCTGCCGGTGCTGCTCGTCGGCGCGCACATGCTCGGTTCCTGCCTGGTCTGGCTGTCGACGTTGGCGGTGCTCTGGTCGATCCGGGAGCGCCGCCCGGTGGACCCGGCGCCGGACGAGAGCGCCGTCCCGGCCGCGCAGCCGGTCTCCGCGCACGCCTGAGGCGACGACCCACCGGTTCCGGCCGACAGGTCACCGGCCGGAACCCGACGATCAGCCCATCCGGGCGATGATCGCCTCCGCGAGCCGCTCGGCGGCACCCTCGGCGTGCCCGAGGAACAGCGACGGCTCGGTCAACTCCAACTCCACCAGCACCGGTGCGCCGTCCGGGCCCGGGATCAGGTCCACCCGGGCGTAGAGCAGGCGCTCCGGGCCACCGGGCACGGCCGCGAGGGTCCGCTGCGCCACCGCGAGTTCGTCGGGTCCGGCGGTACGCGGGCTGATCTCCTCGGCCCGGTACAGGCCGCCCACCCCGAGGTCGGGCCCGGCGAGCATCGGGCCCTTGCGGATGGCGTGGCTGAACGCCGGCCCGTCCGGACCGGCGAAGTAGAGCAGCGCGGTCTCGCCGGCCGAGTCCACCGCGCGCAGGTACGGCTGGATCATGGCGACCCGGCCGGCCGCGCCCAGTCGGCGCACGTGGGCCACGGCGAGGTCCCGGTGTTCCGGGTCGGCCAGGTCGTAGCGGCCGGTGTCCTGGCTGCCCGCGCTGACCGAGGGCTTGATCACGTACTCCCCCGTGTCGGCGGGCGGTCGCCACTGCTCGCCGGGGAGCACCCAGGCGGTGGGCACCGTCGGCACACCGGCGGCGGACAGCTCGTCGAGGTAGCGCTTGTCGGTGTTCCAGCGCACCACGTCGGCCGGGTTGGCCAGCCGGGGCACCCGGGTCGCCCAGGCGACGAACTCGTCGCGGCGGGACATGTAGTCCCAGGGCGAGCGGAGCATCGCCAGGTCGTAGTCGGACCAGTCGACGGCCGGGTCGTCCCAGACGACCGGCTCGGCGGTGACCCCACGGGCGGCGAGCGGGCCGACCACGAGGCGGTCGTCCGGCTCCAGATCCGCCAGTTCGGTGCAGGTGACGAGAGCGACCCGGGGTTTCCCCCGGGTCGACTGGTGGTGGTTAGTCAATCTGTCTCTATCTCTATCTGTCTCTGGTGCGGATTGATCTAGCGGGCCATGGTGCGGCGGGCCATCGAACGCCAGAGGTCGTTGCTGGGCCGCATCTGGTCCATCAGCTCCCGCTCCCAGGCATTCTCCACGTCGACGCCGGCCGCCGCGCAGGCATCCCGGGCGACGCCGGTGTCCTCCGCGAACTGGTCGCCCCACGCACCGTCCGAACCCACCAGGACGATCCGCGCCCCACGCTTGCCGACGTACTCGATGACCGCCTTCGCCCCGCCGTGTCCGGCGGCGAACGACTTGATACCCGCGACCAGCCCGCTCGGGGCCGCGCCGGAGGCGGTCTGATCAGCCGTCAGCGTCGTATCGGAACCATCTGCCATAACGCGAAGCCTAAGCAGAGAGGCAAGCGAAAGTGCGAGAACCGGCGGGCTTTTGTGATACCGATTACCTGCTGGTTTACGACAGCACCCAGGAGTTTTGACCTAATTTATCCGGCCAAAACGCCCTAATCGACGCCGCAGATCGCCATCAATGCCCTCGCTCGCGGGCGGACGAGATTGATACCGAAGTCGCTGTCAATAGTCCGACAAAGCAGACAAATCGCATTCGCTCGCCCTTGCCCGATTGTTAGGAAGGGACCCTTCCTATACGCGAGGCGTTAGGAAGAGTCCCTTCCTTGCATCAGATCAGGGCGTCGAGCGCGGCGGCGGCGAAGACGATCGTCAGGTACGTGGTGGACCAGTGGAACAGCCGCATCGGCTTGACCGGCTCGCCCCGGCTGGCCCGACCGGCCAGCTTGTGCGACTCGACCAGGAAGATCGCGCCCACCACCAGCGTCGGCACGCCGTAGATCGGGCTCAGGCCCAGCGCCCAGACGGCCAGCGAGGTGAGCACCGTGAGCCAGGCGAACAACACGATCTCGGTGTTGACCCGCCGCACCGACGCCACCACCGGCAGCATCGGGATACCCGCCCGGGCGTAGTCGTCCTTGTACTTCATGGCCAGCGGATAGAAGTGCGGCATCTGCCAGAAGAAGACCACCGCGAACAACGCCCAGGCGATCGGCGACAGCGACCCGGTGACCGCCGCCCAACCGATCAGCACCGGAGCCGCCCCGCACGCGCCGCCCCAGAAGGTGTTCGCCGTGGTGGTCCGCTTGAGCCAGAGCGTGTAGACCACGTCGTAGTAGACGATGGCCGCCAGCGTCAGCCCGGCGGCGAGCAGGTTGGTGAAGGCCGCCATCAGCGCGACCGAGACCACCGCCAGCACCAGACCGAAGACCAGCGCGTTACGCGGCGTCACCGTGTGCGCCGGCAGCGGGCGACGCTTGGTGCGCCGCATCACCTGGTCGATGTCCCGGTCGATGTAGCAGTTCAGGACGCTGGCCGCACCCGCGGCGAGCGACCCGCCGACCAGCACCACCGCGACCAGCCACAGCGACGGCATGCCGCCGTGCGCGAGCATCATCGCCGGCACCGTGGTGACCAGCAGCAGCTCCACGATCCGCGGCTTGGTCAGCGTCACGTACGCCGCCACCACCGTCCGCAGGTCACGCGAACGGACCGGCACCTCCTCCGTGACGCGCACCGGCGTCTGCCCGGCAGGGTTGCTGACGGGGCGCTCGGTGATCATGCTCACGGATTGCCACCTTCCGGCTTCGGCAGGGGAGGTCACGACGGCGGGGACCCGTCTCGGGTCCACACACCGACCCACACACTACGCGTTGTCGTTTTGGCTGCCCGGGCGACCCGGTAACGGTGCGGGCCGTCACACCCGCGACTGAACCGCCGGGCGGAACGGAAACGTACAGACCAGCATGCTGAGATCCTCGGGCGCACGTTTAGCCGCGCTCGATAGGGTCACCTGTGAGGGTTCCGCCCATCTCGCCGAGGAGCACAAACCACCGTGGCTGCCAACCGACCTGCGCACCCCGCACTTGACTGGTCCGACCTCGACCGCCGTGCCGTGGACACCGTCCGCGTCCTGGCCATGGACGCCGTGGAGAAATCCGGCAACGGCCACCCGGGCACCGCGATGAGTCTCGCCCCCGCGGCGTACCTGCTGTTCAACCGGGTGATGCGACACAATCCCGCCGACCCGAACTGGCCCGGCCGGGACCGCTTCGTGCTCTCCGCCGGTCACTCCAGCCTGACGCTCTACATCCAGCTCTTCCTCGCCGGCTACCCGCTGAGCCTGGAGGACCTCAAGTCGCTGCGGCAGTGGGGCTCGCTCACTCCGGGTCACCCCGAGCACGGGCACACCCCGGGTGTGGAGACCACCACCGGCCCGCTCGGGCAGGGCCTGGGCAACGCCGTCGGCATGGCGATGGCGGCGCGCCGGGAGCGCGGCCTGTTCGACCCGGAGGCCGAGGCGGGCGAGTCCGCCTTCGACCACCACATCTGGTGCATCGCCTCCGACGGTGACATCGAGGAGGGCATCACCCACGAGGCCAGCGCGCTCGCGGGGCACCAGCAGCTGGGCAACCTCTGCGTGATCTACGACGACAACGAGATCTCGATCGAGGACGACACCCGGATCGCGCTGAGCGAGGACGTCGCGGCCCGCTACGAGGCGTACGGCTGGCACGTGCAGACGGTCGACTGGCGCACCGGCGACGCCGACCAGGGCGACTACCACGAGAACGTCGACGAGCTTTACCAGGCGCTGCTGGCCGCCAAGGCCGAGACCGGCCGCCCGTCGTTCGTGCGGCTGCGCACCATCATCGGCTGGCCCGCGCCGAACAAGCAGAACACCGGCAAGATCCACGGCTCGGCGTTGGGCGCCGACGAGGTGGCCGCCACCAAGGAGATCCTCGGCTTCGACCCGGCCGGATCGTTCGAGGTCACCGAGGAACTGCTCGCCCACACCCGTAAGACGCTCGCCCGCGGCGACGCCGCCCAGCAGGAATGGACCACCGCCTTCGGCACCTGGTCCGAGGCCAACCCCGAGCGCCGCGCCCTCTACGACCGGCTGGCCGGGCGGATCCTGCCCGACGGCTGGACCGAGGCGCTGCCGGAGTTCCCCGCCGACGCCAAGGGCATCGCCACCCGGGCCGCCTCCGGCAAGGTCCTCGCCGCGCTCGCGCCGGTGCTGCCCGAGCTCTGGGGCGGCTCCGCCGACCTGGCGGAGAGCAACAACACCACGATGAAGGGCGAGCCCTCCTTCGTGCCCAGCCAGTTCGCGACCAAGGAGTTCCCCGGTCACGAGTACGGCCGGACGCTGCACTTCGGCATCCGCGAGCACGCCATGGGCGCCATCCTCAACGGCATCGCCCTGCACGGCGGCACCCGCCCGTACGGCGGCACGTTCCTGGTCTTCAGCGACTACATGCGTCCCGCCGTGCGGCTGGCCGCGCTGATGAAGCTGCCGGTGGTCTACGTCTGGACGCACGACTCGATCGGTCTCGGCGAGGACGGACCGACCCACCAGCCGGTGGAGCACCTGACCGCGCTGCGGGCCATCCCCGGCCTGGACGTGGTCCGGCCGGCCGACGCCAACGAGACGGCGTGGGCCTGGCGGCAGGCCCTGGAGCACACCGACCGGCCCACCGCGCTGGCACTGAGCCGGCAGGCGCTGCCCACGCTGGACCGGACGCAGGTCGCCGGGGCCGAGGGGACCGCCAAGGGCGGCTACGTGCTGGCCGAGGCGTCCAACGGCAAGCCTCAGGTGATCATCGTCGGTACCGGTTCCGAGGTGCAGCTCTGCCTGACCGCGCGGGAGCGGCTGGAGGCCGACGGCACCCCCACCCGGGTCGTCTCGATGCCCTGCCAGGAGTGGTTCTTCGCGCAGGACGAGGCGTACCGGGAGTCGGTGCTGCCGCGCGGGGTAAAGGCCCGGGTGAGCGTGGAGGCGGGCATCGCGATGTCCTGGCGGGCCATCGTCGGTGACTGCGGCGAGAGCGTCAGCCTGGAGCACTACGGCGCGAGCGCCCCGCACTCCGTGCTCTTCGAACAGTTCGGCTTCACCCCCGACCGGATCGTCGCCGCCGCGCACGCGGCGCTGACCCGGGTCGGTGACATCACCGGTTTCACGACCGGCAACTGAGGGAGGCGCGTGAATGACGACCGACAGGCTGGGTGAGCTCTCCGCCGCGCAGGTGGCGGTGTGGCTCGACGACCTTTCCCGGGTACGACTGAGCTCCGGCGGGCTCGACCAGCTCCGCCGGGAGAAGCACGTCGTCGGGGTGACCACCAACCCGACGATCTTCGCGAAGGCGTTGAGCGACGCCGACGAGTACGACTGGCAGCTTCGTGACCTGGCCACCCGGGGCGTCGAGGTGGAAGAGGCCGTCCGCATGCTCACCACGTACGACGTGCGGTGGGCCTGTGACGTGATGCGCCCGTCGTACGACGCCAGCGGTGGCGTCGACGGCCGGGTCTCCATCGAGGTGGACCCGCGCCTGGCCCACGAGAGCGCGAAGACGGTCGCCGAGGCCAAGGCGCTGTGGTGGCTGGTCGACCGGCCCAACCTCTTCATCAAGATCCCGGCGACCGAGGCCGGCCTGCCGGCGATCACCGCCGCGCTCGCCGAGGGGATCAGCGTGAACGTGACGCTGATCTTCGGGTTGGACCGCTACTCGCAGGTGATGGAGGCGTTCCTCGCCGGTCTGGAGCAGGCGAAGGCGAACGGGCACGACCTGTCCACGATCACGTCGGTGGCCTCGTTCTTCGTCTCCCGGGTCGACAGCGAGGTGGACAAGCGGCTGGAGAAGATCGGCTCGGAGCAGGCCAAGGCCCTGCGCGGCAAGGCGGCCGTGGCCAACGCCCGACTGGCCTACGAGCGGTACGCCGAGGTCTTCTCCGGTGACCGGTGGCAGGCGCTGGCCGCCGCCGGGGCGCACCCGCAGCGTCCGCTGTGGGCTTCCACCTCGACGAAGAACCCGGACTACCGGGACGTCATCTACGTCGAGGAACTGATCGCGCCGGGCACGGTCAACACCATGCCGGAGTCGGTCGTCCACGCGTACGCCGAGCACGGGGAGACCCGGCCGGACACGGTCACCGGCGCGTACGACGACGCCCGGCAGGTCTTCGCCGACCTCGGTGAGGTCGGTGTGGACCTGGCCGACGTGATCGACACGCTGGAGCGCGAGGGCGTCGAGAAGTTCGAGACGAGCTGGAACGAACTGCTCGACGGTGTCCGCAAGTCGCTCGACGCCGCCGGGCGGGGCAGCGGCCACCCGAGCGACGCCGCCAGCGACAACGCCGACGCCGCCGTGCGCGCCGGAGGCAATGCGTGACCCTGCGACCAGAAGTCCCCCGCGCCGCCGCCCCGTCCGGGTGGCGGCGTGGGTGACCTGCTGGCCGCACCCGCCGAGTCGGCGGGAGGTCTCACCGTGCACGGCGCACGGGCCGTGGACGGCAGCACCCCGGCCTCGACCCGGCAGGCTCTGGTCGACGCCGACGTCCCGGGCCGGCTGGCCGCCCAGGACCCACCCCTGTGGGATCCCCGGGCGGCGGCCGGCCGGGGCGACGGCGGGGCCGATCTGCTCCCCCGCCTCGCCGAACTGGCGGCGGAACTGGCCGACCTCGACCACGTGGTGCTGCTCGGCATGGACGGCACCGCGCTCGCGGCGCAGGCCGTCGCCCGTACCACCGGTCACCCGCTGACCGTGCTCGACACCACCGACCCCGGCCGGATCCGGGCCGCCCTGGACGACCGGCTCGCCCGCACCGTCGTGGTCCTGACCGGCGCCGCCGAGGCGACGCCGGAGGTGGACGATCTCCGACGCGCCTACCGGCAGGCGTTCCTCGACGCGGGGCTGAGCGAGGCCGAGGCGGGTCGACACGTCGTGGTGGTCACCGAGCCGGGTTCACCGCTGGCGGCAGCCGCCGCCGAGTGGGAGGCGATCACCGTGCCCGCCGACCCGCCGGTGAGCGGAGGCTCCTCGGCGCTGAGCGCGTACGGGTTGGTGCCCTGCGCGCTGGCCGGCGTCCCGGTGGCCGACCTGCTCGACCAGGCCGACACGTTCGCGGCCTCGCTGTCGCGCCCACAGGACAACCCCGCCCTGACGCTCGGTGCCGCGCTGGCCGCCGCCGCGACGACGGGGCGGGACACGGTCGCGCTGGTCGCCGACGGCACCGGCGTCGAGGGACTGGGCGACTGGGTGGAGCACCTGCTCGCCGGTGCCACCGGCAAGGACGGCCAGGGCATCCTGCCGGTGGCGGTCGGGTCCCCGGACGAACCCGGCCTGACCGGGCCGGGCGTGCTCACCGTCAGCTACGGCGGCGCGCTCGCCGCTCCGGCGGTGCCCACCGGTGGCACCACATCCGACGTGGCGGTCAACGGCCCCCTCGGCGCGCACTTCCTGGCCTGGGAGTACGCCGCTGCCGTCGCCGCCACCGTGCTCGGTGTCGACCCGGCCGACCGGCCCGACGCCGCCGAGTCCGCCCGGCACACCGAGGCGGCCCTGGCCGACCCGACGCCGACGCCGTCGTCCAGCACCGACGCGATCCAGGTGTACGCCCCGACCGGCACCCCGGACGACCTGTCCGACGCCCTGCGCCACCTGCTCGCCGGTCTCGGCGACCACGGCTACCTGGCGGTCACCGCCTTCCTCGACCCGCACGCCGAGGCCGCCGCCGCACGGCTGCGCCCACTGCTGGCCGCACTGACCCGACGACCGGTGACCTTCGGTTGGGGACCCCGTTACCTGCAGTCCACCGGGCAATACCACAAGGGCGGCCCGCAGGCGGGTAGCTTTCTTCAGATAACCGGTACGGTCACAGTTGATCTGCCGGTACCCGGCAAGCCGTACACCTTCGGGGAACGACAGGCGGCGCAGGCCGCCGGCGACCGGCGCGCCCTGGCCGGTCGTGGACGCCCGCTACTGCACCTGCACCTGACCGAGCGGTCGGCGGGCCTGACCCGGTTGATCGACGCGGTCGGGTCGCTGCGGGCATGACGATGGACGACGTGGACGAGCGGAGCGAGGAGGCGGCGTGAACCCGCTGCGCGACCCGCAGGACCGGCGGCTGCCGCGGATCCCGGAGCCCTGCGCTCTGGTGATCTTCGGAGTCACCGGTGACCTGGCCCAGAAGAAGCTGCTGCCCGCGGTCTACGACCTCGCCAACCGGGGGCTGCTGCCGCCCGGTTTCGTGGTCGTCGGCTTCGCCCGGCGGGACTGGCGCGACGGCGACTTCGCCTCGCTGGCCCGCGAGGCGGCCAAGGCACACTCCCGCACCCCGTGGCGGGAGGAGGTCTGGTCCCGGCTGGAGCACAACATCAAGTTCGTCGGCGGCTCGTTCGACGACGACACCGCGTTCGACAACCTCGCCTCCTGCCTGGAGGGGCTGCGCGACAGCCACGGCATCCACGGCAACGCGGCGTTCTACTTCTCCATCCCCCCGGCGGCCTTCCCGGTGGTGCTCAAGCAACTCGCCCGCACCGGCATGGCCGACAACGAGAAGTGCGGCGGCTGGCGGCGGGTCGTGGTGGAGAAGCCGTTCGGGCACGACCTGCCCTCGGCCAAGGCGCTCAACGACCTGGTCGACGACGTGTTCACCCGCAAGGACGTCTTCCGCATCGACCACTACCTGGGCAAGGAGACGGTCCAGAACATCCTCGCGCTGCGGTTCGCGAACAGCCTCTTCGAGCCACTGTGGAACTCGCAGTACGTCGACTCGGTGCAGATCACCATGGCCGAGGACGTCGGCATCGGCTCCCGGGCCGGCTTCTACGACTCCGTCGGCACCGCCCGCGACGTGCTGCAGAACCACCTGCTGCAACTGCTCGCCCTGGTCGCGATGGAGGAGCCGACCAGCTTCGACGCCGACGAGATCCGGGCCGAGAAGCTCAAGGTGCTCAAGGCGATCACCCTGCCGCACGACGTCGCCGACGGCACCGTACGCGGGCAGTACCTGCCCGGCTGGGTCGGCGGCCAGCGGGCCAAGGGATACCTGGAGGAGGACGGCGTCCCGCAGACGTCGACCACCGAGACGTACGTCGCGGTGCGGCTGGGCATCCAGAACCGCCGCTGGGCCGAGGTGCCGTTCTACATCCGGGCCGGCAAGCGGCTGCCCCGACGGGTCACCGAGGTCGCGGTGATGTTCAAGCGGGCCCCGCACCTGCCGTTCACCGCGGCCGACATGGAGATGCTCGGCAACAACCAGCTCGTCATCCGGGTCCAACCGGACGAGGGCGTGGTGCTCAAGTTCGGCTCCAAGGTGCCGGGGACCACCATGGAGGTCCGCGACATCGCGATGGACTTCCAGTACGGCGAGGCGTTCACCGAGTCCAGCCCGGAGGCGTACGAGCGTCTGGTCCTGGACGTACTGATCGGCGACCGCACGCTCTTCCCGGACGCCGCCGAGGTGGAACAGAGCTGGGCCGTGGTGGACCCGCTGGTGGCCGCCTGGGAGGGCAGCAAGCCCGAGCCGTACCGGTCCGGTGAGTGGGGTCCCCGGGCCTCCGACGAGATGCTGGCCCGCGAAGGCCGCGCCTGGCGGCGGGCGTGACCGGGCACCGCGAGCGAACCTGGAGGCTCCGTTGATCGGATTGTGGGACACCACCGGCAACGAGGTGGTGAAGGCGCTCGCCGCCGAACGACGCAGTGCCGGTGGCGTGGCCAGCGGCATGGCCCTGACCCTGATCGTGGTGGTGGACGAGAAGCGGGTCCGCGAGGCCGAGGCGGCGGCCACCATCGCCGCCGCCGCGCACCCGTGCCGGCTGCTCGTGGTGGTCCGCTCCGACGTCGACCGGGACCGCAACCGCCTCGACGCGGAGATCGTCGTCGGTGGCCGGTTGGGCCCGTGCGAGGCCGTGGTGATGCGGATGTACGGCCGCCTCGCGCTGCACGCCGAGTCCGTCGTGATGCCGCTGCTGGTGCCGGACGTACCGGTGGTCACCTGGTGGCACGGCGAGCCGCCGGACGAGATCGCCACCGACTTCCTCGGTGTGGTCGCGGACCGGCGGATCACCGACTCCGCCCAGGCCGCCGACCCGATCGAGGCGCTGCGGCTGCGGGCGCGCGACTACGCCCCCGGCGACACCGACCTCGCCTGGACCCGGATCACCCCGTGGCGCACCCTGGTCGCCGGTGCCTTCGACACCACCGAGGCGCAGCTCACCGAGGCGGCGGTGGTCGCACCGCCGACCGACCCGACGGCCGCGCTGATGCGGGGCTGGCTCCGCAGCCGACTCGGCATCAAGCCGCGCTGGGAGCGGACCAAGGAGTTCCCCCGGATGCGCGAGGTGCAGCTGCGCTGCGCCAACGGCGACGAGCTGACGCTGACCCGGGACGACAGCATGGCCGTCTTCCGGCGGACCGGCCAGGAGGACCGGGTGCTGCCGCTGGTGCGTCGGCCGCTCGGCGACGAACTGGCCGAGGAGTTGCGCCGGCTCGGCTCCGACCAGGTGTACGCCGAGGCGCTCGGCGCCTTCGCCGGGCTGACCAACCTGGACCGGCGCTCCGGTCAACGCGTGCACGTCTGGAAGGACCCGAGCACCGCACGGCGGGCCGAGGCGGGCGTCACCGCGCACAGCTCCACCAGCACCGATTCCTGACCGTCCGGCCCGGATACCCCACCACGACACCGACCGCCGGTGCGGTCGCGGAAGGACAGCATGACTGAGGCGAGTGTCGCCGTACACGCCGACGCGGATCTGCTGGCGCAGGCCGTCGCGGCACGGTTGGTGGTGAAGCTGCTCGACGCGCAGGCCGAACGGGGCCAGGCGGCGGTGGTGCTCACCGGCGGGCGGATCGCGGCGGCGGTCTACCGGGCGGTCGGCGCCCTGCCGGCCAAGGACGCGGTGGACTGGTCCCGGGTGGACTTCTGGTGGGGCGACGAACGGTTCCTGCCGGCCGGCGACCCGGACCGCAACGAGACGCAGGCCCGCGCGGCCCTCCTCGACGCGCTGCCTCTCGACCCGGACCGGATCCACCCGATGCCGTCGTCGGACGCGGGCGCCGACCCGGAGGAGGCCGCCGCCCGCTACGCGGCCGAGCTGGCCCGGGCCGCCCGGCCCGGCACCGCCGCCCTGCCCCACTTCGACGTGCTGATGCTCGGCGTGGGCGAGGACGGGCACGTCGCCTCGGTCTTCCCCGAGCACCCGGTGCACTACGAGAGCCGTCCGGTCAGCGCGGTGCGGGGCAGCCCCAAGCCGCCGCCGGTGCGGACCACCCTGACCCTGCCGACCATCAACACCGCCGAAGAGGTGTGGCTGGTGGCCGGTGGCTCCGACAAGGCCCAGGCGGTCGGCATGGCGCTGGCCGGTGCCGGGCCGGTGCAGGTGCCGGCGGCCGGTGTCCAGGGCACCAGCCGCACCCTCTGGCTGCTGGACCGCGCCGCCGCCGCCGATCTCCCCGCCCGCTTCCGCAGCCTGCGCTGACGCGTGCAAGGAAGGGTCCCCTGCTAACGCCTGGTGCATAGCAGGGGACCCTTCCTCACACTTTCAGCGCGAGCCCCGTGCCTGCGGCAGACAGCGGGATTCAGCGGGCGCCGCGTCGGCGACGCAGCGCCGCGAGGGCCTCGGCGAGGATCGCCTCCCCCTCCGCCTCGGTACGCCGCTCCTTCACGTACGCCAGGTGGCTCTTGTAGGGCTCGGCGCGTACCCGGCCGGGCGGGTCGTGGGCGTCCGTCCCCGCCGGCAACCCGCAGCGCGGGCAGTCCCAGGTCGGCGGCGCCTGCACCTCGGCCACGAGACGGATGTCGGTGCGGTGCCCGTTACGGCACCAGTAGCTCACCGACCGGCACGGGACCGGCTGATGGCGTTCGGAATGGCGTGGGGGCGCGGACCCGACCCGGGCGCCCCGGATGACATGGCCGTTCGACACGGCGCTCGCTCCTGTCGTCGGAGGGGACCGCCGTCGAGGGGTGGACGGCGGGCGACGCGGTGCAGCGGGTGTAACGGACTGCGCGCGGCCCGTCGAGTGACGGACCGCGCGCAGATTGTACGACTGGAGAGGCGGCTCAGACCCCCGTGCCGACTTCGAGCCGGAGCCAGAGCCCGAGCCCGACGATGCAGGCGAACCAGACGATGCCCACCAGGACGGTGTAGCGATCGAGGTTCTTCTCCGCCACCGACGACCCGGCCAGGCTGGAACTGACCCCACCGCCGAACATGCTGGACATCCCACCGCCCTTGCCCCGGTGCAGCAGAATCAGCAGGACGAGCAGAACGCTCGTGATGACCAGCAACACGATCAACGTGTAGGCGAACCAGATCGGCATGGCGGGGGTCAGTCCTCTCGTTACGATCCTCGCCCGGACAGGTCGGGCACGGCGGCACCGACCGGCGGACGGGCGGAGTCAAGGATAGCGAGCGATCAGCCGGTGATGTGCTCCGGGAACCGGCAGATCTTCGCGAACTCCTCGGCGTCCAGGCTGGCGCCACCCACCAGGGCACCGTCCACGTCCGGCTGCGCCATGATCGCGGCCACGTTCGACGACTTCACCGAGCCGCCGTAGAGGACCCTGACCTGGTCCGCGGTGGCCTGGTCGAAGGTCTCGGCGAGCCGGGACCGCACCGCGCCGCACACCTCCTGGGCATCCTCGGGGGTCGCCGTCTTGCCGGTGCCGATCGCCCAGACCGGCTCGTACGCGACGACGACCTTGGTGACCTGCTCGGCGGTGAGCCCCTTCAGAGCCGCGTCGAGCTGGTCGGCGCAGTGCGCCACGTGCCCGCCCTGCTCGCGGACGTCCAGCCCCTCCCCCACGCAGAGGATCGGGGTGAGCCCGTTGGCCAGCGCGGCCTGCACCTTGGCGTTGACCAGGGCGTCGTCCTCGTCGTGGTAGGCACGCCGCTCGGAGTGCCCGATCGCCACGTAGGTGCAGCCCAGCTTCGCCAGCATCGACCCGGCGATCTCACCGGTGTACGCGCCGGAGGCGTGCGCCGAGAGATCCTGCGCGCCGTAGCCGATGAGCAGCTTGTCGCCCTCCACCACGGTCTGCACCGTGCGCAGGTCGGTGAAGGGCGGCAGGACCACCGTCTCCACGTCGGTCAGCTGCTTCTCATTGAGGCTGGCCGCCAGCTTCTGCACCAGCAGGTTCGCCTCAAGGTGGTTGAGGTTCATCTTCCAGTTGCCGGCCATCAGCGGCCGGCGGGGAGCACTTGCCATCAGTCAGTTCTCCAGGGCCGCGATGCCGGGGAGGGTCTTGCCCTCCAGGTACTCCAGGGAGGCGCCGCCGCCGGTGGAGATGTGGCCGAAGGACTTCTCGTCCAGGCCGAGCGACCGCACCGCCGCCGCCGAGTCACCGCCACCGACCACGCTGAACGCCTCGGACTCGGCGATCGCCTCGGCGACCCCCCGGGTGCCGCCCGCGAACGCGGCCATCTCGAACACGCCCATCGGGCCGTTCCAGAAGATCGTCCGGGCACCGGTACGCAGCGCCGCGGCGAAGCCGGCCACGGTCTCCGGACCGATGTCGAGCCCGACCCGGTGGCTGGGGATGCCGTCGGCCGGCACCACGTCGTGCGCCGCGTCCGGGGCGAAGGCGTCCGCGGCCACCACGTCGACCGGGAGCATGATCTTGCCCTCGCCGCGCTCCAGCAGGTTGCGGCAGGTGTCGACCATGTCCTTCTCGAGCAGCGAGGTACCCACCTCGTGACCCTGCGCCTTGAGGAACGTGAAGCACATGCCGCCACCGATGAGCAGCCGGTCCACGGTCGGCAGCAGCGCCTCGATCACGGCGAGCTTGTCGGAGACCTTGGAACCGCCCAGCACCACCACGTACGGCCGCTCCGGCGACCCGGTGAGCGTGGAGAGCACCTCCACCTCGCGCAGCACCAGGCGACCCGCGACGTGCGGCAGCCGCGCCGGTACGTCGTACACGCTGGCGTGCTTGCGGTGCACCGCACCGAAGGCGTCGTCGACGTACGCGTCGCCCAACGCGGCGAGCTGGTCGGCGAAGGCACCGCGCTCGGCGTCGTCCTTGCTGGTCTCACCCTTGTTGAAGCGCAGGTTCTCCAGCAGCGCGACCTCGCCGTCGGCGAGCGCCGCCACGGTGGCCTGGGCCGACTCGCCGACCGTGTCGGCGGCGAAGTGCACCGGCGCGCCGAGCAGCTCACCGAGCCGGCCGGCGACCGGGGTGAGGCTGAACTGCGGGTCCGGTGCGCCCTTCGGCCGACCCAGGTGCGAGCAGACGACCACCTTCGCGCCGGCGGAGACCAGCGCGCCCAGCGTCGGCAGCACCGCCCGGATCCGACCGTCGTCGGTGATCTCACCGGTCTGCTTGTCGAGCGGGACGTTCAGGTCGGCGCGCACCAGCACGCGCCGACCCGACACCCCCTCGGCGAGCAGGTCGTCGAGGTTGCGGATGGTCGCACTCACAGCGACTTGCCGACCAGCTTGACCAGGTCGACCAGACGGTTCGAGTAGCCCCACTCGTTGTCGTACCAGCCGACGACCTTGACCTGGTTGCCGATCACCTTGGTCAGCGGCGCGTCGAAGATGCAGGACGCCGGGTCGGTGACGATGTCGGCCGACACGATCGGGTCCTCGTTGTAGACCAGGATGCCCTTGAGCGGACCCTCGGCAGCGGCCTTCAGCGCGGCGTTGACCTCGTCCACCGTGGTCTCCCGACCGACGGTCACGGTGAGGTCGGTGGCCGAGCCGGTGGGGATCGGCACCCGCAGCGCGTACCCGTCCAGCTTGCCCTTGAGCTCCGGCAGCACCAGGCCGATCGCCTTCGCGGCACCGGTCGAGGTCGGCACGATGTTCAGCGCGGCGGCCCGGGCCCGACGCAGGTCGGAGTGGGGCGCGTCCTGCAGGTTCTGGTCCTGGGTGTACGCGTGGATCGTGGTCATCAGACCCTGCTCGATGCCGAACGTGTCGTGCAGCACCTTCGCCATCGGCGCGAGGCAGTTCGTGGTGCAGGAGGCGTTCGAGATGATGGTGTGCTTGGCCGGGTCGTACTGGTCCTGGTTGACACCCATCACCACGGTGACGTCTTCGTTCTTGGCCGGCGCCGAGATGATGACCTTCTTGGCCCCACCGTCGACGTGCGCCTTCGCCTTGGTGGCGTCGGTGAAGAAGCCGGTCGACTCGATGACGACGTCGACGTTCAGGTCGCCCCACGGCAGCGCGGCCGGGTCACGCTCGGCGTACGCCTTGATGGTCTTGCCGCCGACGGTGATCTCGTCAGCGGTGGCCTTGACCTCGTGCGGGAGGCGACCCAGAATGCTGTCGTACTTGAGCAGGTGAGCGAGCGTCGCGTTGTCGGTCAGGTCGTTGACGGCCACGACCTCGACGTCAGCGCCGGACGCCAGCACTGCCCGGAAGAAGTTACGGCCGATCCGGCCGAAGCCGTTGATGCCAACCCGGATGGTCACAGGTCCCATCTCCTCGCGTTCTGGTTCGCCGGCGTGGAGACCCTCGGCCGGCGAAGTGATGTGCGCCGACCGTTGGAGCCGGCCGTTGACGGTTCATCTCGGCCACCCCGCCGCGGTCCGAGGGACCTGACCGCCCCGAGGCGGTGGGTTCGGCGGGGAGCGCCGGTGCCGGCCCCCTTGCCGTACGCAGCGACCATATCCGAGCGCGGCGAGCCGTGCCGCGCCGGGTGGTTGCCCTCACCCGCACCGCCGGACGCCGTACCGCCTCGACGACGCGCGGCGACGAGGGCGCGCCTCGCCGGCCCGCCCGCGCCGGGACGACCCACCGTCCTATCAGACCACGAGCATGTCGGGCGTGACGGCCGCTTCGGTATCCGGGATGCCCAGGTCACGGGCCCGCTTGTCGGCCAGCGCCAGCAGCCGGCGGATCCGCCCGGCGATGGCGTCCTTGGTCAACGGCGGGTCGGCCAACGCGCCCAACTCCTCCAGCGACGCCTGCCGGTGCTCCAACCGCAGCCGACCGGCCGACGTCAGGTGCTCGGGCGCATCCTCGGCGAGGATCTCCAGGGCCCGGGTCACCCGGGCCGCCGCCGCCACCGCAGCCCGCGCCGAGCGCCGCAGGTTGGCGTCGTCGAAGTTGGCCAGCCGGTTGGCGGTGGCCCGCACCTCGCGGCGGACCCGACGCTCCTCCCAGGCCAGCACACTGGAGTGGGCACCGACCCGGGTGAGCAGCGCGGCGATCGCGTCACCGTCCTTGACCACCACCCGGTCGACGCCGCGTACCTCCCGCTGTTTGGCGGTGATGCCGATCCGGCGGGCGGCGCCGACCAGCGCCAACGCCGACTCCGGCCCCGGACAGGTGATCTCCAGGGCGCTGGAGCGGCCCGGCTCGGTCAGCGAGCCGTGCGCCATGAAGGCACCCCGCCACGCGGACACCGCGCAGCAGACGTTGGCGGCGACCACGTGCGGCGGCAACCCGCGCACCGGCCGACCCCGCACGTCCAGCAGGCCGGTCTGCCGGGCCAGGGCCTCGCCGTCCTTGACCACCCGGACGATGAAGTGGCTGCCCTTGCGCAGCCCGCCGGAGGCCAGTACGTGGATCTCGCTCGAATAGCCGTAGACCTCGGCGATCTCCCGCCGCAACCGACGGGCCACCGCGCCGGTGTCGAGTTCCGCCTCCACCACCACCCGCCCGGAGACGATGTGCAGCCCACCGGCGAACCGCAACAGCGCGGCCATCTCCGCCCGCCGGCAGCAGGGCTTGGGCACGTCGACCCGACTCAGCTCGTCCTTGACCGCAGCCGTCATCGCCATTGTGCGTCCCCTCACGGACCCGTTCCGGCGTGTCGCCGGAGATTACGTACGTGTCTAACGATCGGCGCCCAGTACGGGCACCAGGGCGGCGCCCAGGGCGGCCGGATCATGCCGGGGAGTGCCGTCATCGACCGCGACGGGAGCGAGGACCAATCGGGCTCCCAGGGATTCTGCCGCACGGTCGACCGGCTCGGGGGCACCGACCGCCTTGGCGTCGGCGAGCACCACGTCGACCGTCAACTCCGGCAGATACCAGCGCAGCGCCGCCAGGTGATCGGCGACGGAGAGACCGAGCGTCTCCTTCTCGGCGGCCAGGTTGAGCGTGACCAGGCGTCGGGCCGGGCTGGCCAGGATCGCCGCGGCCAACTGCGGCACCAGCAGGTGCGGCAGGACGCTGGTGTACCAGCTGCCCGGCCCGAAGATCAACCAGTCGGCGGCACCGATCGCGGCGACCGCCTGCGGGCACGCCGCCGGCGCCTGCGGGGTCAGTCGCACCGACTCGACCCGGCCCGTGGTGATCGCCACCTGGTGCTGGCCGCGTACCGTGCACACCTCGTCCGGGCGGCCGGGGTCCGCGGCGCGTACCCGGGCCTCGATGTCGACCGGCTGGCAGGACATCGGCAGCACCCGCCCGACCGCGCCGAGCATCGCCCCGGCGTGCTCCAGTGCCGCCACCGGGTCGCCGAGCTGCTCCATCAACCCGGCGATCACCAGGTTGCCGACCGCGTGTCCACCCAACCCGTCACCCTTACCGGGCAGGCCGCGCGTCGCCGGGCCGAACCGGTGCTGGAAGAGCCCGGCGCTGCGTCGGGTGGCCGGATGGTCGCCGGCCAGCGCGACCAGCGCCTGCCGCAGGTCACCGGGGGGCAACCCGCCCCGCTCGGCGCGCAGCCGTCCGCTGGAGCCGCCGTCGTCGCCGACGGTCACCACCGCCGTGATGTCGAGGTCGAGCCCAGGGGCGCAGCGACGTAACGCCCGTAACGACACGGACAGGCCGTGCCCGCCCCCGAAGGCCACCACCCGGACCGTCATTCGCGCCCCAGATCCCGATGCTGTGCGTTGGCGGCCAGCCCGGCACGACGCAGCCGGGCCGCCAGTTCCTCGGCGATCGCCACACTCCGGTGCTTGCCGCCGGTGCAGCCGACCGCCACGGTCAGGTACCGCTTGCCCTCCCGCTCGAAACCGGCGGTGGTGGCGCCGACCAGGTCCGCGTACCCGTCAACGAACGCGTCGGCGCCCACCTGGCTCAGCACGTACGCGCTGACCGCCTCCTCCCGCCCGGTGTGCTCACGCAGCTCCGGCACCCAGTACGGGTTGGGCAGGAACCGGGCGTCCATCACGAAGTCGGCGTCCGGCGGCAGGCCGTACTTGAAGCCGAACGAGATCACGGTCAGCCGCAGTCGCCGCGCGTCCTCCCCGCCGAACAGCTCCTCGATGCGTCGGCGGAGCTGGTTGACGTTGAGGTGGCTGGTGTCGATGATCACGTCGGCCTGGTCGCGGGCCTCCTCCAGCAGGCCCCGCTCGACGGCGATGCCGTCGGCGAGCCGCCCGTCACCCTGCAACGGATGTGAGCGCCGCACGCTCTCGAAGCGCCGGATCAGCACCTCGTCGTCGGCGTCGACGAAGACCACCCGGGGGGCGTAGCCACGCTCCTTCAACTCCCGGATCGCCTCGGCCAGATCGGTGGAGAAGGCACGCGAGCGGACGTCCAGCACCATCGCCGTGCGTCGGGCCGCGCCACCGGCCTTCACCGCCAGCTCGGCCATGTCCAGCAGCAGTGCCTGCGGCAGGTTGTCCACCACGTAGAAGCCGACGTTCTCCAGGGCCCGGGCCACGGTGCTGCGCCCGCCACCGGAGAGGCCGGTGACCACGACCAGGGTGGTGTCCGTATCGCCGGCCACCCTCCCGGACTGCTCACCGGGTACGCCGCCGTGGTGACCGGTCGTGTGCGCCTCGCCCACCCATCAACCCCCAAGCCGTGGCGCCGCGGTCGGAGCCGACCGGGCATGGTCAAGCGCCGACTCTAGCTCGCCGGTCCCGACCCGACGGAGCGCACCGCCGCACCCGTCCCACCAGCACCGCCGCCGCCGGCCCGGGAGTGTAAGGAGGGGTCCCCTGCTATACACGAGGCGTTAGAAAGGGTCCCTTCCTTTCACGGCTCGTGTCGGCTGACTGACGGCACGTGACGTCCGGGACCGTTATCCTCCGGAAATGGGGAGGCACGGGGCGCGGCTGCGCTGGGTGGTGGCCCTTGTCTCGGTCACGATCGCGGTGCTGGCCACGGTGGATCGTTTCGTCGAACGGGAACGTGAGTGGGCACACGGCGGTGACCAGGTCGCGGTGACCGTCGAGGCCCGCCTGCCGGAACCGGACCGGGTGGCACGCGCCGCCGCCGCGCTCGGCTGGCCGCATGCGACCGACCGCGTCCACGGCGATCCCGACCGGCAGTCGGTGGTGCTGCGGCTGCGCTGGTCCGGGCCGCCCCGCAAGGGCTCCTACCAGGTCTTGCTGCTGGACGATCGACAGTCACCGCCCCGGGTGCTGCGCCCCGAGGGCGGCTACGACGCCGCCGGCGACGCCGGATTCGGCTGGTCCACCGAGTACGAGGTGCTGGCCGCCCGGTACGACTGGCTGGCCGACACCGCCGCCCGCGAGGAGCCGGACGGTACGCAGGGAAGCGCACCGCACGTCGGCGCCATCGGCACCCGCGCGACCGGCGACGGCAGCCTGATCGCGGTGTACCGTCTCGAACCCCGCGCGCTGCCGCTGGAGGACCCGACCCGCCTGGTGGTGGCCTTCTGCCACGTCGACGACGACGGCGAGGTCCGCTGGGCCAAACGCGTCCCCGTCCCCCCGAGCTACTGAGCCCATCAGCCGTCAACGTGGCACCGCAGCTAGCCGACACGCCGGGGCGAGACCAGCTGCACTGCCACGATCCGGGTGCTGCCCGGCCAGTCGCGCGACGTCGGCGGGGGAACGGCGGTCCGTACCGCAGGCGGTGTGGCTCGTAGAATCCTCGGATGGTCTCCCCCGCCGACGTGAGCGTCACCGAACTGGCCACCTCCGACGCGCCCATCAGCGAAAAGGTGACAGCGACGCTCGACGTGCTGCGGCGGGTCTTCGGGTACGACGCGTTCCGCGGCTTCCAGCAGGAGGTCATCGAGCACGTGGTGGCCGGCGGGGACGCGCTGGTGCTGATGCCGACCGGCGGCGGCAAGTCGCTCTGCTACCAGATTCCGGCGCTGGTCCGGGACGGTGTCGCGGTGGTGATCTCGCCGTTGATCGCGTTGATGCAGGACCAGGTCGACGCGTTGACCGCCGTCGGGGTCCGGGCCGGGTTCCTGAACTCCACGCTGGATCTGGACACCCGCCGACTGGTCGAGGCGGAGTTCGTCGCCGGGGAGATCGACCTGCTCTACCTCGCGCCGGAGGCGCTGGCCAGCCGGGCCACGCTGAGCCTGCTGGAGCGGGGCCGGATCAGCCTCTTCGCCATCGACGAGGCGCACTGCGTGTCGCAGTGGGGGCACGACTTCCGGCCGGACTACCTCAACCTGTCGATGCTGCACGAGCGCTGGCCGGGCGTACCCCGTATCGCGCTGACCGCCACCGCGACCAGTGCCACCCGCACGGAGATCGCCACCCGGCTCAACCTGACCGAGGCGCGGCACTTCGTGGCCAGCTTCGACCGGCCCAACATCCAGTACCGGATCGTGCCCAAGCGGGAGGCACGCAAGCAACTGCTCGCCCTGCTGCGCGACGAGCACCCGGGCGAGGCCGGCATCGTCTACTGCCTGTCGCGCGCCTCGGTGGAGAAGACGGCCGAGTTCCTCACCGCCAACGGCATCGACGCACTGCCGTACCACGCCGGTCTGGACGCGGCGACCCGCGCCGCCAACCAGCAGCGGTTCCTGCGCGCCGACGGCGTGGTGATGGTGGCGACGATCGCCTTCGGCATGGGCATCGACAAGCCGGACGTCCGCTTCGTCGCCCACCTCGACCTGCCCAAGTCGGTGGAGGGCTACTACCAGGAGACCGGTCGCGCCGGCCGGGACGGACTGCCGTCGACCGCCTGGCTGGCGTACGGGCTCCAGGACGTCGTCCAGCAACGCAAGATGATCGACACCTCCGAGGGCGACCTGGCCCACCGACGTAACCTCGCCGCGCACCTCGACGCGATGCTGGCGCTCTGCGAGACGGTCCGCTGCCGCCGGGTGCAGTTGCTCGACTACTTCGGGCAGCGCCTGGACGGTGACTGCGGCAACTGTGACACCTGCCTGGCCCCGCCGGAGTCCTGGGACGGGACGGTCGCCGCGCAGAAGCTGCTCTCCACGGTGTTCCGGCTGGACCGGGAGCGCAACCAGCGGTTCGGTGCCGGACACTGCGTCGACATCCTGCTGGGCAAGAGCACCGACAAGATCGTCCAGCACCGGCACGACTCGCTCACCGTCTTCGGCATCGGCGACGATCTGAGCGAGGCGGCGTGGCGGGGCGTGGTACGCCAGTTGCTCGCCGAGGGCCTGCTCGCCGTCGAGGGCGACTACGGCACCCTGGCGCTCACCGACGCCAGCGCCGAGGTGCTCGGCCGTCGACGTACCGTGATGATGCGTCGGGAGCCGGCCCGGCCGGCGAAGACGGCCAAGCCCCGGGGCGCGGCCACCGTGGTCGCGGAACTGCCGGCCGAGGCCGCCGGTAAGTTCGAGCGCCTGCGCGCCTGGCGCGCGACCAGTGCCAAGGAGCAGGGCGTACCCGCCTACGTCATCTTCCACGACGCCACGTTGCGGCAGATCGCCGCCGACGCCCCGTCCTCGCTGGACGAGCTGTCCCGGATCAGCGGTGTCGGCGAGAACAAGCTGGCCAAGTACGGCGAGCAGATCCTCTCGGTGCTGGCCGACCCGACCTGATCCGCCGCCCGCCCGCTGCTCGCCGCTCTTGAACGCGCCGCTGTTCACGCGCCTACTGTTCGGCAGTCGGCGGGAGCGGTGAGCCTGCCTCCCTGGCGTGCGGCAGCTTCTCCTGCCTGACCAGGTCGGCGCCTTTCGAGCTGACCCGTTCTTGCTGTCGGACGCGGGGACCGGAGGTGAACCACTCACGCCGCCGGGAGTGGTGACACGTCGGTGCACACCCTCGGAAGGGGTGACCCGTCGGTGCAGTCAGCTCGATAGTCGTGAGACCTCACCTGGCAAGGCCGACGACGACGCGCTACGGTGCCGAACCACGTCGGCAAGGTCGGGTCGTCGACCGACGCGGGCGACCAGCCTGGTGCTCGACAGGTTCGGGCGGAAACTGCCCTCGACCTCGATCACACCGAGCCGACAAGGCGGCGAGGCGACGAGGTTGCCGCGCGGGGTTCGATGGGACGGTCGCGTCGGACCTGACCGCGAGGATCAGTCAGTGCCGGCCTGACTGTCGGTGGCACCGAGGGCGGTGAGGATCGCCTCGGCGGTGCGGCGGCCGACGCCGGGGACCTCGGTGATCTCGTCCACGGTGGCGGCCGAGAGTCGCTTGAGCGAGCCGAAGTGGCGCAGCAGCGCCTTGCGACGGACTTCGCCGAGGCCGGGGACACTGTCCAGTGCGGAGGTGGTCATCCGCTTGGAGCGGCGCTGCCGGTGGAAGGTGATGGCGAAGCGGTGCGCCTCGTCGCGTACCCGTTGGAGCAGGTACAGCCCCTCGGAGGTGCGCGGCAGGATGACCGGGAAGTCGTCGTCGGGCAGCCAGACCTCCTCCAGCCGCTTGGCCAGGCCGCACAGCGCCACGTCGTCGATGCCCATCTCGGCCAGGGCCTGGGCGGCGGCGGCCACCTGCGGCGCGCCGCCGTCGACCACCACCAACTGCGGCGGGTACGCGAACCTGCGCGGCCGCCCGGTCGTCGGGTCGACCAACACACCCACCCCCGGCTCGGCCTCGCCCAGGTCCGCCCCGTCGCGCGTCGCCTCAGCGGAGGCGGGAAGGTCAACGGCGGACTCCGCACCCGCCTCGCCGGTCTCGGCGCGGGCGTCGAGGTAGCGGGCGAAACGGCGGCGCAGCACCTCGGACATCGCGGAGAGGTCGTCGGTGGCGCCCCGGATGATGAAGCGGCGGTACTCGCTCTTGCGGGGCAGGCCGTCCTCGAAGACGACCATGCTGGCCACCACGTCGGTGCCCTGGATCTGCGAGATGTCGAAGCACTCGATGCGCAACGGCGCGGTCCGCATGGCGAGCGCGTCACTGATCTCGTCGAGCGCTTTGCCCCGCGTGGTGAGGTCGCCGGCCCGCTTGAGCTTGTGCCGGGCCAACGCGTCCTTCGCGTTGCGCTCGACCGTCTCCATCAGGGTGCGCTTGTCGCCGCGCTGCGGCACCCGCAGGGTCACGCGGCTGCCCCGATGGTGCGAGAGCCAGTCGGCGAGGGCCTCGGCGTCGGCGGGCAGCTCCGGCACCAGCAGCTCACGGGGGACGTCGGTCTCGCCCTGCTCACCGCCGTAGACCTGAGTGCAGAAGTGGTGCACCAGGTCTCCGGTGCTGAGGTCCTCGGTCTTCTCCACCACCCAGCCGCGCTGGCCGCGTACCCGGCCGCCGCGTACGTGGAAGACCTGCACGGCGGCTTCCAGCGGGTCGTCGGCGAACGCGACCACGTCGGCGTCGGTGCCGTCGCCGAGCACCACGGTCTGCTTCTCCATCGCCCGGCGCAAGGCGGCGACGTCGTCGCGCAGCCGGGCCGCCCGCTCGAACTCCAGCGCCTCGCTGGCCTCGGTCATCTCGCGTTCCAGCTTGCGGACCATGGAGTCGGTGCGACCGGCCATGAAGTCGCAGAAGTCGTCGACGATCTCGCGGTGCCGTTCGGCGGTGACGCTGCCGACGCAGGGCGCCGAACACTTGCCGATGTACCCGAGCAGGCAGGGACGGCCCACCTGCCCGGCCCGTTTGAACACCCCGGCGGAGCAGGTCCGCGCCGGGAAGACCCGTAGCAGCAGGTCGAGGGTCTCGCGGATCGCCCAGGCGTGCGAGTACGGCCCGAAGTAGCGCACCCCCTTGCGCTTGCTGCCCCGCATCACCTGTAGCCGTGGGTACTCCTCGTCGAGGGTGACCGCCAGGTACGGGTACGACTTGTCGTCGCGGTAGCGGACGTTGAACCTCGGGTCGTACTGCTTGATCCAGAGGTATTCGAGCTGGAGCGCCTCGACCTCGGTGCCGACGGTGACCCAGTCGACCGACTCGGCGGTGGTGACCATCTGCTGGGTGCGCTGGTGCAGCCCCCACAGGTCGCCGAAGTAGGAGTTGAGCCGGCTGCGTAGGCTCCGCGCCTTACCGACGTAGATCACCCGGCCGGTGCCGTCGTAGAAGCGGTAGACCCCCGGCGCCTCGGGGATGGTGCCCGGCGCGGGACGGTAGGTCGACGGATCAGCCACACTCCGAGACTAGTCGCCACCCCCGACAGCCCTGATCATCCCCACTCGCCCCTTTCTCCGCCCGTCCGGGGTCGGCGTACCGGGGAGTCGTGATTGATGCCTTCCAATCTCGGGCGCCGACCCCTACCATCCAGTAACCGAATGTTCTTCACGTAATGATCCCGCCCGATGGTCCCCCGTCCACAGAGGATCGCCATGCCTGCTCACCCCGCCACCCGCCGGCTGCTCGCCGGTGCGACCGCCGCCCTCGCGGTCGCCACCGCGCTCGTCGGCGTGTCCTCCCCCGCCACCGCCACCCCCCTCCCCGACGCCACCCTCGCCGTGAACGTCGCCAGCGCCTTCGCCGGCAACGACTACTGCCTCGGCGAGTGCTCCGAGATCCTGCCGCCCGGCCAGAACGGCAACGCCACCCTCGTCGAGGTCCTGGGCAACCAGGCGTTCGGCACGCTGCCCCGGCACTCCGCCGACCAGCTCGACACGTACGCCAACCTGGTCTACGGCTACGCCGGGCTGCGCGAGGACCAGGTCAGCACGTTCTTCCGGGACGCCTCCTTCGGCGTCGCCCCCGGCCAGGTCGAACGCGACTACTCCCCGCGTTCCGACGTGCGGATCGTGCGCGACCGGACCAACGGTGTCCCGCACATCACCGGCACCACCCGGGGCGGCACCATGTACGGCGCCGGGTACGCCGGAGCCGAGGACCGACTCTTCACGATGGACCTGCTGCGGCACGTCGGTCGGGGCACGCTGACCCCGTTCGCCGGGGGCGCACCGGGCAACCGGGCGCTGGAGCAGAGCGTGTGGCGCACCTCCCCGTACACGGAGGCGGACCTGCAGGCCCAGGTGAACGCCCTGCGCGGCAAGGGTGGGACACGCGGCGAGCAGCTCTACGCCGACGTGCAGGAGTACGTCGCCGGGGTCAACGCCTACATCCAGACCTGCATGGCCAACCGCAACTGCCCCGGCGAGTACGTGCTGACCGGTCACCTCGACGCGATCACGAACGCCGGTGGACCGAAGCCCTTCGTGATGACCGACCTGATCGCCATCGCCGGGGTCGTCGGCGGCCTGTTCGGCGGCGGTGGCGGCACCGAGATGCAGTCGGCGCTGGTCCGCATCGCGGCCCGGGCCAAGTTCGGTCCGACCGACGGCGACCGGGTGTGGAACGCCTTCCGGGGGCAGAACGACCCGGAGACCGTGCTGACCCTGCACGACGGGCAGAGCTTCCCGTACGGTGACGCCGCGCCGAACGCGCCCAGCGTGGTGCTGCCGGACGCCGGGTCGGCCCGGGTCGAGCCGATCGTCACCGACCAGACCGGCTCCGCCACCACCGCCACGACCTCGAACCGCAGCTCGGAACTGGCCGCCGCGCTCTCCGGGCTGACCATCGACCCGGCGCACCGGGGCATGTCCAACGCGGCCGTGGTCTCCGCCGCCCACTCGGCCACCGGACATCCGATCGCCGTCTTCGGGCCGCAGACCGGCTACTTCTCCCCGCAACTGCTGATGGTGCAGGAGTTGCAGGGCCCGGGCATCAGCGCCCGGGGCGCCGCCTTCGCCGGACTCAACCTCTATGTCCTGCTCGGCCGGGGCCAGGACTACGCGTGGAGCGCCACCTCCTCGATCCACGACATCACCGACACGTACGCGGTGCCGCTCTGCGTGCCCGGCGGCGGAACGCCGACGCCGGCCAGCAACCACTACCTCTTCCGGGGCCAGTGCCTGGCGATGGAGGAGCTGTCCCGGGTCAACCGGTGGACCCCGACCGTCGCCGACGGCACCGCGGCCGGGTCGTACAAGCTGGTCGCCTGGCGTACCAAGCTGGGCCTGGTGGGCTGGCGCGGCACGGTGGGCGGGGTGCCGCACGCGTTCACCCAACTGCGCTCCACCTACGGTCGTGAGGCCGACTCGGCCATCGGCTTCCAGATGTTCAACGACCCGACCCAGATGGGTTCCGCCGAGGCGTTCCTCACCTCCGCCAACAACGTCGAGTACGCCTTCAACTGGTTCTACGTCAACTCCACCCAGTCGGCGTACTTCAACTCCGGGCTCAACCCGGTGCGGGCCGCCGGCAGCAACCCGAATCTGCCGATGAAGGCCGAACGGGCCTACGAGTGGCAGGACTTCGACCCGGCGACCGGCACCGCGCGGTACGCGCCGCGCTCGGCCCACCCGCAGTCGATCAACCAGGACTACTACATCAGCTGGAACAACAAGCAGGCCAAGGACTTCGGTGCCGCCGACGGCAACTTCAGCTTCGGTGCCGTACACCGGGGTGACCTGCTGGACAAGCCGATGAAGGCGGCCATCTCGGCGGGCCGCAAGTTCGACCGGGCCTCGCTGACCGAACTGGTGCAGCGGGCCGGGCTGACCGACCTGCGCGGCGCAGAGGTGCTCGGCGAGCTGATCCGGGTGCTGGAGAGCCAGCCGGTCACCGACAGCGCCCTGGCCACCGAGATCACCCGGCTCAAGGCCTGGCGACAGGCGGGCGCGCTGCGGGTGGAGACCGCCAAGGGCTCCAAGGTGTACCAGCACACCGAGGCGATCCGTACCTTCGACGCCTGGTGGCCGCTGCTGGTGCGGGGCATGTTCCGCGACCAGCTCGGCACGGACCTCTACCAGTCCGTGATCAACGCGATGCAGATCAACGAGTCCCCGTCCGGCCTGCAACAGGGCGACGTGTCGAACCTGCCGTCCTCGGCGAACAGCGCGCAGACCCACAAGGGCTCGGCGTTCCAGTACGGCTGGTGGGGCTACGTCGACAAGGACCTGCGGGCGGTGCTCGGTGACCCGGTCGCCGGCGGCCCCGGACGGACCTTCTGCGGCGCCGGCAACCTGGGTACGTGCCGTCAGGTGCTGCTGGACACGCTGCGCACCGCGTCGACGACCCCGGCCGCCCAGACGTACCCGGGCGACGCCACCTGCGCCGCCGGTGACCAGTGGTGCGCGGACGCGATCGTCCAGTCGCCGCTGGGCGGTATCAAGCACGCCACCATCGCCTGGCAGAACCGCCCCACCTACCAGCAGGTGGTGTCGTTCCCGGCCCGACGTGGTGACGCGGTGACCAACCTGGCGACCGGCCGTCCGGTGACCGCCTCCAGCAGCCAGCTCGGCAACGGCGCCGCCCGCGCCGTCGACGGTGACCTGAACACCCGCTGGGCCAGCTCCTGGTCGGACAACCAGTGGCTGCGGGTGGACCTGGGCTCGGTGCGGCAGGTCGGCCGGGTGGCCCTGGCCTGGGAGTCCGCGTACGCCCGGTCGTATCGCGTCGAGGTCTCCGACGACGGCGCCACCTGGCGGACGGTCTGGTCGACCACGGCCGGCGACGGCGGCACCGACGTGCTGACCTTCGCCCCGCAACAGGCCCGCTACGTGCGGGTGTACGGGCTCACCCGGGCCACCACGTACGGCTTCTCGCTGTGGGAGCTGTCCGCGTACGCGCAGTGACGCGGACGGGCGCGGCCGGAGGCGAGTTCGCCCCGGTCGCGCCCGTATCCGTGTGCCCCGCTGTCAGGCCAGCGAGATCTGGTCCCCGTCGACCTTGACCTCCTTGGCCGGCAGGCCGGTGGTCGCCGGCCCGGCCTTGACCGAGCCGTCCTCGATGGAGAACTTGCTGCCGTGACAGGTGCAGTTGATCGTCCCGCCGTCGACGTTCGACACCGGGCAGCCCTGGTGCGTGCAGATCGGGTCGAACCCCTTGAACTCCCCGGCGCTGGGCTGGGTGATCACCACGCCCTGCGCGGCGAAGACCGCACCGCCGCCGACCGGGATGTCGGCGGTCCTGGCCAGTGACTGCGCCCCCTCACGGTCCCCGCCGCCGGGGTCACCGGTGTTGGTGACCTGAGGTCCGCCGCTGGTCGGGGCCGCGCCGTCACCGGAGTCGTCACCGCCGCCGCACCCGGCCAGCACCACCGCCGCGCCGACCGCGCCCACGCCGGTCAGCAGGCTCCGTCGGGTACGCGTGTCCGGTCCGGCCAGCACCTGATCGTCACTCATGCCGCCTCGCTTCTCTCTTCGGCTACCACCGTGCATGATCCGTGGCTACGTCTCTCGACACGCACCACTCTGCCCGGTGGTTCACCCGATCGGCCACTCGGGCGTACCCCAACGGGTGGGCCCGGCCGCCGCCACGGGCGACGGCCGGGCCTCGCGGATCAGCGGGCGGCGGCCGCCTTGCGACCGCGCGTCTTGGCCCCGGTGGCCTTCGCGGCGGTGGACTTGGCACCGTTGGCCTTGGCGGCCCGGGCGGTGGCCGCCGTCGCGCCCTTGGCCGTGCCGTCGAGCTTGAGCACGGTCCGCAGGAACTGCCCGGTGTGACTCTCGGTAACCTCGGCGACCTCCTCCGGGGTGCCGGTCGCGAGCACCGTGCCGCCCCGGTGACCGCCCTCCGGGCCCATGTCGATCAGCCAGTCGGCACTCTTGATCACGTCGAGGTTGTGCTCGATGGTGATCACCGTGTTGCCCTTGTCGACCAGCCCCTCCAGCACCAGCAGCAGCTTGCGGATGTCCTCGAAGTGCAGGCCGGTGGTGGGCTCGTCGAGCACGTACACCGTCCGCCCGGTGGACCGCTTCTGCAGCTCGGAGGCGAGCTTGACCCGCTGCGCCTCACCGCCGGAGAGGGTCGGCGCCGGCTGGCCCAGCCGGACGTAGCCCAGGCCCACGTCGACGAGCGTCTTGAGGTGCCGGTGGATGGCCGGGATGGCGGAGAAGAACTCCGCCGCCTCCTCGATCGGCATCTCCAGCACGTCAGAGACGGTCTTGCCCTTGTAGTGCACCTCCAGGGTCTCCCGGTTGTACCGGGCGCCCTTGCAGACCTCGCACGGCACGTACACGTCGGGCAGGAAGTTCATCTCGATCTTGATGGTGCCGTCACCGGAGCACGCCTCGCAGCGTCCGCCCTTGACGTTGAACGAGAACCGGCCCGGCCCGTACCCCCGGACCTTGGCCTCGGTGGTCTCGGCGAACAGCTTGCGCACGTGGTCCCAGACGCCGGTGTAGGTCGCCGGGTTCGAGCGCGGCGTCCGACCGATCGGTGACTGGTCGACCCCGACGACCTTGTCCACGTGCTCCAGCCCGCCGACGCGGGTGTGCCGGCCGGGCACCAGCCGGGCGCCGTTGATCTGGTTGGCCAGCACCGCGTAGAGGATGTCGTTGACCAGGGTCGACTTGCCCGACCCGCTGACGCCGGTGACGGCGATCAACTGGCCCAGCGGGAAGTTCACCGTGAGATTGCGCAGGTTGTGCTCGCGGGCACCGTGCACCACCAGTTCCCGACCCGGCGTCTGCGGGCGGCGCCCGGCCGGGAGCGGGATCTCCCGACGTCCGGAGAGGTACGCCCCGGTCATCGACTCCGGGTTCGTCAGCAGCTCCGGCACCGAGCCGCTGTGCACGATCTGCCCACCGTGCTCCCCCGCGCCGGGCCCGATGTCCACGATCCAGTCGGCGGTGCGGATGGTGTCCTCGTCGTGCTCGACCACGATCAGCGTGTTGCCCAGCCCGCGCAGCCGGACCAGGGTCTCGATCAGCCGGTGGTTGTCGCGCTGGTGCAGCCCGATCGACGGCTCGTCCAGCACGTAGAGCACGCCGACCAGGCCGGACCCGATCTGGGTGGCGAGCCGGATGCGCTGCGCCTCGCCACCGGAGAGGGTGCCGGCGGCCCGGTCCAGGGAGAGGTAGTCCAGACCGACGTCGAGCAGGAAGCGCAGCCGAGCGTTGATCTCCTTGAGCACCCGCTCGGCGATCAGCTTCTGCCGGTCGGTCAGCTCGATGCCGGCCAGCAGGTCGGCGCACTCGCCGACGGACAGGTTGCACACCTCGGCGATGCTGCGCCCGGCCAGCGTGACGGCGAGCACCTCGGGCTTGAGCCGGGCACCGCCGCAGGCCGCACAGGGCACGTCACGCATGTACCCCTCGTACTTGTCCCGGGACCACTCCGACTCGGTGTCGGAGTGCCGGCGCTCGATCCACTGCACCACGCCCTCGAAGCCGGTGTAGTACGAGCGCTCCCGGCCGTACTTGTTGCGGTAGCGCACGTGCACCTGGTCGTCGGAACCGTGCAGGATCGTCTTCTGCGCCCGCGACGGCAGCGCCCGCCACGGCGTGTCGACGGTGAAGTGCTCGGCCTCGCCCAGCGCCTCCAACAACCGCAGGAAGTACTCCAGGTTGTGCCCGGTCGCCCAGGGCTGGATCGCACCCTCGCGCAGGCTGCGCTCCGGGTCCGGGACGACCAGCTCCGGGTCGACCTCCTTCTTGGTGCCCAGGCCGGTGCACTCGGGGCAGGCGCCGTACGGCGCGTTGAAGGAGAAGACCCGGGGCTCCAGGTCCTCGATCGCCAGCGGGTGGTCGTTGGGGCAGGCCAGGTGCTCGGAGTAGCGGCGTTCCCGGTCCGGGTCGTCCTCGGCCAGGTCGACGAAGTCCAGCAGCACCAGACCGCCGGAGAGCCCGAGCGCCGCCTCGACCGAGTCGGTCAGCCGCTGCTTGGCGCCGGCCTTGACGCTGAGCCGGTCGATCACCACCTCGATGGTGTGCTTCTCCTGCTTCTTGAGCTTCGGCGGGTCGGTGAGCTGGTGCACCACCCCGTCGACCCGGGCCCGGGCGTACCCCTTGGACTGGAGCTCGGCGAAGAGGTCGACGTACTCGCCCTTGCGGCCGCGCACCACCGGGGCGAGCACCATGAAACGGGTGCCCTCGGCCATCGCCAGGACCCGGTCGACGATCTGCTGCGGGCTCTGCTTGGAGATCCGCTCGCCGCAGACCGGGCAGTGCGGCACGCCGACCCGGGCGAAGAGCAGTCGCAGGTAGTCATAGACCTCGGTGATGGTGCCGACGGTCGAGCGCGGGTTGCGCGAGGTCGACTTCTGGTCGATCGAGACAGCCGGGCTCAACCCCTCGATGAAGTCGACGTCCGGCTTGTCCATCTGGCCGAGGAACTGCCGCGCGTACGACGACAGCGACTCCACGTAGCGGCGCTGCCCCTCGGCGAAGATCGTGTCGAAGGCCAGGCTCGACTTGCCCGAGCCGGACAGCCCGGTGAACACGATCAGGGCGTCCCGGGGCAGGTCGAGACTGACGTCACGCAGGTTGTGCTCGCGTGCGCCACGAATGATCAAACGGTCGGCCACGGTCCGTGTACTCCCGGGTGAGGATGACGAAGGAAGATCTGTCCGCTTTCAGGGATGAACCCGACCTTTCGGGCAAACCCGGCTTTCTGGGCGAACCCGATTTTCGGGGTACGCCCCAGCGGTTGTGCCGGCGCGGAAAAGCGCCCCGGCAACTGTAGACCCGCCCTACGACAATCTGCCCCGACGGCGGGGCCGGCGGGCGGCGCGCCGCCCGGTCTCGTGAGCGATCTCGCGGTGCAGCCGTCGCCAGTTCTCCCAGCGCCGGGCGGTCAGCTCACCTGTCCGCAGCGCATCCTGGACGGCGCACCCCGGCTCGGCCTCGTGCCCGCAGTCGCCGTAGCGGCACTCGACCGCCAGCGCGGCGATGTCGCCGAAGGCCCGGTCGAGCCCGGTCGCGCCGTCGAGCAGACCGACCGCCCGGACGCCGGGGGTGTCCACCACCGCCCCACCGCCGGGCAGCGGCACCAACGCCCGCCAGGTGGTGGTGTGCCGGCCCTTGCCGTCCACCCGCCGGATCGCCTGGGTGGGCATCACCGTCGCCCCGGCCAGCGGGTTGACCAGGCTCGACTTGCCCGCACCGGAGGGTCCCAGCAGACCGAGGGTGCGGCCGGGGCCGACCTCGGCGCGCAGCGGGTCCAGCCCGGTGCCGCGCTCGGCGCTGACCGGCAGCACCGGCACGCCGGGAGCCAGCGCCGCGAGCTGCCGCGCCACCGCGACCGGGTCGGCCGCCAGGTCGGTCTTGGTCAGCACCACCAGCGGACGGGCGCCGGACTCGTGGGCCAGCGCCAGCAGCCGCTCGACGCGGGCGGCGTCGGGCGCCGGGTGCACCGCCTCCACCACGGCCGCCACGTCCAGGTTGGCGGCGAGCAGGTGACCGGCGGCGTCCTTGCCGGCGGTGCGCCGCACCAACGCGGTACGCCGGGGCAGCACCGCCTCCACGGTGATCCGGGCGTCGGGCCAGCGCCCGAGCAGCACCCAGTCCCCCACCCCGGGCAGCCGGGTGGGGTCACCCGCGGCGGCGACCAGCACCGCCCCGCCCGAGGTGGCACGCACCGGCCCCGCCTCGGTCAGCACGGTGCAGACCCCACGGTCGACCCGGGCCACCCGACCCGGACGGTGATCGGTACGGATACGTCGCAGATGCGCCGCCCGCTCGGCGTCCCAGCCCAGGGCGGTCAACGTGATGCTCATGCTCGACGCCACCTCCTCCACTCCGGCGCCGCGACCACCGCAGACGGTAGGCCCGGCGGCGCCCGGCCGGAAGTGAATTCCCCGGCGACGCGGCACGCCCGGAGGGCTAGGGTCGGAACGTGCCGACAGACCCCCTTCTCCTCACCGGTGACGTGACCGACGCCACCGCCCGGCTGGTGCGTACGGCTGCCGGTTTCGACGCCACCGACCTGGCCGCGCCGTCGCTGCTGCCCGGCTGGACACGCGGCCACGTCCTGGCCCACCTGTGTCGCAACGCCGACGGTTTCGCCAACCTGCTCACCTCGGCACGCACCGGCGAGCAGATCCCGATGTACGCCAGCGCGCAGGCCCGCGACGCCGACATCGAGGCCGGCGCGCCCCGCCCGCCCGAGGAGCACCTGGACGACCTGCGTCGCAGCGCGGACCGGTTCGCCGAGGCGGTGGCGGCGATGCCGGTGTCGGCCTGGGCGGCCACCGTCGAGACCCGACGGGGTCCCTGGCCGGCCGCGCTACTGGTCTGGGGACGGCTCCGGGAGCTGGAGATCCACCACGTCGACCTGGCCGCCGCTTACCGGCCGGCGGACTGGTCGCCGACCTTCGGCCACCGGCTGCTGCACGAGGTGGCCACCGGCTTCGGCGACCGCGACGACGCGCCATCGATGGTGCTGCGCTTCGACGGCGCCGGCCACGAACTGGTGGTGGGCGAGCGCGCGGGGGCGCCCGTCGTCACCGGTCCGGCAGCGGAACTCGCCGCCTGGCTCACCGGCCGCAGCACCGGCACCGCCCTGACCGTCAGCCCCGACGGTGACCTGCCCCGCCCACCGGAATGGATCTAGGAAGACGATGACCTACAGCGGAGATGTCACCCCCGGCGGCCCGCCGGCCGTACGCGAACTCGACGCCCTGACCATCACCAAGGTGTCGGTCGGCCCGATGGACAACAACGCGTACCTGCTGCGCTGTCGGCACACCGGCGAACAGGTGCTGATCGACGCCGCCAACGAAGCGCCCCGACTGCTGGAGCTGGTCGGTGACGGCGGGCTGCGCACCGTGGTCACCACCCACCAGCACATGGACCACTGGGTGGGGCTGGAGGAGGTCGTCGCCAAGACCGGGGCCCGCGCGCTGGTGCACGCCGACGACGCGGAGGGGCTGCCGATCGAGGCGCAGACCCTCGCCGACGGGGACACCGTGCCCGTGGGTGACTGCACGCTGGAGGTCATCCACATCAAGGGGCACACCCCGGGTTCGGTGGCGCTGCTCTACCGCGACCCGGCCGGCACCCCGCACCTCTTCACCGGCGACAGTCTCTTCCCGGGTGGCATCGGCAACACCGACCAGGATCCCGAGCGCTTCGCGGCGCTCATCGACGACGTGGAGCACAAGCTGTTCGGCCGGCTGCCGGACGAAACCTGGTTCTATCCGGGCCACGGCCGGGACTCGACGCTCGGCGCGGAACGCCCGCACCTGGCCGAGTGGCGCGCCCGGGGCTGGTGAGGCCGGGGCAGATCGCGCCGCCGGGCGCGGATCACGGCGATGCCCCTCGTGGGTGCGCCGGGCCCGCGCCTGGCGCACCCCGCACGGATCCGACAACGCGTGGCGCTCCGGACCGGTGTCCGCACGGTCAGGGTGTGACCTCACGCAGCCGGCGCCGCACGCCGAGCAGCACCAGGGCGGCCAGCACCAGGCCGCCGGCCATCGTGATCAGCATCGGGCTGGCGCCACCGGGCAGCAGCCCGGCCAGCGACCGCGACGCGGTGCCCACCGCCAGGTAGAGCCCGGCCCACGCGCCCGCACCGAGCGAGGCGAAGCCGAGGAAGCGCGGGTAGGACATGTTCAGGCCGCCGGCCGCGAGCGGCAGCAGCGCGTTGAACACCGGCAGGAACGGGGCGACCAGCACCAGCCGGCCGCCGTTGCGGCGCAGGATGCCCTCCGCGGTGGCCCAGCGGGTCTCCCCGACCCAACCGCCGACGCGGCTGCGGCGCAGAACCGCGCCCCACCGCCGGCCCACGAGGAAGGTCAGGGACCATCCGGCCAGGCACCCGACGACCACGGCGACGAAGGTCGCCAGCCCGGTACGGGGAGTGCCGACCGCCACAGCGGCCAGGATCGCCACGTCACCGGGGACGAGGACGCCGAACAGCGGGACCGCGTCGAAGACCATGACCACCCCGAGCACCGCCATCAACAGGGCGACGGGAAGTTCTCCGACCTGGGCCAACTGGTTTGCCATGCCTCGTACGCTATTGCCTGACCGCCGGTGTGGACATCGGGATTCTCCCCACACTGCGCGCGGTCTGCTCCGGGTCATCCCTGAGCCGTCTCCGCACCGCCCGGATCGTTCCGCCGCCACTCCCTGAGGCGCTTCGCCCGGCAAATCCGCTATTCACCGGTTACTGTCGGGAAGGTATCGGGCGGCCACCGGCGTGGAGCCGGCGGTCGCCCGCCTGGAACAGGGAGAGAGAACGCATGGCAACCGGCACCGTGAAGTGGTTCAACTCGGAAAAGGGCTTCGGCTTCATCGAACAGGATGGTGGGGGCCCGGACGTCTTCGTCCACTACTCGGCCATCGCGAGCAGTGGCTACCGGGAGCTGACCGAGGGCCAGAAGGTCGAGTTCGACGTGACCCAGGGACAGAAGGGGCCGCAGGCGGACAACGTCCGACCGATGTGACCCGTGCCGGGGTGGGGGGGGGCGGGCCCGCCGGGCCCCCCCCCCCCCCCCCCCCCCCCCAACAACCCACCCCCCCCCCCCCCCCCCCCAAACAACCCCCCCC
>NZ_JBIANP010000005.1:172726-442396 GCF_042874705.1 Micromonospora sp. NPDC003816
TTTTGGTTTTTGTGGTTTGTCCCCGTGTTCTGTTGGGGGCGGGGGGGCCCATCGGCCCGGGGGGGGCCCCGGGGGGGGGGGGGGGGGGGCCGGGGCGGGCCGCCCGCCGCCACCCGTCCACCTGTGCCTAACCTCAGGCGGCGAGCCGCCGGCCGAGTTCCTGTACGACCTGCTCGGCCACGGTCGGCGGGATCGCCGCCGCGATCTCCTCGGGGGTGAGGCCGGCCAGCACACCGGTGATGATCGCCTGCTCGTCGGTGAAGTCGCGGTTGGCCAGCGACTCCACCGCGGACTGCAACGCGGTCAACTGCGCGCCGAGGCTGCGCAGTGTCGGGTGCCCGACCTGGAACTTCGGGTCGGTGTGGTCCTCGCCCGTGGTGGTGCGGGTATAGGTCTGCCCGATCGGGTTGCGGCCGTCCAGGACGGTGAGGTTGCGGTGCACGGTCCTGAGCCAGTTGTGCTCCTCGGGGGTCATGTCCATCTCCTCCTGCTCGGGCGTGATGAGTCCGATGGTGGTCAGGTAACGGCGGAACAGCGGCGTCTGGTCACGTCCCGCCTTGATCGAGTCGCGGAAGAAACTGAAGTGGGTGTGCCACAGGTGGGAACGGTCGCCGGTGCTGCGCCGCCCCAGTCGGTCCCACCGCCGCACCACCTTGCCGTCGGGTGAGTAGATGATCTCGCGGATGTCCCGGCTGTCCGCCGTGTTGGCGACGCACTGGGCCACACACCAGGTCGAGAACGTGAACAGGTCGTGGTTACGACCGCCGCTGCCGACCCGGAACATACCCACGTCCAGCGCGGCCGCGTCCAGCGTCAGACCGTTGCGGTCCCGGGGCGACTCGACCACCGAGTAGTCGTTCGCGACGACCCGGTCCGATCCGGTGTGGTATCCCCCGCGGTGGTTGGCATCACCGACGATGCCGACCTCGTTGGGTTCCAGGTCCTCGTCGCGTACCCGGTTCGGGTCGCGGTTGAGGTGCTTGAGCAGCAAACTGCGGACGGCCATCAGGTTCGCCGGTGCCCGCGTCATGGTTCCCCCCTCTGCTGATCCGTCGGGGGCCGGGCACGGCAGTGACACCGCGTGCGCGGTAGGAAGGCTGTACAAGCGCTCCCGGCCAGTGGTTGCACAGCGCCGGGCGTACCCCCACCATAGCCGCACTTCTCGACGAATGCCCAGCTCAGAGCCGGTTTATTCAGCTTGGAGAAGCCTGTGAGGCAGAGTGGACGACCGGAAGGACCACTGCGGACGGATACTCCGGGTCGTGAATGATCTCCCGACGTCCACCACGGAGAGTCACGGCAGCGCCGAGGGGTTCGCCGGTTCCCGGGTTGCGCGAGTAGCGGGGATGGGCCCCGCCGGAGACCTGCACCCGCACCCGGTGCCCGGGGGCGAACCGGTGGGCGGTCGGCCACATCTCCACCGGCACCGCGACGGCACCGGTGGCGTCGGAGCGGAAGCGTCGCGGGTCGACGCGGACCAGGCCGTCGCAGACGTTCCAGGACCGGCCACGCCGGTCCACGTCGCACAGTCGCACGAAGACGTCCAGGTGGGCCAGCTCGCTGCGCAGGTGGATCTCCGCCCGCACCGGGCCGATCACCTCGACCGCGTGCTCCAGCGGGTCGGTGGTCCAGGTCAACACGTCGGGACGGGCCTCGACCGGACGGTTGTCGAACGGCCCGGCGCGCTGGGCCACCAGCAGCGGGCCGCCCAGCGAGGGGGTCGGGTCAACCGGGTCGTACCAGAAGGCGTCCGGCGGCGAGGGCACCGGCGACGAGGTACGCAGCGCGGAGCCCGGGTGCAGGTGCCACCGGGTGGGTCGGGCCGGTGGCGGCCAGTCGGGCAGGTCACGCCACCCGCCCCCGGTGCCGCCCAGGTGCACCCGCACGGGCGCGCCGGCACCGGTGTCCCGGTCGACACCGGCCGGCGCCGCGGCGCGGTCGTTCAGGTGTTCGTCGAGCCAGTCGAGTCCCTCGCGCAGCGCGGCCACGAACAGGCCGGGGCTGCCGTGGGTCCACGGCCCCACCACCAGCCTCGGCCGCGCACCGGTGGCGCGCAGGGCCGCGTAGTCACGCAACTGGGCGGGCAGGAAGATGTCGTGCCACCCGCTGACCATCGCCACCGGCGCCCGCACCCGGTCGAGCCGGTCGTCGAAGATCCGGGTACGCCAGTAGTCGGCCTGCGGCGTGTGGTGCTCCAGCCACTCCTGGAAGAACGGCACGGTGACCCCGGTGGCGATCCGGTCCGCCTCGACCAGGGGCAGGTGCGCCAGGGCGGCGGCCAGGCGGGGCTGGCCGCGTTTGAGCTCCCACTGCCGGGCCAGCCACGGCACGGTCTGCGCCTGGAGCAGTTCCACCCAGGTCAGCACCGTGTCCAGGGCGAAGGACTCGCCCGCGTACGTGGAGTCGCGGGTCGACGAGGCGGTGGCCACGGCGACCATCGCGCGCAGCTCGGTGCCCGCGTCGGCGGCCAGCGCCCACTGCACGAAACCCTGGTAGCTCGCGCCGAACATGCCGAACGCCCCACCCCACCAGGGCTGCCGACGCAGCCAGTCGAGGGTGTCCAACCCGTCGTCGCGCTCGTGCACGAACGGGTCGAAGGAGCCGCCGGAGCCGAAGGTGCCCCGGCAGGACTGGATGACCACGTGGAAGCCGCGCTCGGCGGCGAGCCGGCAGAGCAGCCGCATCGGCCCGCCCCGCCCGTACGGGGTGCGGATCAGCACGGTGGGCGCGTCCACCCGGTCCGGGCGGTAGTGGTCGGTGCGCAGGATCACCCCGTCGCGGACCCGGACCGGAATGTCCCGGGTGACGGCGACCCGACGGGTACGGGCCGGCGGCAGTCGCAACGCGGCGCCGGCTAGCGCCGACGTCAGTCGATCCCACATCGGGTCACTCCGTCCGGCGTCGGGGCGGCTCGGGTCGGGCGCCCCGGACGGTGTCCCGGTGTTCCCGCAGCGAGGCACCCATGGCGGAGATGAAGCGGTACACCACCTCCAGCTCGTCGTCGCGGAAGCCGCTCATCACCCGGTCGGTGCGCTCGCCCAGCGGCCGGAAGAAGTCCATCGCGAGCGCCGCACCACGGTCGGCGTAGCGGAGCAGGATCTTGCGCCGGTCGGTGGGATCCCGGTCCCGCCGGATGTGCCCGGCGCGCTCCAGCCGGTCGATCAGGGCGGTGACCGACCCGGAGGAGATGGCGAGGCGCTCGCCGAGCCGTCCGGGGGTGATCGGCGCCTCGGCCAGCTCGGCGTCCATGACCGCGATCAACGCCTGCAGGTCGGTGACGTTCAGACCGTGCTGCCCGGCGAAGGCGTGCCCCACGTGCTGGGCGTCCACGCCGTAGCGGCGCAGCTCGGCGGTGATCTCGGCGATCAGCAGCTCCCGGCGGGTATCCCGCCGCCGGTACATCCCCTGAGCCGCCACGTCGCGCCGCTTCCCCTCCCGAACGCCCGCGTCGGAGCATACCCAGCCGGCCGTCCACCACCGTTGTCGAGATTCTCACGCCGCCAGTAGTTGCCACATCTATCTTGATGGGCGAAACTCTCGACTGTCTAGATATCTGTCTGTCGAGAGACCTGTTTCGAGGGGCCCTACGGATGTCCGTATTAACCCGTGTCGCGCGCAGCCGCCGCGCAGCCTGGCTCACCGTCCTGCTGACGGTCGTCTTCGGCGCGATCGTCTTCGCCCTGCCCACTCCCGACAACCCGGCACCGGTCTCCGCCACCGGCCTGTCCGAGAGCTGGGAGTCGACCCAGGTCGAGCTGCTCCAGGACGAACTGCCCCAAAGTGACGTCGCCGCCGCCGTGGTCGTGGTCAGCCGCGACGACGGCGCCGCACTGACCGACGCCGACCAGGCCGCGATCACCACCGGCTCCACCGGGCTCAGCGAGTTCGCCGTCGGCGGCCAGGTCGTCCCGCCCCAGGTGTCCCCCGACGGCACCGTCGCCCTGGTCGTCGTGCCGATGTCCACCGCCGGCGGCCAGGACGCCGTCAGCGCCCAGGTGGCCGAGCTGCGCGAGTCACTCACCGCGCTGCCCGGGGACCTGACCGTCGAGGTCACCGGCGGGCCCGCCTTCACCGCCGACCTCACCAAGGTCTTCGAGGGCGCCGACCTCACCCTGCTCGCCTTCACCGCCGCCGTCGTCGCGGTCCTGCTGCTGGTCACCTACCGCAGCCCGCTGCTCTGGCTGATCCCGCTGACCATCGTGGCAGCCACCGAGCAGATCACCCTGCGCGCCCTGGACACCATCATCCCGGCGGTCGGCATCAACTTCGCCGGTGGCGCCGTGACCGGCATCGCCAGCGTCCTCGTCTTCGGTGCCGCCACCAACTACGCCCTGCTGCTCATCGCCCGCTACCGCGAGGAACTACGCCGCGAGCAGGACCGCTTCGTCGCGATGCGCAAGGCCCTGCGCCGCACCGCCGAACCGATCCTGGCCAGCGGCGGCACCGTCATGCTCGGCGTACTCACGCTGCTGCTCAGCGAACGGGAACTCAACCGCGCCCTCGCCGTGGCCTGCGCCACCGGCATCCTGCTCGCGATGGCCTCGGCCCTGCTGGTGCTGCCCGCCGCCCTGGTGCTCGGCGGACGCCGCCTGTTCTGGCCGCTGGTGCCCGAGGTCGGCAGCCAGGGCCGCGAAGGCCGGATCTGGGGCCGCCTCGGCGCCGCCGTGATCCGCCGCCCGGTGCCCGTCGCGGCGCTGGCCACCCTGCTGCTGGCCGCGCTCGCCCTCGGCGGGCTGGGCCTGCGCACCGGCCTCTCCGAGACCGAGCAGTTCCGGATCGAGCCGGAGGCGGTGGCCGGCGCGCAGACCCTCGGCCGCGCCTTCCCCGCCGGCACCACCCAACCCGTCGCGGTGATGACCAACCCCGCCACCGTGCCGGCCGTCACCGAGGCCGCCACCGCCGTCGACGGGGTCGCCTCCGCCCGCCCCGGCCCGGCCGGAGACACCGTCGCCCAGATCGACGTCGTCCTCGACGCCGAACCCGGCACCGCCGCCGCGAACCGCACCCTGGTCGCGCTCCGCGACGCTGTCTCCGCCGTACCCGACTCGGCACCCCCGACCCCGGCCGGCGTCGACGAGATCTCCGGCGCCCTGGTCGGCGGCAGCCTCGCCGGAGACTACGACTCCGCCGCCGCCGACGACCGGGACCTCCGGGTGATCCTGCCGCTGATCCTGCTGCTGGTCGCCGCAGTGCTCGTGCTGCTGCTACGCGGCATCATCGCCCCGGTGCTGCTGGTGGTCACCGTCGTCGCGTCGTACTTCGCCAGCCTCGGCGGTGCCTGGCTGCTCTTCGACCACGTCCTGGGCTTCCCCGCACTGGACACCACAGTGCCGCTGCTGGCCTTCGTCTTCCTCGTCGCGCTCGGCGTGGACTACAACATCTTCCTGGTCACCCGGGCCCGGGAGGACGCCCGCGCCACCGGCACCCGCGAGGGCATGCTCTCCGCGCTCCGCGCCACCGGCGGCGTCATCACCAGCGCCGGCATCCTGCTCGCCGCGGTCTTCGCGCTGCTCGGCGTGCTACCGCTGATCACCCTGACCCAGATCGGCATCATCGTCTGCCTGGGCGTCCTGCTGGACACCCTGCTCGTCCGCACGGTCGTCGTGCCGGCGCTGGCGTTCCTGCTCGGCGAGAGGTTCTGGTGGCCCGGCCGGATCACCCGCGATCAGAACCCCAGGCAGACACACTCCGACATCAGCGCCCGCACGTTGCGCACGTAACCCGGATTGGGGATGGCCAACGGCTGCCCCGGTCGGGCCACCGCCCCGTGACCGAAGTTGTACGCGGCGATCACCGCGTTGAGCAGACAGGAGTCCAGGACACCCGAGGTGCACAGGCCCGCGTCCAGCCGGTAGTCGGCGTCGAAGTACATGTCACCGATGTACTTGGTGAGCCACGCCAGATAGGTGCCGCCGAGATAGGCGTTGTCCCGGTAGTCCCACACGTCGTAGCTCTGCCCGAACCGCTGGTTCATCCAGGTCGCGGTATCCGGCATCACCTGCATCAGGCCGATGCCCTCGTCGCAGGCGACGATGTTGGACTGCCACCCGCTCTCCTGCCAGGCGGTCGCCTTGATCAGGTCCAGCGGAACGCGGATGTCCGGCGCGGAGGTCGGCCAGTAGGTCCGGCCTGCCGCGTCGGTCAGCGCCGCCTTGGCCTGCGCCCGGCTGGCCTGCTCGCCCTTGTAGGTGGGCTGGCAGCCACTGGGCGCGGGCTTCGGCGGCTTCGGCGGCACGTTGGTCTCCGTCGGCGGCTTCGGCACCGTCCTCGGCGCCGGGGCGCTGCGTCGCGGCGTCGGCTTCACGCTCGCCGTCGGCGACGGCGCGGCAGCCGACCGGGGCGCGGCACCCATCGACTGGACCGCCTTCGGCGTGGGACTGGCCTCGTCCGGCCCGACCGACTCGGTGGCCTGCGTCGGCTCCGTCGCCTCCTGCGGCAACGCGACCGGCGCGGGCACCTCCGTCGCCGGAGCGTCCACACTGGCGCAACCACCCCCGGTCGCCAGCAACAGCCCGGCGAGCAGCGCGACGCCCAGTCTGGTGACGCTCCGTCCCATGTCGACCCCCTTCGGCAGTGACGAGCCCGCCGCACACTAACAGCCCCAGGTCGTGTTTCGTGGCCCGCACATCCACGCCGCCCAGGTCAAGCCCCCTGTCGGCTACACCGTCGGCCCGAAACCCGACTCACGCACCGACCCGGCCGTCACCGCCCGGTCCCGCGTGGCCCACGCGACCATGAACACCGCCGGCCACGCCGCACCCAGCAACACCGCGCCCACCGTCCCGCTGGCCGTGCTCATCCCCAGATAGAGCCGCGCCCCGCCGATCGCGACGACCCCGACCGCCGCGACCGTCCAGGCCGCCACCGCCAACGGCCACCGCGCCCCCCGCGACAGCAACCAGGCCAGCGTGCACAGGCTGGCCGTGACCACCACGTTCTGCGTGGAGAACAGCACCGTCCGTCCGCCGGCGGCCAGGTCGGCCACCACCGCCAACACCACCAGCGGCACGAACGCACCGACCGTGCCCACCACACTGAGCAGGTCCGCCTGCCACGGCCGGTGCCGCCACGCCTGCACCAGCGCCACCACCGCGACCACCACGATCAGCGACGACCCGCGCAACACCGACACCGCCGCCTGCGTCGCCTCCACCGCGTCCGGCGTACGCCGCGCCGCGAACCACCCCGCGATCGCCCCGTCCACCAGTGACAGACCGCTGTGCCGGACCACCGTCCGCAACGCCCAGGCGATGACCAGACCGACCGCGAACAGCAGCACCACCCCGGCCGCCAGATTCGCCAGCAACGCCCAGGCCGGACCGAGCCGCAGACTGAGCAGGAAGAACAGCAGCCCGTACCGGGCCGACAGCCACCGCAGCGGCGGCAGTCGCGCGGCCCGCGTCACCAGCGCCCGGACCGGGTCCGGGTTACGCCCCAGCCACCGCCCGACCATCACCACCGCGAGCAGCGCCGCGATCAGCACCAGCACCGCGCCGGTGGCCTGCCCGAGCAGCCGGGACACCGTCGCATACGACTCACCCGCCAGGTGCCCCACCAGCACCGACCCACCCACCCAGGTCGCCACCCCGGCCAGGTTCCACGGCGCGAACCGGCGGTACGGCATGCCCGCCGCGCCCGCCAGCCGGGGCACCAGCGTCCGGGCGAACGCCACCCAGCGGGCGGTCAGCACGCCCCGGCCCCCCATCCGCCCGAGCATCGCGTCGGCCCGGGCCCACCGCTGCGGCCCCACCCGCGCACCCCACCGGCTCGCCCGCAACCGGGGTCCGTAGCGCCGCCCGGCCCGGAACGCCACCGCGTCGCCCGTCGCCGCCGCGACGACCATCACCGCCAGCGCCGGACCGAGCCGCAACGTCCCGGTGTACGTGAGGAAGCCCACCAACAGCAGAGTGGCCTCACCGGGCGCCACCAACCCGACGAGCAGAGCCGTCTCGGCCGCCACCACCAGGGCCGCCACCACGTAGATCAGACCCGGTGGCAGGCTCTGCACCGAGTTCAGCAGATCGTGCACGGCGCCCCCGGATCACCTCGGCAGGACTGCCCTGCAAGTGTGACAGTGCTCTCCGTCACCGCGCGGCCCCACCCTCCGGTGACCCCGACGCCACGCGGCTACCGCCGAGGCGGGAGGATGGAGCTCATGCAGCTGCGCACCGACCTTCGCAACGTCGCCATCATCGCTCACGTCGACCACGGCAAGACCACCCTGGTCGATGCCATGTTGCGGCAGGCCGGCGCCTACGGCGCCCGGGGCGAGGTGACCGAGCGGGTGATGGACTCGATGGACCTCGAACGCGAGAAGGGCATCACCATCCTCGCCAAGAACACCGGCGTGCGCTACCTGCCGGCGGACGGCTCCGACCCGGTCACCATCAACATCATCGACACCCCCGGCCACGCCGACTTCGGCGGTGAGGTCGAGCGCGGCCTGACCATGGTCGACGGCGTGGTGCTCCTGGTCGACGCCAGCGAGGGCCCGCTGCCGCAGACCCGGTTCGTGCTCCGCAAGGCCCTCAAGGCCCGGATGCCGATCATCCTCGTGATCAACAAGGTGGACCGTCCCGACGCCCGGATCAAGGAGGTCGTCGACGACAGCTACGAGCTCTTCCTCGACCTCGACGCCGACGAGGAGCAGATCGACTTCCCGATCGTCTACGCCTGCGCCCGCGACGGCATCGCCTCGCTGACCCAGCCCGCCGACGGCTCCGTACCCCAGGACAGCCAGAGCCTGGAGCCGCTGTTCCGCACCCTGCTGGACACCATCCCGCCGCCCGCGTACGACGAGCAGGCCCCGCTCCAGGCGCACGTGACCAACCTCGACGCCTCCCCGTTCCTCGGCCGCCTCGCGCTGTGCCGGGTCCGGCAGGGCACCATCGCCAAGGGCCAGACCGTGGCCTGGTGCCGCACCGACGGCAGCACCCAGCGGGTCCGCATCTCCGAGCTGCTGATGACCGAGGGCCTGGAGCGCAAGCCCGCCGACTCGGCCGGCCCGGGCGACATCATCGCCGTCGCCGGCATCCCCGAGATCATGATCGGCGAGACGCTCGCCGACGCGGAGAACCCGCAGCCGCTGCCGCTGATCACCGTCGACGAGCCGGCCATCTCGATGACCATCGGCACCAACACCTCGCCGCTGGTCGGCCGGGTCAAGGGCGCCAAGGTCACCGCCCGGATGGTCAAGGACCGGCTGGACAAGGAACTGATCGGCAACGTGTCGCTGCGGGTGCTGCCCACCGAGCGCCCGGACGCCTGGGAGGTGCAGGGCCGAGGCGAGCTGGCGCTGGCGATCCTGGTCGAGCAGATGCGCCGCGAGTCCTTCGAGCTGACCGTCGGCAAGCCGCAGGTGGTCACCCGCGAGATCGACGGCCGCACCTGCGAGCCGGTGGAGCGGCTCACCATCGACTCGCCCGACGACTACCTCGGCGCGATCACCCAGCTGCTGGCCACCCGCAAGGGCCGGATGGAGCAGCTGGTCAACCACGGCACCGGCTGGATCCGGATGGAGTGGCTGGTCCCGGCGCGCGGCCTGATCGGCTTCCGCACCGAGTTCCTCACCGAGACCCGTGGCACCGGCATCCTGCACCACGTCTTCGAGTCGTACGAGCCGTGGTTCGGCGAGCTGCGGACCCGCAACAACGGCTCGCTGGTCGCCGACCGGGCCGGTGCGGTCACCGCCTTCGCGATGACCAACCTCCAGGAACGCGGCCAACTCTTCGTCGAGCCCACCACCGAGGTGTACGAGGGCATGATCGTCGGGGAGAACTCCCGCTCCGACGACATGGACGTCAACATCACCAAGGAGAAGAAGCTCACCAACATGCGCTCCTCCACCGCCGACGAGACCGAGAAGCTGATCCCGCCGCGCAAGCTGTCGCTGGAGCAGGCCCTCGAGTTCTGCCGCGAGGACGAGTGCGTCGAGGTCACCCCCGCCGCCGTACGCATCCGCAAGGTCGTGCTCGACCAGACCCAGCGGGCGCGCACCGCCGCCCGCCGCAAGCACGCCGGCTGACCCCTTTCATGTCCGCCGACGACGCGCGGCTGGACCGGGAACCCGGCACGATCTCGGTGTACGCGGGGCGGCTCGACGCCCCGCCCACCTGGACCCGACACGCCGAGGTCACCCACTACGCGGCGAGCACCATGAAACTCGCGGTGCTCGCCGCGCTGCACCGCACCGCCGAGACCGGACGGCTCGACCTGGACACCCCGGTGCCGGTCCGCAACCGGTTCACCTCCGCCCTCCCGGACGCACCCCCGTACTCCTGCGTCCGGGAGTACGACAACGACCAGGAGGTCTGGGACCGGCTCGGACGGCAGGTGCCGCTGCGCTGGCTCGCCGAACGGATGATCGTGCGGTCCAGCAACCTCGCCACCAACCTGCTCCTCGACCACGTCGGCCGACCCGCCGTGGCCGAGGTCTGGGCCGCAGCCGGCGCCCGGCACAGCGTCACCGCCCGGGGCATCGAGGACCTCGCCGCCCGCGACGCCGGCATCACCAACCTGGTCACCGCCGCCGACCTGGCCGCCCTGCTGCGCGCCGTCGCCGTCGGCGCCACCCGCCCCGGGCCGGTCGCCTCACCCGCCGCCTGCGCCGCGATGCGCGACGTGCTCTGCGCCCAACAGGTCCGCCAGGACATCGCCGAGGGCCTACCCGCCGGCACCCGGCTGGCCCACAAGAACGGCTGGGTACGCGGAGTCCGCCACGGCGCGGCAGTGGTCTTCCCCACCGACGCCCCGCCGTACCTGCTGGTCGTCTGCACCACCACCCCGCTGACCGCGCAACAGCCCAGCGGCCCGGCCGACGCGCACGCCCGACGGCTGGTCGCCGACATCTCCGCCCGGCTGTGGCGCGACCGCCACCACCTCACTCCAGCAGGTTGGCCCGCAACGCCGCCACCGTCTCCCCGGTGACCCCCAGCCCGTCCCGCAGGTACGCGTCGAACGACCCGTGCACCCGCCGCACCTGCGCGTACCCGGCGTCCAGATACTCCGGACGGACCTCCAGCACCGGACGCACCGCCGCGTCGTCAAGCCCGGGATGCCGCCGCCGCATCGCCTCGATCAGCACCTCGCGCAGGCTCTCGGTCAACTCGTTGTTGGCCAGGTAGTCGGCCCGGATCGCGGCCTCGTCCACGCCCAGGGCGTGCAGCAGCACCACGGTCAGCCAACCGGTGCGGTCCTTGCCCGCCGAGCAGTGGTACACCAACGGCAGGTTCGGTGCCTCGGCCGCCAACCGCACCGCCGCGCCGAAACCCGCCCGGGCCGACTCCCCGGTCACGAACCAGCGGTAGATGTCCGCCATCGCCGCCGGTGTCCCCTGCCGCGCCAGGTCCGCGTACCCGTCCAGGTCGTGCCCGAGCAGCACCGCCGAGACGTAGGTGAAGACCGGATGGGCCGGGTCGTGCACCGGCAGGTGCACCACGGTCGGCGCGCCGACCAGCCGGTCCGGCGGGGCCACCGACATCTCCGAGTCGTCCCGCAGATCCACCACGCACGCCGGACCGAGCCCGGCCAGCACCGTCAGGTCCTCGTCGGTCAGCCGGCCCAACGCGGGGGTACGGATCAGCCGCCCCGGCCGGACCCGCCGTCCCCGCGCACCGACCAGACCACCCAGATCCCGCGCGTTGGGCGCACCCACGAGCCGCCAGTCCCGTTCCAGGCCCACGTTCCCAACCTCTCCTTCGCCGTGTCGCACCGCGCCTACCAGGGTGCCCGATCCGACGATCACCACCACACGGGCGGTCCCGCCCTCCCGCTATGGCATCCTAGGAGGCTAGGTGTCGTGGGTGGCGGGGAGCAGCGGATCGGCCAGGGACCATCCCGCGGCCAGCAGTGCGTCGCACGCCGCCACCGCCGTGGCCAGCCGCTCGGCGTGCGACCCGGACAGCGTCACCGTCGGCACCCCGCACCCGACGAGCTCGGTGCGGAACCGCCCGGTCATCCAGGCCCGCAGGTGCTCGCCGTCACGCAGCCCGTCGTCGTCGAAGGGCACGCCCTCGTGGTCGGTCAGCAGATACAGCGCCGGACGTCGGGCCGCCGCCCGGACCACCGAGGAGGTCGAGCCCAGATACCGCTCCTCCCAGACGGCGGTCGCCCGGGCGTCCGTGTCGCAGAACAGCAGCGGGCCGCTGACCCGGGCCGCCGCGTCCTCGGCCGCCTGCTGCCCACGGACCACCTCGACGAAGTCGTCCCGGTCCCAGGTCACGTCGAAGACCGTCGCCGAGGGCTCCCGCCGACGCAGGAGCGCCAGCTTGCGGGCGGTCAGCTCGCGGCCGTACTCGGGGACCCACGCCGTGTCGTAGTGGGCGGCCAGCGCCGCCGCCATCGTGGTGGTGCCGCTGGACTCGGCGCCCACCACCACGACCCGGCGGACGAACCAGGCCCGCACCGGCGGGCTCAGCCACCGCCAGTGTGTCACCGGGTCGGCGCGGACCGCCGTACCGGAGACCGGCACCGCCCGCCGGTCCGGGTCCACGCAGACCGCCACCGCGTCGAAGCGACGGGCCAACTCCGCGCCGTACTCCTCGGAGGAGAACACGGCGTCCACCGGCTCGGGCCCGACCGCCTCCCGGAACACCGCGCAGTGCGCGTCCCACACCGCCGGGTCCGCGTAGTCGACCGGATGGTCGTCATACCGCCCCACCACCCGGACCCGGCCGCTGCCCGCGTGCGCCTCCCGCAACCAGGCGACCCGCTCGGCGAGCGGGATCGACTCCCGCCGGGACGGCGCGACCACCACGGTCACCGTCGCGCAGCGCGCCGCCGCCGCCTCGATCAGCGCGTGGTGGCCGGCATGCGGCGGATAGAACTTCCCGACCACCATGCCGTGCCGGAACCGGGGGGCGTCCCCGGGCGGGGTGGCCGCCGGGTCGGTCCCGCCGCTCACGCGACCACCGGCGCCGGGCCGGGCGGCACCGGTGCGGCGACCGCACGTCGCCGCAGGTCCGACCGCCACGCCCGCAGACCCACCACGCAGAGACCGAGGAAGATCACGTACAGCACGGCGGTCAGCCAGAGTCCCTTGTACCCGTAGAGCGGGATGTAGATCAGGTCGGCGGCGATCCACAGCCACCAACTCTCCACCAGCTTGCGGGTCTGCCCGTACGTGGCCAGCAGCGACAGCGCCGTGGTGAGCGCGTCGGGCAGCGGCACGGTCGAGTCGGTGGCCCGGTCCAGCAGCAGCCAGATCCCGCCGGTGAGCAGCACCCCCGCCACACCGAGCGCCCACCACTCCCGCCGCCCGGTCCGGGTCACCGTGAGCCGGCTGCGCCGCTCGCCGCCGTACAACCAGTGCCACCACCCGTAGCAGCCGAGAGCCACGTAGACCAGTTGCAGGCTCGCGTCGGCGTACAGACCCGTCGTCCAGAACAACAGTCCGAGCAGCAGCACGTTGGCGATGCCGATCGCCCAGTTGGCGATGTGCTGCCGGGCGATCAGCCAGACGTTCACCACACCGGTGCCGAAGCCCAGCAGCTCCGCCCAGCTGATGCCCGCCCCGGCGACGCTGAACGCCGTGCTGGTGAGCCAGTCGATCACAGGTCCTCCCGGGTCTGTCGCGCGCTCACCCTAGAGCGCCGACCGCCGGTGGAACAGACCCCTGCGCCCACCCCGACCCGCCCGCCGTGCGAGGCTGCTGACATGGTGCTTGAAGTCGCGCTGATCGACGTGATTCCCGGGCAGGAGGACGAGTTCGCCGCCGCGTACCGCACGGCGCACCCGGTCCTCGCCGACACGCCCGGCTGCCGCTCGGTCCGGATGACCCGGGGTGTCGAGTCCCCCACGCGGTTCGTGCTGCTGGTCGAGTGGGACTCGGTCGAGGCGCACGAGGTCAACTTCCGGCAGACCGACCGCTTCGCGCAGTGGCGCGGGCTGATCGGTCCGCACTTCGCCGGTCCGCCGCTCGTCGAGCATTTCGTCGACGTACCCGCCTGAGGACGCCGTCCCGGCCCGGCGCGGGACCGAAAAATGTCGTACCCCTCGTCTATCGTGCCCGCGACGCGCGGTCGGCGGTCCCGACGGGCTCGGGGGCGCGCCGGGCCCGCCGGCCGCGCGTCCCCACCCGACTAATCGCGTCCGGCCCGGACCGGCGGACGTCAGCCGGCGAGCCGCTCCGCGTCGCGCTCTGCGGCCGGGACCTCCTCGACGGGAGCCCGCACGGCGTCCTCGACGGGGTCGGCGGGCCGGGGGATCTCCGGTCGCTCGGCCTGCCGGGCCAGCACCGCCGCGGTCTCGGTGGCCGGCAGCGCCACCGCCGACAGCCACTCGACCATCCGTTCGTAGCGGGCGATGTCGGCCTCGGCGACCAGCCGCAGGTCGGTGGTGAGCGTCTCCACCATCACCGTGCGCGGATCCGCCGGATCGGGAAAGACGTACCACGAGAAGCCCGCCAACGGATGCACACCGTCGTGGGACGGGACGTCGCCGGGCACCAGCCGGATGGTGACGTGCGGCAGCTCGGTCAGCGCCACCAGGTGCCACAGCTGCTCCCGCCAGACGTCCACCGGCATGCCGCCGAGGGCGCAGACCCGCTCGTCCAGTAGCGCCGTGTAGTGCGGCGGATCGGCCCGGCGCAGCACCTGCTGCCGCAGCCCGCGAGCCCGCACCTCGGCCTCCAGGTCCAGCTCGGGACCGATCAGCGCCGCAGCCGCCAGCCGCAGCCGGGCGTACGCCGGGGTCTGCACCAACCCGGGCAGCACGGCCGGTTGGTACTCGACGATGCCCGCCGCGCCCGCCTCCAGCTCCGCGTACGCGCGTTGCCGCTCCCCCATCTCACCCAGCGCCCGGGACCAGCCGCGACCGGCCGCCGCGTCCCGGGCGATGACGATCAACGCCTCGCGCTGCGGTGGCGGCACCTGGTAGACGTCGAGCAGATCCAGCACGTCGGCCAGGTCCGGCCGACTCTGACCCAGCTCGATGCGGGACAACTTGGACGTGGACGCCCACCCGAGCTGGCCACAGACCTGCTCCAAGGTGAGTGACTCCCCGCGGCGCAGCTGGCGCAACTCCGCGCCGAGCCGAACCCTGCGGATGACAGGACTTGCTGACAACGGCATCCCGGCCTCCCCACCGTCGGAGAGTACGCAGGACAGTCACGCACGGCAATACCTCGCTCGCGCTATGCAACGAACCGATATCGCCAAGCGCCACCACACCCGCCCCGGGCCATCACGACACCCCGGCGGCGTCCATTCCCCGCAACTCCTTCTTGAGGTCGGCGACCTCGTCGCGGATCCGGGCGGCCAACTCGAACTGCAACTCGCGCGCGGCGGCCAGCATCTGGTCGTTGAGCTCCTGGATGAGCTGCGCCAACTCGGCCCGCGCCATGCCCTCGCGGGCCGGGGTGGCCGCACCGCCCCGAGCCCGGCTACGGGTCTCCTTGACCGGTGCCTTGCCCCGCGACAACTGGCGCACCGCACCACCGACCCGGGTCGCCTCGGTGTCCTCCGCCTCGCGGTAGATGTCGTCGAGAATGTCGTGGATCTTCTTGCGCAGCGGCTCGGGACTGATCCCGTGCGCCTCGTTGTGCGCGATCTGCTTGGCCCGGCGCCGATCGGTCTCCTCGATCGCGGCCGCCATCGACGGAGTGATCTTGTCGGCGTACATGTGCACCTGGCCGGAGACGTTACGGGCCGCGCGACCGATGGTCTGGATCAACGACCGGCCACTGCGCAGGAAGCCCTCCTTGTCCGCGTCCAGGATCGCCACCAACGACACCTCGGGCAGGTCCAGCCCCTCGCGCAGCAGGTTGATGCCGACCAGCACGTCGTAGTCGCCCCGACGCAACTCACGTAGCAACTCGACCCGGCGCAACGTGTCCACCTCGGAGTGCAGATACCGCACCCGGATGCCGTTCTCCAGCAGATAGTCCGACAGGTCCTCGGCCATCTTCTTGGTCAACGTGGTGACCAGGACCCGCTCGTCACGCTCAGTGCGCAGCTTGATCTCGTGCATCAGGTCGTCGATCTGGCCCTTGGTGGGCTTGACCACGACCTCCGGGTCCACCAGGCCGGTCGGGCGGATCACCTGCTCGACGTACTCGCCCTGGGCGTGCTCCAACTCCCACGGCCCCGGGGTGGCCGACAGGAAGACCATCTGGCCGACCCGCTCCAGGAACTCGTCGAAGCGCAGCGGACGGTTGTCGGCGGCGCTGGGCAGCCGGAACCCGTGGTCGATCAGCATCCGCTTGCGCGAGGCGTCGCCCTCGAACATCCCGCCGATCTGCGGGATCGTCACGTGCGACTCGTCGACGACGGTGAGGAAGTCGTCGGGGAAGTAGTCGAGCAGGCAGTGCGGCGGGCTGCCGGGCAACCGCCCGTCGATGTGCATCGAGTAGTTCTCGATGCCGGAGCAGAAGCCGACCTGCCGCATCATCTCGATGTCGTACGTGGTGCGCATCCGCAGCCGCTGCGCCTCCAGCAGCTTGCCCTGCCGATCCAACTCGGCCAGGCGCTCGCCCAACTCGGCCTCGATGTCGCGGACCGCCCGCTCCATCCGCTCCGGCCCGGCCGCGTAGTGCGTCGCCGGGAAGATCAGCAGATGGTCGACCTCGCGCACCACGTCCCCGGTGAGCGGGTTGAGGTAGTAGAGCTTCTCCACCTCGTCGCCGAAGAGCTCGATGCGGACGGCGAGTTCCTCGTACGCCGGAATGATCTCCAACGTGTCGCCCCGGACCCGGAACGTGCCCCGCTGGAAGGCCATGTCGTTGCGGGTGTACTGGATGTCGACCAGTCGGCGCAGCAACTGGTCCCGGTCGAGCTCCTGGCCGACGGCGACCCGCACCGCACGGTCCAGGTATTCCTCCGGGGTGCCCAGGCCGTAGATCGCCGAGACGGTCGCCACCACCACCACGTCGCGCCGGGTGAGCAGCGACATGGTGGCCGAGTGCCGCAGCCGCTCGACCTCCTCGTTGATCGAGGAGTCCTTCTCGATGTACGTGTCGGTCTGCGGGATGTACGCCTCGGGCTGGTAGTAGTCGTAATACGAGACGAAGTACTCCACCGCGTTGTCCGGCAGCAGCTCGCTGAACTCCTTGGCCAGCTGGGCGCAGAGCGTCTTGTTGGGCGCCAGCACCAGCGTGGGCCGTTGCAGCCGCTCGACCAGCCAGGCGGTCGTGGCGCTCTTGCCGGTGCCGGTCGCGCCGAGCAGCACCGTGTGCCGGTCGCCTCGGCGGACGCGTCGCTCCAGATCGTCGATCGCCGCCGGCTGGTCACCGGCCGGCTGGAAATCGCTGACGACCTGGAAACGGCCGTCGAGCCGGGGAATGTCGAGCGCCATGACGTCAACCGTACGCCCGGGGACCGACACTCCGCCGCGACTACGGGCGGCACCTGATCGGCTTCGATATTCGCATTGTGTGGTTCTTCTCACCCGGCTACGCTTTTTCCGTAGGCCGCTCGCGGCGGCCGACCGGGCCGGTGGCGGGCCCCACAGGCCACGCCGCCCCCGGCACCGAAGGCCGCAGCACCCGGCATGCCCGGCGTGCGCGCCCGACGTGGTCGCGCCGAACGCGCAGACCGGCCGCCGCGAGCGCCACCTACACACCAGGACCCGGCCGACGCCGGCACCGCCACCTCGTCACCCCGACCCGGTCCGGCCCGTTCATCCTCCCGTGACGGACACCTCACGACCGGCCTCCGACGACACCGGCCCCGAGCGACCCGGCGACCCGGCCGACGCCCACCCCCCGCCCGAACGCAGCGATGGCATCCGCGTCCCGCCCGACCGCTCGACGGACGCCCCCGCCGGACAGGGCAACCGCCGCCGCGCCGATGCCCGCCGGCACCGCGCCGGCCTCACCCCACCGGAGATCCTCGGTCTGTCCGGGACCGACCCGGCCGCCGCAGCACCCCGACCGCGCCCCGGCGTCCGACGGGCGGCCGTGGCGCACGGCATGCTCGACCCGACGGCCGGCAACCCGGCCGAGGACGACGACCTCGCCGGGACGACCCCGGCGGCCGGGCACTCCCGACAGGTCGCCGCCCGGCGTCGCCGCGTCGTTCTGGCCGCGCTCGCCCTGACCGCCGCCGCCTCCGCCGTCACCCTGGTCGCGACCCTGGTGAACTGGGCGCCCGCCGCACCGCCCGCCCGTGAGCTCACGGCCGCCGAGCGGGACCGGTTGGCCGCCATGCGGGTCGTCAACTACCGGGACGTCCGTGCCGGACTGCACCTCACGGTGAGCGGCACCGCCGGCCGCACCGATCTGCTCGGCTGGGTCGACTGGGCCCGCCGGCTGGTCTACCTCGACGTCAGCGGTCCCGGCGCCGGCCCGCTGCGCGGACTGGTCCAGGCCACCCCCACCGTGGCCGTGGTCCGCCCCGACCCGGAGGCCATGTCGACCCCCGCCATGCCGCCGTTGATGCCCCCGGGCGACGACTGGCGGCTCTGCGCCGACCGGAGCCTCGACCCGCTGCTGGGCCTGGTCTTCGACCTGGCCCTCGACCGGCCGGAACCCGCCGACGGAATCTCCGGCCGCTGGCTGCGACACGAGCAGGTCACCGGCGAGACGGTCGACGTGCTGGAGACGTCCCTGCCGCGCCCCGTCGCCACCGGCGGCGCCACCCCGACCGGATCACCCAGCGCCGCACCCCACACCGGCGTCGCCCGGTACTGGCTGGACACGACCGGACGGCTGCACCGGGTCGAGACCACCCTGCCCGGCGTCGGTCAGGTGAATCTCCAGCTGCACCGCGCCGACCGGCCCACGCTGCGCCCGGTCGACGCGCTGGGTGGCCGCCCCGGCCTGCCCCGTGCCCTCACCACCGCCGAACGGCACCGCTGGCAGCGGCTGCCCGCCCGGCTGCGCGCCGCCGGTGGTGCCACCGTCACCCTGGTCGGCCCGGTCGGCACCGACCTCGACCTGCGGGGCTCCGGCTGGTTGAGCTGGACGGCGGGCACCGCGTACCTGGGCGTCACCGCACTCGACGCGACGGACCGCCGCGTCCTGGTTCGGCACGGCCGGCGCACGGTGGCCCGGATCGAGACCCGACCCGGCGCGGACCCGGCGGCACGACCACCGCTGCCACCTCCGACCACCGGCTGGCGGACCGGCCCGCACCGCACCTCGGCCCTGGACCCGCTGGTGTCCGCCGCGCTGCGGGCCGCCCGGGGCACCGGCCCGCAGGGCAGCACCCGGCGGATCCGTGGCGACAGTCACCGCGGCGTCCCGGTGGACGTCGTCGAGGTCGAGACCGCCCGGGGACCGACCCGCTACTGGGTCGACCGCACCGGGCTGCTGCGCCGACTGGAGACCCGGACCCCGGCCGGGGCCTGGGCACAGCTCGACCTGACCACCGGGCGGACATCCCGGCTGACCCCGCCGACCTGAGAGCGACCGGTCAGGGACGCCACCCGGTCTGGGCGGCCCACTCCTCGGCCCGCAGGTGCTCCTCGTCGAACCACGGGTCCTTCGCCGTGGCGTACGTGCCGCTCTCCGGCGCGGAGGCGGCCAACTCCCGCTTGAGTCCCAGGTACGCGGCCCGCCGGTCCGGATCGGCCCGCAGGTGGTCGCGCATCAGCAGGGCGTACCGCCAGCCCGGTGAGCCGTCCTGGCGGATGTGCAGGTGCACCGGGCGGCCCGGATCGGCGCTGCCGTGCAACCGCTTCTCCCACCGGCCGCCGCCGGTGCGCGCGGTGTCCCACCACTCACCGGGCAGTCGGGGAAACCCGGCGTCGGCGAGCCGGTCGGCCATCGGTCCGTCCGCCTCGGCCAGCGACGACACGCTGAGCTGCACGTCGATGACGTCCTTGGCGGCCAGACCGGGGACCGCCGTCGACCCGATGTGGTCCACCCGCAGGTCGGCGGGGGCGACCGCGTGCCGGATCCGGGCGGCCAGCCGGGCGTACTGCTGTGGCCAGGTCGGGTCGGGCTCGGCCAGGCGCACCCGGTCCAGCCGGACCGGCCGTCGCTGCCGCAGGTTGACCTCGTAGGGCACCAGCCGGTCCTGCCAGAGCGCGTCGACCGTCGCGTGCAACTCGTCGAGGGTGCCGTCGTTGGTGAGCAGCACGTCCGCCGCCGCCGCGCGGCGGGCGTCGTCGGCCTGCGCGGCGATGCGCCGCTCCGCCTCACCCCGGCTCATCCCCCGGTCGCGGGCCAACCGTCGCAGCCGGGTCTCCACCTCCGTGCGCACCACGACCACCAGGTGGTACGTGGCGGCCAGCCCCACCTCCACCAGCAGCGGCACGTCGTTGACCACGACGGCGTCCGGTGGTGCCGCAGCGACCAGTTCCGCCGTCCGGGCCCGCACCCGACCGTGCACGACGGCCTCCAACCGGCGGCGGGCCGTCTCGTCGGCGAAGACCACCTCGCCGAGTGCGGCCCGGTCCAGCGCGCCGTCGGCGTCGAGCACCCGCTCGGAGAAGGCCGCGACGACCTCGGCCAGCCCGTCGGTGCCGGGGGCGACGACCTCACGCGCGATCCGGTCGGCGTCGACGAGTACCGCCCCGCGCTCGACCAGCCGGCGTGCCACCGCGCTCTTGCCCGAGCCGATCCCGCCGGTGAGTCCGATCTTCAACACGGCACCAGTCAACCTGACCAGGGCCGCCGCGCCAAGCCCGCGCGGCCGGCACGGGCGGGCGGGCCGGTCGACGGCGAGGGCCCCGCCTCGACCCGGATCATCCAGGTCGGGGCGGGGCCCGTCGTCGTCAGCAGCGGGTCACTTACCGCCGGCGAGCTTCTCCCGCAGAGCGGCGAGCGCCTCGTCGGTGGCCAGGGTGCCCGCGGGCTCCTCAGCCTGACGGCTGGGTGCCGCGCTGGTCGAGGTGGTGGTGCCGGTCGGGGCGGGCTGCGGGTTGGCAGCGGCCTCGGCCTCGGCGGCCCGAGAGGTCTGCACCTGCTTCTGGTGCGCCTCCCAGCGCTGCCGCGCCTCGGCGTACTGGTTCTCCCAGGTCTCGCGCTGCTTGTCGTACCCCTCGAGCCACTCGCCCGTCTCCGGGTCGAAGCCCTCCGGGTAGATGTAGTTGCCCTCGTTGTCGTACGTGGCAGCCATGCCGTAGAGGGTCGGGTCGAAGTGCTCCTCGCCCTCGACGAAGCCCTCGTTGGCCTGCTTGAGCGACAGCGAGATCCGGCGACGCTCCAGGTCGATGTCGATGACCTTGACCATGACCTCGGAGCCGACCTGCACGACCTGCTCGGGGATCTCCACGTGGCGCTCGGCCAGCTCGGAGATGTGCACCAGACCCTCGATGCCGTCGTCGACGCGGACGAACGCACCGAACGGCACGAGCTTGGTGACCTTACCCGGCACGATCTGCTGGATCGCGTGGGTGCGGGCGAACTGCCGCCACGGGTCCTCCTGGGTCGCCTTCAGCGACAGCGAGACCCGCTCGCGGTCCAGGTCGACGTCCAGGACCTCGACCTCGACCTCCTGGCCCACCTCGACCACCTCGGAGGGGTGGTCGATGTGCTTCCAGGACAGCTCGGAGACGTGCACCAGACCGTCCACGCCGCCGAGGTCGACGAACGCGCCGAAGTTGACGATCGAGGAGACGACGCCCTTGCGGACCTGCCCCTTCTGGAGCTTGTTGAGGAACTCGGTACGCACCTCGGACTGCGTCTGCTCCAGCCAGGCACGGCGGGACAGCACCACGTTGTTGCGGTTCTTGTCCAGCTCGATGATCTTGGCTTCGAGCTCACGGCCGACGTACGGCTGCAGGTCGCGCACACGCCGCATCTCGACCAGGGAGGCGGGCAGGAAGCCGCGCAGCCCGATGTCGAGGATGAGGCCACCCTTGACCACCTCGATGACCGAACCGCGGACGACACCGTCCTCGTCCTTGATCTTCTCGATCGTGCCCCAGGCCCGCTCGTACTGCGCCCGCTTCTTGGAGAGGATCAGCCGACCCTCCTTGTCCTCCTTCTGGAGGACCAGGGCCTCGATGTGGTCACCGACCGAGACGACCTCTGCCGGGTCCACGTCGTGCTTGATCGACAACTCACGAGAGGGGATGACACCCTCGGTCTTGTAGCCGATGTCGAGCAGGACCTCGTCCCGATCGACCTTGACGACGGTGCCTTCGACAATGTCGCCGTCGTTGAAGTACTTGATGGTCTCGTCGATCGCGGCGAGGAAAGCTTCCTCAGAGCCGAGATCGTCGACGGTGACCTTGGTGGCGCTCGAGGGGGCCTCGATGCTGCTCGTCATGTGGGCGGTTGCTCCGGTCGGATGGTGTGTCACAGCAGGCTGGTGTCGCGGTGACCTGTGCGCGCCAACGGATCCGCCGGCGGACCCACCACCCGGAAATCGCTGAACGAGATCGTGATGTGACTCCGTCGACCGCGCACCTGCTCCCTGCCGAGGCACGCGATCCGCGAGCGCATCGTCTACCCTACCCGCTGCATTACCACAGCGTGCAAGCCCTCCCGTCTCCTCATCACCTCACCACCCGCGAAAGCGGAGATTTCGGCCAGCCGACACCACGACACCCCGGCCCACCACAGCCCCACCCCCTCCCGACGCCTAGCGTGAGCGGGTGAACGACGACAACCGGGTGACCCGGCGCCGGGTCGGCGACGCCGAGATCCGCCGCGCCAACCGCCACTGGTGGGACACCGACGCCGACGCCTACCAGGCCGAGCACGGGGCCTTCCTGGGTGACGTGGACTTCGTCTGGTGCCCGGAGGGGCTGCGCGAGGCCGACGCCCGGTTGCTCGGCGAGGTGGCCGGACGTCGGGTGCTGGAGGTCGGCTGCGGCGCGGCGTCCTGCGCCCGCTGGCTGGCCACCCAGGGCGCCCACCCGGTCGCGGTGGACCTGTCCGCCGGCATGCTGCGCCACGCCGCGCGCGCCGCCGACCGCAGCGGGGTACGCGTACCGCTGGCCCAGGCCGACGCGCTGGCGCTGCCGTTCGCCGACGGCAGCTTCGACGTCGCCTGCACGGCGTTCGGCGCGGTGCCGTTCGTCGACGACTCGGCCGCCCTGATGCGCGAGGTGCACCGGATCCTGCGCCCCGGCGGACGCTGGGTCTTCTCGGTCACCCACCCGATGCGCTGGATCTTCCTCGACGACCCCGGCGAGGGCGGACTGACCGCCGTGCACTCCTACTTCGACCGGCAGCCGTACGTGGAGCAGGACGACACCGGCGTGGCCACCTACGTCGAGCAGCACCGCACCCTCGGCGACCGGATCCGTGAACTGGTCGGTGCCGGGTTCCGCCTGGTGGACCTGGTGGAGCCGGAGTGGCCGGAGGGACACGAGGGGCTCTGGGGGCAGTGGAGCCCGCTGCGCGGCCGGCTCTTCCCCGGCACCGCCGTCTTCGTCACCGAGAGACACGACTGAGATCGCGGAACGCGGGACACCTCGCCGGGGGCGCTCCGCCACCCGGTCCACGGGGTCGACGGCCACCCGCGTCGTTTCCGTGCCGCACCCCCGGGTAACCCGCGCCGTGGCCGAGACCGACTCGGGCCAGGACGTCGCCCACCACCCGGAGGTGTTGCGCCGTGAGCGGGACCGACGACCAGCAGACCTACCGTGAGTTCACCGACGCGGTGAACATGAAGCCCGGTGAGCTCCAGCAGTGGTTGGAGACGCCGGAGTCCAAGCACGTCGGTTGGCAGAAGAAGGGCACCGAGGGCGGCGAGTCGGTCGGCCACGAGTCCGGCCGCAAGATCGTCGACCTGCTCCGTCGCAAGCGGGACCAGCTCAGCGCCGCCGACTACAAGCACATGCGCAAGGTCGTCGGCTACGTCCGTCGCCACATGGCGCAGCGACCCAGCGGCGACGTCCGCGACACACGGTGGCGGTACTCGCTGATGAACTGGGGCCACGACCCGGTCAAGGCGCCGCTGCCCCCGCCCGGCGGCCCGTCCCGCAAGGCACTGGAACGGCACGGCAGCCCACCGAAGAACCGGCGCGGCCCGGCACGCTGACGTCGGCGAGTCCCGACACGCTCACCCCGGCCCGCCGCCCTCGGGCGACCTGATCCGGCGGAGGCATGGCTTGACCCTGCCGCTGACGGCAGGGTCGGACGATCGGCGCCATGATCGACCACACGCCACGCCGAGTCGTCGTCGTCACCGGCGCCGGCACGGGAATCGGCCGGGCCACCGCCCGGGCGTTCAGCTCCGCCGGGGCCCACGTCATCGCGGTGGGTCGCCGCACCGCGCCGCTGACCCAGACCGCGACCGACCACCCCCTGATCACCCCGCTGGCCGTCGACGTCACCGCCGCCGACGCGCCCGACCGGGTGGTCCGCGCCGCCCTCGACCGCCACGGTCGGCTGGACGTCCTGGTCAACAACGCCGGTATCGCCGGCGGCGGGGACCTGGCCGACCTCGACGAGACGGCGGCCCGCCGGCAACTGGAGACCAACCTGCTCGCCCCGGTCCGGCTCGCCCACGCCGCCGTCCCGGCGCTGACCGACGCCCGGGGAGTGATCGTCAACGTCACCACGGCGGTCGGGCAGCGGGCCTGGCCGGGCTCCGCGCTCTACGCCGCCGGCAAGACCGCCCTCGACTCGCTGACCCGCAGCTGGGCGGTGGAACTCGCACCACGCGGCGTCCGCGTGGTGGCGGTCGCGCCCGGCGCGATCGACACCCCGATCGGTACGCACCAGGGCCTCGACCCGCAGCAGCGGGACGCGGTACGCGCCTGGCAGCTCGCACACACCCCGCTGGGCCGGATCGGTGCCCCCGAAGAGGTAGCGTGGGCGATCCTGCGGCTCTGCGAACCGGCCGCGGCCTTCGTCACCGGAGTGGTGCTGCCGGTCGACGGCGGAGCGGTCGTCGCGTGAGAGGACGGTGCCCGGATTGCGGATCGGGGAACTGGCCCGGGCCACCGGCAGCACGCCCCGGGCGCTGCGCCACTACGAGGAACACGGCCTGATCGACTCCCACCGGGCCGCCAACGGCTACCGTGAGTACGACGACCGGGCCGTCGTCCGGGTCCGCAACATCCGTCACCTGCTGGCCGGCGGGCTGACCCTGACCGACGTCCGGGCGTTCCTGCCCTGCCTCGACGGGGACGTGGCCACGGCGGCACCCTCCCCCGCCGGGCTGCGGATCGCCCGGGACCGCCTGGCCGTGCTGGACGCCCGCATCGCCGCCCAGGTGGCGCTCCGCGACCGGCTCGCCGCCGCACTGCGCGCCGCCGCACTGCGCGCCGCCGCGCCGCCCATCGGCCACGACACCGCGACGCCGGCCGCCGCCCCGAAGGCCGCGCTCACCATCTGATCGCCAGCCGCCCGGCACGGCCCCGACGGACCTGCCCCGGAGACCACGATCGCCGCCCGACCGGCGAGCGCCGGTGCGGCCCGGCGGACATGCGCTCCCCGTCTGACCGCCACGACCGGGCCATAGGTAACCCGGTCTCGTGCGCGGTCAGTGGTCGGCGCTGTTCCAGTCCCGGCCCTCGCCGACCGACACCTCCAACGGCACGGAGAGCGGATAGGCCGCACCCATCTCGCGGCGTACCAGCTCCTCCACCGCCGTCCGCTCCCCCGGCGCCACCTCGAAGACCAGCTCGTCGTGCACCTGCAACAGCATCCGGGACCCCAGGCCGGCCTCCCGCAACGCGGTGTCGACGTGCAGCATGGCTACCTTGATGATGTCCGCCGCCGAACCCTGGATCGGCGCGTTGAGGGCCATCCGCTCGGCCATCTCCCGCCGCTGCCGGTTGTCGCTGACCAGGTCCGGCAGGTAGCGACGGCGTCCCAGGATGGTGGAGGTGTAGCCGTCCTGGCGGGCCCGCGCCACCACCTCCTGCAGGTAGTCGCGGACACCGCCGAACCCGGCGAAGTAGTCCTCCATCAGGCCCCGGGCCTCCTCGGCGGTGATGCCGAGCTGCTGGGACAGGCCGAACGCGCTCAACCCGTACGCCAGGCCGTAGTTCATCGCCTTGATCTTGCGCCGCTGGTCCGGGGTGACCTCGGTGACCGGCACCCCGAAGACCGACGAGGCGGTGGCGGCGTGGAAGTCGGCCCCGGAGTTGAACGCCTCGATCAACGCGTCGTCCGTCGACAGGTGCGCCATGATCCGCATCTCGATCTGGCTGTAGTCGGCGGTGAGCAGGCATTCGTACCCCTCGCCCACCACGAACGCGCGACGGATCCGGCGCCCCTCCTCGGTGCGGATCGGGATGTTCTGCAGGTTCGGCTCGGTGGAGGAGAGCCGGCCGGTGGCGGCCACCGTCTGGTTGAAGGTGGTGTGGATCCGCCCGTCGTCGGAGACCGACTTGAGCAGACCGTCCACGGTCGACTTGAGCTTGGCCACGTCCCGGTGCCGCAGCAGGTGGTGCAGCAACGGGTGCTCGGTCTGCGCGTAGAGCCACTGCAGGGCGTCGGCGTCCGTGGTGTACCCGGTCTTGATCTTCTTGGTCTTGGGCAGGTTCAGTTCACCGAAGAGGATCTCCTGAAGCTGCTTGGGCGAACCCAGGTTGAACTCCCGGTCGACCACCGCGTACGCGCCCTGGGCGGCGGCCTTCACCTCGGCGGCGAAGTGCGCCTCCAACTCCGAGAGGTAGCCGGTGTCGGCGGCGATCCCGGTGCGCTCCATGGCGGCCAGCACCCGCATCAGCGGCAGTTCCACCCCGGCCATCAGCCGCGCCGACTGCTCGCCGTCGCGGGACAGCTCGGCGTCGATCGCCTCGGCCAGGTCGAGCGTCGCCCGGGCGTGCACCATCAGGTTCTGCTCGGCCTCGCTGTCACCGCCCAACCCGTCCAGCGTGAGCTGGCCGTCGTCCGGGGCGTCGACCCGCAGCTCCCGGTGCAGGTAGCGCAGTGCCAGGTCGGTCAGGTCGTAGGACCGCTGGTCCGGACGGGCCAGGTAGGCCGCGATCTGGGTGTCGCGGGCGATGCCGGCCAGGGACCAGCCGTGCGCGCCGAAGGCCAGCACGGCCGGCTTGCTGTCGTGCAGCACCTTGGGCCGGTTCTCGTCGGCCAGCCAACCCGCCAGGGCCGTCTCGTCGTCCTGCCCCAGCGTGCTCGGGTCGAACCAGGCCGCCGCGCCGTCGCCGGTGGCCAGCGCCATGCCGGTGACCACGGCGGTGTGCCGGCGGTTGGGGCCGGTGTCCAGCTTCGCCGCGACGCCGACGGGCGTGCCGGGCGTCGCGTGCGTCTCCAGCCACCCGGCCAGCGCTCCGGGCGCGGCCAGCACCTCGCCGGTCAGGTCGAAGCCCGCCTCGGCCTCCGGCTCCACGGCGTCAAGGTACTGGTAGAGGCGGTCCCGCAGGATGCGGAACTGGAGGGTGTCGAAGACCTGGTGCACCGCCTCGCGGTCCCACCCCGACCAGCGGGCGTCCTCCGGCCGCACCGGCAGGTCGAGGTCGGTGACCAGACAGTTGATCTCGTAGTTGCGGATCACGTCGGCCAGCCGCTCGCGCAGACTGTCACCGGCCTTGCCCTTGATCTCGTCGGCGCGGGCGATCACACCCTCCACCCCGCCGTACGTGTTGATCCACTTCGCGGCGGTCTTCGGGCCGACGCCCGGGACACCGGGCAGGTTGTCGCTGGTCTCGCCGACCAGCGCGGCCAGGTCGCGGTAATGCTGCGGGCCGACACCGTACTTGGCCTCGATCGCGGCCGGGTCCATCCGCGCCAGGTCGGAGACGCCCTTGCGCGGATAGAGCACGGTGACCTGGTCGCCGACGAGCTGGAAGGCGTCCCGGTCACCGGTGCTGATCAGCACCGGCATGCCCTGGTCGCGGGCCTGACAGGCGAGCGTGGCGATGACGTCGTCCGCCTCGTAGCCCTCCTTCTCCACCACCGGCACCCGCAACGCCGCCAGGACCTCTTTGACCAGGCTGACCTGGCCCTTGAAGTCGCTCGGCGTCTCGCTGCGGCCGGCCTTGTACTCCGCGTACCTCTCGGTGCGGAAGGAGCGGCGGGACACGTCGAAGGCGACCACGATGTGCGTCGGCCGCTCGTCGCGCAGGACGTTGATCAGCATGGAGGTGAAGCCGTAGACGGCGTTGGTCGGCTGCCCGGTCGTGGTGGAGAAGTTCTCCACCGGCAGGGCGAAGAACGCCCGGTATGCCAGGGAGTGTCCGTCGACGAGGAGCAGGCGCGGCGTCGTAGCTGTCACGGCAGCGACTCTAGCCCGTGCCCCCGACACCCCCGGCGCGGCGGCACCGGCGGCCCCCCCGGAAACGTCGACGGCCGCCCGCCCCCGGACGCGGGGACGGGCGGCCGTCGACGGCACGCGGCGACTAGGCCACGCCCAGGTACGCCTCCTTGATCGAGGGGTCGTGCAGAAGCTCCTGCCCGGTCCCCTCCTTGACGATCCGCCCGGTCTCCAGGACGTACGCCCGGTGCGCGCGGGAGAGCGCCTGCTGCGCGTTCTGCTCCACCAGCAGCACCGTGGTGCCCTGCTGGTTGATCTCCACGATGATGTCGAAGATCTGCTGGATGATCATCGGGGCCAGGCCCATCGACGGCTCGTCCAGCAGCAGCAGCTTCGGCCTGCTCATCAGCGCCCGGCCGACGGCGAGCATCTGCTGCTCACCACCGGAGAGCGTGCCACCGGCCTGCTTGCGCCGCTCGCGCAGCCGGGGGAAGAGCTCCAGCACCTTCTCCAGGTCGGCGGCGATGCCGGCGTGGTCCCGCCGGGTGTACGCCCCCATGTCCAGGTTCTCCAGCACCGTCATGCCGGGGAAGATCTGCCGACCCTCGGGCGACTGGCACAGGCCCCGGACCACCCGCAGGTCGGCACGGAGCTTGCTGATGTCCTCGCCGTCGAAGGTGATCCGGCCACCGGAGAGCGAACGGATACCGGAGATCGCCCGCATGGTGGTGGTCTTGCCGGCGCCGTTGGCACCGATCAGGGCCACCACCTCGCCCTCGTTGACGGTGAGGCTGATGCCGTGCAACGCCTCGATCCGACCGTACGAGACGCTGACGTCGTTCAACTCAAGCAGCATCGGCGGGCTCCCCCAGGTACGCCGCGATCACCCGCGGGTCTCGACTGACCTCGGCCGGAAGACCATCGGCGATCTTGGTGCCGAACTCCAGCACCACGATCCGGTCGGTGACACCCATCACCAGCCGCATGTCGTGCTCGATCAGCAGCACCGTCACGCCCTTGTCCCGGATCCGGCGGATCAGCCCGAGCAGATCCTCCTTCTCGGCCGGGTTGAACCCGGCCGCCGGCTCGTCCAGGCAGAGCAGCTTCGGCTCGGTGCCGAGCGCCCGGGCGATCTCCAGTCGTCGCTGGTAGCCGTACGGGAGGTTGCGCGCCGCGTCGTTCGCCCGGTCGGCGATTCCGACGAAGCGCAGCAGCTCCATCGCCTTGTCCTCGGCGGCCCGCTCCTCCAGGATGTGGCGGGACAGACCGAAGGTCTTGGCGAAGGTACGCCGCACCTGCTGCCAGGTCCGCACGATCCCGCCGGAGGCGGTGACCTGCGGCAGCTCCTCCTCCTTGGGCCGCACCCGGTAGAGCCGGAACAGCGCGCCGGGCACGCTCGTCTTGTGCCGGGAGTCGGTCCCGACCATGACGTTCTCCAGCGCGGACATCTCCGGGAACAACCGGATGTTCTGGAACGTCCGGGAGATGCCCAACCGGCTGATCTGGTGCGGCTTACGGCCGGTGACCCGCTCACCGCGGAACCGGACCGCGCCCGACGTCGGCTTGTAGACCCCCGTCATCACGTTGAAGCAGGTGGTCTTGCCGGCGCCGTTCGGCCCGATCAGGCCGAGGATCTCGCCTTCGTTGATCTCGAAGCTGATCCCGTTGAGCGCGACCACGCCGCCGAAGCGCAGCGTGACGTCGTCGATCTCCAGCAGCGTCTTGCGTGGTCCCGGCTGCGCCGGGATCTTCGGCGCCGCCGTGGTCTCGGTCGCGTCGGACGGGGTGTTGGTCTCGTCAGACATGAGCGGGCGCCTCCTCTGCCTCCGCCGCACGGTCCTTCAGCTCGCGGGCCCGTCGCGTGCTGGGGATCAGGCCCTGCGGACGCAGGATCATCACCAGCACCATGGCCAGACCGAAGGCCAGCCACCGGTAGTCGGCGACCTCACGGAACCGCTCCGGAAGGTACGCCAGCAGCACCGCGCCCACCGAGACGCCCACCATGTTGCCGGACCCACCGACCACGACCATCGCCACGAACAGGATGGACAGGTTCACGTTGAACTGGGTCGGGTCGATGAAGGCGTAGCGGCTGGCGAAGAGGAAGCCGGCGAAACCGCCGAGCGCCGCACCGATGGCGAACGCCCAGAGCTTGAACTTGAACGGGTAGACGCCCATCACCGCCGCGGCGTCCTCGTCCTCCCGGATAGCCAGCCAGGACCGGCCGACCCGGCTGTTCTCCAGCCGGCGCACCGCGAAGACCATGAGCAGTACGACGGTGATCGCCAGCCAGTACCACGGCTTGACGTCGACCAGGCCGAAGATCTGGTTGTCCGGCGAGGGCGGACCCTCCGGGCCGGGGATCGCCGAGATGCCCTGCGGGCCCCGGGTGACGCCCTCCAGGTTACGGGCCACGATCCGGATGATCTCGCCGAAGCCGAGCGTCACGATGGCCAGGTAGTCACCGCGCAGCCGCAGCGTCGGCCAGCCCAGGATCACCCCGGAGATCAGCGACATCACCAACGCGATGAACACACAGATCGCCCAGGCCACCGCCCAGGTCGTCGGGAGGTTGAACTCCGCCTGGATCCACTTCACGACCGGCGAGTTCACCGAGCCGAACAGGGCCACCGCGTACGCGCCGATGGCGAAGAAGCCGATGTACCCCAGGTCCAGCAGACCGGCCAGGCCGATCACGACGTTGAGACCGATCGCCACCAGCACGTAGACGGCGCAGGTGAAGAGCACACCGGCCCAGTTGCTACCACCCGAGATCGAGTCGGTCCGCAGCCAGGTCAGGCCGGGAATGCCGAGCAGCGGCAGGTAGTAGAGGAAGATCACGAAGGCCACGAAGGACAGCGCCCGCTGCCACTTCGGCAACGCCCGCCACCGGTCGCCGACCGAGTGCAGGGCGTTGGTGCGCTTACGGTCCAGGTCACGAATCTTGTCGATCATGCTCGGGCCCTCCCCAGCGACTCGCCCAGAATGCCGGTCGGGCGGAACATCAGCACGATGACCAGCACCACGAAGGCGATGACGTCCTCCCAGTTGGACGCGAAGATGGTGGCGCCGTAGACCTCGACGATGCCGAGGAACAGCCCACCCAGTAACGCGCCGCGTAGGTTACCGATGCCGCCGAGAACGGCTGCGGTGAACGCCTTGAGGCCGAGCACGAAACCGATGCTGTTCTGCGTGAAGCCGAAACGCATGCCCCACAACAGCGCCGCCGCGCCCGCCATGATGCCACCGAGCACGAAGATCAGCATGATCACGCGCTCCTGGTTGACGCCCATCAGGGCCGCCGTCTCCGGGTTCTGCGCCACCGCCCGCACACCCCGGCCGTACCGGGTGCGGTTGATGAACCAGTCGAGCACCGCCATCATCGCCACGGCGGACACGATCACGATCAACTGAACATTGTTGATCTCCGTGTTGCCGATCGTGAAGAGCGTCTTCTGCTCGATGATCGTCGGCATGCCGAGGATGATCCGGCCCCGGCCGAACATGGACGGCACCAGGTCGCCCAGCAGCTTCGGCAGCACCAGGCCGAAGACCTCCACCAGTACCAACGACAGACCGATCGCGGTGATCAGGAAGATGAGGGGCGGCGCGTTCTTGCGCCGCAACGGTCGGTACGCGACCCGTTCGATCGCCAGAGCCGTACCGCCGGAGGCTATCGCCGCGACTATCAGGCCGAGTACCAGGAAGAGCACCGCCTGGCCGAGCGGCGGGTTGTTCTCGACCCCGAGTGCGGTCCAGAGGCCGAGCACCGCGAAGGTACCGACCATGAAGACCTCGGAGTGAGCAAAGTTGATCAGGCGCAGGACGCCGTACACCAGGGTGTAGCCGAGAGCGATCAGGGCATAGATCGCCCCCTTGGACAACCCGTCGACGGTGTGCTGACCGATGTGGCTGAAGAGGTCCGCGAAATTCACCAGGTCTCCTTGCATCGAGTGCGGCCGGGGGATCACCCCGGCCGCACCCCGATACTGTTCGTCAGCTGAGCTTGAGCTCCTGCAGCGGAGAGATCTCCGTGCCCTTGATCTGGTAGGCCCAGATGACGACCCTCGACGGGTCCACGTCGCCGTTGGCGTCGAACTTGATGTACTTCGACACGCCCTGCTTGTCGTAGTTCTTCACGAACTCCAGGATCTCGGCACGGGACTTCTTGCCGTCCTTGAAGGCGTCGATGAAGATCTGCGCGGCGTCGAAGCCCTCAGCACCGTACGAACCCGGCAGCTGGCCGTACTCGGCCTGGTAGTCGGCGGTGAAGGTGCCACCGGCCTTGTCCGGCGGGAGGCACGGGCAGGTGATGATGGAGCCGTCGGCGCCACCGGACGCACCGGCCGGGAAGGCCGGGTCGTAGAGACCGTCCGGACCGATGAACTTCGCCTGCACACCGGCGGCACGCATCTGGCGGACCAGCGGCGCGGCCTCACGGGTGTAGCCACCGTAGAAGACGAAGTCGGCGTTCGCCGCCTTGATCTTGGAGATCGTCGCCTCGAACTGCGACTGCCGCTCCTGGATCTTGTCGCTCGCCGCGACCGTGGCGCCCAGGTTCTTGGTCAGCTCGGCGGTGATACCGGCACCGTAGGCGCTGGCGTCGTCGATCAGGAAGACGCGCTGCGCGTTCTCGCCCTTGAGGTAGGTCGCCACGGCGCCCGCCTGGGTGCCGTCGTTGCCGACCACCCGGTAGAAGGACTTGTTGCCCTTCTGGGTCAGGTCGGTCCGGGTCGCCGACGGGGCGACCATCACGAGACCGGCGGCCTCGTAGACCGGCATGGTGGCGTCCGACTCACCGGAGAAGTGACCACCGATGACACCGAGGAACGAGGTGTCACCCGCGACCTGGTTCGCGACCGGAGTGGCCTGCGCCGGGTCACCCTGGGTGTCGAACTCGACCATCTCGACCTTGCAGTCGGCGTTCGCCTCGTTGTGCTGCTTGATCGCAAGCTTCGCGGCGTTCAGCGACGGCAGCACCAGACCCGCGTTGTCACCGGTGAACGCACCGAAGATGGCGATCTTGCCACCGCAGTCACCGGACGCGGTGTTGTCGCCGCTACCACCGGCGTCCTGACACCCGGCGGCGGCGACCAGCACCGCGGCGAGCGCGGCAGTACCCAGCGCCCTTGAATAGCTTCGCCTCACGGCTTCCTGACCTCCTCCAGAAGCAGGTGGGCACCGGGACCCGGCGGGGCGGCGACAAGGTGTGGCCCGTCCACCGCGCGCCGGGCAGGGACGCCCCCTGCATTACGGCTCGTGCTGGCGGAGCGTACCCACACTCATTCGGCCAAGGAAGAGGTCGGAGCGGGGTCTGCGAAACCGTTACGAAGAGAGCCGTCAAGCCTGCCACTCCCGTAACAGGTCAATCCGCTGACCGGTCGTTAGCCGACATCTGTCCGCCAGTTGGAACGCCCCGGAACACCGCCGACACGCCCGGACAGACATGCCGTGGGGCGCCCACGTGAAGATCAGGTTTCCGCTCCGAAAACCACCGAGAGTAACGGGCGCCTCACTCCGAAGGCGGGTCGAGCCGCCCCACCCACACCGAGGTCTGCGTCCCGTCGTCGACCGCCAACCACCACCGCCCACCCTCCGCCGCCAGCGCCACCGCCCGCGCCGCCCCGACCGGCGCCGCCACCGGCAACTCCACCGACCGCCACCTGTCGCCCCGGTCACCGGAGAGCCAACCGCCGTACCGCTCGCCGTCGGAGACCACCGCCAGCACCTGCCCGGCGGACACCGCCACCCCACCGACCGACGGCACCCCGCCGTCCACCTGACCGAACCCGCCCGCCGCCGTCCACCCGGCCGCGTCCTGACGCCACGCGCCGAACGCCCGCCCGCGCAGCCCCACTCCCAGCGGCACCCCGTCCACCAGGACCACCCGCTGCATCTCCTCGTACTCCCGGCCGCCCGGCAGCACCGTCCGTCGCCAGGTACGCCCGTCCGAGGAGGTCCACGCCGCCGGATCCCGGTCGATCCGCCCCGGCGCCAGCAGCCCACCCACCGCCAACCAGCCGGACGGCCCGGCCACCGCGTCGAACGCCCAGGTCACGCCCTGGCCGTCACTGGCCAGCTCCGGTGCGCCCTCGACGATCGCGAACTCCGCCGCGTCCGGCGACACCCACGCCGCCGCCCCGCTGGCCCGGTTCCCGACGATCAACCACCCGTCCGGGCCGCCGGTCAGCCGGGACACGGTGACCGCCTTCGGGCCGCCGTACAACTCGAACGAGGCCGCCACCTCGACCAGCGTGCCGTCCCCACGCTGCCACCAGGTGCTCACCCGGGGATTGCCGTGCGCACCGCCGACCTTGCCGCCGACCGCGGCGACCGCGCCGTCCCGACAGCCGACCGAGAACAGCACGCTCTGCCGCCCGTAGAACGAATCCGCGATCACCGGCACCGGCGTCCACGTCGCACCGTCCAGACTGGACCAGACCGCCGGACGGGTCGCGCCCGCCGGATCCGCCACCGCCCCGGCCGCATACCAGTGACCGGAACACACCGCCAGGTCCCGCACCAGGACCCGGCCCGACTCCGACGGGTTCGGCACCTCCACCCGTTCCCAGGACAGCCGCGCCGGCTCCGGGCCGGCGTCGTCCCGCTGCGGCGTCGGACACCCCGCCAGCGTCACCGCCAGCAGGCCACACACCACCAGGAACAACCGCCGAACACGGAACACGCCCACCCGACGCGCCACGGATCGCCGCGTCAGCGTGGAACGCCGGGCACCCATGCCGCCAGATGCTAACGGCCGCCGGACCCCGCGACTGCCCCGTGACGGCGGGCGGTCAGGGAGCCGGTCGGGTGACCTCGCCACCACCGGCGGTCTCGGCGAGGATCCGCTCGGAGACCTCCTTCATGGTCATCCGGTGGTCCATCGCCGTGCGCTGGATCCACTTGAACGCCTGCGGCTCGGTCATGTTGTAGGTGGTCATCAACGCGCCCTTGGCCCGCTCGACGGTCTTGCGGACCTCCAGCCGGTCGTTGAGCCCGGCGACCTCGGCCTCCAGCGCGGCGATCTCCGAGTAACGGGAGAGGGCGATCTCCACCGCCGGCACCAGGTCGGACTTCTGGAACGGCTTGACCAGGTACGCCATCGCGCCGGCCGCCCGGGCGCGCTCGACCAGGTCACGCTGGCTGAACGCGGTCAGGATGATCACCGGGGCGATCCGGGCGCCCGCGATCCGCTCGGCGGCGGCCAGTCCGTCCATGATCGGCATCTTGATGTCGAGAATGACCAGATCGGGCTTCAGCTCCTCGGCCAGGCGTACGGCGGTCTCGCCGTCACCGGCCTCCCCGACCACCTCGTAGCCTTCCTCGGCCAACATCTCGGCCAGGTCCAGTCGGATCAGCGCCTCGTCCTCGGCGATCAGTACCCGCCTGCGCGCGGCATCCGTCTGCGTCTCGGCCACGAGCCACTCCCACCCAGTCTGTGCCCGACACCCGCGGTACCGGGTGTCGCCGCTCCTAGCGTAGTGGGTAACCTATGGGCCGACGCGACAGGCGTTGAGCGCATACGTCCCCGTATTCCAATTGGCAGAGAAACGGAGCTCAAACCTCCGACAGTGTGGGTTCGAGTCCCACCGGGGACACCAGAAGTGTCGCACGGGCGTTCGAGAATGCCCCGGTGCACCCACCCGATCTGCGCCTACGCGCGTTGCGGCTGCACCGTGACGGCGCGACCGTCGCGGAAGTCGCCCGCGCTGTCGGGGTTCCCTACCCCACCGTCCGCCACTGGTGCCGGGTCCAGCCGGAGCCGAGGCAACCGAGCACCGCGGCGCGCTGTTTCCGGTGTCGCGACGTCCAGAATCCGACAGACCTCGGCCAGTACGCGTACCTGCTCGGTCTCTATCTCGGTGACGGCCACCTGGTCACCGCCGCCCGGGTGCCGGTGCTCCGGATCGCCTGCACCGAGACCTGGCCGGGGCTGGTCGACGCGTGCGAGACCGCCATGAGAGACGTCCTCGCCTCCTCGGTGCAACGCGTCCCGTCCGCCGGCTGCGTCAGCGTGCAGAGCTACGGGACCCACTGGCCGTGCCTGTTGCCGCAGCACGGTCCGGGGCCCAAGCACCGTCGGCCGATCGTGCTGGCGGCCTGGCAACGGACGATCGTGCGGGCCCACGCCGGCAGCTTCCTGCGCGGCCTGTTCCACTCCGACGGCTGCCGGTTCGCCAACCGGGTCACGGTGCGGGGCCGGACGTACGTCTATCCGCGCTACATGTTCGTCAACGAGTCGGCCGACATCATGGGGTTGTGCCAGTGGGCGCTGGACCTGCTCGGGGTGGCCTGGCGGATGAACCGCCGCAACAGTCTCTCCGTCGCGCGCCGGGAGGCGGTCGCCGTGCTGGACCGCCACGTCGGGCCGAAGTCCTGACCGCGCCCCGACGGGTCAGGCGGCGGCGAGCGCCTGGGCCAGATCGACGCGCAGGTCCTCGGGGTCCTCCAGGCCGACCGAGAGCCGCAGCAGGCCGCCGTCGGGTTTCGCGTCTCCGTCGACCGGGCGGTGGGTCAGCGACGTGGGGTGCTGGATCAGGGTGTCGACGCCGCCGAGCGAGACCGCGTGGGTGATCAGCCGGCAGGCGCCGGCGACCGCCGCCGCGGCGGGTGCGCCGCCGCGTACCCGGAAGGCGAGCAGGCTGCCGGGGCCGGCGAGTTGGCGGCCGATGAGCCCGGCGGGGTCGTCGATTCCGGGATGGTGCACGCGCTCGACGGCGGGGTGGTCGGCGAGCCAGGCGACGATTTTCTCCGCGCCGGCCTGTTGGGCGCGGACCCGCAGCGGCAGTGTCTGCAGGCCCCGGTGCAGCAGGTACGCGCCGAGCGGGTGCAGGACCGCGCCGGTGAGCGCGCGGACCTGGCGCAGGCGGGCGGCCCACCGGGGGTCGCAGGCGACGACTCCGGCGAGGACGTCGCCGTGTCCGCCGATGCTCTTGGTGGCGCTGTGCAGGACGAGCGCGGCGCCGTGGCGGGCGGGTTGTTGGAGGACCGGGGTGGCGACGGTGTTGTCGATCAGCAGCGGCACGTCGCCGGCGGCGTCGGCGAGGGCGCGGATGTCGACGAGGTCGAGGGTGGGGTTGGCGGGGGTCTCGGCGACGACCAGGGCGGTGTCGGGGCGTACGGCGGCGGCGACCTCGTCGGGGCGGGCCCAGGTGACGTCGGTGCCGAGCAGGCCGGTGGCGAGCACGTGGTCGGTGCCGCCGTAGAGCGGGCGGACGGCGACCAGGTGTCGTTTCCCGTCGCGGGTGGCGGCGAGCAGTGCGGCGGTGAGTGCGGCCATGCCGCTGGCGAAGGCGACGGAGTCGGTGGTGCCTTCGAGTTCGGCGAGGGCGGTCTCGAAACGGGCCACGGTGGGGTTCCAGAGCCGCTGGTAGACGGCGCTGGTGCCGGGTGGCGGGGTGCCGCCGGTGGCGAGGAGTTCGTACGCGTCGCCGCCGTCGTGGACCGAGGGCAGCGGGTTGGTGGTGGAGAGGTCGATCGGGGGCACGTGGACGCCCAGCGCGGCGAGGTCGTCGCGGCCGGCGTGCACGGCTCGGGTGTCCACGGTCGTCATGGCGGCAAGGATCGAACATCTCGTGCCGAGAGGGCAACACTTCCGAAGATCACTCGCTGTTGACCCTATCTGCAGTGAGGATGTTCGGTGGAGGATGGCTTCATGCCCCTCGTTCCGAACGATGTGCGGCCGTTCGCGGCCCTGGACGACACCGATCGCGCGATCCTGACCGAGCTTGCCGCCGACGGGCGGTTGCCGAACAACGCGCTGGCCGAGCGGGTGGGGGTGGCGCCGTCGACGTGTCTGGCGCGGACCCGGGCGTTGCGGGAGTGCGGGGCGATCCGGGGTTTCCACGCCGAGGTGGACCCGGCGGCGGTGGGGTTGCCGTTGCAGGCGCTGGTGTCGGTGCGGTTGACCGAGCACGCGCGGGCGGCGGTGGACGCGTTCCGGACGCGTTCGGTCCGGTTGCCGGGGGTGGTGTCGGTGTTCCACGTGGCCGGGGCGGAGGACTACGTGTTGCACGTGCGGGCGGCGTCGGCGGAGGCGCTGCGGGACTTCGTCCTCGACTACCTGGCCGTGGATCCGGCCGTGCAGCACAGCCAGACCAGCCTGATCTTCGAGCAGGCGCGCGGGATGGGCTGATTCACGTCGGCCGCCGGTGGGGAACAAATGTGGCATCCGCCGGGTTGGGCAGCCGTGTGATCGACGTACCGTTGTCTGTCCTTGACCTGGCCCCTGTCGCGGCCGGCGGCTCCGCGACCGAGGCGTTGCGGCACACCACCGAGCTGGCCCGGCGCACCGACGAGTGGGGCTACCGCCGATTCTGGGTGGCCGAGCACCACAACATGCCGGCCATCGCGTCGTCGGCGCCGGCGGTGCTGCTCGCGCACCTGGCCGCGCACACCGAGAACATCCGTCTCGGGTCGGGCGGGGTGATGTTGCCGAACCACGCGCCGTTGGTGGTCGCGGAGCAGTTCGGCACGCTGGAGGCGCTGCATCCGGGCCGTATCGACCTGGGTATCGGTCGCGCGCCGGGCACCGACCAGGTGACCGCGTTGGCGTTGCGCCGGACGATGGAGGGGTTGTCGGCGGAGGGTTTCCCCCGGGAGTTGGCCGACCTGATGGAGTACTTCAGCGAGGACGGGTCGGGGCCGATCACGGCCACCCCGGGTCGGGGGCAGCGGCCGGCGGTGTGGTTGCTCGGGTCCAGCGGGTTCAGTGCCCGGTTGGCGGGTGCGCTGGGGTTGCCGTTCTCGTTCGCGCATCACTTCAGCGCGCAGAACACGCTGCCCGCGTTGGCGTTGTACCGGCAGAGTTTCCGCCCGTCGCAGTGGCTGGAGCGGCCGTACGCGATGGTGGCGGTGAACGCGGTCTGCGCGGAGACCGACGAGCGTGCCGAGTGGCTGTCCGGGCCGGCGGGGTTGTCGTTCCTGCGGTTGCGGTCGGGGCGGCCGGAGCCGCTCGCCACGCCGGAGGAGGCGGCGGCGTATCCGTACACGGACCTGGAGCGGGAGTTCGTGGTGCAGCGCCGGGAGGGTCAGGCGACCGGGTCGCCGGAGACGGTGCGGCGGCAGTTGGGTGAGTTGCTGGCGCGTACCGGTGCGGACGAGTTGATGCTGACCGCGATGGTGTACGACGTGGTCGACCGGGTGCGGTCGTTCGAGCTGATCGCGACCGAGGTGGCCGGGGGCTTGCGGCGCTGAGGCAGTAACCCAGGTCACAGCGGTTCGATGGGCACGAAACACGATCTTCACGACAGCGTCACCCTCGCGACGCGGAGCCCGCCTAACTTTATTACCGGTGGTGGTACGGCACTCCCCGGTCGGGACGGGTCGGGGGTGCCGCGGTGTGGGGCACCGGGCTGCGGTTGTGCGGATTCCGCGATCGCGGCCCGGTGCCTGTCCGTTTCTCTGCCTAGTACTGTCTCACCTTCGACGTCACCGCAGGTAGATGCGGGGTGCCGGCGGGGTGCTCATGCCGTCGCCGAGGAAGAAGCTCGGGTGCGGCGGCTGGTTGTAGGCGGTGTTCTGCCAGGCGACGGCGACCCGGTACTGCAGGTCGTGCATGAGGGTGGGCAGGCGGATGCCGGTCTGCGTGGGTGTGCTGTAGACGCGCAGGGCCCGGTTGTCGCTGGTCCGCCAGACGACCTCCTCCCGCCAGTCGCCGAGGATGTCGGCGGAGAGCGCGGGTGTGGACTTGGTGCCGTTGTTCGAGGCCACGTCGCTGCCGGTGAGCAGGCGGGTGTCGCCGTCGGGGCCGTACTTGTCGATGCGGGTGGCGTCGAGCAGTTCGCGTACCGGGTCGCCGTCCCACCAGATCAGGAAGTTGGTGGAGGACGGTTTGCGGCCGACGTTCTGGCCTCGGGTGTTGGTCAGGCCGCTGACGGCGGACGACCAGGACTCGGCCCCGGGGCTGCCGGCCCAGATGTCGCCGGCGACGCCCCGGCCGTTGTCGCCGGCGGCCGGGGTGGACCAGATGCGTTGTCCGGTGCGGGCGTCGGCGAGGTAGGAGCTGGGCTGGCTGCCGCTCTCGTTGACCTTGAAGACCTCCAGGCCGGGGCGGGCCGGGTCGAGGTCGCCGACGTGCATGGCGTCGCCGTGGCCGGTGCCGGTGGAGTGCAGCAGGCGGCCGTTGTCGTCGATGGTGGCGGCGCCGTAGACGATCTCCTGTCGGCCGTCGCCGTCGACGTCGGCCACGGAGAGGTTGTGGTTGCCCTGGCCGGCGGCGGCGCCGTTGCCGGAGGCGTTGGAGTCGAAGGTCCAGCGTCTGGTCAGGCTGCCGTTGCGGAAGTCCCAGGCGGCGATCACCGCGCGGGTGTAGTAGCCCCGGGCCATGATCAGCGAGGGGCGTTGTCCGTCGAGGTAGGCGGTGGCGGCGAGGAACCGGTCCACCCGGTTGCCGTAGTTGTCGCCCCAGGAGGAGACGGTGCCGCGCGGCGGGTCGTAGGCCACGGTGGAGAGGGCGGCGCCGGTGCGGCCGTCGAACATGGTCAGGTACTCGGAGCCGGCGAGCACGTACCCGCTGGAGTTGCGGTGGTCGGCGCCGGCGTTGCCGATGACCTGGCCGGTGCCGGAGCGGGTGCCGTCGGCGGTCTTCATGGCGACCTCGGCGTCGCCGTCGCCGTCGTAGTCGTACACCTGGAACTGGGTGTAGTGGGCGCCGGCCCGGATGTTGCGGCCCAGGTCGATGCGCCACAGGCGGGTGCCGGTCAGGGTGTACGCGTCGACGTAGACGTTGCCGGTGTAGCCGGACTGGGCGTTGTCCTTGGCGTTGGAGGGGTCCCACTTGACGACGAACTCGTAGCGGCCGTCGCCGTCGAGGTCGCCGACGCTGGCGTCGTTGGCGGCGTAGGTGTAGGCCTCGCCGCTGGGAGTGGTGCCGCCCGGCGGGATCTGCAACGGCACGTCCAGGTAGCCGGCGGGGAACTGGAGCGCGGGCGCCGAGGCGGCCTGTTCGACGCCGTCGACGACGGCCCGCACGGTGTACGTGCTGCCGGCGGCGGCGCCGTTGTCCAGGTAGTTGGTGGCGCCGGTGAGCGGGCTGGCGGTGATCCGGGTGCCGCCCCGGTAGAGGTGGAAAGCCACCCCGGAGGTCTCGGTGCCCAGCAGGCGCCAGGAGACCAGGTTGCCGGTGCCGGCGCGGACGCTGACCAGTCCCCGGTCGATGTTCTCCGCCTGCATCGCGCCGGCCGGCGGGGTGGTGGGCGGTGGTGTGGTCGGCGGCGGCGTGGTCGGGGTGGGTGTGACGGGCGGCAGCGTGGTGGTCGGTGGGGTCGTGCCGGTGCAGGTGGTGCCGTTGACGGCGAAGACGGTCGGTGCGGGGTTGGTGCCGGACCAGGAGCCGTTGAAGCCGAAGGCGGTGCTGGCGTTGGTGCCGAGCGTGGCGTTGTAGTCCACGTTGCGGGCGGTGACCTGGGTGCCGGACTGGCTGACGGTGGCGTTCCAGGCCTGACTGACCTGTTGACCGGCGGGCCAGGTCCAGGTGACGGTCCAGCCGGTGAGCGGATCACCGAGGTTGGTCACGGTGACGTCGGCGCCGAAGCCGCCGGACCACTGGTTGGTGACCCGGTAGTCGACGCGGCAGCCGGCGGCGGCGGCCGACGCGGTGAGGGTGGTCAGCCCTCCGGCCGCGAGGATGGTGGCGGTGGCCGTGGCCAGCAGCGCGGCCTGGCGGGTGGTGCGAGGCATGGTCGTCCCTCCGGAGGAGGTCACGCGCGGTACCCGCCTGTCCGCCGGCGTGCCCTGTCCGACGGTGACGTCCCGCGCTGGAAGGCAGAGATCCCGGCGCATCGATGTCGGTCTACGCGGCCCCGCGCAGCTGTGATGCTATGGCAAGCGCTTTCTCGGCACAATCACGCCGCATGCTTGCCAGCGCGCCCACTTCTTGATCGACTTCCGGCATGCCAGCGCACATGACACCGGACGAGTTCCGCCAGGCCGGGTACGCGGTCGTCGACTGGATCGCCGACTACTGGGCCACCCTCGACAAGCGTCCGGTCACCTCGCCGGATCCACCCGGCACCGTCGCCGCCCGATTACCGGCCCGGCCGCCGACGCACGGTGAACCCGTCGAGGCGCTCCTCGCCGACCTGGACTCGCTGGTGACACCCGGGCTCACCCACTGGCAGCATCCCGGCTTCTTCGGCTACTTCCCGGCCAACACCAGCGGACCCAGCGTGCTGGGCGACATGGTCAGCGCCGGGCTCGGCGTGCAGGGGATGCTCTGGGCCACCGGCCCGGCCTGCACCGAGATGGAGACGGTGCTGCTCGACTGGCTGGCCGACCTGATGGACCTGCCGCGCACGTTCCGTTCCAGCGGCCCCGGCGGTGGGGTCATCCAGGACTCCGCCTCCTCCGCCACGCTGGTCGCCACCCTGGTGGCGCTGCACCGGGCCGCGCGGGGACGCTGGCGACAGGTCGGCGTGGACCGACGGTACCGGGTCTACACCTCCACCGAGGGCCACTCCTCCGTGGAGAAGGCCGCCCGGATCGCCGGGCTCGGCGCCGAGGGCGTACGGCTGATCGAGGTGGACCCGGAGACCCGGGCCATGTCGGCGACGGCGCTGCGGGCCGCGATCGAGGCGGACATCGCCGCCGGGGTGGTCCCCGCCCTGGTGGTGGCGACCGTCGGCACCACCTCCACCACCGCCGTGGACCCGCTGCCGCAGATCGGGCCGGTCTGCGCCGAGCACGGCGTCTTCCTGCACGTCGACGCCGCGTACGCGGGCTCGGCGGCGGTCTGCCCCGAGCTGCGGTCCGGCCACGACGGACTGGAGTACGCCGACTCCTACTGCTTCGATCCGCACAAGTGGCTGCTGACCGGCTTCGACTGTGACGCGTTCTGGGTGGCCGACGCCGGTGAGCTGGTCGAGGCGCTGACCGTGCTGCCCGAGTACCTGCGCAACGCGGCCACCGAGTCGGGTGCGGTGATCGACTACCGGGACTGGCAGGTGCCGCTCGGTCGGCGCTTCCGCGCGCTCAAGCTCTGGTTCGTGCTGCGCTGGTACGGCGTCGAGGGGCTGCGCGCGCACATCCGCAGCGGGGTCACCCTGGCCGCCCGCTTCGCCGACCGGGTACGCGCCGACGACCGCTTCGAACTGGTCACCGGGCACCCGTACGCGCTGGTCTGTTTCCGGCTGCGGGGCGACGACGAGCCGAACGAGCGGCTGCTGGCGGCGGTGAACGCCACCGGTCGCGTCCATCTGACGCACACCCGGGTCGCCGGCCGGTACACGCTGCGGCTGGCCGTCGGTGCGCCGCAGACCACCGAGGTCCACGTGGACCAGGCGTGGGAGCTGATCTCGCAGGCTACGCGTACCGCCGCCGACTGAGTCACCGGCGTCGGGCCGACCCGGCGCGGGCAGACCCTCGGCGATCCGGTGGTAAGGAAGGGCCCCGTACTAACGCCTCGTGCATAGGAAGGGTCCCTTCCTTACGGTCGGGGCGTGCGGCCGGGGACGACGGGCGGGCTGTCAGCGGTCCGCGCCGGAGAGGGCACGGGTGCCGCCCTCAGCCTCGGCCGGCGTGGCGTCTGCCTCGGCGGGCGACGCGGCACCGTCGACCGGTGCGGTGGCCGTCGCGAGCGCCTCCTCGCGGCGGGTCCGCCGCAGCACCCGCACCGCCAGCACCAGCGCGGCCACCCAGCCGGCGGCCAGCAGCACGTAGACCACCACCGGCACGGCGCTGGGCACCTCGGCGGCGCCCAGCAGGACGCGGGCGTTGGTCAGCACGATCACGCCGCCGACGGCCGCGCCGAGCATCTGGGCCGGGATGATCCGCACCAGGTAGGCCGCGATCGGTGCGGCGATCAGACCACCGGCGAGCAGGGCGAGCACGATCGGCAGCAGGAAGCCCTCGGTGCCGAGGCCGATCAGGAAGCCGAGGCTGGCCGAGGAGGCGACGACGAACTCGGAGGTGTCCACCGAGCCGATCACCTTGCGCGGCTCCATCCGCCCGGACGCCAGCAGGGCCGGCGTGGCGACCGGGCCCCATCCGCCGCCGCCGGTGGCGTCGACGAAACCGGCGACCAGCCCGAGCGGGCCGAGGAAACGGCCGCGCAGCTGGCCTGCGGCCGGGTTGCGGCGCAGCGGCCGGGAGAACCGGACGAGCAGGTACGCGCCGAGGGTGAACAGGATGGCGGCCATCCAGGGGGCGGCCGACTCGGTGGAGAGCCAACTGAGGAAGGTGGCCCCGGCGAACGCGCCGATCGCGCCCGGCAGGGCGATGCGGCGCACCACCCGCCAGTCGACGTTGCCGAACCGCCAGTGCGCCGCCCCGGAGGCGAGCGTGGTGCCGATCTCGGCCAGGTGCACCGAGGCGGACGCCGCAGCCGGTGCGATGCCGACCACCAGCAGCAGGGTCGTGGACGTCAGTCCGTAGGCCATGCCGAGCGCACCGTCGACCAACTGTGCGGCCAGCCCGACCAGTGCGATGACGAGCAACTTGCGCACGGACGCCCCCTACTTTTCGGCATCTCCTATCAACTTGGTCGAGAATGCGGTACGCAGTGCCCTCCGGTCAACCCCCTGATCGGTCAGTGGGACGACACCCGGACACGGCGCCCGGAACGCACGCGCGATCGTGGCAGTGCACCTGCACGACACGCCGGGCCGGGACCACCCACGCTGCCACGATGAGGGGCGTCGGCTGCCCTGGTGGACGGGATCAGGTCCAGGCGCGGGGGTCGGCGACCAGTTTGGTCACCTGTTCGGGCAGGGTGCCCTGGGCCACGTCGGCCACGGTGACCAGTTCGAGGATCTGACGCTCGCTGGCGCGCAGGGCGATCCAGACGTCCTGCAGGGCGCGGGCCGCGCCGTGGTAGCCGAGTTGTTCGGGGCGCTGGCCACGGATGTGGGCCAGTGGTCCGTCGATCACCCGGATCACCTCGGCCAGGGAGATCTCCTCCGCCGGACGGGCCAACCAGTAGCCACCCTCGGGTCCCCGCTGCGCCTGCACGATGCCGCCCCGACGCATCTGCAACAGGATGCTCTCCAGGAACTTCGGAGGGATCTCCTGGGCCCGGGCGATCTGGTCGGCGGTCACCGGGCGACCGCGCCCGGACCCGGTCACCGAGGCCAGCTCGGTGACCGCGCGGAGGGCGTAGTCCACCCGAGCGGAGAGTCGCATGCCGGACAGGTTAGCGGGCCACCCGATCCACCTGGACGATCACCCCTGGGCCGATCGGTCTCACTCGCCCACCCGACGCAGCAGTCCCTCCTGCACCACGCTGGCGATGTGCCGGCCGTCGACGGTGAACAACTGGCCGGTGGCCAGCCCGCGCGCACCGGAGGCGGACGGGCTGCCGCAGTCGTAGAGGAACCATTCGTCGGCGCGGAACGGGCGGTGGAACCACAGGGCGTGGTCCAGGCTCGCACCGACCACCCCGCCCGGCCCCCACACCTCGCCGTGCACGGAGAGCACCGAGTCGAGCAGGGTCAGGTCGGAGGCGTACGTGAGGGCGCAGGCGTGCAGCAGCGGGTCGTCGGGGAGTTTGCCGTCGATGCGCATCCACACCCGTTGGTGCGGATCGGCCGGCCGGTCGCCGGGGCGTACCCAACCGGGTTCGCCGACGTAGCGTACGTCGATGGGGCGCGGGATCTGCCCCCAGATGCCGAGCCGCTCGGGATAACGGGCCAGCCGGTCGGACATCGTCGGCACGGCGTCCGGGGCGGGCACGTCCGGCGGGACCGGAGTCTGGTGGTCGAGCCCCTCCTCGTGCCGCTGGAACGAGGCGGACATGAAGAAGATCGGCTTGCCGTGTTGCAGGGCGACCGAGCGGCGGACCGAGAAGGACCGGCCGTCGCGGATGTTCTCCACCTCGTACGCGATCGGCTCGGCCGGGTCCCCGGCGCGGACGAAGTAGCCGTGCAGCGAGTGGACCACCCGGTCCGGGGCGACGGTGCGCCCGGCCGCGACCAGTGCCTGGCCGGCGACCTGGCCGCCGTAGACCCGCTGCGGGCCGACCGGGGGGCTCATCCCCCGGAACGACATGGTGCCGGTCGACTCCAGGTCGAGCACCTCAAGCAGCTGGTCGACGGCGGCCTGGCCGACGATGGTCCCCTCGCCGTCGGTCACTGCAACGCCCTCGCGGTGGCGGCGTCGACGAGCGATCCGAGCTGGTGCACCCGCAGCGTGTTGGTCGAGCCGGGGCTGCCGGGCGGGCTGCCCGCCACGACCACCACCAGGTCGCCGGGGTTGCCCCGGTTGAGGCCGAGCAGCGCCTGGTCGACCTGCCGGAACATGTCGTCGGTGTGCTGCACGAACGGCATCAGGAAGGTCTCCACGCCCCAGCAGAGGGCGAGCTGCTGCCGCACCTCGGGGACCGGGGTGAAGGCCAGCAGCGGCAGGTCGCAGTGCAGCCGGCTCAACCGGCGCACGGTGTCACCGGTCTGCGAGAACGCGACCAGCGCCTTGGCCCCGATGGCCCGGGCGATGGAGGAGGCGGCGACGGTCAGCGCCCCGCCGTGGGTACGCGGGTCGTGCTGGAGTCGCGGCACGGCGATGGACCCGGCCTCGGTGGTGGTGACGATCTTGGCCATGGTGCTGACCGTGAGCACCGGGTACTTGCCGACGCTGGTCTCGCCGGAGAGCATCACCGCGTCGGCGCCGTCGAGCACGGCGTTGGCCACGTCGGAGGCCTCGGCGCGGGTCGGGCGCGAGTTCTCGATCATCGAGTCGAGCATCTGGGTGGCGACGATGACCGGCTTGGCGTTCTCCCGGCAGAGCTGCACGGCGCGCTTCTGCACCAGCGGGACCTCGTCCAGCGGCAGTTCCACGCCGAGGTCGCCCCGGGCGACCATGACCCCGTCGAAGGCCAGCACGATCGCTTCCAGGTGGTCGACGGCCTCCGGCTTCTCGACCTTCGCGAGTACGGGCCGGTGCACGCCGACCTCACTCATGATCGCGTGGCAGAGCTTGATGTCGTCGGCGGAGCGGACGAACGAGAGCGCCACCAGGTCGACACCGAGACCGAGCGCGAACCGCAGGTCGGCCGCGTCCTTCTCGGAGAGGGCCGGCACGCTGACCGCGACGTTGGGCAGCGAGACGCCCTTGTTGTTGCTGACCGGCCCACCCTCGGTGACCAGCACCCGGATGTCGTTGCCGGTCACGTCGGTGACCTCGACGGCCACCCGGCCGTCGTCGATCAGCAGCCGGTCACCGGGCTTGACCTCCTGCGGAAGGCGGCGGTACGTGCAGGAGACGCGCTCCTTGCTGCCCAGGATCTCGTCGCCGGTGATCACGACGGAGTCGCCGGTACGCCACTCGTGCGGCCCGTCGGCGAACCGGCCCAGCCGGATCTTCGGTCCCTGCAGGTCGGCCAGGATCGCCACCGGCTGACCGGTCGCCTCGGCCGCCTCCCGGACGAGTCGATAGACGGACTCGTGATCGGCGTGGCTGCCGTGGCTGAAGTTGAGCCTCGCCACATTCATGCCGGCCTCGACGAGCCCACGGATGCGCTCGGGCGACGAGGTGGCGGGGCCAAGAGTGCAGACGATCTTCGCGCGGCGTGTCACGCCCATCAGGCTAGTCTCTCCTCCAGGTCGGACCACGGGCCGACCCCTTGCGCATTGCGGAACGATTGTCCAACGCTGCGCGCCGTAACGCGCGCAGCCGGCGGGCGAAAGCCGCACCGGACGTCAACGGCGGGCAACAGCGACCGCGCGCCGGAATGGTACGCCCCTGACACCAATGGGCGGCGAGGCGCTCCACTCCGGTGACCGAGAGTGCTCACGACATCACGGCACGAAGATCGACCAGCGGATCCCGTCCCCGCCTCAGCTCTCCGTCTTGGCCAGCGGAAACTCCAACGAGCCCGCCGGGCAGAGGAAGGTCATCACGTCCACCCGGTAGAGCTCGGCCTGCACGGCCGGGTCGGCCTCCATCACACTGCGTACGTCGTCCACGGAGCCGGTGCGCGCCAGCCCGAAGCCGAGCGGCGGATCCGGCTCCCGGGCGTCGTTGCCGTCCACCGCGCCGGCCACCAGGATGATCCCCCGGCGCTGCAACGCCGCCATGTGCTCGGCGTGCTCGGCCTGGAGGCGCTGGATGGTCTCCGCCGGCAACGCCCGCCCGGCGGCACCGGGATACAGCACGATGCACTCGAACGTGTCGAGCGCGAAGTCGACCCGCGGCTCTCCTGCCATCACGTTCCTTTCCGCAGCTCACCCGCGCCCTGCGGCGGCACGCACGGCGGTGTCCTGAGCGTCTCACGCCACCGGTGACCGGCACCGGCCGCTCAACGGATTCGCCCCCGGTCGACTCGGATCCGACCCCGGTCGGCCTCGGAGCCGGCCCGGCCGCCCGGTTGGTCGTCAGCCGTCGGCGGGGCCACGATCGGGTACCCGCCCGCGCCGGTGTAACCGCCGCACCAGGGGAAAGGTGTACTCCAGGGTGACCGACGCGGTCACCGACGAACGACACGATGGGAACGGCGAATGGCGAGCGACACCGACCCGCGACCCGCGAAGTCCTCCGGCACCTACCGCATCGGCGGCGAGCTGACCGTCGACCGGCTCGGCTACGGGGCCATGCAGATCACCGGACCGGGCGTCTGGGGTGACCCGAAGGACCCGGCCGAGGCGGTCCGGGTGCTGCGCCGGGCGTACGACCTGGGCGTCACCTTCATCGACACCGCCGACTCGTACGGCCCGTTCGTCTCCGAGCTGTTGATCAGGGAGGCACTGCACCCGTACGCCGACGATCTGGTCATCGCGACCAAGGCCGGTCTGACCCGCGGCGGCCCGGGCGTGTGGCGCCCGGTGGGCCGGCCGGAGTATCTGCGCCAGCAGTGCGAGCTGAGCCTGCGCCACCTGGGCCTGGAGAGCATCGCGCTCTACCAGTTGCACCGCATCGACGCGAAGGTGCCACTGGAGGACCAGCTCGGCGAGCTGGTGCTGCTGCGCCAGGAAGGCAAGATCCAGCACATCGGGCTCTCCGAGGTGACCGTCGCGCAGGTCGAGGCGGCCCGCCGGATCGCGCCGATCGTCTCGGTGCAGAACCTCTACAACGTGGCCGACCGCAGCGCCGAGGAGGTGCTGACCTACTGCGAGACGAACGACATCGCGTTCATCCCGTGGTTCCCGATCGCCACCGGCGAGCTGGCCCGCCCCGGCGGACCGCTGGACGCCATCTCCACCGAGCACGGCGCGACGCCCGCCCAGCTCGCGCTCGCCTGGCTGCTGCGCCGCTCGCCGGTGATGCTGCCGATCCCCGGCACCTCGTCGGTGGCCCACCTGGAGGAGAACGTCGCCGCCGCCACCATAGAGCTGACCGACGCCGAGTACGAGTCCCTCGCCACCGCCACCTGACCCACCCCCGCGCCACGACCCACCGCACCACGACCCACCGCACCACGGCCTCCGCGCGCCGGCCCACCGCACGCCGGCCCACCGCGCCGATCATGGAGTTGCGGCAGGGACAAAGGGTGGCAATCACCACTACTCCTGCACCACAACTCCATGATCGGCGGGGCGGAAGGGACGGGCGGGGCGGGTGGGAGGGCGGGGGTCAGAGGGCCAGGCAGGCGGGGTTGACGGGTTGGTCGCGGAGGGCTTGGCGGATCACGGAGTACGTGGTGCCGTCGGTCACCAGGCCGAGGTGCCCGACGACGCGGAGTGGACACCGGGACTGGATCAACACGTTCGTCGCCCCGTCGGCCAGCGTGGCGTTGTCGACCGGGCGCACCAGTTCGTCCTGCCGGGTACGCACGGTGGTCCAACGGACGTCACCGGGGGTGTCGTCACCGGCGTTCAGCGCGGTGAGGAACGGCGAGCCGATCGTCATCTGCTGGCAGGCGACGACTCCCGCACAACTGCCCAGGCCGAGGAAGGCCACGATGTTGGCGACGTACGTGCCGTACTGCGGGGTGCCCAGGCTGACGTAGCGTCCGACGGCGTCCCCGCCGCCCAGGTTCTTGATGTAGTAGCGGCTGACCAGGCCGCCTTCGGAGTGGGCGACCAGGTCGACCTTTGCCGCGCCGGTGCTGGCGCGGACCTGGCCGACGAAACTGCGCAGGCTTCCGGCGGACGTGGTGATGTCGCCGAGCCCGAGGTTCGGCAGCGGATAGATCCAGACGCGGTACCCGTCGGCGCGCAGCCGCGCGGCGAGCGGTTCGTAGACGGCGGCGAAGCCGCTGAGCCCGCCGACGACGATGACCGGGTTGGCCCCGGCAAGGGCCCGCAGGCCGTCGGCGGATCCCGCCGCGCCGCCGTGATCGGGGGCGGCACCCACCGGGCCAGAGCCGGCCAGGCCAGAACCGACCGGGTCAGAACCGACCGGGTCAGAACCGACCGGACCGGTATCGGCCAGGACCGAGCGATCGGTGGCGGCGTCTGCCGTTGACGTGTCGGGGACGGGCTCGGCGGTGGCGGCGGCCGGGGAGGCCAGGACGGTGGCGAGGGCCAGGGCCAGGACGGGGACAGCCTTTCGGAGCAGCATCGCTGCACCTCCCAAGGGGGATCCCGGGGTTGCCGGGTGGAGGCGGTGGGGGTGTCCGATCGACCGTGCCTCGATGATGCGGGCCACAATCCGGGAACGTCAATGAAAAGTTACGCGCGGGTAGCGATCTCTTCGTCGCCATCCCACGAACACCGCGGAGAGCGGAGCGCACCGCCGGACGGCGGACGCCGCACGCACCGACCGGGTGCGTGCGGCGTCCAGGGTGGTACGGGCGTCAGCCGGCCGGGGCCTTCTCCGGCTCGGGCTCGGGTCGGGCCGGACCGTTCTTGACGTACGTCGGGTGCAGTTGCACCGGCTGGTTCTCCTGTCGGCGTCGCTGACGCGACCGGACCCGCAGGTTGAGGAACTCCACGAAGATCGAGAAGGCGATCGGGCCGTACACGTAGCCCTTCGGGATGTGCTGGTCGAGGCCCTCGGCGATCAGGCTCGCACCGATGATCAGCAGGAACGACAGGGCGAGCATCTTGACCGTCGGGTGCTGGTTGACGAAGCTGCTCACCGCATTGACCGAGACCAACATGATGATCATGGCGATCACCACGGCGGCCACCATGATGGCGAGTTCGTCGACCATGCCGACCGCGGTGATCACCGAGTCGAGCGAGAAGACCACGTCCAGCACCAGGATCTGCGCGATGACCACACTGAACGAGGCGGCCTTCTTGCCCGACTTGGCGTGGTCGGATCCCTCCAGGTGCTCGTGGATCTCGTACGTCGCCTTGCCGACCAGGAACAACCCGCCGAGCAGCAGGATCAGGTCCCGCCCGGAGATCTCCTGACCGAGCACGGTGAACAGCGGAGCGGTCAGGCCGATGATCCAGGACAACGAGGCCAACAGGATCAGACGGGTGATCAGGGCGAGCGAGATACCGATCATCCGGGCGCGGGCCTGCTGGTGCTCGGGTAACCGGCCGGACAGGATCGAGATGAACACGACGTTGTCGATGCCCAGCACGATCTCCAGCAGGAGCAGGGTCGCGAACGCGATCCACAGCTCGGGACTGGTCAGGAATTCCATTCCATCCTCGACTTCCAGACCGCCGCCGGGTCGGCACCCGGAGCCATCGGCGGATCTGCGTACGCATGGCGTACCGCGCCGGAGGTTCCGCCGCAACCCCAGGCGGTCGGCACCCGCGCAGGGTGCGGCGCGATGGCATGCTGTGAGCCGTGCGCGGCACCTCGCCCTCCGATGAAGAGCGTCTCCGGGTCATGCCGTGGTGGCTGATCCTGATCGGGCTGCTGGTGGCCGCCCTGCTCGGCTGGTGGGTGCTGGACTGGCTGCTCGGCGAGGCCGACCGGGCCGCCGCACCGGACACCCGGGCCGGCCTGCGTATCGACGCGATCCGCACCGGCCTGACGGTGGTTGCCGGCACCGGCGGCGGGCTCGCCCTGCTGCTCGCCGCCCGCCGACAGTGGATCAACGAGCGGGCGCAGCGACACCAGGAGACCGTCGCCGCACGGGACCAGGAACACCGCGACCGGGTGCAGGCGCACGTCGAGGCGGTCGCCGAGGCCGGGCAGCGGCACCAGGAACGGCAGGCCGAGGCCGCCGCGTACGACGCCGCCGAGCGCCGACTCACCGAGCTGTACACCCGGGCCGTCGAACTGCTCGGCAACGACAACGCCGCGGTACGCCTCGGCGGACTGCACGCCCTGGAACGCCTCGGTCAGGACAACCCGGCACAGCGCACGACCATCGTGGCGGTGCTCTGCGCGTACCTGCGGATGCCGCCGGACGACGACGCGCGCGAGTCGGAGGTACGGCGTACCGCGCAGCGGGTGGTGACCGCGCACCTGCGCGCGGACGGCGACGCGTTCTGGCCCGGTATGCGGCTGGACCTGACCGGCGCCCGCCTGCACGACCTCGACGCCTCCGGGTGCACCCTCGACGACGCGGACCTGACCGGCGCGACCTGCACCGGCGTCACCCGGTTCGGCGGTGCCCGCCTCGGTGGCCGGCTGGTGCTGGCGGCCACCTTCGACGAGCTGGTGCTGGACGCGGTCACCGGCGACGCGGAGGTCGTCCTGGACGGTGCGCGGATCACCGGCGGGCTGCACGCCGACGGCGCCGAGTTCGGCGGGCGGGTCTCCGCCCGGCGCGCCGTGCTCGGCGAGACCTCCTGGCGCGGCGCCACGTTCCGCCGCTCGGTGACCTTCGACCACACCACGTTCGGCGGCGGTGCCGACTTCGGCCGGGCGTCGTTCCTCGGCGGACTCTCCATGGAGCACACCGTCTTCGGCGGCCACGCCGACTTCCGCGACACCCTCTTCGCCGACCTGGCCCTGTTCCGCTGGACCGAGTTCGCCACCGACGCCTGGTTCACCGGTGCCCGCTTCCCCGGCACGGCGAACTTCGGTCGCGCCCGCTTCGGTGGCCCGGTCAGCTTCGAGTCCGCCACGCTGGCCCACCGCCCCCGGGTCGACCGGGCCCGCGCGACGGCGTCCGCCGCCCACGTCTGGCCCGACGGCACCACCGTCGCGCCCCTGGACGACGACTGGCTCCTGCTCACCGACCCGTGAACGCGCGCAGTCCGACCTCGACTCCCCCGCCCCGGATCCCCTGCCTCACGGCGAGGTGAGCGGTTCGGCCCGGTAGGCCCGGTGCAGCAGGGACACGAAGGACGGCGCCTCGGGCAACGGCACCGCGTCGATCCGGTGCGCCGGCACACCCGGCGTCCAGGAGTTCATCACCACGCACCCCGCCATCGTCGGCAGGTCGGCGACCGTGACCTCCCGCACGCGCTGCGGGACGCCGAGGCGGTCCACCTGGCGGCGGACGATGCCCATCGTGGTCCCGCCGAGCATCTCCGCGTCGGGCCACACCACCGACGTGCCGTCCCAGAAGGCCAGGTTCCAGATCGTCCCCTCACTCAACCGTCCCCGCCGGTCGACGAACGCGGCGTCGTCGGCACCTCGCCCCACGGCCTGACGGAGAAGATGCGTCTTGGCCACCTCGCCGACGTGCTTCACCTCCGGGAGCACCCGTTCGTACTCGACCGTCGCCAGCGTCAGCGGCCCCGGCGGCCCGGATGCCGCCGGCCCGGTCCGGACCAGCACCGCCAGTTCGTCGTCCGGACCGGGCAGGGTGAACTCGCCCGCCGACGAGTACACGGTGGCCAGCAACGAGACATCGTCCGGGCTCTGCGCCAGAGCCGCCCGCAGGTGGGCACGGACCCGCTCGTCGGGCACCACCCGACCGAACATCCGGGTCGAGGCGGACCGCAGCCGCTCCAGGTGCAGGTCGAGGCCCCGCACCTGTCCCCCGCGTACCTGCATGGCGGTAAAGTGCGCGTGGCCCGCGAAGGCCAGCGGCGCCAGGTCCTCAGCGGTCGCCGTCCGGCCGTCGCGCTGCACAACGAAGTACGTCATATCGGCACCGTACGATCTGACATCGGTGTCAGTTTCCAGTGCGGATGAGGCAGATCACATCGGGATGAAGATCGGCGAACTGTCACGCCTCACCGGCGTCAGCCCCCGGCTCCTGCGCTACTACGAGGAGCAGGGACTGCTCACCTCGGACCGGATCGGTGCAGGCCACCGCCGTTACGCCGACGACGCCCCGGTCGTGGTCGGCCACGTCCGGGCGCTGCTCGCCGCCGGGCTGACCACCAGCGTCATCCGCGAGGTGCTGCCCTGCGTGCAGGGACCCGGCCCGGAACTCGAACACTGTGCCGCGCCGACCCTGGCCGACCAGCTCCGCAGCCTCGACGCCCGGATCTACACCCTCCAGAACGCCCGGACCGCGCTCGCCCACCTCCTCGCCACCACCGCCGAACGACCCGCGTGACCACGTTCGGCGGCGGGTAGCTCTGTAGCCGGCCCAGCGACAACAGGCCTACCCACCGCGGGGCGGGAGGCGGGCAGGCAGGTGGGAGGCGTCCGGGTCGCTCGTCGGGTGGCGGCGGGCGTCGGCGGGTCAGGTGCGGTCGCCGAGCCGGGCCACGAACGCACGCCAGGCAGTCGGCGCGAAGACCAGCGCCGGACCGGCCGGGTCCTTCGAGTCGCGTACGCCGACGACGCCGGGGAGGTTGTCGGCGACCTCCACGCAGGCACCGCCGTTGGTGGACGAGCGGGACGAGGTACGCCAGCGTGCGCCGCTCAGATGGTCCATGTCTTGGCCGCCTCCTTGAGAACGTCGAGCGTCTGCCCCAACGGGAGGGCTTTGCCGCGAACCGCGTCCCAGGCCAATCCGAGGCTGGCGAGGAGGGCGGGCTCCCCCGCGATCTGCGCCGCCACCTGATTGTCCACATAGCCCGCCCGTGACCCGTCGGGCAGGTCGGCCAGAATGAACGCCCCGGCCAAACCCGAATAGATGCCAGCCGACAACGGCACCACGTGCAACTGGATATGCGGCTGCTCAGCGCAGGTCAGCAGATGCTCGACCTGCTCGGCCATCACGTCGGGGCCGCCGCAGGGACGCCGGAGCACCATCTCGTTCAACACCACGAACAGTTGCGGAGCCGGGTCACCGGCGAGGACCGCCTGCCGTTCCAGCCGCGCGGCGACCCGCTGGTCCAGCTCGGCGGTCGGGGTGCGCGCCGCCCGGAAGGTCGTGCGGGCATACGCCTCGGTCTGCAGGAGCCCCGGGACGAAGGAGTGCTCGTACCACCGCAGCGCGGTCACTTCCCGTTCGATCTGGATCAGCTCGCGCAGCCAGACCGGCGCGGCCTCACCGTTCACCAACTCGTTCCAGAGCGTCGCGAAGTACCCGCCGGTGTCCAGCGCCTTGTCGACGGCGGTCAGGTAGGGCAGCGTCGGCGGCTTGGTGCCCGTCTCGATCGCGCTGACCTGGGTGTCCGAGCAGAAGACCCGCTCACCGAGTTGCGCCTGGGTCAACCCGGCCGCCCCGCGACGTCGCCGTAACTCGCGAAGCAGGTACTCCGACGGCGAGATTCCCACAGCTTCCTCACCCTTCCCCGGCGCGATACGCCGTTCCGCGTTGGCGCGAACCTGGTCGCCACATTCCGTGATCGAGCGATGACTGTTCCGAGCCTAGGGGGCTGCCGTCCAGGGTGGAAGGAGCACGGCGTACCCGGTGGAGGCCGACCCCCTGCGACCCGGCGGGTGCGTACGTGACGGGGGTCGCCGCCGGGCGAGCACTCGCGGCGACCCCCGTTCAGGACCACCCACGCGAGGAGACGTCCGTGCCGAAAACTGCGAATCGAGTGCCGACGTCCCGCTGGTCGCACCGCCCCGCCACCGCGCCGACCGCCACCACATCGCCCGGTCTCGCGCCGACCAACACCGTCCGGGCCACTACCCCGCCGCCCCCTACCATCCAGAGCCCCACCGTCCGAACAAGCACCTCATCGGAAGGCAGGTCGGCGAGGGCGGTCCGTGAGGACGGGACGCCCCGCGTCGCGCCCGGTGTCTACCGGCTGACCCGCGACGCGTCGCCCCAGTTCCACACGCCGATCACGGTGCGGGTGATCCGTGAGCGCACCGACCGGAACAGCTTCGACGGTTGGACGTGGATCGAGGTGTACGTACTCGACGCCCGGGGCGACGCCACCGACCGCCGCGAGTTGTTCGTCCGCCCCGGCGGGATGCGTCCCGCACCGCCACCGGCGGCCCCGCGCCGTACCCCGGTCCGGCGCAACGCACCGAGGGCCGCCAGGTGAGCACGCCCGCCCGCGAGCACGTACCCTCCCGCCCGACGTGGCGCTGCCGGGCCTGCGGCGTCGCCTGGCCGTGCTCGACGGCGAAGGTGCGCCTGCTCGCCGAGTACCGGGACAACATCCCGGGGCTGATGGTCTATCTGGTCACGCTGCGGGAAGAGGCCATCGCGCAGCTCGCCGCCGCCAAGCCCGCCACTCGCCTGCCGGACCTGCACCGACGATTCACCGACTGGGTGCGCCCGCAACTGTCCCGGGGGAATTGAGTAGTGGCTGCCGTCCGCAGTCCTCTGTGCCCGGATCGGTCCGACGCACCGCAACCATGTCGATGCAGTGACCGCGAAGCTCGCGGGACACTGTTACCATCGCCGCAGCCAACTCCTCACACTCGTGAATACGGCGCATACATGTCTCCTGACGGCCAGGATCCGTACCTGCTCCTCGGCGTCGACCGGGATTCGACGCCGGCGCAGATTCGCGAGCGGTACCACATCCTCGTGCAGTTGTTGCACCCGGACCGGCATCAGTCGAGTCCGGAGAAGGTGCGCGCCGAGGCGACCCGGCAGATGCAGCAGATCAACGTGGCGTACAAGTTCCTCATCGACGCCCACAGTCGGGAGACCCGTGAGCGGGAGCGCAGGGCCCGGGATCGGGAGGAGCGGGAACGTGAGGCGCGTCGACGCGAAGCCGAGGAACGCGAGGCACGAGAACGCAAGGCGAGGGAACGCGAGGCCCGCAGGCGTGAGGCCGAGAAACGCGAGGCACGCGAACGCGAGGCGCAGAAGAGTGAGGCCCGCGAGCGCAAGGCGCGGGACCGCGAACAGCAGCGACGCGAACGGGAGATCCGCGAGCGCCAGCATCCCCGCGCACGCTGGACGTACCCTTCGTACAACCCAGTCGACCTCACGGAGCCACTGGCTATCCGTCCGATCACCATCTCACTGCCGAAAGACGGGGAAGGGTACACGCTCGGGGCGTACCTCGACGAGCAGCAGGAGCAGACCGCCCTTCTCGGCGCCGAAGGTCACCTGCTTCTGTTCCGGACCCGTGAGTCGTTGCACCGATACCTGACCGAGCCCGCAGCACACGAACTGGCCGAGGCACCCGGTTGGGACAGCTTCATGAACTGGGTACTCCGAACCGGAATGCGGGACGGAGACGAGCGGTCCTACGACTTCACCCTGATTATCCACTTCCTGAGGGAGACGGTCCCACAATGGGATCCGCAACTGTTCATCACCCACCGCGACTTTGTTGCGGACGTCACCCAAGCCTTCGGGTGCGACGATCTGCGCAATCTCCTCCGACTGGGGTCACCAATCGATGAACTCGACGATCTGCTACGCGTCTCCCATCGACCACTCGCCGGATGGAAGGCACGTCGCGAGCTCTACTCCGGCCATTCACGGACGTTCGATCGTGCCTGGCGAGACGCGATTAGCCTGATCCGAAAGCGCGTACGCTGGCTGCGGTGAGCGCGCGGCGGTCAGGCCACGTCGTCGGGGGCGACGCGGACGGCCAGCGCGGTCGCCGCGAGCGCCTCGGTGAACTCCGGGGTCGTCAGCACGGTGACGGCGACACCGGGTCCGACCAGCCAGAACGCCTGCGCATCGTCGGTCAGCCCCGGGCCGTCCTCGTGCGCGAACTCGGTCAGCCGCCACTGCGCCGGATCACGCTCGTGATAGTCGGCGAGAAAGTCGCGTACCGCGTCGCGGTCGACGAGCCGCTCACCCCTCAGCACGTGGACGCGGAGGTCCACCTGATGGCCGTCGACCGTCGGCCGCTCCCAGAACCGGCTGGTGAGGCGGACGTCCTCCCACTCGCTGGCGAAGTCCGACACCTCGTCGCCGACACCGGGCGGCACGTGCCCGATGTGGAACCCGTCCAACGTCCCGCCGTCGCGGTCCACCCGCCACCCCCTTGATCGCCCCGGTCAGTTACCCAACGCGCGTACCTTGGTGATCGTCTCCTGGACGTGCTGCCGGGCCGGACCACTGCCCTCGGCGGCCTGCGCGAGCGCCTGCCGGTACGAGTCGATCATCCCGATCAGCGGACCGGCGGCCACGCCCTGCAACGCGCCCGCGACGAGTTGCCGCGCCTCGGCCGCATCCTGGGCGGCGGCGGCCGTCTTCGCCTTCGCCTCGTCCAGCTTCTGCGCGGCTGCCGCCAACCGGGCGATCATCTCCGCTGCGCTCACATGCCCTCCCCGGCTCGACCACCCTCGCGACCACACAGGAGCGTACGAGATCCGTCCCCACACCGCGACCACTCGCACCGCACACCCGGATTTACCGAAAGGTGGGTAGATCTGTTGTCGTCCCAGCGACAACAGATCTACCCACCTCGAACGAAACAGAGTCGTGGGGCTCCCCGTCATGTCCGTCCGGCCTGTGACGCCGACTCGCGTAGCCAGCGATCCGTCGCTGCGCTCAGCTCGATAGCGCCCGGAGCACAGTTCCCCACCGCGCCGCCCGCACATCGCCCAGCGGGCCTGGACGCCGGACCACACGGACGCCGGACCAGGCGATGCCACCGAACAGACCGTCCAGCCGGGGCCAGGCAGCGCAGCCGGGCCACGCAGCGCAGGGACCATGCCGGCGCAGGGGCCGGGTCAGCGCAGCGCGCGGAACATCAGCAGGTAGCCGCAGTAGGCGAGCGGCACGGCGAGGAAGCAGAGCAGGAAGCCCAGCAGCGGGTACCGGGGCGGCGTGGCGGCACCACTGGCGGGCCGTCCCCACTTGCCGAGCACCAGCCAGGCGCCGATCAGGGCCGCTGCGGGCAGACCGGCGCACATCCAGGCGATCAGGGTGCCGAAGCCGACCGCACCGACGCCGGAGGCGAGCACCATCACCAGCATCAGCACCACGGCGACACCGGAGAAGCCGAGGTACACGGCGACCGCCCGAGCCATCGGCGACCAGCCCGGCAGCAGCGCTGGCCGCTGGGCCAGCATCTCGGCCTGCTGCGCGTACTTGTCCGCCTCGTCCGCCCAGCGCCGCGCCAACTCCAACTCCGTGGCCGGGTCGACCGTTCCGGCCCGCTGGGCCGGCACCCCGGCCTCCGTCGCGCTCACCGCCACCGGCAACGCCCGGTCCGTCTGCCCCGGCGGCGGGTACGCCCCGACACCCGGCCACCCCGGCGCGGCGGCTGCGCCGCCGACCCCCACCGTCCCCGGCGACCCCGACGGTCCCCCGGACACCGGCTGGTGACCGGCGGAAGCCGGCGGCTCGGGCATCCCCGAGACCGGCCCGGCACCCGGCGTGCCGACGGCCGACATGCCGCCCGACGGCCCGGAATCGGGCGAACCGGAGACCGGCACACCCGACACCGGCGCGGCACCCGGTGGCATCGGCGGGCCGGACCCGGGCGGGAAGCCCGGCGGCGGGACCGCGGTGGCCGGGTCCAGGCCGATGCCGCGACCGAGGTGGTCGAGGCGCTGGCCCTGGGCGAGCAGGCGTTGGTGTAGGTACTCCACGGTGGCATCGAGGTGACGGTGCCGCTCGGTTTTGGTGGCGGTGTCCTGTTCACCGGCACGCTGTTGGGTGGAGAGGTGCCGCAGCAGCGCGGCGTACTCGTCGAAGCTGGACACGCCTCACTCCTGCCCGTCGGGGATGTGCCCGTCCCGGGCGAACGGCACGATCAACCGGACCCGCTGGTCGTGCCGGTCCACCAGCAGCGCCCGGTCGGCCCGTGGCGTGTACGCCAGATCGTGCACGCCGAGGTGCAGACCGAGGTCCGCGCCGGGCACGTTCAACGCGACCAGGCAGGCGACGTCGTCGCGGTTCTGGGTGCCACCGAGGTCGTCGGCGAGCCGACGCAGGCCGCGCCACCAGCCGAGCAGGTGCACGCCGTGGCCGGGGCCCTGACGCAACAGGGTCCGCAGGTCGTCGTGGCCGGAGCGGAAGGTCGCCGGGTCGGTCTCGGCGAGCCGTCCGGCGGCGGCGTCCACCCCGAAGACCACCAGATAGGTACGCCCCGCAGCGCCCGCTTCGTCACCTGACGCGGCACCGTCGGACGCGCCGCTACCAGGCACGCGGCTGTCAGGCACGCCGCTACCGGGCACGCCGCCGGTCCCGAACGTCTCGAAACCGGCCGTACCCGCTCCGGGCATGCCAGGACCGGACGTACCGGCCCCGGACGTGCGAGGACCGGACGGGGACGTGGCGAGGGTGGCGATCCGGGCGTGCAGGGCGGCGGTGTCGAGCCGCTGCACCGGGTGCCCGGCGGCGGTCAGCGCGGCGGCGGTGTCGTCGGCGGCCGAGTCGGCGGCGGCGACCAGCGGGGCGAGCAGGAAGGTCGCCTCGCCGGGGGTGTGCTGCCGGGCGAGACTCAGGGTCGCGGCGCGCAGCACCTCGGCGCCGGTGGGCGAGGTACCCACCACGGCCAGGTGTCGGCCGGGAGCGGTGTCCATGATGAACATGGCGGTGGTGCCGTCCACGTCGACCGTCCGGCCGACCAGGGCCAGGGGACGTCGACCGCCGGGGCGTAGACCGGTGAAGGTGGCGTCGGCCTCGACGCGGGCGGTGTCGTACCCCCGGAACACCGACGGCGGACGCGCGCCCGGCGGGCGGGCCTGCCACAGGTCGTGCCGCAGCCCGGTCAGGTCGCCACCGGCGGCGTGCGCGTCGGGGAAGCGGATCACGGTGTTGGCGCCGGGCGCGCCGGCAGCGGTGTTGACCACGGCCGAGCCGACCGGCAGGGTCGCCGCCGCGTCGTTGAGCTGGTCGAGCACTCCCCCGCCGCCGGCCAGCGCCACCCGCAGCGCGAACTGGCCGAAGACCGCCTCGGCCCGGCCGTAGAGGGCCTCGATCCCCGTCGTGCTCTGGCTGGCGAGCACCAGGTGTACGCCGTACGAGCGGCCCTTGCGGGCCAGTTCCTCCAGCAGGTCCACCGATTCGCGGGCGAGCTGGTCGTTGCCGGCGAGCAACACCTGGAACTCGTCGATCACGGCGACGATCCGGGGTACCGGTGTGTCGGCGGGCAGGTCGGCGAGCTTGGTGACGCCGTGGCGCTTGAGTGCGGTGGCCCGTCGGTGCAGTTCGCGGCGCAGCTCGCGGAGCACGGCCACGCCGTACTCGCGGTCGCTCTCGATGCCGACGGCACGGGCGTGCGGCAACCACGACGGGTCGTGTCCGGTGGGGACGAACTCGGTGAAGCTCACTCCCTCCTTGAAGTCGAGGAGGTAGAGCTGCAACTCGGCCGGTGAGTAACGGGCGGCCAGCCCGTAGAGCACGTCGAGCAGGAAGACGGTCTTGCCGGCGCCGGTGCGTCCGCCGACCAGCCAGTGCGGGGTGGCGTCGTCGAAGGCCATGCTGAACGGGTCGCGTCCGGCGCGGCCCACCACGGTACGCAGACCGGCGCGGGCCGAGGTGGCCCAGCGCTGCCCGGGCAGCAGGTCGGCGAAGGTGACCGCCGCACCGCGCCGGGCGGCGTCGCCCAGGTGGGTGGCGAGGGCGGCGACCGAGGCGGGCGGGGCGTCACCGTCGAGACGCACCGGGACGCTGAGCCCGCTGCCGTCGGCGCTGAACGGCGTGCCGGGCGGGTCGCCGACCCGGGCCAGCCCGCCGACGCCCGCGTACGACCGCACGCCCGGTGTGCCACCGGCGGAAGTCTGGTCGCCGGAGAGCCGGATCAGCGTGGTGGAGCCCAGCGGCGGCGCGGACTCCCCGGGGCCGATCGCCGGCCAGCCGGCCAGCAGCACGCAGACCGCGGCGGCGGGGCCGGCGTGGGTGAGCGCGGCGAGTCGGGCCGCCTCACGCGGCGACGGGACGGACGCGGCGACCACCAGCAGGAGTTCCTGGTCGGGCCGGTCGGCGCGGCGGGCGTCCCGGGCGTGCTGTTCGGCGGCGTCGAGCAGGGCGGTGACGTCCGCGTCGGTGGTGGCCGGCGCGTCGATCACCCCGGCGTCGGCCAGGGGCCGCAGTGGACCGAAGGTGGCACCGAGAGCGGCCGTGTCCAGCCCGGCGACCCGGACGCCGCCCGGCGCGGCGGTGGCCAGCACCCGCAGCACGAGCGCCCGCAGCAGGGCGGCCACGGCCGGGTCACGGGCGTCGGTATCGACCGCCAGGTGGTGCCCGGCACCGAGCGGCAACAGCACCGGGAAGCCGCCACCGGCGACGACCGCTTCGCCGACGCGTACCGGCACGGGCTGGCGCACCAGTGGGGTGCCGGGCGTGGGGGTGGCCAACGCGGTGCCGACCCGGGCCAGCCGGGCCACCAGGTCGGCGTCGGTCGCCGGGGTGACCGGCACCGCGCCGCGCAACGCGTCACGGGCGGAGTCGAGGTGGGCCCGGGCGGCCCGGTGGGCGGCCATCGCCTGCCCGTACGCCGACGCGAGCCTGCCCAACGTGTGCCCCTCCGCCGACGGCCGCCTGGTCCGCTGAAACCCTAACGGACAGCGGCGATCCGGGCACGGTCCCCGCACGGCCGTGTCGGCCCGTCCAGGCGTCGGCGCTCCCGGCACATGCGTGAAAGGAGGGGTCCCCTGCTAACGCCTCGTGCATAGCAGGGGACCCCTCCTAACATCGCGAGCCGTCAGCCGGTGACCGCGTTGAGCGCGGGCAGGTAGCCGTACCGGTAGCCGTCGGCGTTGGGGTGGTACGCCTCGATGACACCGGTGACGTCCCGGATCCACGGCTGGGCACCGCAGACACCGTGGCCGGCGAAGGTGGGCCGGGTGTCGGCGAAGGTGGCACCGGCCGCGGCGGCCCGGTCGGCGGTCACCTCGGCGAGGACGTCGGCCGCCTCGTTGAGGAGGGTGCGCTTGTGGGTGCTCATCGCCAGCAGCCCGCAGGACCTGGTCTCGAACAGGCGCGGATAGCCGAGCACGATCAGCCGCGCGTTCGGGGCGCGCTCGCGGATGGCCGCGTAGGTGCGGTCCAGCCGGGCCGGCAGGGTGCCGGTGGCGAACGCCTTGGCCTCGTTGACCGCAGTGGTGCAGGTGGACGTGCTGCCGAAGCGGCAACTGGTCATCACGTCGGCGAATCCGGCGTCGTTGCCGCCGATGGTGATGGTGACCATCGTGGTGGTGGCGCTGAGCGCGCCGAGTTGGTTGGCGAGCACGTCGGCGGTGACCGCGCCGCCGCAGGCCGGGAAGCGGAAGCTGGCCACCGCGTTGGCGGCGGCCCACAGTGGCGCGTACGACTTCTGGCTGCGCAGGCAGGTGGACAGGTCGTACGGGCCGGCGCCGACCCCGGAGGAGTACGAGTCGCCGAGCGCGACGTAGTGCACGGGCGCGGCGGCCTGGGCGGCGGTGGGTACGGCCAGTGCGCCGAGGGTGGCGGTGGCGAGGGCGACCAACGTGGCGAGGGCACGGGCCAGCGGACGGTGGGACATGACGGACCTCCACAGAGGGTGGTGGTGGAGCCCGTGGACCGCGCGCGTGGCCAGGGGTTGTTACTAGCCGGTAATGCTATCGAAACATGCAGATGAAGTGAATAGCCGTCGCCCCGCAGACGCAGCACGCCCGGCCGAGTCACGGCCGGGCGTATGCGCGGGTGTGCGGGTGTGCGGTGTGCGGTGTGCGGCGCGCGGGTGCGCCGGGGTGTTAGCAGGGGTCCCCTGCTATGCACGAGGCGTTAGCAGGGGACCCCTCCTTACACAGCGAGCGGTTGGGAGGCGGCGTGCACGGGTGCCGGGAGGGTGCCGACGCCACCGAGGTAGCCGTGGATCGCGGCGGCGGCGGCCCGCCCCTCGGCGATGGCCCAGACGATCAGTGACGCCCCCCGGTGCATGTCACCGGCGACGAAGACACCGTCGGCCTCGGTCTGCCAGTCGCCCCGGGACTCGATCGCGCCCCGGGCGTTGCGGGTCACCCCGAACTGGGTCAGCAGCGGCTGCTCCTCGGTGCCCTCGAAGCCGATGGCCAGCAGCACCAGGTCGGCGGGCAACTCCTGTTCGGTCCCGGGGACAGTGGTGACGATGCGCCGGCCGTCCCGCTTCTCGACGGTCACCTCGGCGATCCGCACGGCACGGACCGCGCCGGTGCCGTCGTCGACGAACTCCTGCACGGCGACCGCGAAGACGCGCTCCCCGCCCTCCTCGTGCGCCGCGTACTCGCGCAGGATCCACGGCCAGGTCGGCCACGGGTCGCGCTCCTCGTCGCGGGCCTGCGGAGGGCGCGGGTACAGGTCGAGCTGGTGTACGCCGGCCGCGCCCTGACGGTGCGCCACCCCGAGGCAGTCGGCCGCGGTGTCGCCGCCGCCGATGATGACGACGTGCTTGCCGGCCGCGTCGATCGGCGTACCGTCCGGCAGGGTGGCCAGCGCGGGACGGCCCGCACCGGCGGCGGCGACCACCCGGTTGGCGGCGACCAGGTGCGCCATCGCCTGGTGCACCCCGCGCAGCTGCCGGCCCACGGTGTCGGTCTCCCGGCCCTGCAACGCCCCGCAGGCCAGCAGCACCGCGTCGTGTTGGGCCCGGAGCTGCGCGGCGGTCACGTCGACGCCCACGTCCACGCCGCTCCGGAACACCACGCCCTCGGCGGCCAACTGCGCCAGCCGGGCGTCGATGTGCCGCTTCTCCAGCTTGAAGTCGGGGATGCCGTAGCGCAGCAGACCGCCCGGGGCGTCGTCGCGCTCGTACACGGTGACGGCGTGCCCGGCGCGGGCCAGTTGCTGCGCGGCGGCGAGCCCGGCCGGGCCGGAACCGACCACCGCCACCGACCGCCCGGACGGGGTCGGACTCGGGCACGGGGTCAGGCCCCGGGCCGCCGCGGCGTCGGCGATCTCCACCTCGACCTGCTTGATGGTCACCGGGGCACCGCCGCCGATGCCGAGTACGCAGGCCGCCTCGCAGGGTGCCGGGCAGAGCCGGCCGGTGAACTCGGGGAAGTTGTTGGTGGCGTGCAGCGACTCCACCGCAGCGTCCCAGTTGCCGGTGCGGACCAGGTCGTTCCAGTCCGGGATGCGGTTGCCCAGTGGACATCCGGCGGTGTCGCTGTGGCAGAACGGGATGCCGCAGTCCATGCACCGGGTGGCCTGCTCCCGGATCAGCTCCTCACCGGCGGGCGGGTAGACCTCCCGCCAGTCGCTGATCCGCACCGGCACCGGGCGGCGCGCCGGCACCCGCCGGGGGTAGCGCAGGAAACCGTTCGGGTCAGGCACGAGCCACCTCCTGGGCGACCGCCCGCGGCGCGGACGGAACCGGCGTCGACGCGGGTGCCGCCTGGGGCGGCTGCGCGGCCGGTGCGAGCGCACTCATCACCGCGTCGTCGACGTTCTGGCCGGCGGCTTCGGCGGCCCGCATGATCTCCATCACCCGGCGGTAGTCCCGGGGTACCACGGCGGTGAACTCCTCCACCGCCTCCGGCCAGCGCTTGAGCAGCGCCTCGGCGACCGCCGAGTCGGTCTCCGCGAAGTGCCGCTGCACCAGCTCGTGCAGCCGGACCCGCTCCTGCTCGCCGGGGGCGGCGAGGTCGACCAGCTCGGTGTTGACCCGCCGCCGGTCGAGGTTCCAGACGAACGCGGTGCCGCCGGACATGCCGGCCGCGAAGTTGCGCCCGGTCGGGCCGAGCACGACCACCGTGCCGCCGGTCATGTATTCGCAGCCGTGGTCGCCGACACCCTCGACGACGGCCGCCGCACCGGAGTTGCGCACCGCGAACCGCTCCCCCACCCGGCCGCGCAGGAACACCTCGCCCTCGGTGGCGCCGTACAGGATGGTGTTGCCGGCGATGATCTGGTCCTCGGCGCGCTGTCCGGACTCGGCGCCGACGCCGACGAAGGGCGCCGACGCGTCCGGCCGGACCACCAGCCGCCCGCCGGAGAGGCCCTTGCCGACGTAGTCGTTGGCGTCGCCGTGCAGCCGCATGGTGACCCCGCGCGGCAGGAATGCGCCGAACGACTGCCCGGCCGTGCCGCGCAGCGTGAACTCGACGGTGTCGGTGGGCAGCCCGGCGCCGCCGTACCGGCGGGTCACCTCGCCGCCGAGCATCGCGCCGACGCTGCGGTGCTCGTTGCGGATCGCCACCTCGGCCCGGACCGGGGCGACCGGCGTCCCGTCGGCGGGCGCGTCCAGCACCGGGGCGGCCAGGGCGATCAGCTCGTTGTCCAGTGCCAGTTCCAGGCCGTGGTCCTGGGCTCGGACGCCCCGGCGGGCGGCGCCCTCCGGCAGCTCCGGCAGGTGCAGTACGCGTCCGAGGTCGATCCCGCCGGCCTTCCAGTGCGCGACCGCGGGTGCGACGTCGAGCAACTCGGTCCGGCCGATCGCCTCGTCGATGCTGCGCAGACCCAGCTCGGCCAGGTAGCCGCGGATCTCCTCGGCGAGGAAGAGGAAGAAGTTCTCCACGAACTCCGGCTTGCCGTTGAAGCGCTCGCGCAGCACCGGGTTCTGGGTGGCGATGCCGACCGGACAGGTGTCCAGGTGACACACGCGCATCATCACGCAGCCGGCGACGATCAGCGGGGCGGTGGCGAAGCCGAACTCCTCGGCGCCGAGCAGCGCCGCGACCACCACGTCCCGGCCGGTCTTGAGCTGGCCGTCGACCTGCACGGTGACCCGGTCGCGCAGCTTGTTGAGCAGCAGCGTCTGCTGCGCCTCGGCCAAGCCCAGCTCCCAGGGGGTGCCGGCGTGCTTGAGCGAGTTCAGCGGGGAGGCGCCGGTGCCACCGTCGTGACCGGAGATCAGGATGACGTCGGCCTTGAGCTTGGCCACCCCGGCGGCCACCGTGCCGACACCCACCTCGCTGACCAGCTTGACGTGCACCCGGGCGGCCGGGTTGACGCACTTGAGGTCGTGCACGAGCTGGGCGAGGTCCTCGATCGAGTAGATGTCGTGGTGCGGTGGCGGCGAGATCAGGCCGACACCGGGGGTGGCGTGCCGGGTCCGGGCGATCCACGGCCACACCTTGTTGCCGGGGAGCTGACCGCCCTCGCCGGGCTTGGCGCCCTGGGCCATCTTGATCTGGAGGTCGTCGGCGTTGACCAGGTACTCGCTGGTCACGCCGAAGCGGCCACTGGCGATCTGCTTGACCGACGAGCGGCGGGCCGGGTCGTAGAGGCGCTCGACGTCCTCACCGCCCTCACCCGTGTTGGACTTGCCGCCGAGGCGGTTCATCGCGATCGCCAGGGTCTCGTGCGACTCCGCCGAGATCGACCCGTACGACATGGCACCGGTGGCGAACCGCTTGACGATCTCGCTGGCCGGCTCGACCTCCTCGATCGGCACCGGCGACCGGTCGCCGGTCCGCAGCCGGAACAGGCCGCGCAGCGAACCGGCCTTCGCGGCCAACTCGTCGACCTTCGCGGTGTACGCGCGGAACACGTCGTACTGCCGGGTCCGGGTGGCGTGCTGGAGCAGGAAGACCGTCTCGGGGTTGAACAGGTGCAGCTCGCCCTCGCGACGCCACTGGTACTCGCCACCGACCGGCAGCCCGGCGGGGGCCTCGGCACCCGGCGGCGGCCAGGCCAGCGCGTGCCGGGCGGCCACCTCGGTGTGGATGCCGTCCAGCCCGACGCCGCTGATCGTGCTCGGCGTGCCCCGGAAGTACCGCTGCACCAGCCGGGTCTCCAGGCCGACCGCCTCGAAGACCTGCGCTCCGCAGTACGACGACACGGTGGAGATGCCCATCTTGGACATGATCTTCAGGACGCCCTTGCCGAGCGCCTTGACGTAGTTGCGGATCGCGGTCCGCGGCTCGACCCCGGCCAGCGACCCGGTGGAGATCATGTCCTCCACCGACTCGAAGGCGAGGTACGGGTTGACCGCCGCCGCGCCGTAGCCGATCAGCACCGCCGCGTGGTGCACCTCGCGGCAGTCCCCGGACTCCACGATCAACGCCACCTGGGTCCGCGTCTGCTCCCGGACCAGGTGCTGGTGCACCGCGGCGGTGAGCAGCAGCGACGGGATCGGCGCGAGGTCGGCGTTGGAGTCCCGGTCGGAGAGCACCAGGATGCGGACGCCGTCCTCGATCGCCTCGGAGACGTGCCGGCAGATCTCGGTCAGCCGGGCCTTGATGCCGGCCCCGCCGTCCCGGATCCGGTAGAGCCCGGAGACCCGGACCGCCTTGAAGCCGGGCAGGTCGCCGTCCTCGTCGATGGAGAGGACCTTGGCCAGCTCGTCGTTGTCGATCACCGGGTAGGGCAGCACGATCTGCCGACAGCTCGCCGGCCCCGGGTCGAGCAGGTTGCCCTCCGGGCCGATGGTCGTCGCCAGGCTGGTCACCAACTCCTCGCGGATGGCGTCCAGCGGCGGGTTGGTGACCTGGGCGAAGAGCTGGTGGAAGTAGTCGTAGAGCAGCCGTGGCCGGGTGGACAGCGGGGCGATCGGGGTGTCCGTACCCATCGAGCCGATCGGCTCCGCGCCGGTGCGGGCCATCGGGGCGAGCAGGATCTTCAGCTCCTCCTCGGTGTAGCCGAAGGTCTGCTGGCGACGGCGTACCGAGTCGTGGGTGTAGACCTCGTGCTCGCGGAGCGGCAGGTCGTCCATCTCGATCAACCCGGCGTGCAGCCAGTCCGTGTACGGCTGGGCCGCGGCCAGCTCGGTCTTGATCTCGTCGTCGTGCACGATCCGACCGGCGGTGGTGTCGACCAGGAACATCTTGCCGGGCTGGAGCCGGCCCTTGGCGACCACGGTGGCCGGATCGAGGTCGAGCACGCCCGCCTCGCTGCCCAGCACCACGAGCCCGTCGGCGGTCTGCCACCACCGGCCCGGACGAAGCCCGTTGCGGTCGAGCACCGCACCGACGATCTCGCCGTCGGTGAAGGCGACCGAGGCCGGGCCGTCCCACGGCTCCATCAGGCTGGCGTGGAACCGGTAGAAGGCACGCTTGTCGGCGGCCATGTCCGGGTCGTTCTCCCACGCCTCCGGGATCATCATCAGCACCGCGTGCGGCAGGCTGCGCCCGGCCAGGTGCAGCAGCTCCAGGACCTCGTCGAAGTTGGCCGAGTCGGAGGCGGCCGGGGTGCAGATCGGGAAGACCCGGCGGATGTTGCCGGACAGCTCCGGCGTCCGCAGCAGCGCCTCGCGGGCCTGCATCCAGTTCCGGTTGCCGCGGATCGTGTTGATCTCACCGTTGTGCGCGATGAACCGGTACGGGTGCGCCAGCGGCCAGGACGGGAACGTGTTCGTGGAGAAGCGCGAGTGCACCAACGCGATGGCGCTGTCCACCCGCTCGTCGGTGAGGTCCGGATAGAACGCGGGCAACTGGTCCGGGGTGAGCATCCCCTTGTAGACCATGGTCCGCCCGGACAACGACGGGAAGTACGCCGGCACGCCGCGCTCAGCCGACTCCCGCTCGGCCTGCTTGCGGACGCAGAACGCGACCCGCTCCAGCTCGATGCCGCGCAGCGGAGAGCCGGCCGGTCCGGCGGGGGTGTCGGTCAGCCGGTCCGCGGCGAGGAAGAGCTGCCGCACCCGGGGCATCGCCGCCAGGGCCGTCTCGCCGAGGTCCGAGGCGTCCACCGGGACGTCGCGCCAGCCGAGCAGCTCGGCGCCCTCCACCAGCGCGTACTTCTCGACCACCTGCCGGGCGCGGGCCTCGGCGGCGTCGTCGTCGGGGAAGAAGACCAGGCCGGTGGCGTACTCGCCGGCCGGGGGAAGCGGGAAGTCGACCACCGCGCGCAGGAACGCGTCCGGCACCTGGATCATGATGCCCGCGCCGTCACCGGTGTTCGGTTCGGCACCCCGGGCACCCCGGTGGTCCAACCGACACAGGGCGCCGAGACCGCTGGCAACCACCGTGTGCGAGCGCCGTCCGTGCAGGTCGGCCACGAAGGCCACACCGCACGCGTCGTGCTCGTGGGAGGCGTCGTACAGGCCGGCAGGGGACGCTACCTGGCCGTCGCGCAGCGCCGGCTGGGGGTGGTGTGGGTACGCAAAGGCCACCCGGGCCTCCTGTCGTCACTCAGGCGTGGATCATGGACGGGACGACGTCGGCCCTTTATCGGACTATTGAGTCTACGTTAGGGCGCGGTACGCAAGGCCAGTGCAGATTGATCACACCGTCCAGACTCTGGGACGTGTAGTCTCGCGCGGTGGATACACCGTACGCCGGCCTGCTGGATCGGCTGGAACGTTTCTACGACGCGGTCCCCCGCGACGCGGCCCGCGCGGAAGAACACGGCGGGTGTGTGCTGTTCGTCCGTGAAGGCCCCGGATGGCCGTTCTATGCCCGTCCGCGCCCCGACGCCGACCAACCGCCCTCACTGGCCGACCTGACGGCGGTCCGCCACCGGCAGCGGGAACTCGGTCTGCCCGAGGCCCTGGAATGGGTACACGAGATCAACCCGGACCTGCTCGCGGTGGCCCGCTCGGCCGGACTCGCCGTGCTGGAGGCCCCACTGATGGTCCTCGACCCGGAGGCCGTCGGCGACCCGGCGACGTACACCGACGTACCGGTACGGTTGCTGACCGCCTCCGCGCCGGACCTCGCCGCCGACGTAGCCGCCCGCCGGGCCGTCGCGGCCGTCGGCTTCGCGGCACCCGGCACCGGTCGGGGCAGGGGCGGCCCGGCCGAACGCGACGCCGCCATGATCGGCCTCGACGTCGCCGCGTTGGACGAGGAACGGGCCCGCATCGCCGACGGCAGCCGCCTCTCCGCCCTCGCCGTGACCCCCGACGAGGGCGCGCTGGCCAGCGGGATGGCCATGCGGGTCGGTGACGTGGCCGAGATCGCCGGAGTGGCCACCCTGCCCACCGCCCGCCGCCGGGGCCTGGCCGCCGCGGTCACCGCCGCACTGGCCCGCACCCTGCTCGCCAACGGCACCGACGTGGTCTTCCTCTCCGCCGGCAGCGAGGAGATCGCCCGGGTCTACCTGCGAGTGGGCTTCCGCCGCATCGGCACCGCCTGCATAGCCGAACCCGCCACAGTCACCCCCTAAAGCCCCACCCCTCCCCTCCCCTGCCCTCCCACCCGCCCTCCCGCCCCGCGCGCCGCACCCATCGCCGGGTTGATCAAGAGGTTTGGTCGCTTCCGGCGATCAACTGGCGCCAAAACTCCTTGATCAACGCGGCGGACCGACGGGGCGGGGCGGGTGTGGGGCGGGGTGGGGTGGGGCGGGGTTGGGGGTGGGGGTAGGGGTGGGGCAGGGGGGTCAGGCGGGGGGGCGCCACTGGGCGGCCACTGCGGCGGCGCTGCCGAGCAGGCGGGGGGTGATGGTGCCGAGGGCGGCGTCGCGGGCGCGCAACGCCAGTCGGCCCCGGCTCTGGAGCACCGCCGACATGCGGCGGGTCTGCCGGACCACCGTCGCCGCGCGGGGGCGGCGTGTCCGGTCGTACGCGAGCACCGCGTCCGGCAGCGTGGACTCGCGCAGCAGGGCGGCCAGCGTGACGGCGTCCTCGAAGGCCAGGCAGGTGCCCTGCCCGAGGTGCGGCGGCATGGCGTGGGCGGCGTCGCCGAGCAGCACCACCCCGCCCGGCCCGACCGGGAAGCCGTACGACTTGGGCAGCGGACGCAGCTCGCGGATCTCCTGCTGCACCAGGTCGGCCGGGTCGGTGGCGGCCAGCAGTTCGTCGACCGGTGCGGGCCAGCCCGCGTACCAGCGTCGCAGCAGCGCCAACTGGGTCTCGGGCGGCTCTGGGCGCGGCGCGCCGGCGGCGGTCGCCATCCAGTAGATGCCGCCCCGGCTGGACCCGCCGGAGGAGCCGCGCTCGCCGAGGGAGGCGGCGGCGAAGCGGTAGCCGGCACCGAGGATCTCCCCGCCGACGGGTGCACCGCCGGTCAGGTCCGGTGCGCGGTACCACGGGATCACCGCGCGCCAGGCGGCACAGCCGGAGCTGACCACGCTCGCCTCCGGGGCGAGCTGACGGCGGATCACGCTGTCGGCGCCGTCAGCCGCGACCACCAGGTCGGCCTCGAACGTCTGCCGGCCGTCACCGACCGCCGGCCGGGCCCCCGGAGTGGCGCGTACGGTGCGTACCGTCACGCCGGTACGCAGCTCGACGCGCTCGCCCAGGCCCGCGATCAGCGTGTCGTGCAGGTCCTCCCGGTGCACCACGACGGGCATGCGCTCGACCGGGGTCTGCCGGGGCTGCACCAGCCAGTGACCGTCCGGTCGGCGCACCCCGCCGTCCGGCAGCGGGGTGGCGATGGCGTCCAGGCCGGCACCGAGGTCCAGTGCGCGCAGCGCGCGTACGCCGTTGGGCCAGAGCACCACGGCGGTCGGCTCGGGCCGGATGCGGTCGGCCCGTTCCAGCAGGGTGACCTGCCATCCCGAGCGGGCGAGCGCACCGGAGACCGCCAGGCCGCCGAGCCCGGCGCCGACCACGACCGCGCTGCGCACGGGCTCAGCTGTCGCGATCGGCGGGACGTGCCGCCGCGCCCTCGGCGACGGGCGGGGTGTCCTCGTCCTCGTCGGTCGGGGTGCCGGGGTCGGCGGCGTCGGTCGGGGTGCCGGGATCAGGGTCGGTCGGGGTGCCGGGGTCGGGGTCGGCGGGGTCGGTCACCTCGCCGGGGGCCTCGCCGGTCTGTCGCCAGTGCGCGAACTGTTCCTCGCTGACCACCCGGTAGCCCTCCGGCACCGCCGGCTCGCTGCTGCCGCCACGCGTCGCCGAGAGGTCGACCTGGGAGACGTCCGAACCGGCCGGTGCCGCGGTGGCGGTCGGCAGGCCGATCGGGATCAGGTACTCACGGGGCCCGCGCACCCGGAGGAAGTAGATCAACGCGCCGACGAAGACCAGCGCCGCCGTCCAGACGTTGAGGCGTACGCCGAGGATGCTGGTGGCGTCGTCGGTCCGCATCATCTCGATCCAGAACCGGCCTGCGGTGTAGCCCATCACGTAGAGGGCGAACGCACGACCCCGGCCGAGGCGCAGCTTGCGGTCGAGGAAGAACACCAGTGCGGCGACGCCCACGTTCCAGAGCGCCTCGTAGGCGAAGGTCGGGTGATAGAGCCCCTCCTCCAGGATCGGCCGGCCCGCCTCGTCGCGCAGCGCCTGACCGCCGTCCATCCGGTGGATCTCCAGCCCCCAGGGCAGGTCCGTCCGGCCGCCGTAGAGCTCGTTGTTGAACCAGTTGCCCAGTCGGCCGATCGCCTGCGCCAGCGGCAGGCCCGGCGCCAGCGCGTCGGCGACCACCGCGAACGGGATGCCGAGCTGCCGGGCGGCGATGTAGGCGCCGACCGCGCCACCGGCCACCGCACCCCAGATGCCCAGGCCGCCCTCGTGGATGAAGAAGACCTTGATCGGGTCACCGCCGGTGCCGAAGTACGCCGCCGGGGAGGTGATCACGTGGTAGATCCGGGCGCCGATGATGCCGGCCGGCACCGCCCAGAGGGCGATGTCGAGCACCGCGCCGGGGGCGACGCCACGCTGGCGCAACCGTCGCTCGGTGACCCAGCAGGCCACCACGATGCCGGCGATGATGCACAGCGCGTACGCCCGCAGCGGGATCGGGCCGAGATGCCATACGGCGGTGCTCGGGCTGGGCAGGGCGGCCAGGGACGTCGGCGAGGCGAGACTCACGGGTGCACACGCTACCGCTGCGGACCCCCGGAACGTCACCCCGGTCCGCCTCGTGTGCCCGGCATCCGTGGCCCGCTGGGGCTTTTGTCCTCAGGAACGTCGCACGTGTGCCCCGGGCGCGTCGCGCATACCCGGGGCACCGGCAGATCGCGTACCGGTCGACTCAGCGGGCCGGGTTGCGGACGCCCTCGGCCAGTTCCGCGCTCAGCGTCCGCAGTGCGGTCAGCCCGGCCTCCTGGTCGGGGGCGTCGAGCAGGCAGCGGATCAGCGCGCTGCCGACGATCACCGCGTCGGCGTACCCGGCGACCGTGGCGGCCTGCTCCCCGGTGCCCACGCCGAGCCCGACGCCGACCGGGATCTCGCTGATCTCCCGGACCCGCGACACCAGCACCGGCGCCGCCTCCGAGGTCTGCGCCCTGGCCCCGGTGACCCCCATGATCGCGGTGGCGTAGACGAAACCACGGCAGTGCGCGACGGTCATCGCCAGCCGGGCGTCGGTGGACGACGGGGCGACCAGGAACGTCCGGTCCAACCCGTGCGCGTCCGACGCGGCCAGCCACTCCTGGGCCTCGTCGGGGATCAGGTCGGGAGTGACCAGCCCGGTGCCGCCGGCCGCCGCGTAGTCCCGGGCGAAGGCGTCCACGCCGTGCCGCTCGATCGGGTTCCAGTAGGTCATCGTCACCACCGGCACGCCGGTGGCCGCGACCTCCTCCACGATGCGCAACGTGTCCCGGGTCCGCACGCCGCCGGCCAGGGCGATGTCGCTGGCCCGCTGGATCACCGGGCCGTCCATCACCGGATCGGAGTACGGGATCTCGACCTCGATCACGTCGACGCCCGCCGAGACCATCGCCGTCATCGCGGCGATGCTGCCCTCGACCGTCGGGAACCCGGCCGGCATGCAGCCGACCAGCAGCGCGCGGCCGTCGGCCCGAGCCTTCTCGAACGCCCCACCGATCCGGCTCATGCCGTCGCTCCGCTTCGCTCCACGCCGTCACGAGCTACCCGGACGAGATGATTCGCTCGCTGACGCTCGCTCATGCCGCCGCTCCGCTTCGCTCCACGCCGCCATGAGACACCAGGGCGCTGCACCGACGATTCGCTCGCTGACGCTCGCTCATGCCGCCGCTCCGCTTCGCTCCGAGCCGAGGATGCCGAAGTACTCGCCGGCGGTGTGCACGTCCTTGTCGCCCCGGCCGGAGAGGTTGACCACGATCGTGGGCTCTCGACCCAGCTCGGCGCTGAGCTTCGGCGCGACGGCCAGGGTGCCGGCGAGCGCGTGCGCGCTCTCGATCGCCGGGATGATCCCCTCGGTGCGGCAGAGCAGCTCGAACGCCGCCATCGCCTCGTCGTCGGTGACCGGCAGGTAGCTGGCCCGGCCGGTGTCGTGCAGCCAGGCGTGCTCCGGACCGACGCCCGGGTAGTCCAGACCGGCCGAGATCGAGTGCGACTCGACGGTCTGGCCGTCCTCGTCCTGCAGCACGAAGGTCCGCGTGCCGTGCAGCACGCCGGTGGAACCGCCGGTGATGCTGGCCGCGTGCCGCCCGGTGGTCACCCCGTCGCCGCCGGCCTCGAAGCCGTAGAGCCGCACCTGCGGGTCGCCGACGAAGGCGTGGAAGATGCCCAGCGCGTTGGAGCCGCCGCCGACGCAGGCGGTGACCGCGTCCGGGAGTCCACCGGTGAGCTCCTGGCACTGGGCCCGTGCCTCGTCGCCGATGCCCCGCACGAAGTCGCGCACCAGGGCCGGGAACGGGTGCGGGCCGGCAGCGGTCCCGATCAGGTAGTGCGTGTCGTCGACGTTGGCGACCCAGTCCCGCATCGCCTCGTTCATCGCGTCCTTGAGCGTGCGCGAGCCGTTCGTCACCGGCACCACCTCGGCGCCGAGCATCCGCATCCGGGCCACGTTGAGCGCCTGCCGCTCGGTGTCGACCTGGCCCATGTAGACCACGCAGTCGAGGTCGAACAGGGCGGCTGCGGTGGCGGTGGCGACGCCGTGCTGACCGGCTCCGGTCTCGGCGATCACCCGCTTCTTGCCCATCCGCCGGGTCAGCAGCGCCTGACCGAGCACGTTGCGGACCTTGTGCGCGCCGGTGTGGTTGAGGTCTTCCCGCTTGAGCAGCACCCGGGCACCGACCCGGGCGGAGAACCGACGGGCCTCGTAGAGCAGCGACGGGGTGCCGGCGTAGTCGCGCAGCAGACCGGCGAACTCCGCTCGGAACGACTCGTCGGCCATCGCCGCGCGGTGTGCCGCGTCCAGTTCGTCCAGGGCGGCGACCAGCGCCTCCGGCACGAACCGACCACCGAACCGACCGAAATGTCCGGCCGAGTCCGGGAAAGACGCCTGCTCGCTCACGCTGACACTCCGCTCCGCTGCGTGCCCCCGTGAGGCACCACCGCACCGATGATTCGCTCGACAGGCTCGCTCATGCCGGCACTCCGCTCCGCTGCGCGCCGCCACCAGTCACCGCGTGGATGATTCGCTCGACCGGCTCGCTCATGCCAGATCCCCTCGCCACGACGGCGTCAGCGCGCCGGGCGGGGCGTGGCGGGGTGGTTGCCGGCGTTGACCAGTTCGGCCACCGCCTCCCGCGGACTCTTCTGGGTGACCAGGCCCTCGCCGACCAGCACCGCGTCGGCCCCGGCCGAGGCGTACCGGATCAGGTCGTGCGGACCACGTACGCCCGACTCGGCGATCTTGACGACGTTGCTCGGCAGACCGGGTGCGATCCGCTCGAACACCGACCGGTCGACCTGCAGCGTACGCAGATCGCGGGCGTTGACCCCGATCACCTGCGCACCGGCCTCCAGAGCCCGGTCGGCCTCTTCCTCGTCGTGCACCTCGACCAGCGCGGTCATGCCCAGCGACTCGATCCGCTCCAGCAGGCCGACCAGGACGTTCTGCTCCAGCGCGGCGACGATCAGCAGCACCAGGTCGGCGCCGTGCGCGCGGGCCTCGTGCACCTGATAGCTGGAGACCACGAAGTCCTTGCGCAGCACCGGGATGCTGACCGCCGCCCGGACCGCGGCGAGGTCCTCCAGCGAACCACCGAACCAGCGACCCTCGGTCAGCACGCTGATCGCCCGTGCGCCACCGGCCGCGTAGCCACCGGCGAGCTCCGCCGGATCGGCGATGTCGGCGATCTTGCCCTTGGACGGTGAGGAACGCTTCACCTCGGCGATCACCGCGACGCCGGGCTGGCGCAACGCGGCGTACGCGTCCAGCGGTGGCGGGGCGGCAGCGGCGAGTTCGCGGATCCGCTCCATCGGGACCTGCTCCTGCCGCCGGGCCACGTCCTCGCGGACGCCGGCCAGGATCTCGTCGAGCACGCTGACGGACGCTGCCGGGCCGGCCTCGTTCCCTTCCGCGTGCGGATGCTCAGCAGTCACCAACGGACTCCCCTCTCCGGGTGTCATGGGCCGATGCTAGGTGCCACCACCTGGCACCGACCGGTGGGGGTATGGCGCGCCTCACGAAATGGGCTGCGGCATAATGACCGACCTGCGCGAACAGGGCGTGACTCTCCGTCACCCCCTTATCGACGCTCACCCATATCGACGGCAGTCTTGACCTTACCGGTCACCCCCCGTCGAGGCCGGTCGATGCTGTGAGCAAGCTCAAGGCCGAACGGCCCTTTGCCTGCTCAGGGCCCCTGCCGCAGTGTTGATGTCGCAGTCATCACCGCGAAACGTGAAACGTGCAGCATCAGACTCGGGCACACTCGATGACGCGCCTGCCCCATCGCCACGACGATCTCTCCCCGGGGTGATCATGAATTCCTCCGCGCCGCAGCAGACCATCGGACTCACCACCATCTCGCGTACCGTCGCGTCGCTCGCCGTCGGTGTCGTCCACACGCTGGAACGCGCCGTCGTCGGGCCGACCCGGATCCGGACCGCGCGCGGCAACGCCTGGGAGGCCATCTGCGCCGACCGGGCCCGGGCCGACCAGCGGGCCGCGCTGGACCAGCTGGTCGCCGAACTCGCCGCCAGCCGCGCCCGGGACCGGCAGCCGGTCGGCTGACCGGCCGGGCCGCTCAGCGCTCGGTCGGGTCCTCGCCCCGGTCGAGCGCGTCCCACGCCTCGACGGTGCCGGCCCCGTGGATCGGTCCCGCCGCCGGTGCCGACTGCCGGGACCGGCGCTCGTAACGGGCACCCATCGCCGGCCAGTCCCGCCCACGCAACGCCGTCAGCAGCCCACCGGCTGCCGCCAGCACGCCGCCGAGCAGGGTGAGCGCCGGCCACTGCCGGGCCACCTCGTCGCCGATCTCGGCGACCAGCCCGTACCCGCCGCCGGCGGCCATCATCAGACCGAGCAGCGCCAGCAACCCGCCGAGCACCTGCCGCAGCCGGCCACGGGTGGCCAGCACCGCGCCGCCGCCAGCCAGGCCCACCAGGGCGAGCGCCGGCAGCCAGGGCAGCAGTTGCGTGCCGGTCCGCCCCTCCTCCAGCAACGGCGTCGGTACGCCCACCACGTCGGTGTCCAGCGCCCAGGTGCGGGTCACGGCCCAGAGCGCCAACCCCGCACCGGCCAGGCAGAGCAGCACGGCGTACGCCAACCCGCGCCGGCCCGACGCGGACCGAACCTGCCCACTCATCGGGCGGGCCTTTCGCTCGCGACTGCGGGACTCCGCTGCGCTACATTCCTCGCGCTCACCGAGCGGGCCTCAGTGTCTCGGCGGCGGCGATGGCGGCGAGCACCGCAGCGGCCTTGTTCCGGGTCTCCTGGTCCTCGGCGGCCGGATCGGAGTCGGCCACCACCCCGGCACCGGCCTGCACGTACGCCCGCCCGGCCCGCATGAGCGCGGTGCGGATGGCGATGGCCATGTCGAGGTCGCCACCGAAGCCGAAGTAGCCGACGGTGCCGCCGTACAGGCCCCGGCGTACCGGCTCCAGCTCCTCGATGATCTCCATGGCCCGCACCTTCGGCGCTCCGGAGAGGGTGCCCGCCGGGAACGTCGCGGCCAGCGCGTCGAAGGCGGTGCGGTCGGCGCGCAGCGTCCCGATCACGGTGGAGACGATGTGCATGACGTGGCTGTACCGCTCGATGGTGGCGAACTCCGGCACCTCGACGGTGCCCGGTCGGCAGACCCGGCCCAGGTCGTTGCGGCCCAGGTCGACGAGCATCACGTGCTCGGCGCGTTCCTTCGGGTCGGCGAGCAGCTCGGCGGCGAGCCGGGCGTCGGCCTCCGGGGTCGCCCCGCGCGGACGGGTGCCCGCGATCGGGTGCAGCAACGCGCGCCGCGCGCCGTCGACCTCGCCGGTCACCTTGAGGTGTGCCTCCGGCGACGAGCCGACGATGTCGAAGTCGTCGAAGCGCAGCAGATACATGTACGGGCTCGGGTTGGTGGTGCGCAGCACCCGGTAGACGTCCAGCGGGTCGGCGTCGGTGTCGCGTTCGAACCGCTGGGCGAGCACGATCTGGAAGCACTCGCCGGCCCGGATCGCCTCCTTGGCCGCCTCGACCGCCTTGGGGTAGCCGCCCTCGGGGGTACGGCTGCGGACCTCACCGGCGCGGGGACGGCGGACCGTGGAGACCATCGGCGGGATCGGTCGGGACAGTGCGGTGGTCATCGCGTCCAGCCGGCCCACCGCGTGGTGGTAGGCGGCGGCCACCTGCGTCTCGCGGCCCGGGTCGTCGAGCGGGGGCAGGACCGCGTTGGCGACCAGGATGGCCGAGCCGTCGAAGTGGTCCAGCACCACCAGGTCGGTGGCGAGCATCATGCCCAGCTCGGGTACGCGCAGGTCGTCCTCGGTGAGCGAGGGCAGCCGTTCGAAGCGGCGGATCAGGTCGTAGCCGAGGTAACCGACCATGCCCCCGGTCAGCGGGGGCATCGTCCCGTCCGACTCGCCGGGCGGGCCGGCCATCGCCGCCACCGTGGCCCGCAGCACCTCGACCGGGTCGCCCGTGGTGGGCAGCCCGGCGGGCGGCTCACCGAGCCAGGCCGCCGAGCCGTCCTGTTCGACCAGGGTGGCGCTGCTGCGGACGCCGACGAAGGAGTATCGGGACCAGGCCAGTCCCGACGAGCCGACGCCCTGCTCGGCGGACTCCAGCAGGAACGTGCCGGGCCCACCGGCGAGCTTGCGGTAGACCCCGACCGGCGTCTCCGCGTCGGCGAGCAGCCGCCGGGTGACCGGCACCACCCGCCAGCGGGCGGCCAGGTCGGTGAAGGTGGCCAGATCGGGGCTGACCGTGCCGTCGGTCATGCCGACGCTCCGGTGTGCCCGGATCGCGCGTACCGCCCGCTCACGAGGTCACCTCGCCGGAGGCGACCGGGAGTTCGGTGAAGAAGCAGGTGCGCTGGCCGGTGTGGCAGGCCGCGCCGACCTGGTCGACGCTGACCAGCACCGCGTCACCGTCGCAGTCCAGGGCCACGGACCGGACGTACTGGTGGTGGCCGGAGGTGGCGCCCTTGACCCAGTACTCGCGGCGGCTGCGCGACCAGTAGGTGGCCCGGCCGGTGGTCAGGGTGCGGTGCAGGGCCTCGTCGTCCATCCAGGCCACCATCAGCACCTCACCGCTGTCGTGCTGGCGGACCACGGCGGCCACCAGGCCGTCGGGGGTGCGGCGTAGCTGTGCGGCGATCTCCGGATCGAGTCGCGACGGCCGGTCCGGGCCGCCCGGCGGCTCCGGCGGGGAGAGGTGGGCGCCGCTCGTCGGCGCGTCAGGTTCGGGCACAGTGACCCATTGTCCCGCACGCGGCGCCGGAACCTGAGAGGGCTCCCGGCTGGCGGACGGCGCGGGACCGACGGGCTGGCGCAACTGGGTGACGTACCGGTCCAGGCGCCCGTCGAGCAGGGCGTCGGCGAAGTCGGCGCCGGCCACCTCGGCCACCTCGGCGGCGTACGGGCGGATCAGCGGCAGGGTGCCGGCGACCAGCCGGACCGCCGCCGCCCAGAGTTGCCCGGTCGATCCGGGCAGCAGGCCGAGGCAGCGCAGCATGTCCTGCCGGTAGCCGGGCGGCGCCACCGGCAGGTCGAGCGCGGCGGCGAAGGCCGAGCGACGGGACACCACCCGCACCGAGGGGTTCGCCAGCCGCAGCACCGAGGGGCAGAGCCGGGCCAGGTCGGCGGCGGCCAGCCGGACGCCGAGCGGGTCGTCGGCGTCGCGCGCGGCGGCCACCTTGCCGAGCGTGGCGATCAGGTCCTCCAGCCGAGGTTCGTCGGCCGGCTGGCAGAGCACGGTCAGGTTGATCCGGTCCCGCCAGTGCGGGTCGGCCCAGAGCAGCCGCGCCGGGGCCGTCACCGGCAGCCCGAACGCCCAGTCGGCCGGCTCGCCCAGGCGCGTCACCCAGGACCGGATGTCGCGGGCGGCGACCGAGACGTGGGTCAGGCGCCCGGAGTGCTCTGCGAGGTAGGCCCGGCGCTCGGCGTACGGGGCTCCACCGACCAGGACGTCGACGTCGACGTCGCTGTGCGGGGTGGCGGCTCGACGGGCGTGGCTTCCGCGCAGCAGGATGCCGACCACGGGCCGGTCGGCGGTCGCCCGCAGCCGCGCGGCCCAGTCGTCGAAGAACCCACTGTCCGGTGACGGAGCGTGATCCACTGCGCCATCGTGCCGCAGGTCCGATCCGGGCGCAATGCACCACAACGGACATGGTGTCCGATACGGAGGCTAAAGACCGTGCTATGGCGAAATCGGGGCCTGGCCCGTCCGAAAGAATTCAACTACCGTTGATTTCAACAGCCGATGAATTTTTGGAGGTGGGCGATGGCGGACGCGATCGCCGTCCGGGGCCTGGTCGTGGACCGGGGCGGACGGCGGGTACTGCACGGGATCGACGCCGGGGTGCCGCGTGGCGCGGTCACCGGGCTGCTCGGCCCCAGCGGCAGCGGCAAGACCACACTGATGCGCGCCGTCGTCGCGGTGCAGGTGGTCACCGCCGGCACGGTGACCGTGCTGGGCCACCCGGCCGGTGCGCCGGAGCTGCGCCAGCGGGTCGGCTACCTCACCCAGGCGCCGAGCGTCTACGCGGACCTGACGGTGCGGGAGAACGCCCGTTACTTCGCCGCCCTGCACGGCCGGGGCCGGGCCGAGGCGGACCGGGCGGTGGCCGACGTCGGGCTGGCGCCGGCGGCGGGACAGATCGTCGGCACCCTCTCCGGCGGGCAACGCAGCCGTGCGTCGCTGGCCTGCGCGCTGGTCGGCGAGCCGGAGCTGATCGTGCTCGACGAACCCACCGTCGGGCAGGACCCGGTCCTGCGGGCCGAGCTCTGGGCGAGGTTCCACGCACTCGCGGCGGCCGGCACCACCCTGCTGGTCTCCAGTCACGTGATGGACGAGGCGGCCCGATGCGACCGGCTGCTGCTGATCCGCGCGGGACGGCTGATCGCCGACGACACCCCGGCCGCGATCCGGGCCGCCGCCGGGGTCGACGACCTCGACGAGGCGTTCCTGCGGCTGATCCGGGCCGGCGAGGCCGGCACCGGCACCACGACCGCCGAGGAGGCGTGATGAACCCGCGCATCCTGGCCGCCACGGTCGGCCGCATCCTGCGGCAACTGCGCCACGACCGACGGACGGTGGCGCTGCTGGTGCTCGTGCCCACCGCGCTTCTCACCCTGGTCTACTACATGTACGCCGACCAGCCCACGCCGCCCGGCCAGCCGTCCACGTTCGACCGGATCGCGCTGGTGATGCTCGGCTTCTTCCCGTTCATCATCATGTTCCTGGTGACCAGCATCGCCATGCTGCGCGAACGGACCAGTGGCACGCTGGAACGGCTGCTCACCACCCCGCTGGCCCGCACCGATTTGCTCTTCGGGTACGGCATCGCGTTCGGGCTGGCCGGCGCGGTGCAGGCCACCATCGCCTCGGCCGTGGCGTACGGGGTCTTCGGCCTCGAGACCGCCGGCAGCAGTGCGCTGGTGATCCTGATCGCGGCGCTGAACGCCGTGCTCGCCGTCGCGCTCGGGCTGCTGTGCAGCGCCTTCGCCCGCACCGAGTTCCAGGCCGTACAGTTCATGCCGGTCGTGGTCGCCCCTCAACTGCTGCTCTGCGGGCTCTTCGTGCCTCGCGACGAGATGGCCGGCTGGTTGCAGGCGATCAGCGACGTGCTCCCCCTGTCGTACGCCGTCGAGGCCCTTCAGGAGGTCGGCGCGAACGCCGAGCCGACCGCGACGATGTGGCGGGACGTGGCGGTGGTCGCCGGTGCGGCGGTGTTGGCGCTGGTGCTCGCCTCGGCCACGCTGCGACGGCGTAGCGGCTGACAGGCCACCGAGCGGGAAGAGAGGGCGATGGCACGGCGCAGCGGACGGCGACCCGGCAACCCGGCAACCCGGGACGCCATCCTGGCGGCGGCCCGCACCGCCTTCGCGGAACGGGGTTTCGACGCCGCCACCATCCGGGCCGTCGCCGCCGCCGCCGAGGTCGATCCGGCGCTGGTGCACCACTACTTCGGCAGCAAGGAGCAACTGTTCCTGGCCGCCGTGCAGGCGCCGGTCGACCCTCGGGAACTGTTGCCGGCGGTGCTCGACGGCGACCGCGACGGGATCGGGGAACGACTGGTCCGGACGTTCGTCGCGATGTGGGACTCCCCGGCCGGCGCCGCCGGGGTGGCCCTGCTGCGCTCCGCGGTCGGCAACGAGTGGACCGCCCGGCTGGTCCGGGAGTTCCTGACCACCCAGGTGCTGCGCCGGATCCTCGACCACCTCGACGTCGACCCGGCCCACCGGCCGTTGCGCGGCGGGCTGGTGGCGAGCCAGTTGATCGGGCTCGCGCTCATGCGGCACGTGGTCCGGCTGGAGCCGGTCGCCTCCGCCGAGCCGGAGACCCTGGTCGCCACCGTCGGGCCGACCGTGCAGCGTTACCTCACCGGCGAACTCGTCGGCTGAGCCCGGCTCAGCCGCCGGCCGCCGGGTGCAGCATCTCGTCGAACAGCCGGGGCAGTTCGTCGTGCCCGGCCACCGGGCGCGTGAAGGCGAGCCGGGTCCGGTGCCGGGCGCCGGTGTACCCGAACGAGACCAGCATGCCGTACCTGTCGATCCGCTCCACCCGGGGCGCCCCGTCGACACCGGCCAGCCCCAGCCGGCGGCACAGGTAGGCGGTCAGCCGGTCGGCGTACCGGTCGGCGAGGTCGGCCAGCAGCACCGCCTCGACCGGGTGCAGCGGGTCCGGCTCCGCCTCCGCGTACGCCATCGGGTCGATCCGGCGACGCGTGCCGGCGCGGTCCCACTGGGCCTGCTCCACCTCGAACCGGCACAACCGGAACCGGGTGCCGACGTCGAGCAGGTCCCCGGTGGCGTCCACCTCGGCGAAGTCCAGCGCGGCGGCACGTTCCTCGGCGCCGGTCAACTGGCGCACCCAGCCGGAGACCAGCGCGCGGCCCAGCGACGGCGCGCCCGCGGCGGGCGGCAGGTCCAGCACGTCCAGCGCCACGGCCAGCGGGCGGTCCGGACCGGTGGTCCGCACGGCGGCGGTGAGGTCGCTGACCACCGGCACCAGCAGCAGCACCCGGCCGTCGCGGTCGGTGACGTGACGGACGTGGTGCAGACCGGGCCGGCAGGCCACGTGGACGAGACCGGCCAACCGGCCCGCGACGAGGGTACGGACGATCTCGGCAGGGCTCGGCCGCATGGCACGACCTCCTTCTAAGGTTAGGCTTACCTAACCCGAAGACTAGGGCATCGTCCGGGCCACGTCCACCGGATCCGCCCACCGCCGTCACCGCGTCCGCCCGACCGATCGACCGTCGTCGCGCCGCCCCCACCGGCGACTACCGCGTCTGCTCCAGCCACGAGGCGTAGAGCAGGCCGTAGACCGAGTCCGGGTCCCGGATCAGCTCCTCGTGCGGCCCGCGCTGCACGATCCGCCCCCGGTCCACCACGATCACCTCGTCGGCGCCCTGCGCGGTGGAGAGCCGGTGCGCGATCGCCAACGTGGTCCGCCCCCGGGTCACCGCGTCCAGGGTCCGTTGCAGGCGCACCTCGGTGGCCGGGTCGACCGCGCTGGTCGCCTCGTCCAGCACCAGCAGATCCGGATCGGCCACGTACGCCCGGGCCAGCGCCACCAGCTGCCGCTCCCCCACGCTCAACGCCTCACCGCGCTCCCCCACCCGGGTCGCCAGCCCGGCCGGCAACCCGTCCAGCCAGTCGGCCAGCCCCAGATCACTGAAGGCCGTGGTGAGCTGCTCGTCGGTCAACGCGGGACGGCCGAACCGCACGTTGTCCGCCACCGACGCGTCGAACAGGAAGCCGTCCTGCGGCACCATCACCACCCGGGACCGCAACGAGTCGAAACGCACGTCGGTCAACGCCACCCCGGACAGCAGCACCGCGCCCGCCGTCGGGTCCATCAACCGGGTGAGCAGCTTGGCGAAGGTGGTCTTGCCACTGCCCGTCTCGCCCACCACCGCGACCCGGCTCTTCGCCGGGATCTCCACGCTCACGTCGTGCAACACCGTCGGCCCGTCCGGATAGGCGTACCGCACCTGCGCGAAGCGGATGTCCAGCGGCCCGGCGGGCAGCTCCCGCCCCTGCGGGCCCGGGTCGGCCACGTCCGGCGAGACGTCCAGCACGTCCAGCACCCGCCGCCACCCGGCGATCGCGTTCTGCGCCTCGTTGAGCACCTCCGTGGCGATCTGCACCGGCTGGATGAAGAGCGTCACCAGGAACAGGAACGCGGTGATCGCACCGATGCTCAACGTCTGGTCGGCGCCGAGGACCACGCCGAGCACCACCACCCCGGCCAGCGCCACCCCGGCCGCCAGCTCCCCCACCGAACTGCCGAGGATGCTGATCCGGATCGCCTTGCGCTGCGCCTGCTGCTGGCTGTCGATCGCCTCGTCCAGCCGCCGCGCCGTCCGACCGGCGATGCCGTACGCCCGGATCACCGGCGCGCCGACCACGCTCTCACCGACCGCCGCCAGCAACGTGCCGGTCCGCTGCCGCACCACCCCGTACGCGGCGGCGAGCCGACGCTGGAGCAGCCGGATCACCAGCACCGCCGGCACGAACGCCGCGTAGACCACCAGGGTCAGTTGCCACGAGTACGCCAGCATCACCACCGTCGTCACCGCCAACTGACCCAGGTTCACCAGCAGGATCACGCCGCCCCACTGGAGGAACTGGGTGATCTGGTCGACGTCGCTGGTGACCCGGGAGACCAGCGATCCCCGCCGCTCGGACTGCTGGTGCAGCATCGACAGGTCGTGCACGTGCCGGAACGCCCGCACCCGGACCCCGGCCAACGCCGTCTCACTGACCGTGAACAGCCGCCGCATCATCAGGTAACCGCAGGCGGTGGTCACCACCAGCACGGCGGCCGTGACCGCCACGACGACGAACAACGCGTTCAGGTCGAGTCCGTCGGCGATGCCCCGGTCGATGCCCTGCTGCACCGCCACCGGCACGGCCACCCGGCCGACCATGTAGACCAGCGCCAGACCGAGGGTCCCGGCCAGACCGACCCGCAACTCCGGCGACAGCGCCAACCCCCGGCGCAGCGTCCGCCAGGTCGACTCCGCCGGCTCCGGCACCTCCGTCGTCACACTCGCGCTCACCGGTGCCATCCTTCGTTCACGACTGCGGGACTCCGCTGCGCTGCGTTCCTCGCGCTCACCGGTCCACCTCCAGGCCGGAGGTCATCGGGGTGACCTCGTCGTACGTCGGTTGCCGTTCGTGGTCGACCTCGGCCTGCTCGTACGCGGTGACCAGGTTGGCGTAGCCGGGCACGGTGGCCAGCAGCGTGGCGTGGGTGCCCCGCGCGACGACCCGGCCCTGCTCCAGATAGATGACCTCGTCGGCGAGGGCGATGGTGGCCCGGCGGTACGCCACCACCAGGATCGACGCGCCGGGACCGCCCGCCGCGGAGGAGCGCAGCCCGGCCAGGATGGCGGCCTCCACACGCGGGTCGACCGCGCTGGTGGCGTCGTCGAGCACCAGCAGGCGGGGACGCCCGGCCAGGGCACGGGCCAGGGTGAGCCGCTGCCGCTGCCCGCCGGAGAGCGAGGTGCCCCGCTCGCCGACCCTGGTGTCGAGCCCGTCGGGCAGCGCGGCGACGAACCCGTCGGCCTCGGCCAGCCGCAACGCGGCCCAGACGTCCTCGTCGTCGACGCCCGCCCGGTCCAGCGAGACGTTGGCCCGGACGGTGTCGTCGAAGACGAACGGCACCTGCGCCACCAGTGCCACGGTGCCGGCCAGCGAATCGGCGGCCAGCTCGCGTACGTCCACGTCGTCGAGGCGTACGGACCCGGCGCGGGGGTCGACCAACCGCACCGCCAGCGACGCCACCGTGGACTTGCCGGAGCCGGTCGGCCCGACCAGGGCCACGGTCTTGCCGGCCGGCACGGTGAAGGTGACCTCGCCGAGCACCTCGGTGCCGGGCAGGTGCGCCTCGGCGGGTTCGTAGGCGAAGGTGACGTCGGCGAAGGAGAGCGTGGCGGGCGCCTCCGCGTGCGGGTCCAGCCGGGTGTCGCCGTACGGCATCTCGCCGGTGGCGTCGAGCACCCGGCGGACCCGGTCCCACCCGGCCACGCTGCGCGGCAGTTCGGCGAGCACCCAGCCGATGGCCCGCACCGGGAAGGCCAGCACGGTGAAGAGGAAGGCGACGCTGACCAGCTCCGCGACCGAGATGGCACCCTGCTGCAACCGGTACGCGCCGACCACCAGCACGGCGAGCGTGCCGAGGCTGGGCAACGTCTCCAGCATCGGGTCGAAGACGCCGCGCAGCCGACCGACCGAGATCAGCGCGTCGCGGAGTTGGCCGGCGCGGGCCGCGAACCGGTCGGTCTCCTGGGCCTCCCGACCCATCGTCTTGACCACCAGCGCGCCGTCGAAGCTCTCGTGCGCGATCTCGCTGACCTCGGCACGCAGCCGCTGCGCACGGGCCTGACGCGGTGCCATCCGGCGGGAGTAGGCCACGTTGAGCGCGAACAGCGCCGGGAACACGGCCAGCCCGACCAGGGCCAGCGCCCAGTCGGTGAAGAACAGCGACGCCACGGCGCCGACCAGCATCACCAGCGTGCCGACCGCGAACGGCAGCGGCGCGATCGGGTGCCAGGCGGCCTCGACGTCGGAGTTCGCGTTGGACAGCAGGGTGCCGGTGGCGTTGCGGTGGTGCCAGGCCAGCGGCAGTTCCAGATATCGGCGGGTGACCCGGCGGCGGTAGTCGGCCTGGAGGCGGTACTGCATGTATCCCGCGCCGAGCCGCCGGCCGAAGATGCCGACCACCCGCAGCACGCTGATCCCGAGCAGCGCGGCGGCGGCCAGGGCCAGCCCGCCGACGCCGACCGCACCGCGCTCGATGGCCGGCACCACCACGTCGCCCACCACCGCGCCGATCACGAACGCGCTGCCCACCACCATCACGCCGAACAGCACACTGCCGCTGACCGCCACCGCGAAGATCCTCGGCTGTTCCCGGATGGCCCGCCCCAGGACGGCCAGCCCGCGACCGAGCACCTCCCGACTAGTCCCGCTCGCCACGTATCTCCCCCGCCGTAAGCCGCCACAATCCTCACTCATCCTTACCGCAGCACGCCGATCCCGCCGACCCGCTGCGATATGTCTGACGTCACCTCGCGAGCCGGCACGAACCGGGCGGACCGGCCGCGCTCGGCCTACGATCACCACATGCCGCGCTACGCCCGGTCGGAGCGCGAGGCGCTCACCGACCTGATGTCGACCCTGGGTCCGGACGCCCCGACGCTCAACGAGGGCTGGACCACCCGTGACCTGGCCGCGCACCTGGTGGTGCGGGAACGGCGGCCGGACGCCGCCGCCGGCATCCTGATCGGGCCGCTGCGCGACTACTCCGAGCGCGTCCGGCGCGAGATCGCCGCACTCGACTGGGCCGACCTGCTGGACCAGGTACGCCGGCCACCGGTGTGGAGCCCGGTGAGCAACCCGCTCACCGACGAGCTGGCCAACACGATGGAGTTCTTCATCCACCACGAGGACGTCCGCCGGGCCCAGCCCGAGTGGCAGCCCCGCGCGTTGCCGACCGGACTGGAGCAGTCGTTGTGGCGGCGCGCCTCCACCCTGGCCCGGATGGCCCTGCGCCGGTTCCCGGCCCGGGTGGCCGTGCGGGCACCCGGGCACGGTGAGGTGACCGCCGGTCAGGGCGGCGAGGAACTGGGGCTGATCGGCGCGCCGGGCGAACTGGTGCTGTTCCTGAGCGGCCGGCAGCAGGCGGCGCGGGTGGAGGTCGAGGGCGGTGCCGAGTCGGCGCACCGGCTCCGCAGCGCCAACCTGGGCTTCTAACCGTCTGTGCGGAACCGGTCACGGCGATATCCGAAACGTTATTTGTCCGATCGTTCGGCCCTTCGCACTGCTCCCGTACGCTGGCCGCGCCGCCTCGTGGGGAAGCGGCGCGACAGGGAGCCCAATGCGAAGCTTTGCGGTCTCGGCCCTGCGGGAGCCCCCGTTCTCCGGCGCCCGGCATCACCACACCGAGCAGGTCGCCCAAGAGAGCACCGACTGGGCGCACCACCTGGGCCTGATCAGTAACGGGCAACGACTACGCCGGGCGGACGCGGCCGGGCTGGCCGGACGAGCCTGCCCGGAGGCGTCGCTGGACGGCCTGCGGCTGCTGGCGGACCTGATCTCCTGGCTGTTCGTGATGGACGACGCCTGCGACGAGGACGGCCTGGGCAGCGACCCGACCCGACTCGCACCGACCGTGGCCGCGCTGCTCGACGTCCTGGACCGCCAGGGCACGTCGACGGAGGCGACGTCCGGCACGGCCGGCCCCCTCGGGCTCGCGCTGGCCGACCTGTGTCGGCGCGTCCGGGCCCACCGGCGCCCGGCGGTGCTGCTGCACTTCACCGCGGCCATGCGGGGCTACCTGCTCGCCCTGTTGTGGGAGGCGGCCAACCGCGAACACGGCCGGGTGCCGCCGGTCGACGAGTACGTCCAGATGCGCCGGCACACCGGTGGCGTCTATCCCAGCATCACGCTGACCGATCTGGCCCTGGACGGTTTCCCGCCGGCCGACCAGCGGGCCGATCCCGACTGGGCCGAGTTGGACCTGCTCGCCGCCGACCTGGTCTGCTGGTGCAACGACGTCTTCTCCTACGGCAAGGAGAACCGGGACGGCCCGGACGCGCACAACCTGGTCACGGTGCTGACCGGGGAGACCGGCGACGAGTCGGCGGCACTACGGGCCGCCGCGGAGCGTTTCAACGCCGGGCTGAGCGCGTACCTGACCGCCGAGAACGGGTTGCTGACCAGCCACGGCGACGCGGTCCGACCGGCACTCGCGGCACGCCGCAACTGGATCCGGGCCACCTACGACTGGTCCCGGGCCGCCGAGCGGTACGCGTAGCACGACGCCGCCCGCGCCCGGTGCGGGGGCGGCGATGATCGTCAGGGCTAGCCGATGCCCCGGCGCAGGCAATACCCTTCGGTAACGAACACCGACGTGACGACCGTCACGCCTCCACCCCCGAAGGCGGCTACAGCGATGGCTCTCGATGTACCGTACCGTTCCATTCCTGACATGTTCCTCAAGCGCGTGGCGGCTACCCCCGACCGCCACGCTTTCGCCCACCCCGGTCCGGACAACGCGCCGGTCTGGCTGACCTGGACGCAGGTCTCCGCGCGGGCGAAGGCGGTCGCCGCCGGCCTGCACGGCCTGGGCGTCGGCCAGGAGGACCCGGTGGCGATCCTGGCGAACACCCGGCTCGACTGGGTGATCGCCGACTTCGGCATCATGTGCGCCAGCGGCGCGACGACCACGGTCTATCCGACGACCGAGCCGCAGGACGCCACCTACATCCTCGCCGACTCCGCCTCCAAGGTGCTCTTCGCCGAGGACCCGTCCCAGGCGGCCAAGATCGCCGGCGCGGACCTGCCCGCGCTGACCCACGTGGTCCTCTTCGACGGCGAGCCCGACCCGGCGGCGGCGGTGCCCCAACTGACCCTCGCCCAGTTGGAGGAGCAGGGCGCCCAGCGGCTCGCTGAGGACCCCGAGCTGGTCGACCGCATCGTGGCCGGCATCGGGCCCGAGCACCTGGCCACGCTGATCTACACCTCCGGCACCACCGGCCGCCCCAAGGGCGTCGAGCTGCTGCACGGCGGATGGTGCTGGGAGGGCGTGGCGCAGGAGGCGGTCGGCCTGCTGCGCGAGGACGACCTCCAGTACCTCTGGCTGCCGCTGTCGCACTCGTTCGGCAAGACGCTGCTCTGCGGCTCCACCCACGTCGGCATGCCGACGTACGTGGACGGGCGGGTCGACAAGCTCGTCGAACTGCTCTCGGTGGTCCGCCCGACGCTGATGTGCGGCGCGCCCCGGGTCTTCGAGAAGGTCTACAACAAGTCGGTGACCACCGCGCAGAGCGCCGGCGGCGCGAAGGCGAAGATCTTCGCCTGGGCGGTCGGCGTCGGCAAGGAGAAGGTCGCCCTCGACCAGGCCGGCAAGCCGGTGCCGGGTGGGTTGAAGCTCAAGTACGCGGTGGCCGAGAAGCTGGTCTTCAGCAAGCTCCAGGCTCGCCTCGGCGGGCGGATCCGGGTGCTGGTCTCCGGCGCCGCCCCGCTCAGCCCGGAGATCGCCACGTTCTTCGCCGCGGCGAACCTGCCGATCAGCGAGGGGTACGGGCTGACCGAGAGCAGCGCCGGCAACTTCGTCAACCCGCCCGGCGCGTTCCGGATCGGCACGGTCGGCAAGGCCATGGGCGACCTGGAGTGCCGCATCGACAGCGACGGCGAGATCCTGATCAAGGGTCGGCCGGTCATGCGTGGCTACCACAACCTGCCGGAGGAGACCGCCGCCGTCTTCACCGAGGACGGCTTCTTCCGGACCGGTGACATCGGCAGCCTCGACGCCGACGGCTACCTGCGCATCACCGACCGGAAGAAGGACCTGGTCAAGACGTCCGGCGGCAAGTACATCGCGCCGTCGCACATCGAGGGCATGTTCAAGGCCACCTGCCCGTACACCTCGCAGGCGGTGGTCATCGCGCAGGCCCGCAACTTCTGCACGCTGCTGGTCACGCTGGACCCGGACGCCATCGCCGGCTGGGCCGCGGGCACCCCGCTCCAGGGCCGCCCGTACGCCGAGATCGTCTCCTCGCCCGAGGCGAAGGCCATGGTCGAGCAGTACGTGGCCGAGCTCAACACCAAGCTCAACCGCTGGGAGACGATCAAGAAGGTCACCATCCTGCCGCGCGATCTGACCATCGAGGACGGCGAGATCACCCCGTCACTCAAGATCAAGCGGCGGGGCGTGGAGAGCAACTTCTCCACCGAGATCGACAAGATGTACGCGGGCACCGTCGCCGAGATCTGACGGTCGTCGACACCGGCGTACACGACATCGGCCCCGCCGCCCGTTCCCGGGCGCGGGGCCGAGGCGTACCCGCTCACAGGTGGCGTCCCCGCCAGGTGGTCTGCTCCGCCTCGGCGGCGAGTTGCTCGGCCATCGCCACCTCCCGGACCTGGCGGCGCAGCGACGCGTCGGTCAGCGTCTGCACCACCGTCATCGCCAGCACGACCACGGTGAGCAACGTCAGAGTGACCAGTTCCGGCACCTGGGCGGCGACCGGCAGCAGCAGCACCAGCAGGCACACGCCGCCGACGGTCGGCCACCGCAGCGTGCGCAGGACCCGCCAGCCCAGCGCCACCAGCGTCACCAGATAGAGCGCCACGCCACCGTGCAGCACCAGCAACTCACCAGCGGGCAACAGGCTCCCGGCCGAGGTGGCCGGCTCGGCGGCACCGGTGAGCACCCGCTTGAGCCCGAGCGCGAACAGGATCGGGCCGGCGACCAGCGGCAGGTGCAGGTAGGTGTAGGCGTCGCGGGCCAACGCCGAGCGGGCCCGTGGATCCCGGGTGCGGTGCAGCACCTGTTCCAGTGCCAGCGCCAACGTGTCGAAGTACGACCACCAGAGCGCGGCGACCACCGCCACCGCGAGCATCCCCGAGAGGATCACCAGCCAGGTCAGCGGCGTATCGACGACGAAGTGGGCGCCGAGCCCCAACGCGATGATCGTCTCGCCGAGCGCCACCAGCACGATCAGGGCGTGCCGCTCGGCCCAGTGCCCGGCCGAGAGCAGCGTCCAGTTGCTGCTGCCCAGCGCCACCGCCGCCCCGTACTCGACGACGATCGCCGCGATCCAGAACAGCAGCCGCAGCCCGATCTCGCCCGCCTCGTCGGCCAGTCGCTGGGGCAGCAGCGCGGCGGCCAGCACCAGCGTGCCGACCACTGCCGCCCGTCCCATCGCGGCCAGGAAGCGGCGACGCAGCTCGGGGTCGCCCCGGGCCAGCCAGCCCAGGACACCCACCTGGACGACCCGGACCAGGAAGTAGCAGATCGCGAAGACCAACGGCCCGGACAGCCCGCCGGCCGTGCTGCTGAACGCCTGCGGCATGGCGAGCGCGAAGACCAGGGCCCCGCCCATGGTGGCGAACGCCACGAAGGGCAGCACCCCCTGGTCGGTACGGACCAGGTTGCCGATCACCGCGAAGCCGGTCCAGGCCCACCAGAGCAGCACCAGCACGACCACGCACTGGAGCAGGCCGCGCGGCGTGAAGTTGTCGGCGGTGAGCGTGGTGACCTGGATGAAGGCGAAGACGAAGACCAGGTCGTAGAAGAGTTCCAGGCGGGTGGCGCGCGACCCGGGTGCACCCGGTCGCACCCCACGCGACCACCGCACCCCCCGGAGTCCGTCCACCCCGGCAGTCTGCCCGCCGTCGACCGGCGGGCGAGGTGGATCAGCCGGATCGGCTCCGGCGCGACCCCGGTCAGGCGATGACGCTCGGCTCCCGCCACCGGGGCAGCCCGGTCCGGTCCAGGTCGTAGCGGACCGCGGCGATCCGACCCACCGCCTCGACCAGGTCCCCGGCGGGCAGGGTGAAGGGCAGCCGCAGGAAGCGTTCCAACGTGCCGTCCAGGCCGAACCGGGGTCCGGGTGCCAGGCGTACGCCGACCTCCTCGGTCGCCCGCGCCAGCGCGCTGGAGATCGGGCCGTCCAGCTCGGCCCAGAGCGTCACGCCGCCGCGCGGCACGGTGACCCGCCACTCCGGCAGCCGGTCGGCCAGCGCACCGAGCAACGCGTCCCGTTGCACCGCCAGTTGCGTACGCCGGGCGGCGACGATGCCCGGCGCGGCGGCCAGCAGGTGCACGGCGACGAGTTGGTCGAGCACCGGGCTGGACATGTCGACGCCGACCCGGGCTGCGGCCAGCCGCTGCACCTGCGGCGCGGAGGCCCGGATCCAGCCGATCCGCAGACCGCCCCAGAAGGGCTTGCTCATGCCGCCGATGCTGACCACCCGGGAGTGCCGGTCGAAGCTCGCGGTCGGCGGCGGCAGCACGGTGCCGTCCAGCGGCAGGTCCACGAAGGACTCGTCGATCACCAGGTCGGTGCCGACGGCGTGGGCGGTGGAGACCAGACGCTCGCGCAGGTCCGCCTCCATCAGATGCCCGGTCGGGTTCTGGAAGTCCGGGATCAGGTAGGCCACCCGGGGGCGTACCTGCCGCAGCGAGCCGAGCATCAGGTCGGCGTCCCAGCCGGTGGCGTCGGCGGCCAGTCCGTGGGTGGTGATCCGGGCCCGTCGGGCGGCCAGTGCGGCCAGCGCGTTGGGGTAGCTCGGTGACTCGACCAGCACCCCGCTGCCCGGCGCCAGGGCCAGCCGGAGCACCAGGTCCAGGGCGTGCTGGGTGCCGTTGGTGACCATGATCTGGTCGGGTGAGGTGGGCAGTCCCCGGTCGGTGTAACCCTGGGCCACCGCCTCCCGCAGCTCGACGATGCCGGTCGGGTGGTAGCCGGCCCCGCCGAGGTAGCGGGGCAGGTCCTCGGTCGCGGCCTGGGCTGCCGGCAGCAGCTCCGGCGGGGCGGCCAGCGCCGCCACCCCCAGGTCGATCATGTCCCGGTCGTCGAGCGGGGTCCAGAGACCGTTCGGCGCCACCCGGTGTGTGCCGGGCAGCCGGGTCCAGCTTCCCGCACCCCGGCGGCTGGACAGGTGCCCGCTGTCACGCAGTTCGCGGTACGCGGCGGTGACGGTGGTCCGGCTGATCCGCAGCGCCTCGGCCAGGTCCCGTTCCGCCGGCAGGCGTACGCCCAGCGGCAGCCGCCCGTCAGCGAGCAGGCCGCGTACCGCGCCGGCCAGCGCGGCGTAGTCGGGACTGCGTCGCCGCCCGGGCAGCGCATGCCACTGGCCGAGCAGTCGGGCCAATTGCGCCCCACGCACCTGACTCGCCATGGCCACTCCCCGAAAATTGGCTCTATGCGCGCCCAGATTGGCCCCTAGAGTGGCACGCGTGACCCTGATTGGCAACCTCCGCCACCGGCCGGTCCGGCGACTGACCCAACTGCACGTCGGCCTCGCCCTCTACGGCTTCAGCATGGCGCTGATGATCCGTTCCGAGCTGGGCCTGAACCCCTGGGACGTGTTCCACCAGGGCCTCTCCCGGCTGACCGGGCTGACCATGGGCACCACGGTCATCCTGGTGGGCGCCCTGGTGCTGCTGACCTGGATCCCGCTGCGGCAGCGCCCCGGCATCGGCACCGTGGCCAACGTGGTGGTGATCGGCCTGGCCGTCGACGCGACGCTGGCCCTGCTGCCCACCGGTGGGCCGCTGCCGGTGCGCGTCGCGCTGCTGGTGGCCGGCATCGTCGGCAACGGCATCGCCACCGCCCTCTACCTCGGTGCCCGGCTCGGCCCCGGCCCTCGCGACGGGCTGATGACGGGTCTCGCCGCCCGCCGGCCCGGCTGGTCGCTACGCCTGGTCCGCACCGCCATCGAGATCGCCGTACTCGCCGTGGGCTGGCTGCTCGGCGGGACGGTCGGTCTCGGCACCGTCGCGTACGCGCTGACCATCGGGCCCCTCGCGCAGTTCTTCCTGCCGGTCTTCGACACCCCCGAGCCGGGCCCCGCCCCGGTCGGGACCGCGCCCGCCACCTGACGACGTCGCCGCGCCACCCCGCGTACCGGCCGCTCCGGCGACCCGCCCGCGACATCAACCCTCGGCAATCGACAGGTGACGCAGAGTCGCAGTGGGTCGGGTGGTGTTTCCTTCCCGCCGCGCTGACGGCAGAATCTCCACATGGGGGAGAACGCCTGGCGACGGACCGACGCGTGGATCTTCGTCTCGTTGGTGATCGCCAGCGGCGCGGGGAGGCACCGGCGTTCCCCGACAACCCGCAGGCCCGAGGGCGTACGCCTGGCCGACGTGATCTCCACCGCCGACCACCTCGACCGGACGCTCCCCGAGCGACACGACATCGAGGGAGCGATCCGCCGGCTGCTCGGCGCCGGCCTGGTGGAGGTCGCCGACGGCTGGTTCCGGATCACCGCCGACGGGGAGCGGCTCTGGCGTACCCGGCCCAGCGCCGGGCTGGCCACCACCGTCGACACCGTCCAGGGCGTGCTCAGTCGACGGCACCCGCCCGGCACCGCGGACTGGCACCTCGACGAGGCCGAGCACACCGCCGCCGTCCAGGAATATCTGGTCCGCTCCGTCCCGATGCCCCGCCGCTCGCCCGAGGGCCACTCCGGCCGGGGCTGAGTACCCGGGTCAGCGGACGGGGTGACCCGCCCCGCGCAGCGCGTCCTTGACCTCGGTGACGGTCAGTTCCCCGAAGTGGAAGACGCTCGCCGCGAGGACCGCGTCGGCACCCGCGCCGATCGCCGGGGGGAAGTGCGCCACCTCGCCCGCGCCACCGCTGGCCACCACCGGCACGTCGACCACCCGGCGTACCGCGGCGATGAGTTCGAGGTCGAAGCCGGCCTTGGTGCCGTCGGCGTCCATCGAGTTCAGCAGGATCTCCCCGGCGCCGAGTTCGGCGCCGCGCGCGGCCCACGCCACCGCGTCCAGCCCGGTCCCTCGCCGGCCGCCGTGCGTGGTCACCTCGAAACCGCTGTCGGTGGTGCCCGCCGGTGCCCGCCGCACGTCGAGCGAGAGCACCAGCACCTGGCGGCCGAACCGGTCCGCGATCTCGGCGATCAGCTCCGGCCGGGCGATGGCCGCGGTGTTCACCCCGACCTTGTCGGCACCGGCACGCAGCAGCGTGTCCACGTCCGCCACGGCACGCACGCCCCCGCCGACGGTCAGCGGGATGAAGACCGACTCGGCGGTACGCCGGACCACGTCGAGCATCGTGCCCCGGTCGCTGGACGAGGCGGTCACGTCCAGGAAGGTCAACTCGTCCGCGCCCGCCCGGTCGTACGCCGCCGCCAACTCGACCGGGTCACCGGCGTCCCGCAGGTCGAGGAAGTTGACCCCCTTGACCACCCGACCGGCGTCCACGTCGAGACAGGGGATCACGCGCACCGCCACCGTCATGCCGGAAAGCCTATCGCCCGGTGCCGGTGCGCTGACCGGCCGTACCCGGGCCCCCGGCCGGCTCACGTGTTAGCAGGGGACCCTTCCTCTACCGCAGGCGGTAACAAGGTGCCCTTCCTTACCGCTCGGCGAGGGTCTCCAGGGCCTGGGCGACGGTGAACGCGCCGGCGTAGAGCGCCTTGCCGGCGATCACACCCTCCACCCCGATCGGCTCCAGCGTCGCCAGCGCCCGCAGGTCGTCCAGGGTCGAGACACCCCCGGAGGCGATCACCGGGGCGTCGGTGCGGCCGCACACCGCCCGCAGCAGGTCCAGGTTCGGGCCACGCATGGTGCCGTCCTTGGTGATGTCGGTGACCACGTACCGCGACGCGCCGGCCTTGTCCAGCCGCTCCAGCACCTCGTACAGGTCACCGCCGTCGCGGGTCCAGCCGCGCGCCGCCAGGGTCCGGCCCCGCACGTCCAGACCGATCGCGACGCGGTCGCCGTACTCGCCGCAGATCCGGTCGCACCACTCCGGGTCCTCCAACGCCGCGGTGCCGATGTTCACCCGCTCGGCGCCGGTGGCCAGTGCGGCCCGCAGCGAGGCGTCGTCGCGGATGCCGCCGGACAGTTCGACGCGTACGTCGAGCCGGCGCACCACCTCGGCGAGCAGCGCCGCGTTCGAGCCCCGGCCGAACGCGGCGTCGAGGTCGACCAGGTGGATCCACTCGGCGCCGTCCTGCTGCCAGGCCAACGCGGCCTCCAGCGGATCGCCGTAGGTGGTCTCGCTACCCGCGGCGCCCTGCACGAGTCGGACGGCCTGGCCGTCGGCGACGTCCACGGCAGGCAACAGGGTGAGGCTCACGAATCTTGGTCCTTCCAGATCAGGAACGGCGGTTCAGGGCGATCACCACGATCACCGGCAGAACGAGCAACAACAACACGATCAACAACAGCCGCAGCCCCAGGTCGGGCACGAGCAGCCAGATCAGGACGACCGCCGCCAGGGTCAGCGCCACGATCGCGGCACGCTCACCCCGGGAGTACCGGAGCAACCGGCCGGTGCGCCCCCGGCGGACGGTGGGCACGAACCGGCGGACCAGCGCGCGACGCCGGGCCCGGCGGGCCATCGCCCGTTCCCGGACCACCTGACGTCGGGCGGCCTCCGCCTCGCGGACCGCGCGACGACGGGCCCGTTCCTTGCTCACCGGCGCCCCCGCGTACGCCCAGTCGTCGCCGACCGCCGGGCGCTGCCCCCGTCAGCCACCGACGGGCACCGTGGCCAGCCAGTTGCGCAGCAGGGCCGCACCGGTGTCGGCGGACTTCTCCGGGTGGAACTGGGCGGCCGAGAGCGCACCCCGTTCCACCGCCGCGACGAAGTCACGGTCGTGGTGGGCGGTGGTCACCCGGACGCCGGCCCCGGTCAGCGCGGCCACGTCACCGGCCGCGTACGAGTGGACGAAGTAGAAACGGCTGTCGGCCGGCAGGCCAGCGAAGAGCACCGAACCGACCGGCGCCTGCACGGTGTTCCAGCCCATGTGGGGCAACCGGGCGGCGGGAAGCCGGCTGACGCCACCCGGCAGCAGACCCAGCCCCTTGGTGACCACCCCGTGCTCGTCGCCGGACTCGAAGAGGATCTGCATACCCACGCAGATGCCCAGCACCGGCCGACCGGCGGCGACCCGCTCGGCGATCACCGGGCCCGCGCCGACCTCGTCGATGCCGGCCATGCACGCGGCGAAGGCACCCACCCCGGGCACCACCAGACCGTCGGCGTCGGCAGCGGCGGCCAGGTCTCCGGTGACCACCACGTCGGCACCGGCGGCAGCCAGCGCGCGTTCCGCCGAGCGCAGGTTGCCCGACCCGTAGTCGAGCACCACGACCCGGCGACGCGCGTCCTCGGCACCGGCAGGGCGACTGCTCACGTCGGCCACTATCCCTCCCCCGGCAGCAGCCACAGCACACCGGCGATGCTGGCCAGCAGCGCCAGCAGACCGCAGACCACCACCGCGCCGCGCGGGGCGCCCTGCCGGTGCAGGGAGAGCGTCCCGCCCACCAGCACCCCGGCGAAGATCAGCAGCAACGTCGGCAGCACCGCGCCCATCAGCGGCACCCCCGCCCGGTGACGTCCCGGCCGGTCACAGCGCGCCCTTGGTGCTCGGGATCGCCCCGGCCGCGCGCGGGTCCAGCGCGGTCGCCTCACGCAGCGCCCGGGAGACCGCCTTGAACTGCGCCTCCACCACGTGATGGGCGTCCGGGTGCCCGCCGGGGCGAGCCGCCCGCAGGACGTCCACGTGCAGCGTGATCCGGGCCGCCTGACCGAACGACTCCCAGATGTGCCGGGTCATGCTGGTCGGGTAGACCGGGCCGATGTACGGCGCCAGCGCCGGCTCGTCGTGCACCACGTACGGCCGACCGGACAGGTCGACGGCGGCCCGGACCAGCACCTCGTCCATCGGCACGACGGCCGAGCCGTAGCGCCGGATGCCGGCCTTGTCGCCCAGCGCCTGGTCGAACGCGGCGCCCAGCGCCAACGCGGTGTCCTCCATCGTGTGGTGCGCGTCGATCTCCAGGTCACCCACGGTCCGCACGGTCAGGTCGAAACCTCCGTGCCGGGCGATCTGGTGCAGCATGTGGTCGTAGAAACCGACCCCGGTGCTGATCTCGACCGCTCCGGTGCCGTCGAGGTCGATCTCCACCAGGACCTTGGTCTCCTTGGTGATCCGCTCCACCCGGGCGGTCCGGCTCATGATGGGGTGCCTTTCGGTCGCGGCGGGGCCTGGCCCTCGCGCTGGGTCTCGTCCACGGCGGCAAGGAAGGCGTCGGTCTCGGCCGGGGTGCCGGCGGTGACCCGCAGCCAGCCCGGCAGGCCGACGTCGCGTACCAGCACCCCCTGCGCCAGCATCGCGCGCCACGCCACGCCCTGGTCGCCGCCCACCTCGTAGAGCACGAAGTTGGCGTCGCTGTCGGCCACCCGCAGACCACGGTCGCGCAGCGCGGCGACGATCCGGTCCCGCTGGCGCATGATCTCCGTGACGGTGCCGAGCAGCGTCTCGCGGTGTGCCAGCGCCGCCCGCGCGGCGGCCTGGGTGAGCGCCGAGAGGTGGTACGGCAGGCGCACGAGCTGCACCGCCGCCACCACGGCCGGGTCGGCCGCCAGGTAGCCCAGCCGCCCGCCGGCGAACCCGAACGCCTTGCTCATCGTCCGGGTCACCACCAGCCGAGGGTGCCCGGGCAGCACCGCCAGGGCGCTGACCGTCCCCGGCCGGGCGAACTCCGCGTACGCCTCGTCGACCACCACCATGCCCGGTGCCGCGTCCAGCACGGCGGTGACCACCGCCGGGTCGAGCGCGGTGCCGGTGGGGTTGTTTGGCGAGCAGAGGAAGACCACGTCGGGCCGGTGCTCACGGATCTGGGCCACCGCCTCGTCGGCGGTCAACCCGAAGTCGACGCCGCGCCGGGCCGGCACCCACCGGGTGCCGGTGCCCAACGCCAGCAGCGGATGCATCGAGTACGCCGGCGTGAAGCCGAGCGCGGTCCGCCCCGGTCCACCGAACGCCTGGAGGAGTTGCTGCTGGATCTCGTTGGAGCCGTTGGCCGCCCACACCCCGTCGCCGGTGAGCCCGTGGCCGACGTACTCGGCCAGGTCGGCGCGGAGCGCCACCGCGTCGCGGTCCGGGTACCGGTTGAGGTCCCGCAGCTCGGCGGCGACGGCCTTGCCGATCGCCTCCACCACCGGCTCCGGCACCGGGTAGGAGTTCTCGTTGGTGTTCAGCCGCACCGGCACGTCGAGCTGCGGCGCGCCGTACGGCGACAGCCCGCGCAGGTCGTCCCGGATCGGCAGGTCGGACAGCTCGGTCATGAGGGTTCCTGACGGAATCGGGCGGAGACCGCCTCGCCGTGCGCGGGCAGGTCCTCCGCGGTGGCCAGCGCCACCACGTGCGGTGCCACCTCCCGCAGCGCCTCCTCGGTGTACTCCACCAGGTGGATGCCGCGCAGGAAGGACTGCACCGAGAGCCCGGACGAGTGCCGGGCGCAGCCGCCGGTGGGGAGTACGTGGTTGGAACCGGCGCAGTAGTCACCCAGCGACACCGGCGAGTACGCGCCCACGAAGATCGCCCCGGCGTTGCGTACCCGCATCGCCCACTCGCGGGCGTCGACGGTCTGGATCTCCAGGTGCTCCGCCGCGTACGCGTCGACCACCCGCAGCCCTGCGGCCAGGTCGTCGACGAGCACGACGCCGCTCTGCTCCCCGCCCAGCGCGGTGCCGACCCGGTCGGCGTGCTTGGTCGCCGGCACCTGCCGGGCAAGTTCGCGGTCCACCGCGTCGGCCAGCGCCACCGAGGGGGTGACCAGCACGCTCGCCGCCAGCGGGTCGTGCTCGGCCTGGCTGATCAGGTCGGCGGCGACGTGCGCCGGGTCGGCGGTGTCGTCGGCGAGGATGGCGATCTCGGTCGGGCCGGCCTCGGCGTCGATGCCCACCACGCCGCGCAGCAGCCGCTTGGCGGCGGTGACGAAGATGTTGCCGGGCCCGGTGATCATGTCGACCGGAGCGCAGTGCGCACTGCCGGCGGCGTCCACCGCGCAGCCGTACGCCAGCATGGCCACCGCCTGCGCCCCACCGACGGCGTAGACCTCGTCGACGCCGAGCAGCGCACAGGCGGCCAGCACCCGGGCGTCCGGCAGCCCGCCGTTCTCCTTCTGCGGCGGCGAGACCACCACCAGCGACCGGACTCCGGCCGCCTGCGCGGGCACCACGTTCATCACCACGGTCGACGGGTACATCGCCAGGCCGCCGGGAACGTAGAGACCGACCCGGTCGACCGGCACCCAGCGCTCGGTGACCGTGCCGCCCGGCACCACGTGGGTGGTGTGATCGGTGCGCCGCTGGTCGTCGTGAACCGTGCGGGTCCGGCGGATGGACTCCAGCAGCGCGGCGCGGACCTGCGGGTCGAGGGTCTCCTCCGCCGCGGCGATCGCCTCGACCGGCACCCGGAGCACCTCCGGGGAGATCCCGTCGAACCGCTCACTGGCCTCGCGGACCGCCTGGTAGCCATGCTCACGGACCGCCGTCACGATCGGGCGGATGCGCTCGACGGCCACCGACACGTCGAGTTGGGCACGGGGCAGCAGGTGGCGCGGGTCGGGCTCGCCACCGCGCAGGTCGATCCGGTTCAACACCCCTGCGAGTCTAGGCGGCCCGCCACCGGGCCGACCGACGCCGCCCGCTGTCCGGGACGGTGAGCCGGGACACGCCGGTGGCGGCGAGTCGGGCTAGGCTCGATCACGTGACCGCACGGCTGCCGCTGTTCCCGCTCACCACGGTGCTCTTCCCCGGGCTGGTGCTGCCGCTGCACATCTTCGAGGAGCGCTACCGCGCGCTGGTCCGCCACCTGGTCGACCTGCCGCCGGATACGCCCCGGGAGTTCGGTGTGGTGGCGATCCGGAGCGGCTGGGAGGTCGCGCCCGGACCCGACCGGATCACCCCGGGCACCGGCGAGGTGACCCTGCACGAGGTGGGGTGCACCGCCGACCTGCGGGAGGTAGCCGAGTTGACCGACGGCGGATTCGACATCGTCACGGTGGGCCGGCGACGGTTCCGGGTCATCGAGATCGACTCCGCCTCCGCGCCGTACCTGACCGCCGAGGTGCAGTGGCTACCCGAGCCGAGCGGCCCGGACGAGGCCGCCGCGCAGCTCGCGGCCCGGGTCACCGCCGTGTTCCGGCAGTACCTCGGCCTGATGCGGGCCGAGCCCGAGCAGCTCAGCGAGCAACTGCCCGAGGATCCGACGGTGCTCTCCCACCTGGTGGCCGCGACCGCCGCGCTGACCGTGGCCGACCGGCAGCGGCTGCTGGCGATCGACGACACCGCCGCCCGGCTCCGCGCCGAACTGCGGCTGCTCAACCGCGAGGCGGCTCTGCTGCGCCAGGTGCGGGCGGTGCCGGTGCCGCTGGCGGAGCTGGCCACGGCGCCGCCGGCTCCGAACTGACCGGCGGCGGCGCGGCACCCTCCGGGTAGCCGACCGGCGACGCCACGGTCCCGCCCGGGTGGTCGAGCGGCGGCCGTGCGGTGCCGTCCGGGTAGCCGGTCGGCGGGACGAACCAGGCCGGGTCGGGCTCCGGCTCGGGGCGCAGCGACGGCCACCGGGACCAGCCGGCCAGCAGGGTGTACGCCACCGCGGCCCCGAACGCCGCCAGCAGCAGATTGCCGTGCGGCACCGGCAGCACGCCGAGCACCATCTCGATGCCGCCGGCCCGCAGGTCGGCGGGTTTGGCCAGCCGGGTGCCGTCCGGCGCGCTGTCCAGCAGTCGCTCGTAGCCGCTCAGCCCGATGCGCCGCCCCACCTGCCAGGCGACCAGGGCGGCGGCGAGGCCACCGGCCACCACGACGACCAGGCCGACGGGTCCCCGGTAGCGCCGCAGCACCAGCCAGACGACGAGCGCGGCGAGCACCCCGAAACCGAGACCGAGCAGGCTGAACCAGCCGTCGGCGGCGATCGGCTGCTCCGGCTGCGCCTGGCCGTAGACGGCCTGGGTGGGACCGCTCTTGATCACCGGGGTGGCCGGGGCGAGCACCGCCCAGAGCAGCCCCAGCGGGATACCCAGCAGGCCCATGACGAGCACCGTCAGGGCGCCGACCCGCAGCGTACGGGCAGGATGGCGCGGCGGTCCGGTCGGCGGCTGCGGGACGACCGGCGGTGCCGGTGCGGGCGGTTCGGCGGCGGGGGTCTCCGGGCTCACCCGATGATCCTCGCAGTTGCCGCCGGACGCCGTGCACAGTGTCGCCACTCCGCCACGACCGTCGGTGGTGAGCTGCCCGGACGCGTCAACGGCCGAAGGGCTCCAGCATCGCCGCCGCCGCCCGCAGCCACGCCTGCCGGGTCTCGCCCTGGAGTTGGTGGTACTCGATCGAGGAGCCGGTCTCCAGCGCCGGGTCGTACGGCACCACGGTCACCGCCCGGGTCCGGGTCGCGAAGTGCCGCTCCAGGTCGCCCTGCAACGGCAGCCGGCCCGGCGTCGGGCAGGAGATCAGCGTGACCGCGTTGTCGGCCAGCTCCCCCATCCCCTCCTCGTGCAGCAGGTCGAGCATCCAGTCGGCGCTGAACGCGGCGTCCTCGCGCGGCACGGTGGTGACCACGAGCTGGTCGGCGGCCTGCATGACGGTGCGCCAGTTCGGACTCTCCACGTTGTTGCCGGTGTCCACGCAGATCACGTCATGGGTGCGACGCAGCAGTTCGAGCACCCGCTTGACGGTGAACTGGTCCAGTCGTTGGGCGAACCGGGGGCTCTCCTCGCCGGCCAGGACGTCGTACGAGCCGTCGGAGGCGTGCCGCAGGTAGTCGTCGAGGATCTCCAGCAGCTCCGGGCCCTCGCGGATCTCGATCTGCACCAGGTCGGAGACCAGATGCCGGATCGTCCGGGCGTGCCGGGCGCTGCCGGCGCGCAGCCCGAGGGTGCCCCGCAACTCGTTGTCGTCCCAGGCCAGCACACCCCGCCCGCGTACGCTGCCGACGGTGGCCGCGGCCAGTACTGTCGCGGTGGTCTTGTGCACGCCGCCCTTGGGGTTGGCGAAGGCGACCACCCGGGGGGTGCCCAGGTCCCGCCGGAGCACGGCGGCGGCCCGTTCCAGGTCACCGCCGGAGTTCTGCGCCCGCCACTCGAAACGTCCCGGACGACCGCCGACCGCCCCCGGAGGCGCCTGCGGGGGCGGGCCGGGCGGTGCCGTCGGCGGCGCGGGGGCCGGCGGCGCGGGAGGCGTGGGCGGCTGGTAGCCACCGTTGTCCAGCAGCGCGTACCGCGACTCCACCGGCGGTGCGGCGTGCCGGTAGCCGTTGTCCAGCAACGTGTACCGCGACTCCCCCGGATCGGCACCACGCTGGTCGGGACGGCGCGGATCGGCACCCCGCTGGTCCGGACGGCGCGGTTCGGGACGGCGCTGGTCGGGGCGACGCTGGTCGGGCGGCGGCGGATACCCCGGATCGCCCGGATAGCCGGGTTCGACCGGAGGGCCGGACTGTCCCGGGTACGTCGGCGCGGGACGCGGCGGCTCGACCCGGTAGCTCGCCTCGGCCCGGTAACCGGGCTCGCCACCGTACGGCTGCCGGTTCGGCGGCGGAGGGCCGACCGGCGGTGGCCCCATCGGCGGGGGCCCCATCGGCGGGGGGCCGACCGGCGGGGGGCCGACCGGCGCGACCCGCCCGGAGTAGCCGGGACCGGGACCGCGACGCGGCAACGGCTCGGTCGAAGGTGGTGGTTCCTCGTCGGTGTGCCGCTCGGCGGCCTGGTCACTGCCGCGACCGCCCAGGCGGGCTCGATCCAGCAGCGCCCGCCAACGCGGTGCCGGTTCGGCGGGACGTCCCCAACCGGTCTCGCTGCCGTCCACGGCTCGCCCTCCCCGCGCTTTGGTTTCCGTCTGACAGGCTACGAACGAAACCTTATTCAGGCCACACCGGGCGACGTACCGATGTGTCCGCAACCGTCACGGTGTCGGGCTCGCTTCGCTCTCCTCGGCGCTGTCCACCGAGGTGGAGGGCGTCTCGCGGGGGATGACGGGCGGTGCCGACGAGGAAACCGCCGGTGATGGTGACGAATCCGTCACCTGCGGCGAAGCCGACGGGTCGCGCTCCGGAGTCGCGGGCGGCACGGGCGAGCCCGTCGCGGCGGTCGGCATCGGGGAGGCGGTGTGACCGTGGTCGATCGGCGGGCGGACCACGTCCTGCTGCTCGGGCAGCGGCGGGGTGAAGACGGTGCGCTCCAACCGCCGTACCTCCGGGGCCGGGTCGACCACCCGCACACCCAGCCGGGTCGCCACGCCGCGCAACTGCGCCGGTGCGGCCCGCACCACCAGGGCGTAGAGGCAGGCGCAGCCGGACCGGTACGCGGTGGCCTCCGCCGCCGCCACCTGCGCGCCGCTCTCGTAGAGCTCGCGCAACTCGCGCTGCTGCGGACCACCGCCACCGAGCGCGGCGGCCCGGGTGCGGTAGTCGGTCGCCTCCCGCTCCTTGCGCTCGGCCAGCCGGGTCATCCCGGCGGTCACGTCCTCCGGCAGCCGTTGAGCGGGGATCCGGACGATCTCGGTCTGCCGGTCCGGCAACGGCACCCGGCCGAAGACCACCGCCACGCCGATGTCACCGACGACCGCCGCGAGCGACTCCGGGGTGCGGTACTCGGTCAACGAGACCAGCGCGTACGTGCCGTCGGCGAGGGACGTGCCGGCCAGCGCGGCCAGGTCCGCGGCGGCGGTGCGCTCGTATCCGGGGATGGAGTCGCCGTCGGAGACCCCCACCCGGGTCACCTCGCCGACGGTGCGGTCCGGCACCGGCGGCCCGTTGGTGGCGAGCACGGCGGTGGTCAGCACGGCGGCGCAGGACAGCACCGCCACCCATCCGAGCAGCGGGACCCGGGTCGGTCCCTGGCCGAGTCGGGTCACCGCGGCGGCGAGACGGGGCAGCAGCCGCTGGTCCAACTGCCGCAGCAGGTCGCCGGCACGCACGGGCAGCCCCCTCGTCGGATCGGTCTCCACGGGTGGGGCGCGTCAGTCGCGGAGGATTTCCAGCGCACGTCCCAGGTCGTCAGGGTAGTCGCTGACGAAGCGGACCTCGTCCCCCGTACGGGGGTGCTGGAAGCTCAACTCTCTGGCGTGCAACCACTGCCGATCCAGTTTGAGCCGGGCGGCGAGCGTCGGGTCCGCACCGTACGTCAGGTCACCCACGCAGGGGTGCCGCATGGTGGAGAAGTGCACCCGGATCTGGTGGGTGCGACCGGTCTCCAGCCGGACGTCGACCAGGCTGGCCGCGGGGAACGCCTCGATGGTGTCGTAGTGGGTGATGCTGGGCTTGCCGCCGGAGACCACCGCCCAGCGGTAGTCGTGGTGCGGGTGCCGGTCGATCGGCGCGTCCACGGTGCCGCGCAGCGGGTCCAGGTGACCCTGCACCACCGCGTGGTACCGCTTCTCCACCTCGCGGTACTTGAAGGCCCGCTTCAACACGCTGTACGCCTGCTCGCTCTTGGCCACCACCATCACGCCGGTGGTGCCGACGTCGAGCCGGTGCACCACGCCCTGGCGCTCGGCCGCGCCGCTGGTGGCGATGGTGTGCCCGATCGCGGCCAGCCCGCCGATCACCGTCGGGCCGCTCCACCCGGGGCTCGGGTGCGCTGCCACGCCGACCGGCTTGTCCACCACCACGATGTCGTCGTCGGCGTGGACCACCCGCAGGCCCGGAACCGCCTGCGGCACCACCACCGGCGCGCTGGCCGGCGGCGGCAGCGTCACCTCCAGCCAGGCGCCCGCCCGCACCTTGTGCGAGTTGGGCCGCACCGCACCGTCGACCAGTGCCGCGCCGTCGTCGACCAGCGCGGCGGCGGCGGTACGGGAGAGACCGAACAGCCGGGCCACGGCCTGGTCCAGCCGCATCCCGTCGAGGCCGTCGGGGACGGGCAGACTGCGGTGGTCGCCGCCGGCGGCGAAGGTGGCCGTCATGCCCGCTCCCGCCGTCCGTCGTCGGTCGTCCCGGCCCGGGGACCCGGACCGGTCTCGGCGCCGTCGCCGGTGGGCGTCGCGTCGTCGTCCCCGGGCGTCGTGGCGGGCCGTTCCTCGCCGACGGCCCGGGTGCCGTCACGCTGACGGCCGGTGAACTCCAGGCCGACCGCGAGCACGACACCGCAGACCAGGGCGCTGTCCGCGATATTGAAGATCGGAAAGACCCGGCCGTACGGGTCGAAGACGCTGATCATGTCGACCACGTGCCCGACGAACCAGCCCGGTGCGCGGAAGATCCGGTCGATCAGGTTACCGGTGACGCCGCCGACCACCAGGCCGAGCGAGATCGCCCACGGCACCGAGCGCAGCGTCCGCGCCATCCAGGCGATCCAGCCCAGGACACCGAGGGCGATCACCGGGAAGATGAAGGTGTAGTCCGAGCCCATGCTCCAGGCGGCCCCGCTGTTGCGGGTCAGCGAGAAGTACAGCGCGCCGCCGAGCAGGCGTACCGGCTCCCGGTCGCTCAGCTCCTGCAGGGCCAGGTGCTTGGTGAACAGGTCGACCGCCACCGCGAACAACGCGAGGCTGACCAGGATCGTGACCGGCCGGCGCCGCGACTTCGTGGCGGTGCCCGGCGCGGCGGTGCCGGGTCCCGCGGGCGGTGCTGCGCTCATTCGCTCCCCATCGACGATCGCGGCGGTGCTGTCGCACCGCCGCGCACCAGTGCCGGGGAGACAGCCGTCAGCGCCGCTCCTCCAGCTGCTTGCAGGTCACGCAGAGAGTGGCCGACGGGAACGCGGCGAGGCGCTCCACCGGGATGGGGTTGCCGCACCGCGCGCACCAGCCGTAACCACCCTCGTCGAGCCGCTCCAGCGCGCGCTCGACCTGCGTGATCCGTTCCAGGATGCTGTTGGCGAGGGAGATCTCCTGCTCCCGCTCGAGCGTCTTGGTCCCGGTGTCGGCCTGGTCGTCCCCGGCCGAGTCGGTCAGCCGGTCGCGCTGCAGCTCGGTGATCTCGCTCAGCGTCTGATCGTACTCGGCGCGCAACTCGTCATGACGGGCCGCCAGCGCGGCACGGATCTTCTCGGTCTCCGCGGCACTGCGGGTGGACTTCGGCGCCGGCTTACGGCCCGCGGTCCTGGTGTCGGCTGGCTTGGCCATAGTCGCTCCCTCGGCCACGGAGCCACGGGAAATCCGTGGCACCTGAACAGGGGCCGCCGACATCGGCTGCCCCAGGTACAAAACGGGCGCGCGGCGACCTGGCCGCGCACTCCGGAGGTTGGCAAGGATACGGAACGTACAGGCGTCCGACAATCTGCCGCACCGAATCGCCCCATCCGCCCCGTTTCATGCCATTACCGGGGCAGGGGGAACGCTAGCAGATCGCGACCACGTCGCCGGCCGGTTCGCCGTCCCCGTACCCCCGGATCCGGCGTCCGCGCGCGGCGGGTGCCGGTCAGCCGGGCGGGCCCACGCCGTCGCGCAACCGGGACAACCGCGACACCGGATCCGGCCCGTCGGCGGCGACCAGGAAGAGTTTGTCGCGGCTGGCCGCACCGGTCCGCAGCGACACGGCCGCCGGGCGGACACCGAGCGCCTCGGCCAACGCGCGACGCGCCGCCTCGGTGGCCCGTCCGTCCACGGCCCGGGCGTTGACGGCGATCACCAGAGCGGGACCGTGCGGACCGTCGAACCGGCCACCCACCCGGGCCCGGGACGCCCCCGGCTTCACCCGTACGGCGACGGTGAGCACCTCGGCCACGGCTCAGCGGCGGCCGGACTCGGAGAGCAGGACGGTGCCGGGGGCGCAGAGCCCACACGGCGTGAAGCCGAGTTCGGCCGCCTCGGCGGCGGGCAGCGGCTCGTGGTCGCGCCCGACCAGGTGCACGCACTCGGCAAGGTGATAGCGGGGTCGACCGTCGACCACCCGGACCTCGTCCGGGAGCCGGGCCAGCCGTGCGGCCTGCTCCGGCGTGATCTCCTGGGCGGCCGGCTCGTCGTCGTACCCGTCGACCACCGCGCCCTCGGCCGGCGCCTCCGCCCCGACCGTCACCGGCGAACCGGGTGGTTGCCGCCACCCGGAGTCGCCGGTGTCGACGGTCGGCGGGACGTGCTGCGTCGGGATGCCCGACGGGCTTTCCTGGACGGTCGGCCCGGTGGCGTCCTCCGTCGCCCGCTCACCACGGGCCGCCGCGCGACCGGTGGCGGCCTGACGGGCGCCGGTGACCAGGGCCACGGCGGCCAGCAGGCTGGCGCCGATCGAGACGACCAGCAACGGGCTGGAGCCGCCGGCCAGACCGAGCACCAGCAGCACCACGGCGACGAGGATGAGCGCGAGACTGATGATTATCACCGCTCACCCCCGTCGCGTCGTACCGATGAGGCAGGGCGGGCGACCGCCGTGTCGACGGCGGTCACCGGCCCGATTCAGCGACCGGCCTCGAGAGCGCCGGAGCGACCGCCGCCGTAGGAACCGGCGAGCCCGGCGGCGGCCAGGCCGTTGCCGGCGGCCCGGGTGCCGTCCCCGCGGGTCATCTCGGCCTCCAGGCCCTGCCCACGACCGTCGAGGTCACGCAGCTGGCTCTCCAGGTACGCCTTGAGCCGGGTGCGGTACTCGCGCTCGAACTGCTTGAGCTCCTCGATGTGCTTCTGCAGCGCGGTGCGCTTGGCGTCCAGGCCGCCCATGGCCTCCTGGTGCCGCTGACGGGCGTCCCGCTCCAGCGCGTCGGCCTTGGCCCGCGCCTCACGGGTGACCTCCTCGGCCTTGGAACGGGCCTCGGAGAGCAGCTGGTCGGCCTCGCGGCGCGCGTCGGAGACGTGGTCGTCCGCCGTGCGCTGGGCCATCATCAGCACCCGCAGCGCCTGCTGCTCGCCGTCGCCACCCGGCACCGCACCACCGGCGGAGCGGGTCTGCTCCAGCTCGGCCTGCATCGCGCGGGCGGCCTGCTCGGCGGCGGCCTTGTCCCGCTGCACGCGGTCGAGCTGCGCCTTGACGTCGTTGAGCTCGGCGGCGAGGCGGGCGTCGCCACCGGGACCGGCCGGGGCACCGCCCCGACCGCCGCGCTCCACCTGGGCGCGCAGCTCGTTGTTCTCTTCGATCAGACGGGCGAGTTCGCGCTCGACCTCGTCCAGGAAGGCGTCGACCTCCTCCTCGTCGTAGCCCCGCTTGCCGATCGGCGGCTTCTTGAAGGCGACGTTATGGACGTCGGCCGGGGTCAGCGGCATCGAAACTCCTCGGGTCAGTTGCGGCCGCGATAGCGCGTCGGTCATCAGGCGGTCCTGATGATCGCCGGCTCTAACACAAACCTCATCAGCACGAACAGGATAACCAGGAGCACAAGGGAGGCCAGGTCGATGCTCACGGTACCAATTCGCAGCGGAGGGATCACACGCCTCAACGCCCAGAGCGGGGGATCAGTGACGCTCCACACGGATTCAAGTCCGGCCGATGCTCCGCGACCAGGTTGCCAACGCCGCCCGTACTGCAGGACGGCGCTCAACACGAAACGGGCCAAAAGAACGATCAGAAAGACATACGTGATCAGGTAGAGAACCTGTAGCAAGATCGACAACACGGCTTGTGGCGTCCCTCGGGTCGGGCGGGTCAACTCAGGCTGAAGAACCCACCCTCAGCGATCTTGGCCTTGTCCTCCGCGGTGACCTGGACGTTGGCCGGCGAGAGTAGGAACACCCGGTTGGTCACGCGCTCGATCGTACCGCGCAGCCCGAACGCCAACCCGGCGGCGAAGTCCACCAGACGGCGGGCATCCGCCTCGTCCATCTCGGTGAGGTTGATGATCACAGGTACACCGTCCCGGAAGTGCTCGCCGATCGTCCGCGCCTCCCGGTAGGTGGTCGGGTGCAGCGTGGTGATCTGGTAGCGCTGTTCCTCCTCGGGCATCACCCGCTCACGCGGCTGCACCTGCGGCGCCAGAGCCAGGTTGTCCCGGGTGTGGTACGCGTTCGCGCCGGACGACTCGGCGGACGCCCGGGTGATCGACCGCACGCTGGACCGCTCGGCCCGCTCGGCCCGCTCCGACTCCAGCCGCTCGGAGTCACCGAGGCGACCTCCGGCACGCTCGCTCAACCGCCCCCGGTCGCCGAGTCGCGGCCGGGGCGCGGGCGCCTCCTCCACCTCGTCGTCGTCATCGTCGGCGAACTCCTCGGCGTACCGGCTCTGCCGGTACCGCGACTCGCGATAGCCACCCTTGTCGTAACCACCGTCGTCGTAGGCCCGCTCCTCGTCCTCTTCGACCAGTCCGAGCCAGACCCCCGCCTTGCGCAGTGCACCCATCCCCGCGCCCTTCCCGTCCGCCGTGCGGCACACGCCCCCGCCGTGTCGCCTGTCGCGAGTGGGCCGTTCCTGCCCACTGGACCGGAACGGCAATCCTCCGACGCGCAATTCGCGTTGCACGTCACGCCCCCCGTGGCGAGGAAGGCCGTTCCCGCAAACAACACTGATGTAATTTGCTTCCCTCGCGGCCAGGCTACCGCAGCGTGGGACGCATTCCGAGCAACGCGCTCCCGACGCGGACATGTGTCGCGCCGTGGCCGATCGCCGCCTCCAGGTCGCCGCTCATGCCCGCCGAGAGCACCGTGGCACCCGGATGTGTGGCGCGCACCTCCGCGGCGAGGTCGGCCAGCCGGGCGAACGCCCGCTCCGGCTCCCAGCCCAGCGGCGCCACCGCCATCAGCCCGGACAGCCGCAGACCATCGGCGGCGGCCACCGCCTCGGTGACCGGGCCGAGCCCGAGGTCCGGGTCGGCGCAGGAGGGCACCGCACCGCCCCTGGACGGGTCGCCGTCGATGCTGACCTGCACCAACACCTCCAACGGCCGGTCCCGTCCGGCGGCTGCGGCGGCCACCGTGGACGCCAGCCGTACGCTGTCGACGGACTGGACCATGTCGGCGTACCGCAGCACCGACTTGACCTTGTTGCGTTGCAGCCGACCGACGAAGTGCCAGCGGGGCGCGGCACCGGCCGCGGCGACCTCGGCGGCTTTCGGGGCCGCCTCCTGGTCGCGGTTCTCGCCCACGTCTGTCACGCCGAGCCCGGCCAGCGCGACCACGTCGGCGGCCGGGTACGTCTTGGTCACCGCGATCATCGTCACGTCGGCCCGATCCCGGCCCGAGGCTGCGCACGCGTCGGCGATGCGGGCGCGTACCCGGGCCAGCCCGGCGGCGAGTTCGGCGCGCCGGTCGGGCCGCACCAGTGCGGGGCTGTCGGTCATCGGCGCCGCTCAGGACCCGTTCTTGAGGAAGTCGGGCACGTCGACGTCGTCGAACAGCACCCGACGCGGCGACTGCGGTGGTGCCGGCACGGCGGGCGACACGACCGGGGTGCTCGGCTGCGTCGGCTGGTTCTGGTTGGTCTTGCGCGTCGGCTCGGCCGCCTTGTACGCCGGAGTGCCACCGTCGAAGCCGGCGGCTATCACGGTCACCCGCACCTCGTCACCGAGGGCGTCATCGATCACCGCACCGAAGATGATGTTGGCGTCCGGGTGCGCCGCGTCGGTGACCAGCTGAGCGGCGTCGTTGATCTCGAACAGCCCCAGGTCGGAGCCGCCCGCGATGGAGAGCAGCACGCCTCGCGCGCCGTCCATGCTCTGCTCCAGCAGCGGGCTGGAGATGGCCGCCTCGGCGGCCTCCACGGCGCGGTTCTCGCCGCGCGCGCTGCCGATGCCCATCAGCGCGCTGCCCGCGCCGCTCATCACGCTCTTGACGTCCGCGAAGTCCAGGTTGATCAGACCCGGCGTGGTGATCAGGTCGGTGATGCCCTGGACACCGGAGAGCAGCACCTGGTCGGCGGTGCGGAACGCGTCCATCATGCTGATGTTGCGGTCGCCGAGGGCCAGCAGCCGGTCGTTGGGGATGACGATCAGGGTGTCGCACTGGTTGCGCAGCTCGTCGATGCCGGCCTCGGCCTGCACCTGACGGCGCTTGCCCTCGAAGGAGAACGGGCGCGTCACCACGCCGATGGTCAGCGCGCCCAGCTTGCGGGCGATGTTCGCCACCACCGGCGCGCCACCGGTGCCGGTGCCGCCGCCCTCGCCGCAGGTGACGAAGACCATGTCGGCGCCCTTGAGCACCTCCTCGATCTCGTCGCGGTGGTCCTCGGCGGCGTTCTTTCCGACGTCCGGGTTGGCCCCGGCGCCGAGGCCCCGGGTCAGTTCGCGACCGACGTCGAGCTTCACGTCGGCGTCGCTCATCAGCAACGCCTGCGCGTCCGTGTTGATCGCGATGAACTCGACGCCCTTGAGCCCAACCTCGATCATCCGGTTGACGGCGTTGACGCCGCCGCCCCCGATGCCGACGACCTTGATGACCGCCAGGTAGTTGTGCGGAGGTGTCATCTCCGGTCCTTTCCCCTCGAGATTGGCTGCTCCCCGACCGGCTTCGGCGTGGCCAGACCTGCGGTCGACTCGGCTGTCACCAGCGAGGTCGCGAGGCAAACCCTCACCCTCTACTAGAGGGTTACAGTTATGTCAACCACTGATCCTCTTCCGGGCAACGTAAGCGCAGCCGAGCGATGTGCCAAGGACCTTTCCGGCGTGTCGCCCGTGGAGCGGGACGCTTCACAGCCTGACCGGCCACTCACCGGAAGGTGACCACGTCCGGCGCGCTGACGTCGATCCGGTCGGCCTCCTCGCGTAGGAGCGCGGTGGCGACCCGGGCCTTGTCCGCCCCGCGTGTCGCGTCACCCCAGAACACCGTGCGGTCGTCACGCAGCAGAACACTGATCCGGGCCAGCCCCTCCACCCGGACCTCGGTCAGCTCACCACGCAACTCTGGGGTGAGCTCGCCGAGCACCGTCAGCCCCGCCCGGGTGTCCGGATCGTCCGGCCCGGCGGCGGCCAGGCGCAGCAGCGGCAGGCCGTCCGGGCGCTGCGGCACCGTCCGGAACGCCACCCCGGCCGCGTCGATCACGTCGAACTGCTGCCCGCGCGGCACCACCGCCACACCGGTCCGTTCCGTCAGCCGCACCACCAGCCCGTCCGGCCAGTCCCGGTGCACGGTGACCCGCTCCACCGGCGGCAGCGTGCCGATCCGCGCCGCCAGCTCGGTCAGGTCCACCCGGGCCAGCGGCGCGCCGTCGGGCACCGCGGCCGCGTCCCGCACCTGCACGGAGGTGACCAGCTCGGCGCCCTCCACCCGCATCTCGCGTACTCCGAACAGGCCGGTGCCGAGCAGCGTCCAGGCGACCAGACCGGCGAGGGCCAGCACGCCACCGGCCACCGCCCAGGGCAGCGCGGCGCGCATCCGCCGCCGCCGGGCCCGGGCCATGAACCGCCGGGTGGAGGCGGGTACCGCGTCCCGGCCGGCCCGGACCAGCTGCCACCGTCGGGTGGGACGGCGACCTCCGCCGCCGTCCACACCGGTGCCGCGCCCGCGCGCCGGGCCGGGACTCATTCCGCCGTACGGTCCACGCCGACAACCGCGCCACCACCGGCCACCACCTGCGGACCGGCGGCCCGCGCGGTCAGCACGACCAGCAGCTCGTCGCCCATCAGCGAGATCGGCGGGGCGCCCATCGTCACCACCACGTCACCGGGGCGGGCCCGCCGGGCCACCTCCACCGGCGCGTCCTCCCACGAGTCGACGAAGACCTTCTGCCCCGACGGCAGCGCCACCGCCTCGATCAGCGCCGCCGACCCCTCGCCCGGGCCGCGCAGCTCCCCCGGGCCGAAGACCTCCAGCAGCACCAGCTCGTCGGCGATCGCGAGCGCCTCGGCGATCTCCGCCTGCAGATCACGGGTGCGGTAGAGCCGGTAGGGCTGGAAGACGACGATCAGCCGCCCCTCGCCGGCCACCTCCCGCAACGTCTGCAGAGCCAACGTCATCGAGGTGGGGTGGTAGGCGTACTCGTCGTAGACGAGCACCCCGTCCACCACGCCCTTGCGCTCGAACCGTCGGCGTACGCCGGGGAAGGCCGCCAGCGCCGCCTCGGCCGCCGTCAGCGGCAGCTCCAGCAGGTACGTCGCCAGCACCGCCGAGGCGCTGTTGAGCCCCATGTGCCGACCCGGCACCGGCAGCCGGAACTCGCCCAGCGACCGGCCGTCGATGTGCGCCCGGTAGCGCACCCCCTGGGCCGACGACGCGATGTCGCTCAGCCGCAGGTCGGCGTCGTCGGCCTCGCCGTAGGTGTACACCCGACGCCCCTCGGCGCGCAGCGTGGCCGCCAGCCGCCGACCACCCGGGTCGTCGGCACACGTGATGACGAAGCCCGCCGGGTCGGTGAGCCGGGCGAACTCGGCGAAGGCCGCCTCCAGGGTGGCCAGGTCGCCGTAGGTGTTCAGGTGGTCGGCCTCGACGTTCGTGATGATCGAGACGAACGGCCGGTAGATGAGGAACGAGCGGTCGCTCTCGTCCGCCTCGACCACGAAGTACTCGCCGGTGCCGTGGTGCGCGCCGGAGCCGCCCTCGGAGATCTCCCCACCGATCACGAAGGACGGATCGGTGCCGGCCCGCTGCAACACCATGGTGACCATGGAGGTGGTGGTGGTCTTGCCGTGCGTACCCGCCACCGCCACCGTGCGCCGGCCCGTCATCGCCGCCGCGAGCGCCTCCGACCGGTGCAGCACCCGCAGCCCGCGCTCCCGTGCCTCGACCATCTCCAGATGGTCGGCGGGGATCGCCGAGGAGTACACGACGGTGTCCACACCGTCCAGGTTGGTCGCCTCGTGGGTCATGTGGATCGTCCCGCCGAGCGCCCGCAGGCCCGCCAGGGACGGCCACTCCCGCAGCTCACTTCCGGAGACCGGCAGACCCCGGGTCAGGAAGAGCCGGGCCAGACCGCTCATCCCGACGCCACCCACCCCGATCAGGTGGATGTGGCCCAGGTCCTCGGCGGTCAGCGTGCCGGCCGGGCTGAACGTGGTCATCTGAGCCACCCTTTCGTTCGCGACTCCGGGGCTCGCAACCCCGGCTCACTCCTCGCGCTCACCGGAGCCACCCTTTCGTTCGCGACTCCGGGGCTCGCAACCCCGGCTCACTCCTCGCGCTCACCGGAGCCACCCTTTCGTTCGCGACTCCGGCCGGTTCACCGGTTCACCGCCTCGTAGACGAAGTTCAGCAGCGCCTCGTCGCCGTCGCGCCGGCCGTACCCGGCGGCGGCCTCACTCATCGCGTGCAGCCGCTGCGGGTCGCGGACCAGCGGGATCACCGTCCGCTCCAGCCAGTCCGGGGTCAGCTCCGCGTCGTCGACCAGCAGGCCGCCACCGGCCTCCACCACCGGCAACGCGTTGCGCTTCTGCTCCTGGTTGCTGTGCGGGTACGGCACGTAGATGGTCGGCAGGCCGATCGCGGCCACCTCGGCACAGGTCATCGCCCCGCCCCGGCCCAGCATCAGGTCCGCGGCGGCGTACCCGGCATCCATGTCGGAGAGGTACGGCAGGCTCACGTACGGCACCGGGAGGTCGGTCGGGACCGGCACCGGCTCGTTACGGGCGCCCATCACGTGCAGCACCTGGATGCCGTTGCGGGCCAACTCCTTGGCCGCCCCGGCCACCGCCAGGTTGATCGAGCGGGCGCCCTGCGATCCACCGGCGACGAACAGCACCGGCAGGTCGGGACGGAGTCCGAAGTGGGCGCGGGCGGCGTTGCGCATGGCGGCCCGGTCCAGCCCGGCGATGGCCCGGCGCAGCGGCACCCCGACCACCCGGGCGTCACGCAGCGACTCGGCCTGGGCCGGCTGGTGTGGGAAACCCACCGCGATGTGCTTGGTGAACTTCATGCCCAGCCGGTTGGCCACCCCCGGTGGCACGTTCACCTCGTGGATCACGATGGGCAGCTCCCGCCGCCACGCGGCCAGGTACGCCGGCACCGACACGTACCCGCCGAAGCCGACCACCGCGTCGGCGCGCACCTCGTCGATCACCTTGCCGGCCGCGCGGGCCGCCGTCCACATCCGGCCCGGGGTACGGACCAGGTTCAGGTTGACCGACCGGGGCAGCTGGTAGGCCGGGATGTTGCGCAGGTCGTAGCCGGCCGGCGGGATCAGCTCGTTCTCCAGGCCCTTGGGTGTGCCGAGGCAGGTGATCCGGACGCCGGGGTCGTGTCGGCGCAGGCAGTCGGCGAAGGCGAGCAGCGGGTAGATGTGCCCCCCGGTGCCACCTCCTGCGAGCACCACCGAACGCAGCGGACCCATCAACGTCTCCTCTCGTCCGCCGACCCGCCACGGCCCCGGCCCTCCCGGGTGCCACGCGGTGCGGCCTGGTCGTCACTGCGCCGCTTGCGTGCCTGGGGTACGGACCCACGGGCAGCCGTCGGCGGCGCCGCGCGGCGGCGTCGGCCGGGAAGCGGCGGCAACGGAGCCCACACTAGTCGGACCCACCGGGCCGGCGGACGGGCATGCAGGGCCCGGGCCGCATCGGGTTCCGCCCGGGCGAACGAGGCCAGCATGCCGACCGCCGCGAGCGTGACGACCAGGGCGCTGCCGCCGTCGGAGATGAACGGCAGCGGCACACCGGTCAGCGGCAGCAGGCCGATCACGCCACCCATGTTGATGAACGCCTGGCCGACCAGCCACGCGGTGGCCCCGGCGGCGGCCAGCCGGCGGAACGGGTCGTCCACGCGGCGGGCGATCCGCAGGCCGGTGTAGGCGAGCACGGCGAACAGCACCACCACCACCGCGCAGCCGACCACCCCGAGTTCCTCGGCGATGACCGCGAAGATGAAGTCGTTCTCGGCCGCCGGCAACCAGGCCCACTTGGTGCGCCCCTGCCCCAGCCCGGTGCCGAACCAGCCGCCGTTGGCGATGGCGTAGCGCGCCTGGACCATCTGGTAGCAGAGCGCGTCGCGGCAGTCGTCCAGCGGCGGCGGGTTGAAGAAGACGGTGAGCCGGGCGAGCCGGTAGTTCTCCTCACCGCGTACGCCGGAGCCGGCGCCGAGCGAGGCCACCGCGACCAACAGGCCGATGCCGGCCAGGCCGATCGCGCCGAGCGCGGCGAAGATCCGCAACCGCACCCCGGCCGCCCAGAGCAGGCCGACCACCAGGGCCAGCAGGCAGAGCATGCTGCCCAGGTCGTTGTAGCCGACCAGGACGAACATCAGGGCCACCACCGGGAACAGCGGGGTGGCCAGCTCCCGCCACCAGCCCAGCGCCGCGCCCTTGCGGGCCAACACGTACGCCCCCCACAGCACCAGGGCGAACTTCGCCAGCTCGGAGGGTTGCAGGCCGAACCCGAACACGTACAGCCAGAGCAGGTCGGCCTCCAGCGGGCCGATCCGGGGCTCGCCGTCGGTCAACCGCCCGTACGCCTCCAGCAGGTTCAGCACCACCAGCAGTGCCACCGAGACGGCCAGCGCCGGCCGACCCAGCGACCGGTAGGTGCTGGCGGGCAGCCGCTGGCAGGCCCAGAACACCACGATGCCGATCACCGCGAAGATCGCCTGCCTGGTCAGCGACGTCGAGGCGCTGCCGCCCTGCGCGTAGTCGCGCACGCTGGTGGCCGAGAAGACCATCGTCAGGCCGATCAGCAGCAGCAGTCCGGCGCTGGCGAGCAGCAGATGGTAGGAGGCCAGCGGCCGGGAGAGCAGGCCACGCAGCGCGGCGAGCCCGCCCACCGCGTCCAGGCCACGCCACGGCCCACCACCCGGCGTCTCGCCGGACGCACCGGACCCGCCGGCACGACCGGTACCCGCCCCGGCTGTCGCGGCCCCGGCCGCGCGCGTGCCGCCGGCCGCTCCCGATCCACCGGGTCGCACCGCGTCCTCGGTTCCGACCGCCGCAGACGATCCCCCGGTGGTTCCTACCCGGGACGACCGTCGGGTCGACCGCGCGCCGTCGTCTTCTCGCACCTCCCCCACAGCGCCATCATCGCCGCTCCGGGGACCTGACACCGGCGGTACCGGCTGGTCGGCGTGTCGAACGTGCGTTCAACCACACTCCGCCGCCCACCGATCACCCTCCGCCACCCCCGCCCGCTCGTCCCCGCCCGCCCCCTCGCCCCGCCCGCCCGCTCGCCCCCGCGATCATGGAGTAGTGGTCGGCGTTTCATGCCGGTACGGACGCATTCGTCCATACCACGACTCCATGATCGCGGGGGCGAGGTCGGCGGGGAAGGCCGCGAGGGAGGGGTGGGGCGGGTGGGGCGGGGGTGGGGGGTCAGCCCATGTTGGCGAGGAAGTCGCTGTAGAAGAGGCCCAGGGCGATGGCGACACCGATGCCGGCGATGATCCAGAACCGGACCACGATGTTGACCTCGCTCCACCCGGCCAGCTCGAAGTGGTGTTGCAGCGGCGACATCCGGAACACCCGCTTGCCGGTGGTCTTGAAGGAGATGATCTGGATCACCACGGACATCGTGATGATCACGAAGAGCCCACCGATGATCGGGAGCAGCAGCACCGTCCGGGTGGACATCGCCATGCCGGCGATCAGGCCACCCAGGCCGAGCGCACCGGTGTCGCCCATGAAGATCCGGGCCGGTGAGGTGTTCCACCAGAGGAAGCCGACACAGGCACCGGCGGCGGCACCGGCGATCAACGCGATCTCCAGCGGATCCCGGACCGCGTAGCAGTAGTTGTTCGGGTTGGCGGTGTACGACGGGTCGGCGCACCAGTGCCGGTACTGCCAGAACGCGATCACCGCGTACGCGCCGAGCACCATCACCGAGGCGCCGGTGGCCAGGCCGTCGAGGCCGTCGGTGAGGTTGACGCCGTTGGTCGCCGCCATCACCACGAAGATGAAGATGACCACCGCGCCGATCTTGGTGACGTCCAGCGCCGGGATGTCCCGGATGAAGCTGAGCGTCGTGCTGCCGACGGTCTCGGTGTTGGTCACCTCGCCGCTGGCGTCGGTCATGGTGGACGGGAAATAGAGCGCCACGACCCCGAACAGCGCGCCGACCAGGATCTGGCCGAGCAGCTTGCCCCGGGCGCTCAATCCGCCGCTGTGCCGCTTGCGCACCTTCAGGAAGTCGTCGACGAAGCCGACCGCGCCGCAGAAGACCATCAGGCCCAGCAGCACCAGCGCGGTGATGGTCGGCTCGACCTGGGCGATCTGCGCGTCCGGCAGGGTGGTCAGAGCCAGGTGGCCGGCCACGTACGCGATCACGGTGGCCAGGATGAACACCACCCCGCCCATGGTCGGGGTGCCCTTCTTGCCCTGGTGCATCTGCGGGCCCTCGGCCCGGATCGGCTGGCCGGCCTTGAGCCGGGTGAACACCTTGATCGCGATCGGGGTGCAGAACAGCGAGACGAGGAAGGCCACCCCGATGGCCACGATGACCGCTCTCACGAAGCGTCACCCTCGCCGTCTGCGGCCACGTCGACGCGCAGCGCGTCGGCCACCTCCCAGGTCCGGTACCGAGAGCCCTTCACCAGGACGACATCGCCCTGCCGTAGCTCGCTTCGCAGCACCTCGACGGCCGCCGCCTGATCGGTGAGCAGCACCGACTCTCCTCCCCAGTCACCTACCGATGTCGCCCCGTGGTGAATCGGCGCCGCGGCCTCACCGACCACCAGCAGCCGGGCGACGCCCAGCTCGGCCGCGAGACGGCCCATGTCGGCGTGCCCCTGCGTCTCGAAGTCACCCAGCTCGGCCATGTAGCCGAGCACCGCGACGGTACGCCTCCCGCTGCCGATGCCGGCGAGCGCACGCAGCGCCACCGCCATCGACGCCGGGTTGGCGTTGTATGAGTCGTCGATCACGGTCACCCCGTCGGTGCGTTCGAAGACGTCCATCCGACGGGTCGAGACCAGCCCGAGCGCGCCCAGCGCGACGGCCAGCTCGGTCAACGGCATGCCCAGTTCCCGGGCCACCGCCGCGGCGGCCAGGCTGTTGGAGACCTGGTGCCGTCCGGTGAGCCCGAGCCGCACCGGCGCGTCGCCCTCCGGCGTCACCAGGGTGTACGACGGCCGGCCGCGCTCGTCCAGCGTCACGTCCTCGGCCCGGATGTCGGCGTGCGCCGCCTCGCCGTAGCGGACCACCCGGGCCACCGTACGGCTCGCCATCGCGTCGACCAGCGGGTCGTCGGCGTTGAGTACCGCCAGGCCGTCGGCCGGCAGCGACTCCACCAGTTCGCCCTTGGCCACGGCGATGTTCTCCTGGGAGCCGAACTCCCCGATGTGCGACACCCCGACGTTGAGCACCACGGAGATGCGCGGCGGTGCCACCTCGCAGAGGTAGCGCACGTGGCCGATGCCCCGCGCGCCCTTCTCCATCACCAGGTAGCGCGTCGTCGGCCCGGCCTGCAACGCCGTGTACGGGTGCCCCAGCTCGTTGTTGAACGAGCCGGGCGGCGCCACCGTCTCGCCGAGGCGCGCGGTGAGCTGGGCGATCAGGTCCTTGGTGGTGGTCTTGCCGGAGGAACCGGTCAACCCGATCACGGTCAGCTCCGGCAGCCGGTCCACCACGGTCCGGGCCAGCCGACCCATCGCGGTCAACGCGTCGGCGACCACGATCATCGGTACGCCGGGCACCTCGCGGGTGCCCAGCACCGCCACCGCGCCGTCCGCCACGGCCGCCGCCGCGTAGTCGTGCCCGTCGACCTTCTCCCCGTCGAACGCGACGAACAGTCCACCGGCGGCGACCTTGCGCGAGTCGAACTCGACGCTGCCGGTGATCCGCGCGTCGGGGTCGGCGTCGACCAGTCGACCGTCGACGGCTGAGGCGACCTCGGCCAGGCTGAGCGCGATCACCGCTGCCCCGCCAGGTCCCCGAAGCGGGCCCGCAGCGCGTCGGCGAGCTCCGTCCGGTCGTCGAACGGGTACGTCTCGCCGGCGATCTCCTGGCCGCGTTCGTGCCCCTTGCCCAGCAGCGCCACCACGTCCTGCGGCTCGGCCAGCCGGACCGCCTCGTCGATCGCCGCGCGACGCCCGGCCACCTCGACGATCCGGGCCGCCGTACCGGCCTGGTGGGCACCGGCGAGCACCTCGGCGCGGATCGCCGACGGCTCCTCGGTACGCGGGTTGTCGTCGGTCACCACGACCACGTCGGCTCCCTCCGCGGCAGCGGCACCCATCAGGGGCCGCTTGCCCCGATCCCGGTCGCCGCCCGCACCGATCACACAGATCAGCCGGCCGGCGCTGAGTCCGCGCAGTGCGGCCAGCGCGGCCACCACGGCGTCGGTCTTGTGTGCGTAGTCGACCACCCCGCGTACCCCGCCGGCCACGCCCACCGACTCCAGACGCCCGGGTACGCCACCGCAGGCGGCCACCCCCTCGGCGGCGGTCACCGGCTCGACTCCGGCGGCGACCAGGGTCGCGATGGCCAGTAGGGCGTTCGCCACGTTGTGCCGGCCGGGCAGCGCCACCCCGGCGGGCAGCGTCAGCCCGTCCGGGCCGTGCACGGTGAAGCGCTGGGCGTACCCGTCGCCGTCGACCTTCTCGGCCCACCACGTGGCGGTCGGGTCACCGGCCGCCGAGTAGCTGACCGTGGCCGGGGTGAAGAGCGGTTCCAGCGCCGGGTCGTCGCGGTTGAGCACCTCCACCGCGCAGCGCCCGTCGAAGAGGCGCGCCTTGGCCGCGAAGTAGTCCTCGGCGTCGGCGTGGAAGTCCAGGTGGTCGGAGCCGAAGTTGGTCCAGCCGCCGACGCCGAACCGCACCCCGCCGACCCGGCCCATCGCCAGGGCGTGGCTGGAGACCTCCATGACCACCGCGGTGACGCCCCGCTCGCGGGCGGCGGCGAGCATCGCGTGCAGGTCGGTGGCCTCCGGCGTGGTCCGCACGCTGTCCACCACGAGGTCGCCCAGGCGCGTCTCGACTGTGCCGATCAGGCCGGTGGTGTGGCCGGCGGCGCGCAGCCCGGACTCGACGAGGTAGGCGGTGGAGGTCTTCCCGGCGGTGCCGGTCACCCCGATCGTCAGCAGGTGCGCGGTCGGGTCGCCGTAGATCGTCGAGGCGACCGGGCCGAGCGCCGCACGCGGGTCGTCGACCACCAGGACCGGCAGTCCGGTGCCGGCGGCCGGCTCGGCCCCGGCCGGGTCGGTCAGCACGGCGACCGCGCCGGCCTGGGCCGCACCGGCGGCGAACTCCGCGCCGTGCCGGCGGGCGCCGGGCAGGGCCGCGTACAGGTCGCCGGGTCGGACCTCCTGACTGGCATGGGTTGCCCCGGTCACCACCGGATCGGCGCTGGTAGAGGGCGCCACGGCGAGCCGGGCGGCTAGGTCACCGAGCCGGATTCCGGTCACGGTACGGGGACGAGGATTGCCGCGCACGGCGTCAGACCCTACCCGGTCGCCCGGGTCCGGCCGCACGGCGCGCCTGAATCTCCGCCGCACGAAGTCGAACCGCAGGTGGCGACCGGTGGATGCGGCAGGCGTACGCCCGACGGCCCCGATCGGGCACCCGACCGGCGGGTGTCCCGGCGACCGTCCGCCTCCCCAGGGCGACCGCCCGCCTTCTCGTTAGGACGCGACCAGACGACTTCCGGCGTCGACGACCATTCCCGCCGACGACGGATACGGAAAGACGACGCATCCGGGCACGGTCGCCACGAAAAGGCCGGAAAGCACACCAGCGAATACGCGTACGTCAATTCCTCGGGTCACCGGTGACGGAACCGGTGACCCGAGGATTGACGTCGACGACAGTTACGGGAACACGGTGAATTTCGGGGCCGGATCACTCGACGGCGGCACCCGGAAATGGCGCAGCGCGAAGGTCATCATTTCCTTGAACGCCGGCGCCGCGACCCGGCCACCGCCGCCACTCGGGCTGTGCACGAAGACCGCGATCACGTACTGCGGCTTGTCCGCCGGGGCCATCCCGATGAACGAGGCGACCTCGCCGGGCTGCTTCTTCCCCTCGACCAGCCGCCACCCGGTCCCGGTCTTGCCCGCCACCCGGTAACCGGGCACCGCCGCGGACAGTCCGGTGGCGTTGTCCACGGTGGTGACCGCCTCCAGGATGTGCCGCAACTCGGCGGCGTTCTTCGGGCTGAGCACCTGACGGGTCACCGGTTCCTCGGCCGGTGTCGGCTTCCCGTCCGGCCCGATCGTCTCCTTGACCAGCCTCGGCTGCACGTACGTGCCGTCGTTGGCGATGGCGGCGTACGCGGCGGCCATCTGCAGCGGCGTGGCGTCCACGCTGTGCCCGATCGGCACCGAGCCGTGCGACGACTCGCTCCACTCCTGCACCGGCAGCAGTCGCCCGCCCGCCTCGCCGGGCATGCCCACACCGGTCGGCTTGCCGAGCCCGAACCGCTGCTGGTAGTCGAGCAGCCGTTCCGGGCCGAGCTGGTCGGCGATCTGGATGGTGCCGACGTTGGAGGAGTGGGCCATCATCCCGGCCACGCTCATCCGCTTCCCGTTCGCCGGGAACGTGTCCCGGAACCAGGTGTCGCCCTTGCGGATTCCGTTGCTGACCGGGAAGACGGTGTCCTTGGTGATGACGCCCTCCTGCAACGCCGCCCCGAACGTGATCGCCTTGTGCACCGAACCCGGGTCGACGATGAAGCTGGTGGCCGCGTCCTCCCGGTCGGTGGGGTCGCTCGCCTGCGGTTTCGCCGCGTTGTAGGTGGGATGGCTGGCCTGGGCCAGCACCTCCCCGGTCCGCGCGTCGAGCACCACCGCGGCACCCGTGCTGCCCTGCACCGCCTTCATCCGCTCGCTGAGGATCCGCTGCACCGTGTACTGGAGGTCACGGTCGATGGTGAGCACGATCGAGCTGCCCGGCTTGGCCTTGGTGGTGCGGCTGTAGCCGCCGGGGATGGGCGCGGCCAACGCGCCCAGGCCGACCTCGAAGACACGCTGGCCGTCCTCGCCGTGCAGCAGGTCGTCGTAGCGCGCCTCCAGGCCCTCCAACCCGACCATGTCCAGGCTGGTGAAACCGATCAGGTTGGCGGCCAGGTCACCGCCGGGGACCTCGCGCCGCTCGTCGCGGTGCACGGCGATGCCCGGCAGACCCAGCTCCATGATCTCCCGGGCCCGGGCCACGGTGACCCCGCGCGCCAGGTACTCGAACTGGGAGTCGACGCCACTGATCCGCTTGCGGGGCTTCATCTTCTCGGCCAGGTCCGAAGCGGGCATGCCGAGCAGCGGGGAGAGCGTCTGCGCGGTCGCCGGGATGTCCTCGATCCGGGTGGGGTCGGCGTAGACGTACCGGGCCTCGACGCTGTGCGCCAGGGCGGCACCGTCGCGGTCGAAGATCGCCCCGCGCGGCGCGGGCAGCGGCACGGTTCGCAGCCGGTCGGCCATGCCGCCGTCGGCGTACGCCGGAGTGTCGACGGTCTGGAGCACGACGAGCCGCACGCCGATGGCGACGAAGAGGGCCAACGCGAGCGCGGTACCCAGCCGCAGCCGGCGTCCCGGGTCGGCGAGCCGGGGCGGACGCGGCGCCTTGCGGGCCGGGCGGCGCGGGGCGGCCGGGCGGTCGCCCCGGCGCGGCTCCCGTCCCCCGACGCGACGCCGGGGCGTCCCGGCCGGCGCCTCGCCCCGAGGGGTGCGGTCGGTGACGGTCCGGACCACGGTGGTCCTGCCGGCGGTGGACTCCCGCCGGGATGCGGCACCCGACCGGGCACCGGCGCGGGTGGCGGCGGAGCGTCCGCCGTCGAGCACCTGCAACGCCGGGCGGAACGGGTCCTGGGTCCGGCTGGTGCGCGGGCTGCGCCGCTGCTCGGCCCGGCCGCCGCCGTCCCGGACGGTGCGCCCCCGGGGGGTGTACGCGCGGGCGTCGGAGATGCCGCCGATACCCGGCTCGCCGCCGCGCTCGTCCGGTGCACCCCCGTTACGGGAAGAACCGCGCCGGGAGCCTGTGGCGTCCCGGCGCGGTTCGTCTGATCTCGAGGGCACGGCCTACCCCTCCGAGCCCTGCTGGCTGGTGATCGACACCTGCCCGCTGGCCGGCTGCGGCACGCCGATCATCTTGCCGTCCGGCAGCCGGATGTACGCCAGCTCGCCCGACTCGACCAGCCCCAGACGGCGGGCCTGGGCCTCCAGGTTGCCCGGCGACTCCGACTCGGCGATCTGCTTCTTCAGCTGCTGCTGCTCCACGTCGAGCTTGGCCTGCTGCTGCTGGAGTTCGTCGAGCCGGAACGCATTCTCGTTGATCTTCGTGTTGACGGCCAGGATGCCGAGCACTCCACCGACGACGAGCACCACCACGAGCGCCGCGAACGGTGCCCGGGGCACCCGCACCGGCGGCGGCGGGGCGACCCGCAGCCGCGGCGACTCGGCCCTCTCCGGCTTGCCGGTGTCGGCCCGTTCCACCGGACGCAGTGCGGCGCTGCCCTGGACGGGAAACTCGCGCGCCCCCCGGGCGCGAGTGTCGTCCAGCCGGCTCACCCGGTCCTGCCGCCGGGTGTCGTTTCCGGCTACTCGGGTCCGCTCCGCCGCGATCCGGCCCCCCGACCGCGGTGTGCGCTGCCCGACGCCGGCGACGTCCCGACGCTTGCTCACATTCATATTCCCTCCCCCTCTTCGTCCGTGTCCCCCGGCGTCCGCCGCGGTCCCCCTCCGGTTTCCGCGGCCGACCCCGTCCCCGGTTGGTGCATCGCCTTGACCCGGCGCCGGTACCGTTCGCGGTCGGTACGCCCCTGGTGCCGGGCCTGCGGGTCGATCCGTTCCGCCGCCCGTAGCCGCACCGATGCGGCTCGCGGGTTGGCGGCGACCTCCCTCTCCCCGGGCAGCTCCGCGCCCCGGCTGAGCAGCCGGAACGTCGGCTCCGACCCGGGCAGTTCGACCGGGAGGTCGACCGGGCCCGTACTGCGGACCCGGCCGGCGAGCGCCTGTTTGGTGAGCCTGTCCTCCAACGAGTGGTAGGACAGGACCACCATGCGACCGCCGACGGAAAGTGTGTCCAGAGCGGCCGGCAGCGCCGTCTCCAGCACTGCCAGTTCTCTGTTTACCTCGATCCGTAAAGCCTGAAACGTTCTCTTTGCCGGGTGTCCCCCGGTTCGCCGGGCCGGCGCCGGGATCGACTCCCGCACCAACTCGGCCAGACGCGCCGACGAGGTGATCCGGCCCCGGTCCCGTTCCCGGATGATCGCCGAGGCGATCCGGCCGGCGAACTTCTCCTCGCCGTACACCCGCAGCACCCGGGCCAGGTCCGGGTGGGGGTAGGTGTTGACCACCTCCTCGGCGGTCACCCCCCGGGTCTGGTCCATCCGCATGTCCAGCGGCGCGTCCTGTGCGTACGCGAACCCGCGGTCGGGCGCGTCGAGTTGCAGTGAGGAGACACCGAGGTCGAAGAGCACACCGTCCACGGACGGGTAGCCCAACCGGTCCAGCACCTCGGGCAACTCGTCGTAGACCGCGTGTTCCAGGTGGACGCGATCGGCGAACCGGGCCAGCCGTACCCGAGCGTGTGCGAGTGCCTCGGTGTCCCGGTCCAGGCCCACCAGGATCGTCTCCGGATGTGCCTGCAACACCGCCTCGGCGTGCCCGGCCAGACCGAGCGTCGCGTCGACGTGGACCGTGCGGCCGCCTCGACCCAGCGCGGGGGCGAGCAGCTCGAGACACCGCTCAAGCAGCACCGGCACATGCGTGCCGCGTAGCTCCCCCATGTCGCCCCCCACTGGTTGAACCGGTCTCGTTGTCGCGTCCTGCTCGTCGGACGACGCCGTGCCGTCGTACCGCCAGATCCCCATCCGCTCTCGACTCGTGCGCCTGGCACCGGGGAAGGGATGCCAGGAACTCGAAAGCGGCTGGAGATCTCGCAGTACGTCGGGCGTCGCCACGCCCTACAGACCGCCTGGCAGCACCCCCTCCTCGATGTCGGCGAAGTCGTCTTCGCTCTCGGCGAGGTAGGTCTCCCAGGCGACCTTGTCCCAGATCTCCACCCGGGTGCTCGCGCCGATGACCACCAGGTCCCGGTCGAGCCCCGCGTAGCTGCGCAGGTGTGCCGGGATGGTCACCCGGCCCTGCTTGTCGGGTATCTCGTCGTGCGCGCTGGCGAAGAAGACACGGCTGTAGGCCCGGGCCGCCTTGTGCGTCATCGGCTGCGCGCGCAACTGCTCCGCGATGTGCTGGAACTCAGGCGTCGGAAAGACGTAGAGGCAGCGCTCCTGCCCTTTGGTGATCACGACACCCCCCGCCAGCTCATCCCGGAACTTCGCCGGAAGGATCAACCGGCCTTTGTCGTCCAGGCGCGGAGTGTGGGTGCCGAGAAACATCGGCCCAACCCCCTCGCCCTTTAACGGCGTTCGCGCGCCGTTGACCCCCCGGGCCGGTGGGCCCCTCCCGGCCCCACCAATGCGCCCCACTCTACTCCACTTCCCTCCACCCGCAACCAGAATCGACCGCGCGGCGCGTCGCCGCGCGCCACAAAACCGCACGTCAGCCGGGGTGGAGCGGAGTGGAGGGCGGCGGGGCGGCGGACGTGGTCCGCTATCCGACATAGATCCACTCGGGCCGGTCCGGACGCCCACCGCCCCGCTCACCGACGAAGTGGACAGAACGGAACACCGTCGGCGGCGATCTGAGGGGTGGTCTGGTCCGGTAACCTCGCTCGCGTGACGGACGCGAAGATGCCCCTACGGGCGAAGGTGGCCAGCTCCGTGTCACGGACCGCCGCAGCCCTCTCGCGGGCTGCGGGCCGTGGCGACGGCTCGGTGATCGGTGGCTGGATCGGCCTGAAGATCGACCCGGACCTGCTGGCGCACCTCTCCGCCGGACGGGCCATCGCACTGGTCTCCGGTACCAACGGCAAGACCACCACCACCCGGCTGGCCGCCGCCGCCGTCGGCGTGCTCGGCCGGGTCGCCACCAACTCCTTCGGCGCCAACATGCCCACCGGGCACACCTCGGCCCTGGCCAAGGCGGGCAGCACCCCGTACGCGGTGCTGGAGGTCGACGAGCACTACCTGGCGCAGGTGATCGAGGCGACCGAGCCGCACGTCGTGGCGCTGCTCAACCTCTCCCGCGACCAGCTCGACCGGGCCAAGGAGGTCGCCATGATGGCGCAGCTCTGGCGCGCGGCCCTGGTCCGCCACCCGGACATCCGCATCGTGGCCAACGCCGACGACCCGATGGTGGTCTGGGCGGCCACCCCGCCGGCCGCCCACGACCAGCGGATCACCCCACCGCACGTCACCTGGTTCTCCGCCGGGCAGCGGTGGCACGACGACTCGTGGGTCTGCCCCGAGTGCGGCTCGACCATCCAGCGCTCCGGTGAGCAGTGGTGGTGCAGCGGATGCCCGCTGCGCCGCCCGCAGCCGCAGTGGACGGTCGACGACGAGGGTGTCCTCGACCCCACCGGCGCCTGGTACAAGGTGAAGCTCCAGCTCCCCGGCAAGGTCAACATCGGTAACGCGGCCACCGCGCTGGCCCTGGCCGCCGAGTTCGGCGTACGCCCGTTCGACGCGGTCCCCCGCCTCGGCGACGTCACCTCGGTCGCCGGACGGTACGCCCAGGTCGAGCGGGACGGTCGGCTGGTCCGGCTGCTGCTGGCGAAGAACCCGGCCAGTTGGCTGGAGGCGTTCGACATGGCCGAGCACACCGCGACCCTGCTCTCCATCAACGCCCGCGACCCCGACGGGTTGGACACCTCCTGGCTCTTCGACGTCGACTTCGCCCCGCTACGCGGACGTCAGGTGCTCATCACCGGCGACCGCGCGTACGACCTGGCGGTCCGGCTGGACGTCAACGGCGTGCCGTTCCAGCACGTCCGCACGTTCGACGACGCCATCCGGGCGGTGCCGCCAGGGCGGCTGGAGGTCATCGCGAACTACACCGCCTTCCAGGACATCCGAGCGGAGTTGGACCGTGTCAACTGAGACCCTGCGCATCGTCTGGATCTACCCCGACCTGCTCTCCACCTACGGCGACCGGGGCAACATGCTGATCCTGGCCCGGCGGGCACAGCAGCGCGGCTTCCCGATCGAGGTGCTGGAGGTCCGCTCCGACCAGCCGATGCCCACCACCGCCGACATCTACCTCATCGGCGGCGGCGAGGACGGCCCGCAGGCGCTCGGCGCCCAGCGGCTGCTCACCGACGGCGGCCTGCACCGGGCGGTCGCCCAGGGCTCGGTGGTGTTCGGCGTCTGCGCCGGATACCAACTGCTCGGCACGTCGTTCTTCGCCAAGGGCACCCAGTACCGCGGCCTGGAACTGCTCGACCTCTCCTCCGACCGGGGCGAGACCCGGGCCGTCGGCGAACTGGCCGGTGACATCGACGCCCGGCTGGGTCTGCCTCCGCTGACCGGCTTCGAGAACCACGGCGGCCGTACCCGTCTCGGTGCCGAGGTCTCCCCGCTGGCCCGGGTCACCGCCGGGATCGGCAACGACGGCGCCACCGAGGGCGCGTGGCGCGGCAAGCTGCTCGGCACGTATTCCCACGGTCCGGCGCTGGCCCGCAACCCGGCCCTGGCCGACCTGCTGCTGCGCTGGGCCACCGGCGCACAGCAGCTTCCGCCGCTCGACGACACCTGGGCCGACCGGCTGCGGGCCGAACGTCGGGCCGCGGTGGCCGCCGCCCGGGCATGACCCCGGCCGTCCGGCGGCTCGCACGGTACTGGCGATCGGTGCAGCCGGTCGCCACCACACCGTCGGTCGTCCGGTTCGGCCTACTGCTACTCCTGATCGCCGGGTTCGGGGTGACCCTGATCCTGGTCCCCCACCCCGACCCCACGGCGCTGCCGCAGTTCGGCGACCGACTGGGCGGTCTCGCCCCGGTCGCCGGAGTCCTCGGCGGCGCGCTGCTGCTGGTGGCACTGGTCCCCCGTACGTTCATCACGCTCGCCGCGGGCGCGCTCTTCGGCGCCCTGGAGGGTGCCGCGTACGCGCTGGGGGCCGCCCTGCTGGCGGCGGCGATCGGCTTCACCGTCGGCCGGGTGCTCGGGCGGGAGTTCGTCGCCGAGCGCGTCCGGGGCCGGTTGGCCCGACTGGATCGCTGGTTCACCCGGCAGAGCGTGCTCGGGGTGATCACCGTGCGGCTGCTGCCGATCTCCGGCTACGGCCTGGTCAGCTACGGCTACGGCACCACCGGCGCGCGAATCCTGCCGTTCCTCGTCGGCAGCGTGATCGCCTCCGCCCCGTCGGCGTTCGGCTACGCCGCCGTCGGTGCCGCCGTCACCAGTCCCGGCGAGGTCAACTGGCTCGCCGCCACCCCCGCCGCGCTCGGCTTCATCGCCAGCGCGGTGCTGCTCACCCGCTGGTGGCTCGCCGAACGCCGACGCCGCACCACCCAGATGTAAGGAGGGGTCCCCTGCTAACGCCTCGCGTATAGCAGGGGACCCCTGCTAACAACTCGGCAAGCGCGATCGTGCCGCGCCCCCGCTCTCGCCGCATCGCGCTCCATGATCACGCTCGATCCTGGATCGAGTGGCCTCGGTGTCAGCACGAGACCACTCGATCCCGGATCGAGCACGACCTTGCGACGAGTCGCCGCACCCCGGGAACTCGAAGACGCCGCCTTCGTAGCGCCGGAGCGTGCGGCACGTCTTCTTCCCGCCCACGTGGCCCCACGGGTGCCCGCCGCAGCGCCGGCTCGCACCGCACGCGCGCCCGCATACCGTGCACTGGAGGGCTCGGCCGCCGCACCGAGCACGGCGTTCGAACGTTAGAAAGGGTCCCCTGCTATGCACGAGGCGTTAGCAGGGGACCCTTCCTTTCACCAACAACAGCTCACCTACACCGACAGCTCGCCAACAGCGTCAGGCGACGACGGACACCATCCGGCCGGGGATCACGATGACCTTGCGCGGTTCCTTGCCGGCCAGCACCCCCGCCACCGCTGCCAGCGCGGCGGAACGCACGTCGTCCTCGGCGGCGTCGGCCGGCACCTCGACCCGGCCCCGGACCTTGCCGTTGACCTGCACCGGGTAGGTGACGGTCTCGGCGACCAGCAGCGCCGGGTCGGCGACCGGGAAGTCCGCGTACGTCAGGGAGGTCTGGTGACCCAGCCGCCGCCACAGTTCCTCGGCGATGTGCGGGGCCAGCGGCGCCACCATCAGCACCAGCGGTTCGGCCACCTCGCGCGGGGTCGTCGCCAGCTTGGTCACCGCGTTGGTCAGCTCGATCAGCTTGGCGATCGCGGTGTTGAACCGGATGCCCTCCATGTCGCCCCGGACGCCGTCGATCACCCGGTGCAGCAACTGGCGGGTCTGTTGGTCGGCCGGTTCGTCGGTGACCCGCGACTCGCCGGTCTGCTCGTCGACGACCGCCCGCCAGACCCGCTGCAGGAACCGGTACGAGCCGACCACCGCCCGGGTCTCCCACGGGCGGGACACCTCCAGCGGCCCCATCGACATCTCGTAGACCCGGAACGTGTCGGCGCCGTACGCGGCGCACATCTCGTCCGGGGTGACCACGTTCTTCAGGGACTTGCCCATCTTGCCGTACTCGCGGTTGACCTGGACGTCGCCCAGGAACCAGTCGCCGTCGCGCTCGACGACCTCTTCGGCCGGGACGTAGGCGCCCCGGGCGTCGGTGTACGCGTACGCCTGGATGTAGCCCTGGTTGAACAGCTTGCGGAACGGCTCGAACGACGACACGTGCCCCAGGTCGAACAGCACCTTGTGCCAGAACCGGGCGTACAGCAGGTGCAGCACGGCGTGCTCGGCGCCGCCGACGTACAGGTCCACGCCACCGCAGTCGCCCTCGCCGCGCGGCCCCATCCAGTACCGCTCGTTCTCCGCGTCGACGAACCGTCCCTCGTTGGTCGGGTCCAGGTAACGCAGCTCGTACCAACAGGAGCCGGCCCACTGCGGCATCACGTTGGTCTCCCGGGTGTACCGCTTCGGCCCGTCACCCAGGTCCAGCTCGACCTCGACCCAGTCGCGGCGGCGCGACAGCGGCGTCTCCGGGTCGCTGTCGGCGTCGTCGGCGTCGAAGGTGCGCGGCGAGAAGTCGTCCACCTCGGGCAGTTCGACCGGCAGCATCTCCTCCGGCAGCGCGATCGCGGCACCGTCGGCGTCGTAGACGATCGGGAACGGCTCGCCCCAGTACCGCTGCCGGCTGAACAGCCAGTCCCGCAGCCGGTAGGTCACCGCGCCCCGACCGGCGCCGGTGGACTCCAGCCAGGCGATGATGCGGGCCTTGGCGTCGGCCACCCCCAGTCCGTTCAGGTCCAGGTCGCGGTCGGGCGCGGCGCTGTTGATCGCCGGCCCCTCCCCGGTGTACGCGGTGCCGTCGAAGCCCTCCGGCGGCTGCACGGTACGCACGATCGGCAGCTCGAAGAGATCGGCGAACTCCCAGTCCCGTTCGTCCTGCGCGGGTACCGCCATGATCGCGCCGGTGCCGTAGCCGGCCAGCACGTAGTCGGCGATGAAGATCGGCACCTGCCCACCGGTGACCGGGTTGACGGCGTACGCGCCGATGAAGACGCCGGTCTTCTCCTTGGTGTCGGCCTGCCGCTCGACGTCGGTCTTGGCCGCCGCCGCCTTGCGGTACGCCTCGACGGCTGCCCGGGGATCGGTGTGCCCACCGGTCCACGCATCCCGGGTCCCCTCCGGCCAGGCCGCCGGCACCAGCGCGTCGACCAGCTCGTGCTCGGGTGCCAGCACCATGTAGGTGGCCCCGAAGACGGTGTCCGGCCGGGTCGTGAACACCCGGATCGGCGCGGTGGGGGTCGGGAAGTCGATGTGCGCACCGGTGGATCGGCCGATCCAGTTGCGCTGCATGAGCTTGATCGGCTCCGGCCAGTCCAGCTTGTCCAGGTCGTCCAGCAGCCGGTCACCGTACGCGGTGATCCGCATCATCCACTGCTTCAGGTTGCGCTTGAAGACCGGGAAGTTGCCGCGCTCGGAGCGACCGTCGGCGGTGACCTCCTCGTTGGCCAGCACCGTGCCCAGCCCGGGGCACCAGTTCACCGGCGCCTGCGACACGTACGCCAGGCGGTGGTCGTCGACGATCGCGCGACGCTCGGCGGACGACAGCTCGGCCCACGGGCGGCCGTCCGGGGTACGCCGGGTACCGCCGGCGAACTCGGCGATCAGCTCGCTGATCGGGCGGGCCCGACCGGCCTGGCGGTCGTACCAGGAGTTGAAGATCTGCAGGAAGATCCACTGGGTCCAGCGGTAGAAGTCGGTGTCGATGGTGGCCACCGAGCGCCGCTGGTCGTGGGCCAGTCCCAGCCGCCGCAGCTGCTCCCGGTACCGCTCGATGTTCGCCTCGGTGGTCGTCCGGGGGTGCGTGCCGGTCTGCACCGCGTACTGCTCGGCGGGCAGGCCGAACGCGTCGAAGCCCATCGCGTGCAGCACGTTGCGCCCGGCCATCCGCTGGTAGCGGGCGTAACAGTCGGTGCCGATGTAGCCCAGCGGGTGCCCGACGTGCAGTCCCGCGCCGGACGGGTACGGGAACATGTCCAGCACGTACAGCTTCTCGGCGCCGGAGCGCGGGTGGGCCGGGTCGGCCAGCGGGCCGGACGGGTTCGGCGCGTGGAAGCTGCCCTCGCGTTCCCAGTGATCCTGCCAGCGGCGTTCGATCTCGTCGGCCAGCACGGCGGTGTACCGGAACGGTGGGGTGTCGTTGGCGGCTGCCTCGGTCATGGCCTTCTCCTCGCGTCGACCGGCGGGGTCTTCTCCGTGCTGGCTGGTCTCGTGTCCGTGCTCGGCGGCCCGCCCCGGGCCCCGGCGGGCACGAAAAAGCCCCTCGCACAGGAGGGGCCGCCGTGCTGTCGCGCCGTCAGCGCATCAGCACGGCTCGGTAAGAAGCAGGAAGACTCCGGCCATGACCGGCAGTGTACCGCGACCCCTCGGGCACCGCCGCCCAGTACCCCGTCAGCCGGTGTCGGGGCGACCGTCGCCGACCCGGCCGTCGAGCTCGTCGTAGCGGGTGATCGGGGCCAGCGGCGCACCGGCCCGGTACGCCGCGCGGGCCAGCGCGTAGCCACCCACCGGGGCGGTGAACAGTTGCAGGCCGACCGCCACCAGCACCACCACGGCGGTACGCACGCTCGGGATCAGCAGCAGCACGCCGAACAGCACACAACTGAGGCCGAGGCTGGCCGCCTTGGCGACCGCGTTCATCCGGTGGTAGACGTCGGGCAGGCGGACCAGGCCCACCGCGCTGATCGAGATCAGGACGGTGCCGAGCAGCAGCAGCGCCCAGGCCAGTGCCGTGCGGATCACCGCTGCCCCCGGTGCACCAGCCGGGCCATCGCCACCGTGGCCAGGAAACTCACCAGCGTCCCGGTGAGCACCAGGTCCAGCAGGTCCGGCGCGTCCAGCCGGGCGGCGAGCACCGCCAGGGCGGCCAGGAAGACGAAGAAGCCCAGGTCCAGCGCGGCGGCCCGGTCGGCGTCGGTCGGTCCGCGTACCAGCCGGCCGATCACCACCGCCATCGCGCACGCCAGCACCACCAGCACCACGTCCAGCAGGATCATCGCGACCTCCACGTCTCGGGCGGGTCGTTGTCGGACGGACCACCGTCGTCGGAGGAGCCGTCGTCGGGTCGGCCGCCGCCGGCCGGGTGCGTGGCCGGGCGGATCGCGGCGAGCACCCGCCACTCCAGTTCGGTGACCTCGCGGCGGAACGCGACCGGGTCGGCGGCGTACACGCCGTGCACCCAGAGGGTCGCGGGCTCCCGCCGGATCGCCAGGGTCAGCGTGCCCGGGGTCAGGCTGACCGCCAGGGCCACCGCGGCGACCTCGACGTCGGTGCCGGCCCGTAGCGGCACCCGCACCACCGCCGGTTCCAGTCGCGACCCCGGCGTGAGGATCTCCCACGCCACGGCCAGGTTCGCCTGCACCAGCCGGACCGCGAAGTAGCCGGTGAACCGCAGGATCCGGCCCAGGCGTACCACCGTCCGGCGGGCCAGCGCCGGTGTCGCGCTCATCGCCCGGTCACCGCCCGCACGTAGCCGGCCGGGTCGCGGAGTCCGTCCGCCGCCGTCTCCGCCACCGTCAGCAGCGGCTGCGCGGCCAGCCCCGCGACCAGCGAGAGCACGGCCAGGGCCAGCGGCGGGGCGACCAGCGACCGCCCGATCCGGCCGGTGACCGCGTCGGTGGCCGGCTCACCGGTGAACAACGCGCTCCAGATCTTCAGCATGGAGAGCAGGGTGACCAGGCTGACCAGCACCGCCACCGTCATCGCCCACCACGCGTCGACCTCGGCGGCGGCCCGCAGCAACAGGAACTTCGCCAGGAAGCCGGAGAACGGCGGCAGGCCGGCCAGCGACAGCGCCGCACCGGCGAAGGCCAGGGCCAACGCGGGGCGCTGCACGGCGAGGCCACCGGTGCCGTCCAGCCGGTCGGTGCCCCGGCCGGCGCGTACCGCCGCCGCGCAGAGCAGCAGCGCCGCCTTCACCAGCACGTACTGGGCCAGGTAGTACACCGCCGCGGCCAGGCTCGCGGCGGTGAACAGCGCCACGCCGAGCAGCACGTAGCCGATCTGGCTGACCATGTGGAAGACGAGGATCCGGCGCATCGAGCCCTCGCCGACCGCGCCGAGCACGCCGACCGCCATCGACAGCAGCGCCACCACGCCGAGCAGCCAGTGGTACGCCGGGTCGCCGCCGTACACCACCGCGTAGATCCGGATGACGGCGTAGAGACCCACCTTGGTCAGCAGGCCGGAGAAGAGCGCCACCACCACCGGCGAGGCCACCGGATAGGTGCGGGGCAGCCAGTCGTGCACCGGGACCAGCGCGCTCTTGACGCCCAGGGCGAGCAGCACCACGCCGCCGGCCACCGCCACGGCCGGCTCGTCGCGGGCCGCCCCGGCGAGGTCTCCCAGTCCGACCGCTCCGGTGGTGCCGTAGACCAGCGCGACTCCGCCCAGCAGCAGGGTGGAGCCGAGCAGGTTCGTCGACACGTACACCCGGCCCGCACCGCCGCGCCCGATGCCCCCGGCGAGGCTCAACAGCACGTACGAGGGCACCAGCATGACCTCGATCAGCACGAACAGGTTGAACAGGTCGGTGGTGAGGAACGCACCGTACGCCCCGGCCGAGAGCACCAGCACCAGCGGCAGGAAGTACGGGCGGCGGTCGTCGCCGGAGCCCACGGCCGACACCAGACAGCCGAGCACCACCACCGCCGACACGGTGACCAGCAGGGCGCCGAACGCGTCGGCGGCGAGGCTGATGGCCACCGGTGGCGGCCAGCCGCCGACCCTCAGCACCGGGATGTCCCCGGCGACGGTGGTGGTCACCAGCAGCGCCACGCCCGCCGACAGCACGGCGACGGTGATGACCAGTGCGGCGACCCGGTGCGTCCGGAGCCGCCCCGGCAGGGCGAGCAGCCCACCGGCCACCAGCAGGGGCCCGGCGACGGGGAACAGGAGCAGCAGGGTCACCGCCGTACCCCGTCCGGTCCGGTCGGTGCCGGACCACTCTCGGGGTCGCCGTCCCCGGCACGCTCGTCGGCGTCGGTCTCGCCCGGGCCGTCCGGGTCGGTGACGCCGCCGGGGCCGTCGGCGTCGGCGTCCGGGTCCGCGGAGCCCCGACGCAGCAGGCCGAGCAGGTGCACGGTGACCCCGAAGGTGATCACGATCGCGGTCAGCACGAACGCCTGCGGCAGCGGGTCCGCCGTGTCCGGGCCCACCTCACGGACCGGCGCCGTGCGGCGGCCGAGCCCGCCGGCGGCCAGCAGCACCACGTTGACCGCGTGGCCGAGCAGGACGAAACCCAGTACCACGCGCAGGTGTCCGGGCCGGACCAGCAGGAACACCCCGGCGGCGACCAGCGTGCCGACGAGCACGGCGGCGCTCATCGGGCGGCGCCGACGGGTGGGGCGGCGGCGGGCGGGGCACCCGACGGCAGCCCGAGCCGCCGGACGGCGGCCACCACCAACGCCAGGACCATCAGGTAGACGCCGAGGTCGAACACCAGCGCGGTGGAGAGCGTCGGCAGCGGGTCGGGCGTGCTCAGGCCGAGCGGGGTGAGCAGGGGTTCGCCGACGGCCAGCGGGGCCGCCCCGGCGCCGACGGCGATCAGCAACCCGGCGGCCACCAGCGGCACCGCCGGCACCCGGCCCAGCAGGGGCGCCCCGCCGGGATGGGCCAGTTGCCCGAGCCCGACCGCCGTACCGGCCAGCAACGCCCCGATGAATCCGCCGCCGGTGGCCTCGTGCCCGCGTAGGAACAGCAGCGCCGAGACGACCAGCATCACCGGTGCCAGCATCCGGTAGGCGAACGCGAGCACCACGTCGTCGTCGGCCGGGTCGCCGACGTCGGGCCGGGCCGGGCGGTCAGCACCGAGCCGGACCAGCCCGAGGGCCACCACCGCGAGCACCACCGCCTCGCCCAGGGTGTCCAGGGCGCGGAAGTCGACCAGGATGGTGTTGACCACGTTCGCGCCGCCGGTCAACCCCTCCGCCCGGTCGAGGTACCACCGTCCCGGACCGGACGGTTCGCCCCGGCCGGTCAGCACGGCGGTGCCGGCCGCCGCGGCGACACCGGTCACCACCGCGAGCGCGGCGGCGGCGGTCACCGACCAGCGCCGCCCGACCGGGGCCAGCCGGTCCGGCTGCTGGCGCAGGGCCAGCATCACGACGACCGCGGTCAGCACCTCGACCAACATCAGGGTCAGTGCCACGTCCGGCGCGCCGACCGTCAGGAACCAGGCCGACAGCAGCAGACCCACCACCCCGGTCAGCCCGATCGCGGCCAGCGCGGACCGCGCCGCCAGCAGACCGGCGAGCGTCGTGACGAGCAGGCCGACCAGCAGCCAGTCGCCGGGGCGGGCCGGGTCGACGTGCGGCAGGGGCGCGACGTCGGCCAGCAACGCGGCGCCCGCCGCCAGCACCACCACCGCCAGCAGCGGGCGGACCAGGAAAGGCGCCGGGCCGGTGGCGTGCGCCGGGCGGGCCACCAGCGCGCCGACCCGGAGCAACCGTCGCCGGCCGCGTTCGACCAGCTCGGCGAAGGGCGGTGTGGTGGGTACGGCCCGCAGCAGCCGGTCCACCCGGACCCGGCCGAGGAACATCAGCGTGCCCAGCAGCACGGTGGCGGCGCTGAGGCCCAGTGCGGGCGTGAAGCCGTGCCAGAACGCCAGGTACGGCGGTGTGCCCTCCGGCCGGGCCGCGTCGGCGGCGCGTTCCACCAGTGGACTCAGCACCGACACCGCCGGACCGAGCACGGTCGCCGTCACCGCGGCGACCGCCGCCGGGGCGAGGAACGCCCAGGAGGGTTCGCGCAGTCGCCGCTGCCGGGTCGGCCCCTCGACCATCCCGTGCACCAGGCGGGCCGCGTACGCGAAGGTGAGCACGGAGGCGAGGACACCGAGCCCGGCGGCGACCCAGCCCAGCCGGCCGACGCCGTGCGCATCGCCGAATGCCTCGAAGATCGCCTCCTTGCCGACGAACCCGATGGTGGGCGGTAACCCCGCCATCGACATCGCGGCCAGCACGGTGAGCCAGACCGTCACCGGCATCACCCGGTGCAGGCCGGACAGCTCCCGGACGTCCCGGCTGCCCGCCTGGTGGTCGATGATGCCGACCAGCATGAACAGCGTCGCCTTGAACAACGCGTGCGCGACGGTGTACAGGATCGCCGCCGCGTCGGCCGCCGGGGTGCCCACGCCGATCACGCCGACCAGCAGCCCGAGCTGGCTGACGGTCGAGTAGGCCAGCAGCGCCTTGAGGTCGTACTGCCGCAGCGCCAGCAGCGCGCCGACGATCGCGGTGAGCAGCCCGACCGACATCAGTGTGACGTCCCACACCACCGTGCCGCCGAACACGGCGGAGAAGCGCATCAGCAGGTAGATGCCGGCCTTGACCATCGTCGCCGCGTGCAGGTACGCGCTCACCGGGGTGATCGCCACCATCGCGCCGGGCAGCCAGAAGTGGAACGGCAACTGGGCCGACTTGGTGATCGCGGCGAGCACGATCAGGGCCCCGGCCGCCCAGGCGGTGCCGCCGCGCAGCCGCTCCGGCTCGGCGACGATCGTCTCCAGGCTGGTGGTGCCGGTCTGCACCGCCAGCAGCACGATCGCGGTCAGCAGGGCGAGCCCGCCGGCCACGGTGACCAGCAGCGCCTGCACGGCCGGGCCGGTGGCCGCCGGACGTCCGCCCTGTCCGATCAGGACGAACGAGAGGATGGAGGTCAGCTCCCAGAAGACGAAGAGGACCAGCAGGTCGTCGGCGAGCACCAGGCCCAGCATCGCGGCGGCGAAGAGGGTCATGGTGACGTACACCCGCTCCTGCCCGTCGTCGTCGACGCTGAGGTAGCGGGGGCAGTAGGCCATGATCAGCGCGCCGACGCCGAGCGCCAGCAGCGCGAAGACCAGACCGAGCGCGTCCATCCGCAACGCGGCGTCGACTCCGAGGCCGGGCAGCCACCGCCAGCCGAGGGTGACGTACCGGTCGTCCAGGATCGTCGGCAGCCGGGTGAGCAGCAGACCGGCCGCGACCAGGTAGCCGACGGCCAGTGGGTAGCCGGCGTTCCGCCCGAGGCGCCGGGTCAGCAGCGGTACGCAGGCCGCCAGCCCGAGCTGCCAGGCGAGCGCCACGGCGAGGATCACGACGCCGCCCGCCCGGCCGGGAGCACCTCGGATGCCGGTGCCGTCGCCATGTCAACGCCCGGTGGCACGGTCGCCGGACGCCCCCGGGCCGGGGCGGCCCCACGGGGTCTGCGTCCGGTCGCGCATGTCCCTCCTCGGTCAGGTGTCGGGGCGTCCGGCGCCGCTTACCCGGCAGAACCGACGACATGCGCTGCGTGAACCACAAATCAGTCAGTAAGCACCCAAACACCTGCGCCAGTCGGCGTTGGCGAGAAACATGGTTAGCCTGAGAGGCCAGTGAGATTGTTGCGGCAGACGAGGCTCGCACGTCGCGAACCCAACGGCGGGTCCAGGTGCTCCGTACAGAGCTGCCGTGACGGCGACGAGGAGGAGGCCCGTGACTCAACAGACCTGGGACGAAGTTGGCGGATTGCTGCCGCACGACGAGTTCCGCGCAGCGAGCGACGCCATCGTGGCCAACATCGAACAGGTCATCGAGGGCAAGACCGCCACCGTGCGGCTTGCTCTGGCCGTCCTGCTCGCCGAAGGGCATCTGCTCATCGAGGATGTGCCCGGCGTCGGCAAGACCAAGCTGGCCAAGGCCCTCGCGCGCTCCATCGACTGCTCCGTCCGCCGCATCCAGTTCACCCCCGACCTGCTGCCCAGCGACGTCACCGGCGTCAGCGTCTACAACCAGGAGACGCACGACTTCGAGTTCCGGCCGGGTGCCGTCTTCGCCAACCTGGTCGTCGGCGACGAGATCAACCGGGCCTCGCCGAAGACCCAGTCCGCGCTGCTGGAGTGCATGGAGGAACGGCAGGTCACCGTCGACGGGGTGACGTACCAGTTGCAGACCCCGTTCATGGTGATCGCCACCCAGAACCCGATCGAGATGGAGGGCACGTACCCCCTGCCGGAGGCGCAGCGGGACCGCTTCACCGCCCGGATCGCGATGGGCTACCCCGACCCCAGTGCCGAGCTGGCGATGCTCGACGCCCACGGCGCGGTGGACCCGCTGCCGGCACTGCGCCCGGTCTCCGACGCCGACACCGTGCGCCGGCTGATCGGTCACGTCCGGCAGGTGCACGTCGCCGACGCGGTCAAGCAGTACGCGATCGACCTGGTCACCGCCACCCGCGAGGCACCCGAACTGCGGCTCGGCGCGTCCCCGCGATGCACCCTGCAACTGCTGCGCACCGCCCGCGCGGTGGCCGCCCTCGACGGGCGCGACTACGTCCTCCCCGACGATCTCCAGGTACTCGCCGTACCGGTCCTGGCGCACCGGCTCATCCCCACCGCCGACGCCCAGCTCGCCCGGCGTACCACCGACGCGATCGTGGCGGACCTGGTGCACCGGCTGCCGCTGCCGCACGACCGCCAGCGTTCGCCGTACGACAGCCGCCCGCCGGCCGGCAACGGTCGCGCCCCGTTCGAACCCCGGAGGCCGTGACGTGCGTGACGGCTTACGCGGCCTGACCACCCGCGGTCGCTCCTTCCTGGCGGCCGCGCTGGCGGCCGCCGTCTCCGCCGGCATCCTCGGCGAGAAGGACCTGCTGCGAGTGGCCGTGCTGCTGGCCGTCCTCCCGCTGCTCGCCGCGCTCTACGTCGGCCGCAGCCGTTACAAGCTCGCCTGTCACCGCTCGCTGGACCCGCACCGGGTGCCGGTCGGCGCCACCGCCCGGATGGTGCTGCGGTTGCAGAACCTGTCCCGGTTGCCCACCGGAACCCTGCTGCTGGAGGACCGACTGCCGTACGCGCTCGGCAGCCGGCCCCGGGTGGTGCTGGAACGGCTCGGCGCGCACCAGGCCAGCTCGGTGGCGTACACCGTGCGGGCGGACGTGCGCGGCCGGTACGAGGTGGGGCCGCTGGTGGTCCGGATGACCGACCCGTTCGGTCTGTGCGAACTGAGCCGGGCCTTCCCGGGCACCGACTCGCTGACCGTGGTGCCGCAGGTGGTGCCGCTGCCGGCGGTGCGGCTGCCCGGTGAGTACGCCGGCAGCGGCGAGAGCCGGGCCCGCTCGGTGGCGGTGCACGGCGAGGACGACGCGGCGACCCGCGAGTACCGGCGCGGCGACGACCTGCGCCGGGTGCACTGGAAGTCGACCGCGCGCACCGGGGAGCTGATGGTGCGCCGGGAGGAACAGCCCTGGGAGAGCCGCGCGACGGTCCTGCTGGACACCCGGGCGTACGGCCACCAGGGCGACGGCCCGACGGCCAGTTTCGAGTGGGCCGTCTCGGCCGCCGCCAGCATCGCCGTGCACCTGCGTCAGGCCGGTTACAAGCTGCGGCTGGTCACCGGCTCCGGCGCGGACGTGAACGCGACCGAGGGCGCCGGTGACGGTCTGCTCCTCGACCAGCTCGCGGAGGTGCGGCTGGACGAACGCGTCGAGATCACCGCCCTGGTGCAACACGTCCGGCAGCGCTCCGACGGCGGTCTGATCATCGGCGTCTTCGGGTCGCTGAGCACCGCCGAGGCGGAGGTGCTGTCCGGGCTGCGGGCCAACGGCGCCACCTGCGTCTGCTTCCTGCTGGACAGCTCTGCCTGGCTGAACCTGCCGGCGCAGGCCCGGACCGAGGCCGACCAGGCACACGACACCGCCGCGCTGGCCCTGATGCAGTCCGGCTGGCGGGTGATCGGCGTCGACCACGGCGGCCGGTTGCCGGCGCTCTGGCCGCAGGCCGGCCGGGGCTCGCAGGGTTTCGCCCTGCGGGCCGCGATGGCCGAGACGGTGGCCGGCGGCGTGCGATGAACGGAAGGTCCCTCTCATGATCGCCCATCGGAACCTGGGTCTGGTGGCCGCCGCCGCGACCCTGCTCGCCGCCGCGCCCCTGTCGGCCATCTTCGAACAGTGGACCTGGCTGGTGCAGTCGGTCATCGCGGTGGCCGCGGTGGCCGCCGCGGCGGCCCTGTCCCGGCTCGGCCGGACCCCGCTGTGGGCCCAGATCCTGGCCATGGTCGCCGGCCTCACCCTGGCCCTGACCTGGCTCTTCCCCAGCGGCGAGGAACTGCTCGCGGTGCTGCCCACGCCGGCCACCTTCGGGCACTTCGCCGAGTTGCTCAGCACCTCGGTCGACGACATGCGCTCGCACGGCGTGAAGGTGCCGGACACCGACCCGCTGCTGTTCATCACCGTGCTCGGCGTCGGCGGCGTCGCGGTCCTGGTCGACGTGCTCTGCGTCGGGCTGCGCCGGCCCGCCCTGGCCGGCCTGCCGATGCTGGCCATCTACTCGGTGCCGGTGGCGGTCTACGTGGACAGCGTGCCGCCGCTGCCGTTCGCCGTCGGGGCCGCCGGCTTCCTCTGGCTGCTGGTCACCGACAACGTCGACCGGGTCCGGCGGTTCGGCCGGCGGTTCACCGGGGACGGCCGCGACGTCGACGTCTGGGAGGCGTCCCCGCTGGCCGCCGCCGGACGGCGGCTGGCCGTGGTGGGCCTGGCGCTGGCCGTCCTGGTGCCGCTGGCCGTACCGGGCATGACCTCCGGCCTGATGAACAACCTGAACTCCGGCGTCGGCAGCGGTCTGGGCGGGCAGGGCTTCGGCGGCGCGCCCGGCCGCGTCGACCTGTTCGCCGCGCTCAGCGGCACGCTGAACCAGTCCGAGACCACCGACCTGGTCACCGTGACCACCACCGAGGAGGAGCCGTTCTATCTGCGCTTCGGCGTCGCCGACGAGCTGCGCGGCGACGGCTTCCGGGTACGCGGACCGAACGGCAGCCGGGTCACCGGTGAGCTGCCCGACCCGTCGGAGCAGCAGGTACGGGGGGTCGAGCGGACCCGGCACCGGGCCACCGTCGAGGTGACCCGGGCCCTGGCCATGCCGCTGATGCCGGTGTACGCCGAGCCGGTCGACTTCACCGACCTGAACCGGAACTGGTTCTACGACCAGGACCTGCAGGTGGTCTTCTCGAACCGGGAGAACTCCCGGGAGAAGTCGTACTCGTTCGACTACGTCCGTTCGACGTACACGCCGCAGGCCCTGCGCGCGGCCCGGGCGCTGTCCGCCGACGACCCCCGCCGGGTCCAGCAGACCGTCACCCCCGACGTGCCCGAGGTGCGGACCCTGGTCGCCGACCTGATCCGGGGCAAGCGCACCGAGTACGACAAGGTGCGCGCGATCTACGACTACTTCTCCGAGGAGAACGGCTTCACCTACCAGCTCAGCACCGAACAGGGCACCAGCGGGCAGGAGATCCTCGACTTCCTGGAGAACAAGGCCGGCTACTGCCAGCAGTACGCGGCGGCGCTGGCCTGGATGGTCCGCGACGCCGGCATCCCCGCCCGGGTGGCCTTCGGGTTCACCAACGGCAGCCGGCGTACCGCCGACACCCTCACCCTGACCAACCGGAACCTGCACGCCTGGACCGAGGTGTACTTCGACCAGATCGGGTGGGTGCCCTTCGACGCCACCCCGACCTACGGCGTGCCGGGCTCGGCCCGTTCCGCGTGGGCGCCGGACGTCGACGCCCCGGAGGACAACACCCCGCAGACCGACGCCACGGAGGCGCCCGACGCGGATGACCCGTCAGCCGGACCGGACGCCGGACCGGACCAGTTCCAGGAGGGCGACGACCCGGCCGTCGGTGCCGCCCCGGGCGCGCCCACCCAGCAGGCGCCGCGCTGGCCGTGGCTGCTCGCCGTGGGCGTACTCGCCCTGCTGGCGCTGCTCGCCGTGCCGGCGCTGCGCCGGCTCGCGCTACGCCACCGCCGAGGTCGGCCGGCACCGGTGATCCGGACGGTCGACGCGACGAAGGCGACCGCCACCGGAGAGCACCGACCGGCGGTGTCGGTCGGCGCCGACCCGGACCGGGCACGGGCGGACGCGCACGCCGCCTGGGACGAACTGCTCGACACGCTTGTCGACTACCGGATCCGGGTGGACCGGACGGAGACCCCCCGGGCGACCGCCGACCGGCTGGTCCGGGAGGCCCTCGCACCGGACACCGGGGCGGGGACGGCGGCCCGTCTGCTCGGTCGCGCCGAGGAGCGGGCCCGGTACGCGCGCGACCCGCTGACCGGGGAGCCGCTGCCCACGGCCCTGCGCACGGTACGCGGTGCGCTGGCCGAGCGGGCCGACCGGCGAACCCGACTGATGGCGACCGTGTTGCCGCCGTCGGTGCTGCAACGCTGGCGCACCACCGTCGCGGACACCTCGTCGCGGCTGGTGAACTCCGGCGGTCAGGTACGCCACCGGCTGCTGCGGTTCAGTCCGCGCCGGCTGATCGCGAACCGCGCGAGTCGCTGACCGCCCACCCGGTCCGGGCACGACAGGGCACGGTCCGGGCACGACGACACGGGCCGGGTGCCGGTGGACATCCACCGGTACCCGGCCCGTCGTGGTCTGCTGTCGCTCGCCGCCTGCTGGGGGTCGTGCTCGTCACTCGGCCGCTCGCTGGGCAGCACGGAGCGCGCCACGTCACCGCATTCGCCCTGGGCGCCCGAAGGGCACCCGGAGCACACATCCGTCGTCGCACGCCGCTACGTCCCGGACCGGTCAGGTCCGGGACGAATGCCCCGCCGTCAGGAACAGCGGGTCAGCGGTGCCCCTCCGGGCGCTGACGCCACCGGTCCTCCATCCGGTCGAGGAAACCCCCCGACCGGCGACCGGACCGTCCCCGGGACCGGCGACGACTCGCCGTGCCTCCGACGACGTGCAGGTCCGGTGACTGCGCCCGGCGGTGCGACTGCACCGCGAACGCCGCCGAGGCCAACATGACAACGAATCCCGCCACTGCCAACGGCGGAGTTTTGATCACCGCGCCATAGACCAACAACGCCAGGCCAGCGACGATCACGCCGGCAGCGACGAGCAGGCGACGCCGCGCGTGGAAACGCGGGTCGCTGGCGCGCACGGCCGAGGCGAACTTGGGGTCCTCGGCAAGCGACCGCTCGATCTGCTCGAACAGCCGCTGCTCGTGCTCCGAGAGCGGCACGGCACTCCTCCCCGGTCACGTTGGTCGGTCCGGTCGGACCGACAGACCGTGGCAGCCAACCGGCTGCTTACCCGCAAGTCTACGAGGGCCCTCGCGCGTCGGAAAGCGGGACGACCTACGGCCGCGTCGGATTTTCATTTCGTCGGGGATCACGCCCCCCGAGAAGACTGGCCGGTCCTATGACGGACCGCCCGAATCGGGCAGCCGCAGCGTCCGCCGCGACCTCCGCCTCGCGCCATCCCCGCTCGGGCGCACCGAGCGCGAGCTGCCGGGGCGTCTCGTCCGCGGGGGTCAGACCCTCCGCGCGTACGCCGACGAGGCGGATCCGCTCACCAGGCGCCAGAGCGGTGTAGAGGGACCAGGCCGTGTCGAACATCTCCCGCGCCACGTCGGTGGGCACGTCCAGGGTGCGCGACCGGCTCACCGTGCGGAAATCGGCCATCCGCACCTTGAGCGACACGGTGCGCCCCACCAGCCCACCGGCACGCAACCGGCCACCGACCTTCTCGGCGAGCGCCAACAGGGTGCGCCGGATCTCGGTCGGATCATTGACATCGACGTCGAAGGTGACCTCCGCGCCGACCGACTTCTCCGCGTGCTCGGGGCTGACCCGACGCGGATCGCGTCCCCACGCCAACTCGTGCAGGTGCCCGGCCGCCGCCGCGCCGACGGCGGTCCGCACCATCCCCAGCGGGGCCTGGGCGAGGTCGCCCACCGTGCGCAGCCCGAGCCGCAGGAGGTTCTGCTCGGCCCGCTCCCCCACTCCCCAGAGGGCGGCGACCGGCAGCGGATGGAGGAAGTCGAGGACCTGGGCGGCCGGGACCACGAGCAGGCCGTCCGGCTTGGCCCGGGTCGACCCGAGCTTGGCCACGTACTTGCTCGACGCCACCCCCACCGAACAGGTCAGCTCCTGCTCGGCGGCGACCCGCTCGCGGATCCGGCGGGCGATCGCGGCCGGCGGCCCGAACAGTCGCCGGGCACCCGCGACGTCCAGGAACGCCTCGTCCAGGGAGAGCGGCTCGACCAGCGGCGTGATGTCCCGGAAGATCTGCATGACCGCCCGCGAGGCGGCCGAGTAGCGGCTGAAGTCCGGTGGCAGGAACACCGCGTGCGGGCAGAGCGCCCGGGCCCGCATCGTCGGCATCGCGCTGCGGACGCCGTACCGCCGGGCCTCGTAGCTGGCCGAACTGACCACCCCGCGTGCGCCGACCCCGCCGACCACGACGGCCCGGCCGCGCAACTCCGGTCGGTGCCGCACCTCCACCGAGGCGAAGAAGGCGTCCATGTCGACGTGCAGGATCGAACAGCCGGCGTCGTCGGCGTCCGGCCCGAACCGGGGATCGCCACCCCGGGGCAACGACTGGCTGCGTCCCACCCCGGCAGGTTAACCCCGGGGTGGGACAGGACGTCCGGTCAGCCCCGCAGCACCAGCAGCGGAATCGTCATCTCGGCCGCGGTGTCCGCGCCGTGGAAGGCCACCAGCCGGGAGACCATCGGGCTCTCCGACCGGCTGGCCAGCACGGCGTACGTGTCGTTGCAGACCACCACCACGTCGCCGACCCGCTCCAGGTGCACCTCGGGCACCGGCCCGAACCAGCCGGCGGCCACCGCCTCGTCGCGCACCAGCACCCGGGCGGCGTCACCGAGCACAGCCGACCAGGCCGCCACCACGTCGGCGGTGGCACCGGGCGCGGTGTGCAGATACCGCACCCGGGGCTCGCCCGCGACGACCCGCACCCCGTCGGTCAGCCGAGGGTCGGTGTCCAGGTCGAACCGGTGCGCGGCGGGCACGTCGAGCTGGCCGTGGTCGGCGGTGACCAGCAGCGCCCCGTCCGGCGGCAACCCGTCGACCAACCGGGCCAGCATCCCGTCCACCTCGGCCACCGAGGCCCGCCAGGGTGCCGAGTCGACGCCGCTGAGGTGCCCGTCGCGGTCCACGTCCGGGTGGTACCCGGAGACCAGGGTGGGGCCTCGGCCGGCGGTCAGCGCGGCCAGCATCGTGGTGGCCACCGCGTCGACCCCGGCCGCGCCCCGGTAGTCGCCGCCCCGGTTCGCGGCCACCGTCAGGCCACTGCCGCCGAACTCCGGCCGGCTGACCACGGTCACCGCCACCCCGGCGGCCCGGGCCCGCTCCAACTGGGTGGCGACCGGCTGCCAGCGCAGCGGCGACGGGTCGCCGGACCACTCGATGTGGTTGAGCACCCGCTCGGTGCCGGGCACCCGCAGCGTGAACCCGAGCACCCCGTGCGCGCCGGGTGCCGCCCCGGTGCCCAGGGTGACCAGGCTTACCGGGGTGGTGGAGGGGAAGCCGCAGGTGAGCGGCCGACCCGCCGCCGCGGTCAACCCGGCCAGGGTCGGCGCGTACGGCGCGGCGGTCGGGATCTGGTACCACCCGAGCCCGTCGACCAGCAGCACCGCGATCCGGCGTACGCCGGAGAGGTCGGCACCGAGGTCGAGCAGGTCGGCGGCACCGGGCACACCGAGCACCGCGAGCGCGCTGGGCAGCACGTCGGCGATGCTCCCCCCGCCGTACTCCGGCGTGACAGGTGCAAGGAAGGGCACCTTGTTAACGCCTGGTGCATAGGAAGGGCCCCCTCCTAACACCGGGGGGCGCACGGCCGCCCCCTCCGGGCCGGTCATGCCGGACGGCGGGCGAACAGGTGCAGTTGCGCCGCCAGATCCCGCCAGGGCGGCCGGGCGGCCAGCGCCCGTTCCAGCTCCAACAGGGCGCCCGGCTGGCCGTCCGCCACGGCTGCGGGCAGCAGGTCGGCGAGCACGCGTACGCCGTGGATCTCCTCGACGGCGAGCCCGGCGGCGGCCAGCAGCGCGGTGGCGCCGTCGGCGTCGAAACGCCGCCGCAGCGTGTCCCGGGAACCGGCGGTGCCGTCGGGGTCGGCGGCGAGCGTCGTCGCCACGTCCAGGTGGCCGTTCATCGCCCGGCCGAGCACCGCCGCCGCCCGCCCGGCGACCAGCACGCTGGCCGCACCGCCCGGCCGCAGCGCCCCGGCCAGCGCGGCCACCACCGGCGCCGGATCGTCGACGACCTCCAGGACGGCGTGGCAGAGCACCAGGTCCACGCTGGCCGGCTCGACCAGTCCGGCGAGCGCGTCACCGTCGCCCTGCACGGCGCGTACCCGCTGTGCCACCCCGGCCTCGGCGGCCCGGCGGCTGAGCGCGGCCAGCGCGTCGGGGCTGGCGTCGACCACGGTGACCCGGTGCCCGGCCCGGGCCAGCGGCACGGCGAAGCCACCGGTGCCACCGCCGACGTCGAGCACGGTCAGCTCGGCGGCGGGTCGGCGGTCCAACTCGGCGCGGAGCACCGACCAGACCACGGCGGTACGGGGGGTGAGCGGCGGCCCGGCCGGGTTCGGGGTCTGTTCCACCCGGTCGAGCCTAGGGCCTGCCCGGCCGGTCATGTGCGGCGAGGCACGCCGTCGGGGCGGCGCGGGCCGACGACGGGACACGCGGCCGGCGACGCGCGGGCCCGACGGCGAGACGCACCGCCGGCGGCGGATCGGTCAGCGGAAGTCGCGGGACGCGGGGCTGACCGGTGGCTCGATCGCGTCCAGCCGGTCGGCGACCAGGTTGACCACTCCCTCGTGCCGCTGCAACAGCCCGCGCACCACCAGCGCGGCGCTGGTCCGGGCCACCCGCCGGTGCCGCTGCCACAGCCCCGGGGAGCAGGTGACGTTGAGCATGCCGGTCTCGTCCTCCAGGTTGAGAAAGGTGACCCCACCTGCGGTCGCCGGGCGCTGCCGGTGGGTGACGATGCCGCCGACCCGGATCCGTCGGCCCGGCTCCACCCGCCCCAGCCGGTCGATCGGCACCGCGCCCAGGGCCTCCAGCCGGGGACGGATGAACCGGGCCGGGTGGTGCTCCGGGGACAGGCCGGTGGCCCACACGTCGGCGACCAGCCGGTCCACCTCCTCCATGCCGGGCAGGGTGGGCGCCGTCGCGCCGGTCACCGTGCCGGGCAGGCGATCCGGCCGGTCCTGCGCCGCCGCGCCGGCCGCCCAGAGCGCCTGCCGCCGACTCAGTCCGAAACAGGCGAAGGCGTCCGCGGTGGCCAGCGCCTCCAGGTGAGCCGAGGTCAGCCCCACCCGCCGGGCCAGATCCGGCATGTCGCGGTACGGCCCGTGCGCCGTCCGCTCCGCCTCGATCCGCTCGGCCACCGGATCACCGAGCGTACGCACACTGGACAGCCCCAGCCGTACAGCCGGACCGCCCAGCCCCCAGGCGTGCGGCGGCTCACCGGGCCGGCTGCCCCAGCGGGTCTGCGGGGTCGACTCCAGCACCGGCTTCGCGCCGCTGGCGTTGACGTCCGGACGGCGTACCTCCACACCGTGCCGACGGGCGTCGTCGACCAGGGTCTGCGGCGAGTAGAAGCCCATCGGCTGGGCGCTGAGCAGCGCGGCCAGGAACGGGCCCGGGTGGTAGCGCTTGAGCCAGGAACTGGCGTAGACCAGATAGGCGAAGCTCATCGCGTGGCTCTCCGGGAAACCGTAGCTGGCGAACGCGGTGAGCTTGCGGTAGACGTCGTCGGCCAGCTCGCCGGTGATGCCGCGCTCGGCCATGCCGCGATAGAGCCGGTCGGCGATCTTCGCCATCCGCTCCACCGACCGTTTGGCCCCCATCGCCCGGCGCAACTCGTCGGCCCCGGCCGCGTCGAACCCGGCCAGGTCGATGGCGAGCTGCATCAACTGCTCCTGGAACAGCGGTACGCCGAGCGTCTTCTCCAACGCGTTGCGCATCAACGGATGCGGGAAGGTCACCGGCTCCTGCCCGCTCTTGCGCCGGATGTACGGGTGCACCGAGCCGCCCTGGATCGGGCCGGGACGGATCAGCGCCACCTCGACCACCAGGTCGTAAAACGTCCGGGGCCGCAGCCGGGGCAGCGTGGCCATCTGGGCGCGGCTCTCCACCTGGAACACCCCGACCGAGTCGGCCCGGCAGAGCATGTCGTAGACCTCCGGATCCTCCAGCGACATGTCGCCGAGGTCCAGACTCATCCCGATCATGTCGTACCCGTAGTGCAACGCGGAGAGCATGCCCAGGCCGAGCAGGTCGAACTTGACCAGGCCGACGGCGGCGCAGTCGTCCTTGTCCCACTGGAGCACGCTGCGGCCGGGCATCCGGCCCCACTCCACCGGACAGACCTCGATCACCGGCCGGTCGCAGATCACCATGCCGCCGGAGTGGATGCCGAGGTGCCGGGGGAAGCCCGCCCACCTCCCCGAGCCACCAGTCAGTTCGTTGGCGTACGCGATCACCTGCTCGGGGATCTCCGGCACGTCCACCGTGGCCACGTCGCCCCACCGGTCGATCTGCTTGCTCCACGCGTCCTGCTGCCCCGGCGAGAAACCGAACGCCTTGGCCACGTCCCGCACCGCCGACCGGGGTCGATAGGAGATCACGTTGGCCACCTGGGCGGTGTGCTCCCGCCCGTACCGGGCGTAGACGTGCTGGATGACCTCCTCCCGACGGTCGGACTCGATGTCCACGTCGATGTCGGGCGGGCCGTCGCGTTCCGGGGCCAGGAAACGCTCGAACAGCAGCCGGTGCCGCACCGCGTCCACGTTGGTGATCCGCAGGGCGTAGCAGACCGCCGAGTTCGCCGCCGAGCCCCGGCCCTGGCAGTAGATGTCCGCCCGCCGGCAGAAGTCGACGATGTCGTAGACCACCAGGAAGTAGCCGGGAAAACCCAACTCCTCGATCATGTTCAGCTCGTGGTCGAGCTGCGCGTACGCCTGCGGGTGCGCCTCGCGCGGGCCGTAGCGTTCCCGCGCCCCCTCGTCGGTGAGGTGCCGCAGCCAGCTCATCTCGGTGTGCCCCGGCGGCACCGGGTACGCCGGCAGCCGGGGCGCGACGAGCTGGAGGTCGAAGGCGAGTTCCGCGCCGAACTCGGCGGCCCGGGCCACCGCCCCCGGGTACGCGGCGAAGCGCGCCGCCATCTCGGCACCGCTGCGCAGGTGGGCGGTGCCGGCGGCGGGCAGCCAACCGTCGATCTCGTCCAGGCTGCGCCGGGCCCGCACAGCGGCGACGGTGGTGGCCAGCCGACGCCGCCCGGGGGTGGCGTAGTGCACGTTGTTCGTGGCGACCGTGGGCAGCCCGGCGGCGGCGGCCAGCTCGGCCAGCGCATCGTTGCGGTCGCCGTCGACCGGGTGCCCGTGGTCGGTCAGCTCCACCGCCACCGTCTCCGCGCCGAACAGCGCGGTGAGCCGGTCCAGCTCCCGGGCCGCCGCGTCCACCCCCTCGGTGAGCAGGGCGGACGGCACGTGTCCCTTGCGGCAACCGGTCAGCACCAACACGTGGTCCCGCAGGTCGGCGGCCACCTCCTCCAGTTCCCCGTAGACCGGGCGTCCCTTCTCCCCGCCCCGCAACTGGGCGCGGGCGATGGTCGTGGCCAGCCGCGCGTACCCCTCGTGGCCGTGCGCCAGCACCAGCAGGTGGTTGCCGTGCGGGTCGGGTACGCCCTGCTGCGGGCCGGGCAGACCGAGGGACAGCTCCGCCCCGAAGATCGTCGGCAGGTCCAGCGTGCGGGCCGCCTCGGCGAAGCGCACCACGCCGTAGAAGCCGTCGTGATCGGTGACGGCGAGCGCGGTCAGCCCCAGCCGGACGGCCTCCTCGGCCAGTTCCTCCGGGTGGCTGGCCCCGTCGAGGAAGCTGAAGTTGGTGTGCGCGTGCAGCTCGGCGTACGGCACCACACCGTCGGGGCGGGCCAGCTCGGGCGGACGGTACTGCTCCCGGCTCCGACTCCAGGCCGGCGAGTCACCCCCGTCGGCGTCGACCGCGAGGGGATCCACCACCCGCAGGTGCCGTTCACCCTCCCCGGTACGCCCGGAGAGCACCCGCTCCAGCTCCGACCAGGGCAGCCGAGGATTGTGGAAACTCACCGCCCCACCCGGCCCACCGAGATCCCGGTGCGTTCCGGCCCTCCCCGGGGACGGAACGCACCACGATTCACTTCCGCCTCAGTCATAGACCGCCTCCACGAGCCACCGGCCGGCGTCGACGGCGAGCAGCAGGGCGCTGCCGTCGGCCAGGCTGACCTGGAAACGGGCCCGCCGACACGCCTCGACCGGGTCCCACCACCGCTCGTCGACCGGCCACGGGCCCGCCCAGCCGACGATCTCGACCGGCACCCCGGCCCGGCCGGAGATCCCGGCCCACGCACCACCCCGGCCGGCGGTCCCGGCTGACCCGCCACCCCGACCGACGGCGCCGTCCGCCGTACCACCCGCACTGGCGGTCCCGGCCGGTGCGCTGATCCGGCCGACCTGGGCACCGCCCTCCACCGCGATGATCAACTGGGTCGGCGGGGCGCTCACCGCCAGTCGCGCGCTCACCACGACCGGTACGCCGGTGGCGTCCAGCACGCTCGCGGCGAGCGGGGTGGTCAGCACCACCGCCGGCGACGGCGGCGGCAGCCGCCCCGGCCAGGACGGTACGGCCGCACCGGCGCCGGGACCGGCCGGTGACCGCTCGTCGCCCCAGGGCACCAGCCGCGTCTGGTCGGCCGGTGACCGACCTCCACCGAGTACGGCGGTGACCACCGCCTCCGGGCCGAGCAGACCCTGCACCCGGCTCAGGGCCCGGTGTGCCCGCTCGCGTTCCGCACCGGTCTCGCCCCACAGCCCCGGTTGCAGACCGGCCTGGGCCAGCACCCCGTCCGGCACCAGCCGCAGCCGGACGATCCCCGCAGTGGGCCGGGGCGGTCGGTCGCCACCGCGCCGGCCACCGCCGGAGAGCCAGCCGTCCAGTTGCCAGCGGACCCGGTCGGCGATCGCCGCCGCGCTGAGCAGGCCGTCGTGCCGCCAGACCCGGTGCAACTCCTGACCGTGCGCGGTCACCGCCTCGATGCCGAGCCGGGTGCAGGCCAGCCCGTGCCCGGCGAGCCGCTCGTGCAGCCGTTCGGCCAGCGTCCGGGCCGCGAACGCCGCCACGTCGACGCGCTCGATCGGCTCGTCCAGGTCGGCGGCGACCGTCAGGTCCACGGGCGGGCGCCGGACCGCCAACGGCCGGTCGTCGCCACCGCTGGCCCACCGGTGGGCCAGCGCACCGTCGAACCCGAACCGGGCGAGCACGTCACCGGCGGCCAGCGCGGCGAAGTCCCCGAGCGTACGCACTCCGAGCCGGCGCAACAGGTCAGCCAGGGCGGGCCGCCCGAGTGCCTCGACCGGCTGGGCGGCCAGGAACTCCGGCGTCCCACCGGGCGGCACGATCCGCCCCTCCCGCGCGGACAGCCCGGCGGCGAACACCCCGTCGGCGATACCGACCTGGCTCTCCACCGCGCAACTCTGGGCGACGTGCTCGACGATCCGTTCGGCGGCCGCCTCCTCACCGCCGAAGTACCGGACCGGACCCCGGGCGGCCAGCGCGCAGGCCCCGGGGCGGACCACCTCGACCCCGACCGCCACCTCCTCGACCGCGGCCACCACCGGCTCGAACGCCCGCGCGTCCCGACCGGGATCGTGGTCGACGACGGTGAGCCCCGGGCAGCGTCCCTGCGCCTCCCGTCGGCGCAGCCCCCGGCGGATCCCCTCGGCCCGGGCCTGCTCGGAGCAGGCGACCACCCGGTTGCCGTGCAGCACCGCGACCGGCCCGGTGGCGGGCACCCCGTCGACGATCTCGGCGGCGAGCACCGGCCAGTCCGGGCACCAGAGCAGCAACGTCCGAGCAGGCGCGCTCATGTCGACGCTCCGCGCCGCCATGAGCCACCACGAAGCTGATGACTCACTCGCTGACGCTCGCTCATGTCGCGTGCTCCGCCGGTTGGGGGGAGGCCAGCACGCGGAACCGGGCGGGAGGTGACCGGTCGGCGGTGGTGGCGGAGCGGGGGATGACGCGGGTCAGCTCGTCACCGGGCAACCACACCGTGAGCTCCTTGGCGCGGGCGGCCGCGCCCCGCCCGTGTGCCGAGATGGTCACCTCCCGGCGGCGCAGCCGCCCCCGCCCTGCCCCGAGTCCCTCCCAGGTGCCCCGGACCACCTGGAGTGTCAGGTCCGCCCCGTCCCACCGGCCGTACGGCACGAGCACGCTGCCGCGTTGGCGGGCCCGTGCGGCCAACCGGACGGCGACCGAGGCGGAGACGGTGGCGGGTACCGCGGTGACCACCACGTCGACCCCGTCGATGAGCGCGGCGACGACGGTGGGCCACTCGGGGCCGGGCTGCGGCACCAGGGCGAGCCGGTCCAGGGCGATCCCGGCCTCGGCCGCCGCACCCGCGCCGAAGGTCGGCATCCCGACCACGGCACACCACGAACCGGCCCGGGACGCCTCGGCGAGCAGGGCGAGCAGCAGCGAGGTGGTGCCGCTGTGCCGGGGCTGCCCGAGACCGACCGCGATGGTGCTGCCCCGCCGCAGTCCACGACCGGGCAGCAGCCCGGTCAGCTCGGGCCGGACGGGGAGTATCCGGTGACCACCCACCGGGTCGGGTGCGCTGGCCGGACGCACCAACCCGGCCAGCGCGGCGGAACCGACCACCATGCGGCCCGCCATCGGACCTACCCCCCGTCGTGTCGCCACCGGGTGCCCGCCGGTGGGTGGTGCTGGTCAGGCGACGAGACCGTCGATCGCCGGCTGATGTGCCAGGCCGAGCGCGGCCTCCACCACCGTCACGAACTCCTCGGCGGCACGGAGCAGGTCGTCGGCCTCCCGGGCGGTGACCACCCGGGGTATGCCGGCCTCGGCGGCGGCGCGCTTGCCGGCGCCGAGAGCGAAGTAGGCGGCCCACTCGTCGAGTTCGGGGGCGACGACGGCGAGCAGCACCCAGACGCTGGTGATCCGGTTGCGGCGGGTGGGTGCGGGACGGGCACGGGCGGCGAGCACCGCGGCGGCGGCGCGCAGCGCCGCGAGGTGGGCGGCGGCGTACCGGAGGCCGTCGGGGCCGGTCCGGCCGGCCTCGGCGAGGCCCTGCCGGGCCACGGTGAGCAGTTGGGCGGGAGTGCGGTGCGGCAACACGTGCGCGGGCACCGTCGGCGCCTGGGCCGGACTGGTCGGCATGGTCTCCTCCACGTGGGCCGAGCGGGGCGGTCGCGCGACGGGTGGACCCGTCGGCGCGGTACGCGCCCGCGGCGGGCGGTGCGGAGGAAGACGCACCAGGTAGGTGGCCGGCCGGGTGCGGAGCTTCCCCACACCCCACCCGGCCGGCGTTACCGGCGGGTCCGTCGGCCGCCGCCCGGGGGTCGTGGGCGGCGGCCGACGGCCTGCCTGACGGGTCCGGACTCGCGACTGCCCGGAGCCCAGGTGCGATCCGCGGCACCGCACCTGTCCGGGAGCCGGTGCCGCGAAACACCCGCCCCCGAGGGGTTGGAACGAACGTTCGATTTAGCCGGCGACACCAGCAATCGAACACTCGTTCTAACTACTGCTGACAGTACACCCTCCCTCTGACGAAAACGCAACGTGTGACGCGCCGGGGCCAGCCACGTCGCCCGCCTGGTCAGGGCGACCGGTTCCGCATGCCGTGGCCGGGTGCGCCTGCCGTCGGCGTACCGGGAAGAATGGCGGGATGCAGTCACACCCGAACGTCGAGGCGGTGCAGGACGCGCTCGACGGTCCGTACACCCGCAACGGCTCCGGCAAGCGGGCCCTGGTCCGGTTGCTGCCCGACGCGGTGCACACCGCCGCGGCGGCCGCCGAGGCGCTCGGTGTCGACGTGGGCGCCATCGCCAACTCGCTCGTCTTCGACGCCGACGGTGAACCCCTGCTGGTACTCACCTCCGGCGCGCACCGGGTGGACACCGACGCCCTGGCCGCCCGGCTCGGGGTCACCCGGCTGCGCCGGGCCACCCCGCAGTTCGTCAAGGAGCACACCGGACAGGTGATCGGCGGAGTCGCCCCGGTCGGCCACCCGCGCCCGCTGCGTACGCTCGTCGACACCGCGCTGGAGAAGTACGACGAGGTCTGGGCCGCCGGTGGCGTGCCGCAGGCGGTCTTCCCCACCACGTACGCCGAGCTGCTGCGGGTCACCTACGGGACCCCGACCGACGTGGCGTGAGTACCACCGAGACCGTTCCCGGACTGGTCACCCTGCACGTGTGGCGGATCCCCCGGGCCGCCCTGGGCCGGGCGCTGGGCCGGATGGCGCTCGACCCGCGCCGGTTGCGCGCGCTGCCCGGCGTACGGTTCGGCAAGCTGCTCGGCACCGGGACCGGCACCGGCTTCGGGCCGGGCGACGCCGACCTCACCCGCTGGGCCGCGCTGACGGTGTGGGACTCCCCCGCCGAGGCGGCCCGGTTCACCGGCTCGCGGGTGGATCGGGCCTGGGCCGACATCGCCCGGTCCGGCGTCCGGCTCGACCTGCGTCCGCTGACCAGCCGGGGTGAGTGGTCCGGTCGGCGACCGTTCGGCGAGCCCGCCGGCGGGCCGGTCCACGGCCCGGTGCTGGCACTGACCCGGGCCCGGCTGCGTCCGGCGCGGGCGCTCACCTTCTGGCGGGCCGTCCCACCGGTGGCCGCCGCCCTGCACGCCGCGCCCGGCCTGCTGGCCCGTTTCGGCGTCGGCGAGGCGCCCCTGGGCTGGCAGGGCACGGTGAGCGTGTGGCGGGATCCGGCGGATCTGGTGGCGTTCGCGTACCGTCACCCGGAGCACCGGGCCGCGATCACCCGCACCCCGACCGAGCGGTGGTACGCCGAGGAACTCTTCGCGCGATTCGAGGTACGTGACGTGGTCGGTGACCGGACGGTACTGGGGTGGGTCGGCGACGCGGACGACCCGGCGAAGGGTGGACAGGCGTGAGGTTGGTGCGGTGGACACCGGACGATCTCCTCCGGCGGCTGGACGACGTGGTCGCCGTCTACGGCGAGGCGATGGGATACCGCGCCGACCTGCTGGAGGCCCGTCGTGGCTACATCGCCACCCACGTACGCCGACCCGGTTTCCGTGCCGTGGCCAGCCTGACCAGCGAGGGTCACCTGGCCGGTTTCGGCTACGGCTACGTCGGCGGGCCCGGCCAGTGGTGGCACGACCAGGTCTGGCGGGCACTGGAGCAGGGCGACCGGAAGCGCTGGCTGACCGACTGCTTCGAGGTGGTCGAGCTGCACGTCCGGCCCCCGGCGCAGGGGCACGGCCTGGGCGCCGGTCAACTGCGTGCCCTGCTCACCATGGCCGAGGGCAGCACCACGCTGCTCTCCACCCCGGAGGCCGACGAGAACACCTCGCGCGCCTGGCGGCTGTACCGCCGGTTCGGCTTCGTCGACGTGCTGCGCGACTTCCGGTTCCCCGGCGACGAGCGCCCGTTCGGCGTACTCGGTCGGGACCTGCCCCTGCCGGGACCGACGTCGCCGGCCCGGCCCGGACAGCCATGACGCCGTCCGCCCGCCGTGCCCGGGTCTACGCCTGGGCGATGCTCGTCCTGCTGGTGCTGGCCCAGATCGGCTACCCGCTGACCGACGGGACGACCCGGGCCCGGCTGACCGTGGCCACCGTCGTCCTCGGCTACCTGCTCTCGGTCGGCCACGCGCTGCTGTCGCGGGGGCCGCGTACGGCTGCGGCGCTGATCGCCACGGCGACCGGGGGCGGGTTCGCCATCGAGGCGCTCGGCGTCGCCACCGGATTTCCGTTCGGCAGCTACGACTACTCGGGTCAGCTCGGTCCGAAGCTGGCCGGCGTACCGCTGATCATCCCGCTGGCCTGGACCTGGATGGCCTGGCCGGCGTGGCTGGTGGCGACCCGGCTCACCACGCGGATCACGGTGGCGGCGGGTCGCTGGCGGTGGCCGACCCGGATCGCGCTGGCCACCCTCGGCCTGGCCACCTGGGACCTCTTCCTCGACCCGCAGATGGTGGCCGAGGGGCACTGGGTGTGGCGGGACCCGACCCCGGCACTGCCCGGCCTGCCCGGCATCCCGATCAGCAACTACCTCGGCTGGCTGCTGTTCGCGGTGCTCATGATGAGCGCGCTACGCCCGCTCGCCGGACCGGCCGTGGACACCACCGACGCCACCGACACTCCGCTGTACGCGCTCTACCTGTGGACGTACGGCTCCAGCGTGCTGGCTCACGCGGTCTTCCTCGACCTGCCCGCCTCGGCACTGTGGGGTGCGGCCGGCATGGCGGTCGTCGCGGTGCCGCTGGCGGTCAGCCTGCTGCGGCAGCGCCGCACGGGACGCGCCGACGCCGCGCCCCGACCCCACGCCGACGTCTCGGCATGAGCGAGCCCCGGCGTGAGTGAGGCTCTGTCGCTCGCCGTGTTCGGGGTGCTCGTCGTGCTGACCGGGCACACCCTGGTCAACGCCGGCCGCTGGTTGCGCCGTCCCGCGTCGGGGCCGGTCGAGGTCACCGAAGCGGTGACGGTGCTGCTGCCGCTGCGCGACGAGGCCGCCCGGGTGACCCCGTGCCTGCGGGCCCTGCTCGCCCAGCGTGGCGTACCCGGGCTGCGGGTCGTGGTGCTCGACGACGGCTCCACCGACGGCACCGCCGACGTGGTCCGCGGGGTGGTCGGCGACGATCCCCGGGTCACCCTGGTCACCGGGATCGCGCCGCCACCGGGCTGGTTGGGCAAGCCGCACGCCTGCTGGCAACTGGCCGACCGCGCCGACGCGTCGACCACCGCGCTGGTCTTCGTCGACGCCGACGTGGTGCTCGACCGGTACGCGGTGGCGGCGGCGGTGACCGAGCTGCGGGCCGCCGGGGCGGCGCTGCTGTCGCCGTACCCCCGGATCGTGGTGCGCACGGCGGCGGACCGGCTGGTGCAGCCGTTGTTGCAGTGGTTGTGGCTGACCTTCCTGCCGCTGCGCGCGATGGAGCGCTCGCCCCGGCCGTCGCTGGCCGCGGCGGGCGGTCAGTTCCTGGTCGTGGACCGCGCCGGTTACCTGCGCGCCGGTGGGCACGCAACGGTGGCCGACCGGGTGCTGGAGGACATCGAGCTGGCCCGGGCGGTGAAACGGTCCGGCGGCCGGATCGCCCTCGCCGACGGTTCCCGGCTGGCCGTCTGCCGGATGTACGACGACTGGCCGCAACTGCGCGACGGTTACACCAAGTCGCTCTGGGCCTCGTTCGGGCATCCGCTCGCCGCCGCCGTGGTCATGTCCCTGCTGCTCCTGCTCTACACCGCGCCGCCGCTGGTCGCCGTCGGCGCGCTGCTGGCCGGCGCGCCGGTGGTGGCCGCGCTCGCGCTGTCGGCGTACCTGCTGGGGGTGGTCGGGCGGGTGGTCAGCGCACGCGCCACCGGTGGGCGGGCCTGGCCCGACGCGCTGGGCCACCCCGTGTCGGTCGCGGTCCTCGGTTGGTTGACCGTACGGTCGTACCATCTGCGCAAGCGGCGGCGCCTGTCCTGGCGCGGCCGACCGGTCGGCTAGGCCCTGGTAGGCCCACTCTGGGAGGACATCGCATGGCGCGGATCGTGGTCGTCGGCGCCGGAGTGGGTGGACTGGCGGTCGCCGCCCGGCTGGCCGTCACCGGCCACCAGGTGACCGTCCTCGAACGGGCCGACACGGTCGGCGGCAAACTCGGGCGGTACACGCACGACACCGCCTCCGGGCCGTTCCACTTCGACACCGGTCCCAGCCTGCTCACCCTGCCCGGGATCTTCCACGAGCTGTTCGAGGCGACCGGGGCCAAGCTCGACGAGTACCTCGACCTGGTCCCGTTGGACCCGATCGTGCGGCACGTCTTCCCCGGCGGCGGGCCGGTGCTGGACTCCTGCGCCGACCCGACCGAGTTCGCCGCCCGCATCGGCGCCGTCCTCGGCGATCGGGCGGCGACCGACTGGCAGCGGCTGTGGCGACGCGCCGGCCGGGTGTGGCGGGCCTCCGAGCACGACATCCTGCGCCGCCGCGTCGACTCGCCCCGGGACCTGACCCGGCTGGCCTGGCGGCTCGGTGACCTGGCCGCCATCCGGCCCGGTCAGAGCCTGCGCGGGCTGGGTCGCGCCCACCTGTCCGACCCCCGACTGCGGATGCTGCTGGACCGGTACGCCACCTACACCGGTGCCGATCCACGCCGCGCGCCGGCCGCGCTGGTCGCGGTCCCCTACGCGGAGCTGGCCTTCGGCGGCTGGTATCTGCGCGGCGGGCTGGGCAGCCTCGCCGACGCGCTGCTGTCGCGCTGTCTGGACCTCGGCGTGATGATCCGCACCGGCGCCACGGTCACCCGGATCGACGCGGCGGGCGGGCGGGCGCACGGCGTACGCGTCGCCGGGCAGGCCGCCCCGGTGCCGGCCGACGTGGTGGTGGCCAACGTCGACGCGCTCACCGTCTACCGGGACCTGCTGCCCGACCCGCGTCGGCTGGCCGGGCTCACCGACCGCAGCCTGGCCGGTTTCGTGCTGCTGCTCGGCGTACGCGGCAACTCCGGGCTGGCCCACCACACCGTCTTCTTCCCGCGCGACTACGACGCCGAGTTCGACGCGATCTTCGGTGCCCCGGGGCGGGGAGTACGCGCCCGTCCGGCCACCGACCCGACGGTCTTCGTCACGGCGGCCGACGATCCGGCGGTCCGCCCGACCGGACACGAGGCATGGTTCGTGCTGGTCAACGCCGCCCGTCACGGCACCGCGCCCGGGGCGGTGGACTGGCGGCGGCCGGGGCTGGCGGCGGCGTACGCCGACCGGATCCTGGACGTGCTGGCCGAACGGGGCATGGATGTCCGGGACCGGCTGGTGTTCCGCGAGATCCGCACCCCGGCCGACCTGGCCGACTCCACCGGCGCGCCGGGCGGGACCATCTACGGCACGGCCGGCGGTCTGCTCCGCCCGGCCAACCGGGGGGCGGCGCACGGCCTGTGGCTGGTCGGCGGCTCCAGCCACCCGGGGGGCGGCCTGCCGATGGTGGCCCTGTCCGCGCAGATCGTCGCCGACGAGATCGGCCCCGCCTGGTAGGGGGCGGGATGTAAGGAAGGGCACCTTCTTAACGCCTGCGGTAGAGCAAGGGCCCCTTGTTAACACCCGCAGGCCGACGCGCACACCGGCGGGCCGACGCGCACACCGGCGGGCCGACGACTCAGTCGGCGTCGATCAGGGCCCGGCGGACGGCGGAGAGCAACTGCCCCAGGCCGAAGGCGGCCAGCAGCACCCACACCGCCGTCGCCATGGTGATCGTGCCGGCCGCCAGGTCCAGGTCGATCAGCCCGGTCAGGCCGGCCAGCAGCAGCCCGGCGACGGCCACGCAGACCCGGGTGGGCCGCTCCCCCACCGTCACCGCGCCGATGTCGCGCATCCCGGCGGCGACCGCCCGGGCCCGGACGTACTCGTGCAGCCAGGACAGCGCGCCCGCCGCGGCGACCAGCCCACCCGGCGCGCCGACCAGCCAGAACGCCACCAGCCAGGCGGCCTCGCCGATCCGATCGGCCAGCGAGTCGTAGACGTAGCCGAGCCGGGTGGTGCGGCCGGTGGCCACCGCCACCGCGCCGTCGACGCTGTCCGCCACCGAGGCGAGCAGCACGAACAGCGCGGCCAGGAACGGTCCGTCGCCCGGTCGCCCGGCGAACAGTGGTACGCAGAGGCAGAGCAGTACGCCGAAGACGGTGACCGCGGTCGGGCCGACCCGGAGCCGGCCCAGCAGGAAACCGACCTGGTAGGCGAAACGGAGCCAGCCGCGTACCACGGGGGTGGCCGCCCGGGGGTCGAACCCGCCGTGCAGCCGGGCCCACGCGACGGCGTACTCGTTCCAGTTCAGCTGTCTGCCCACCACGGTTCAACCGACCCGACGGCGCTGAGGTGTCGCGCCCGCCGCGTCACGTCGCGGCGCCCACCCGCAGGTTCTGCCAGATCTCCCGGGTCGCGGTGGAACGGTTGAAGGTGATGAAGTGGATCCCGGGGACGCCCTCGTCGAGCAGTCGCCGGCACATTTCGCTGGTCTGCTCGATGCCGAGCCGACGGACCGCTTCCGGGTCGTCGGCGACCCGCTCGAACCGCGCCGCCAGGGCCGGCGGGAACGGCGCCCCGGAGAGCTGCACGGAGCGTTCGATCGTGCCGATCTTGGTCACCGGCATCACGCCGGCCAGGATCGGCGTGTCGCAGCCGGCGGCGGCCACCCGGTCGCGCAGGCGAAGGTACTCGTCGGCGTCGAAGAACATCTGGGTGATCGCGAACTCGGCACCGGCCCGGCACTTGCGGACGAAGTACTCGGTGTCGGTCTGGACGTCCACCGAGCGCGGATGACGGTACGGGAAGGCGGCGACGCCGACACTGAAGTCACCGGAGCGGCGGACCAGGCGGACCAGGTCCTCGGCGTAGTCCACGCCGTCCGGGTGCGGCACCCACTCGCCGTTGGGATCGCCGGGCGGGTCGCCCCGGACCGCCAGCACGTTGCGCACCCCGACACTGGCCAGCCGACCGATCACGTGCCGCAACTCGGCCACCGAGTGGTTGACCGCGGTCAGGTGCGCCATCGGCAGCAGGGTCGTCTCGGTGGCCACCCGCTCGGTGACCGCGACGGTGGTGTCCCGGGTCGTCCCGCCGGCACCGTAGGTGATCGAGACGAACGAGGGGCGCAACGGCTCCAACTCACGGATGGCCTGCCAGAGCTGCCGCTCGCCCTGCTCGGTCCTGGGCGGCCCGAACTCGAAGGAGAAGGTCGGCTGGCAGTCGCGGACCAACTCCCCGATCGCCGGTTGCGAATTCGGGAGGATCGAGGGAAGTCCGAGCGCCACGTACCGACTCTAGCGGCCGGTCCCCCGTACCCCCAGCACCTTCCCAGGGGTGGGGACGTGACCGATGCCCACCCCGGGAGGCCGGTACGCAGGTGAGCCACGGCGCGCCGGACGGTGGGTGGGTCGCCGTGTCCGGCCCCGACCCATTAGCGTCGGGAACGTGACCCACGCTGCTCCTGTCTCCCCCGTCGACCGTGCCGGCCTGCGCCAACGCGTCGACAAGGCACTGGCCGACTTCCTCGCCGCCCGCCGCACCTGGATGACCGGTGTCGACGACGCGCTGGTGCCGGTGGCCGAGGCGATCGAGGCGTTCGTGCTCGGCGGCGGCAAGCGGCTGCGGCCCGCCTTCGCCTACTGGGGGTTCCGGGGCGCCGGCGGGGTGGACACGGACCCGGTGGTGACTGCCCTCGCCGCGCTGGAGTTCGTCCAGGCCAGCGCCCTGATCCACGACGACCTGATGGACCGGTCGGACACCCGACGGGGTGAGCCGGCGGTGCACCGGCGGTTCGCCGCCCGGCACCGGTCGGCCGGCTGGGGTGGCGATCCCGACGGATTCGGCGACGCGGCGGCGATCCTGCTGGGTGACCTCTGCCTGGTCTGGTCCGACGAGCTGCTGCACTCCGCCGGGCTCGACCCGCGGACGGTGGCCCGCGCCCGCCCGGACTTCGACGAGATGCGCACCGAGGTCACCGTCGGGCAGTACCTGGACGTGGTCACCCAGGCCACCGGCGACACGTCGCTGGAACGGGCCGGCAAGGTCGCCCGGTACAAGTCGGCCAAGTACACGGTGGAGCGGCCGCTGCTGCTCGGCGCGGCGCTGGCCGACGCGCCCGCCGACGTCCGCATCGCCTACTCGGCGTACGGGCTGCCGCTGGGCGAGGCGTTCCAGTTGCGCGACGACGTACTCGGCGTCTTCGGCGACCCCGCGCAGACCGGCAAGCCGGCCGGTGACGACCTGCGCGAGGGCAAGCGGACCTACCTGGTCGCGGCGACGATGGAGGCGGCCGACGAGGCCGGGCGCGCGCTGCTGCTGGCCGGGCTCGGCGACGCCGAACTGGACACCGAGGGCGTGGCCCGGCTGCGTGAGCTGATCTCCTCGACCGGGGCGCTCGCCCGCACCGAGCAGCGCATCGTCACGCTCACCGACGCGGCGCTCGCCGCGCTGGTCGCCGTGGACCTGGACACCGAGGCCCGGCAGGCCCTGGTGGACCTGGCCATCGCCGCCACCCGCCGGGCCGACTGAACGGCGCGTCCCCGCGACCGGGCCGGCGGTCCGGTCGCGGGGGTCGGCGCGGAGGGTCCGGGCGCACGCGGGTCGGACGCCGGACGGCTCGGTCGCGCGCCGGCCCGACCCGGACCGGGTGAGGGGTCGACTGCGGGTCAGAAGCCGAGAGCCTGCGCGCGGCGCTTGATCTCGCGGGCCTGGTCGCCGCCGAGGGCGGTGGCGGGGGTGCCGCCGGGTAGCGACGGGTCGGGCTCGTAGAGCCAACGCAGCGCGGCCTCGTCGTCGTAGCCGGCGTCGTCCAGCAGGGTGAGCACGCCGGGCAGATGCTTGAGCACGGTGCGGTTGGCCACCAGGTCGGCGGGGATCCGCCGGACGCCGTCGCGGCGTACCGCGATCAGCTCACGATCCCGGATCAGCTGGTGGACCTTGCTGATCGTCAGGTCGAGCCGTTCGGCGACGTCCGGCAGGGTCAGCCAGTCGGCGGGGCCGGCCTCGGGCGCGGTGCCCTCGGCGGGTACGGAGTCGGTCACCGGACCACCCTGCCATGCCACCCTCCCCCCGGGTCAACGACCTCCCGTCGGCGCACTGAGCAGGGGCGGCGACAGCCTGAGTACGCAGGGTGGCCCCACGGGGGTGGTTGCGGCGGTAGCATCCAGTTCTATCTCCACCTGGACACAGAAATTCTATCTTCTTCCCCCGGACACATAGACTCCCTGCCGATGGACACACAGGTCGCCGACACGTTGCTGGGCTCGCTGATCGACGGGCGCTACCGCATCCGCGGTCGCGTGGCTCGTGGCGGCATGGCGACCGTGTACACCGCCACCGACGAGCGGCTCGAACGCACCGTCGCGCTGAAGACCATTCACGCCACCGCCGGCGCGCCGGCACGCCCCGGACTGGCCGGTTTCGTCGACCGCTTCACCGACGAGGCCAAGGCCATCGCCCGGCTCACCCACCCCAACGTGGTGGCGGTCTACGACCAGGGCACCCACGACGGCATGCCCTACCTGGTGATGGAGTACGTGCGCGGCCGCACGCTGCGCGAGGTGCTGGCCGAGCGCCGCCGACTCAACCCGGACGAGGCGCTGGCCATCACCGAGCAGATGCTCGCGGCGATCGCCGCCGCCCACCGGGCCGGGCTGGTGCACCGCGACATCAAGCCGGAGAACGTGCTGGTCGCCGAGGCACCCAGCGGTGGTCCGGCCAACCTCGTCGACGGGGTTGTCAAGGTCACCGACTTCGGGCTGGCCCGCGCCGTCGAGGCCAGCACCGACCACGACAACGGCAACCAGCTCATGGCCACCGTGGCGTACGTCGCGCCGGAACTGGTCAGCGACGGTCGCGCGGACGCCCGCACCGACGTCTACTCGGCGGGCATCGTGCTGTTCGAGATGCTCACCGGCCGGGTGCCGTACGAAGGTGACCGGCCGATCGACATCGCCTGGCAGCACGTCGACCGGGACGTCCCGGCACCGTCGACGCTGGTCCCCGGCCTGCCCAGGGTGCTCGACGACCTGGTGGCCCGGGCCACCCGGCGTGACCCGGCGGCCCGCCCCTCCGACGCCGCCGCCCTGCTGGCCGAGGTGCAGGTGGCCCGGGACGGGCTCGGCACCGCGAACAGCCACACCACCATGCTGCCGTCGCTCGCCGACGGGCCGGTGGTCTCCCAGCCCACGATGGTGGTCTCGACGGTCCGCCCGCCCGAGCGACCGCCCTGGGCCCGGCTGCCCGAGGGCAGCCCCCCGCCACGGGGCCGGCGCCGGGCCGCGCCGAGCGGCGGCAGCGGACTGCCCGCCCAGGTGGCCGCGCTGCGGGCCCGCCTGTTCGGCGGGGACTCCGGCGGACGCCTGGCCATCGCCGCCGTCGTGGTGGTGCTCGGGCTGGTCGCCGCGCTCGGTGGCTGGTGGTTCGGGGTCGGCCGGTACACCACCGCCCCGGAACTGGTCAGCATGAGCAAGGCCGAGGCGGAGTCCCAGGCGTCCCAGGGCGGCTTCACGGTGCGCTACGCCGAGCCACGGCACGACGGCGAGGTCCCGCGCGACGGTGTGCTGGCGCAGGAGCCGGCCTCCGCCGCCCGGATCCTCAAGGGCGGCACCCTGACCCTGACCCTGTCGTTGGGACCGGACCGGTTCCCGATGCCGGACGTCGTCGGCAAGGACTTCGACCTGGCCGAGGCGGACCTGGCCAACGCACAACTCGAGGTCGTCAAGGGCGCGGCCCGGTTCGACGACGGCCTGCCCGAGGGCATGGTGGTGGCCACCAAGCCGGAGGCCGGCGAGGAGGTCAAACCGGGGCAGGAGATCACCGTCTTCCTCAGCAAGGGACGGGCCCCGATCACCGTGCCGAACCTGGTCGGCAAGAGCCTCAACGAGGCTCGCGGGATCATCGGCCAGCTCGGTCTGGTGCTGGTCGAGCCCACCTACAAGGATTCCGACAAGCCCCGTGACGAGGTGCTCGGGCAGAGTCCGGCCGACGGCAGCGGAGTGGAGAAGGGCGCCCAGGTCCGGCTGGAGGTCAGCAAGGGACCACCGCAGGTGACCGTCCCCCGCGTCGTCGACCTGCCCTGCCAGCAGGCCAAGCAGGTGCTGGAGAGCCAGGGCTTCCAGGTGTCCGTGCAGTTCAACCCGAACGCCGTCGCCCGGTTCCAGAACCCGAGCGAGAACGCCCAGGTGCCGCCCGGCAGCCAGATCACCATCGGGTGCTTCTGATGACGGCCGCACACCCCGGCCACCGGCCGCTCGGCTCGCACACGCCCGCCTCCGGTGGGCTGGCGAAGGCGGCACTGCCGTACGTCGACGCGGCCGGCTCCGAGGTGGCGCAGGTCTACGTCGGCAACTCCCGGGGGTGGGCGACACCGACCGGTGACCCGGTGCAGGACGCGCTGTTCCGCGACGGTTGTGCCGAACGCGGCGTGGCCGCGTACATCCACGCGTCGTTGCTGGTCAACCTGGGGTCGCCGACGCAGGCCACGGTCGAGCGCTCGGTGCAGACCCTCGCCCACGCGTTGCGCCGGGGTGCCGCGATCGGCGCGCGTGCGGTGGTGTTCCACGCCGGCAGCGCGGTCGACGCCGGACACACCGAGACAGCCATGCGGCAGGTACGCGAGTCGCTGCTGCCGCTGCTGGACTCGGCCGCCGCCGGTGGCGGGCCGATGCTGCTGGTGGAACCGAGCGCCGGTGGCGGCCGGTCCCTGGCCAGCCGCGTGGAGCATCTCGGGCCCTACCTCGACGCGGTGGACCGCCACCCCGGGCTCGGCGTCTGCTTCGACACCTGCCACGCCTGGGCGGCCGGGCACGACCTGGCCGCCGAGGGCGGGATGACCGAGACGCTCGACGTCCTGGTGGCCACCGTCGGCGCGGACCGGCTGCGGCTGGTGCACGCCAACGACTCGAAGGACCTGTGCGGATCCACCCGCGACCGACACGAGACCATCGGCAAGGGCACGATCGGCGAGCCCGCCTTCGCCGAGCTGATGCGGCACCCGGCCACCGCAGGCGTGCCGATCCTGGTGGAGACCCCCACCGAGGGGTACGAAGGCCACGCCGCCGACATCGCCACGCTGCGCCGCCTCGCCCCCGCCTGACCGGCTCCCCCGGTCTCCGGCCGTACCCGCCGCTTCGCCCCGCGCGGACGCGGCGGCGGGCGGGTCAGCGACGCAGGATGCGGGTGAGCACGGTGGCCGCCTGGTCCACGGCGTCGTCGCTCACGTCCAGGTGGGTCACCAGCCGGGCGGTACGCGGGCCGAGGACCGAGATCAACACACCGTCGGCACGGGCCGCGGCGGCCAGCGTCGGGGCGTCCAGGGACGCCTTGGTCAGATCCAACGGCACCAGGTTGGTCCGCGCGACATTCGCCAGCACCCCGAACGGGGCGATCGCCTCGGCCAGCCGGGCCGCCTTCGCGTGGTCCTCGGCGAGCCGGTCGACGTGGTGAGCCAGGGCGTACCGTCCGGCGGCGGCCAGAATGCCGGCCTGGCGCATCCCGCCACCCATCCGCTTCCGGATCGACCGGGCCCGGTCGATCCGCTCGGCACTGCCGACCACCAGCGAGCCGACCGGTGCGCCGAGACCCTTGGAGAGACAGACGGACAGCGTCTCGAACAGCGCACCGTACCCGGCCAGCGGCACCCCGTCGGCGACGTGCGCGTGCCAGATCCGGGCGCCGTCGCAGTGCAGCGCCGCCTGCGCCGAGTCGGCCACCTCCCGCAGCGCGCGGAGCGTGTCCAGGGGGAGCACCCCGCCGCCACTCCGGTTGTGGGTCTGCTCCACGGCGATCGCCCGGGTGGGCACCGCCCAGTAGCCGTCCGGACGGACCATGCCGGCGACCACGTCGGGGTCGATCTCCGCGCCCACCGCAGGCCAGGTCCGCGAGGTGATCCCACCGTACGCGGCAGCCGCACCCATCTCGTACGTGATGACGTGCGCGTCGGCGTCGCAGAGCAGCTCCGCACCGGGCGGCACCACCAGTTGCAGGGCGATCTGGTTGGCCATCGAGCCGCTCGGGCAGTACAGCGCCGCCTCGTGCCCGAACAGCGCGGCGACCTCCGCCTCCAGCGCGTTGACCGTCGGGTCCTCACCGTAGACGTCGTCACCGACCTCGGCGGTGGCCATCGCCTCCCGCATCCCGGCGGTCGGCCGGGTCACCGTGTCCGACCGCAGGTCGATCACACTAGCCACGGTTCTCCCTTCGGCCGCCGACTGCGGGGCTCGCAAGCTCACTCCTCGCGTCAGCCACGGAGCATCTCCGCTACGAGGAACGCCAACTCCAACGACTGCTGGGTGTTCAGGCGCGGGTCGCAGGCGGTCTCGTACCGGCCGGGCAGGTCCAGGTCGGCGATGTTCTGCGCGCCGCCCAGGCACTCGGTGACGTCCTCGCCGGTCAGTTCGACGTGCAGGCCGCCCGGGTGGGTGTCCAGCCCCCGGTGCACCTCGAAGTAGCCCAGCACCTCGTCGACGATCCGGTCGAAGTGCCGCGTCTTGTAGCCGTTGGACGACTCGTGGGTGTTGCCGTGCATCGGGTCGCACTGCCACACCACCTTGGCCCCGGCGGCGGTCACCTTAGCCACGATCGGCGGCAGCGCCTCCCGGACCTTGTGGTTGCCCATCCGGCTGATCAGCGTGAGCCGGCCGGGGATGTTGTCCGGGTTGAGCTTCTCGCACAACTCGATGGCCTGGTCCGGGGTGGTGGTCGGGCCGAGCTTGACGCCGATCGGGTTGGCGATGCGGGAGATGTAGTCGATGTGCGCCCCGTCGAGCTGCCGGGTCCGCTCACCGATCCACAGGAAGTGCCCGGACAGCCCGTACGCCCGGTTGTCGGAGACCCGGGTCAGCGCCCGGTCGTACTCCAGCGCGAGCGCCTCGTGCGAGCAGTAGAGGGTGACCGTACGCAGCGCCTCGTCGTCGGTCATCCCACAGGCCCGGATGAAGGCCATCGCCCGGTCGATCTCCCGGGCGATCGCTTCGTACCGCTCGCCGGCCGGGGAGTTGCGCACGAATCCCTTGTTCCAGTCGTGCACGGCGTGCAGGTCGGCCAGCCCCCCGGCGAGGTACGCCCGGAGCATGTTCATCGCGGCGGCCGAGTTCGCGTACGCCCGGATCATGCGCTGCGGGTCGGCGACGCGCGCCTCCGGCGTGGCCTCCAGCGAGTTGATCATGTCGCCGCGGTAGGCCGGCAGCCCCCGGGCGTCGGTCGGCAGCGACCGCGGCTTGGTGTACTGCCCGGCGACCCGGGCCACCTTGACCACCGGCAGCGAGGCGCCGTAGGTGAGCACGATCGCCATCTGCAACAGCGTGCGGGCGTTGGCCAACAGGTGGCTCTCGGTGTTGTCGGCGAAGGTCTCGGCGCAGTCACCGCCCTGAAGCAGGAACGCCTTGCCCTCGCAGACCAGCGCGAGGCGCCGACGGAGCTGGTCGACCTCGTACGGTGCGACCACCGACGGCACCGTGTCGAGGACCTTGCAGACCTCGGCCACCTGGGCCTGGTCCGGCCAGGGCGGGGTCTGGGCCCGTGGCAGCTCCCGCCAGCGGTCCAGGCCGAGGGCCTCGTCCTCGGCGGAGTTCACGGTCGGACGGCTGGTCTGCAACACCGGGCTGCCCACCGACGGATGGCTCAACTGATGCCACTCATGGCGCATGAATCCCAGCGTACGGCGACCGGCCGGACGGGCGACCGGCGAGGGGCCGGGTTCCGGCAGATGGACGGGTCAGACGGCGACGCAGGTCACGGGGTCGGGGCCGGGGCACTGCCGTCCGGCGCCACCGGGGCGGGGCTGTTCCCACCCGGACGTTCGGCCGAGATGCACCAGTCGAGCCCGTCCCGGGTGACCGTGAACAGCAGCGCGCGGGTGGCCTCGCGGCGACCGGCGGTCACCGTGACCGAGACGCTGACCTCCTGCCCGGCCTCTCCGGGCCGGATGTCGACGATCTCGGAGCGGGGTACCTCGAAGTGGTCCGCGAAGTCACCGTTGGGGCCGGTGGCGGCATCGTCGAACGCCTCGTGCAGCGTGGTGCAGAGCTGGCTGCGCCCGGCCGCCACGTCCTTGGCCGCCATCGCGTCGAGGTACGCCTGCACCCGCTCGCGGGCCTTGGTCGTGGCTTCCTCGGCGGGCGCCCGACCGGGCTGCTCCGCCTCGTCCTCCCCGCCGAGCAGGCCGCAGCCGGCCAGCGCGGCCGGCATGCTCGCGATCAGCACGGCGGTGACGACCGACCGCCGGAATCTCGTCGGCATCGCTGTCGTGACCTCCCGCCCACCATCCGCAACCAGTCGATCGGCGAGTCTGTCACACCCGCGCTGCGTGCAAGGAAGGGACCCTTCCTATCGTCTTTTGCATAGGAAGGGTCCCTTCCTTGCACGCCATCACGCCGCCGACGGCGCGGACGGGGAGGGGCCGGTGCGGCCCCTCCCCGTCGTGTGGGTGACACGTCGGCCTTCGGCTCAGCCGAGACCGCCCTTGATGGCGCCGATCAGCTCACCGTTGCTGGTGTCTCCGGAGAGCTCCCAGAAGAAGGCGCCACCGAGGCCCTGGTTCTTCGCGTACGTCATCTTGCCGCCGATGGTGGACGGGGTGTCGTAGCTCCACCAGTTGCTGCCGCACTTGGCGTACGCGGTGCCGCCGATGGTGCCGGTGGCCGGGCAGGTGTTCTTGAGCACCTTGTAGTCCTCGATGCCCTGTTCGTAGGTGCCGGGGGCCGGTCCGGTGGCGGTGCCGCCGGGCGTCGTCTGGGTGACCCCGGTCCAGCCCCGGCCGTAGAAGCCGATGCCGAGCAGCAGCTTGTTGGCGGGGATGCCCTTGCTCTTGAGCTTCTGGATGGCGGCGTCCGACCAGAAGCCCTGCTGCGGAATGCCGGTGTACGAGTTGAGCGGCGAGTGCGGGGCGGTGGGGCCCTGCGGGGCGAAGGCGCCGAAGTAGTCGTACGTCATCGGCATGATCCAGTTGAGGTGGGTCGAGGCACCGGCGTAGTCGGTCGCGTCGATCTTGCCCCCGTTGCTGCCGTCCGCGGTGATCGCGGCGGTCACCAACGCCGAGGAACCGAACCGGGTACGCAGCGCGCTGACCACGTTCTTGAACGCGTTCGGGCCGCTGGCGTCGCAGGTCAGGCCACAGGCGTTCGGGTACTCCCAGTCGATGTCGATGCCGTCGAAGACGTCCGCCCAGCGCGGGTCCTCGACCATGTTGTAGCAGCTCTCCGCGAAGGCGGTCGGGTTCTGCGCGGCCTGGGTGAAGCCGCCGGACCAGGTCCAGCCGCCGACCGAGAAGATCACCTTGATGTGCGGGTACATCTTCTTGAGCTTGCGCAGTTGGTTGAAGCTGCCCCGCAGCGGCTGGTCCCAGGTGTCGGCGACGCCGTCGACGCTCTCCGCCGCGGTGTACGCCTTCTCGTAGTCGGCGTAGCTGTCACCGATGGTGCACCGGCCGCCGGTGGTGTTGGCGAACGCGTACAGGATGTGGGTCAGCTTCGACGCCGAGCCGCTGGTGTGGATGTTCTTGACGTGGTAGTTACGGCCGTAGACGCCCCACTGGGTGAAGTAGCCGACCACCTTCTGGCCGCTCGGCGGCGGCGTGGTCGGGGGCGGGGTGGTGGGCGGTGGAGTCGTGGGCGGAGCGGTGGTCGGCGGGGTGGTGGTGGGCGGCGTCGTGGTGGGCGGCGGGGTGCCACCGCCGCAGGCCACGCCGTTGACCGTGCAGTTCAACGGCGCCCGGTACGCACCGGTGCCGTTGTAGCCCCAGCTGAAGGAGGCGCCCGGGGCCAGTCCGCCGGCCCAACTCTTCTTGACGGCCACGTAGCGGTTGCCGTTACGGGTGACGTCGGCGTCCCAGGAGCTGCTGACGCTGGTGCCCGAGGGCAGCTCGAACTCGATGCGCCAGGTGCTGACGGTGGCGGTCGAGCCGTTGGTGACGGTGACCCGCGTCTCGTGACCAGTCCCCCAGTCCGACACCCGGTTGAACGAGGTGGTCACGCTTCCGGCGCCGAACGCCGAGGCCATCGGGACCGTGGCGACGGTCACCGCGACCACGGCGCCGACCCAGAGGGCCCGGCGGAGCGATCTCTTCATGTGGCGTCTCCAAACAGTTAGGAAACTTTCCAAAAGGATGAGGAGACGCTACTCACACGAAACCACTTCGTCAAGATGTGCATCTTTCGATCCCCGACTCGATCAGGGCTCGCACCGACCACGGCGCACACCGCCCCCGAGCAGCGGAACCAGCGCCCACCCCCGGACAGCACCCCCGCCCACCCCGCCGGGCCAGCCACCCGTGGGGCGCAATCCGGCACCCACCACGGACCCGGCATCCCGCTCGCGACCCCCGACCGATACGCCGCCGGTTCCCACCGCCGGAGTCCCGTCCCAATGCCGGTCGACATCCGTCGATCGCTCACCTGTGGTCGACGGCACGAATTCGGGGACCGGCGGAACCGTGTAGATCCCGTGGAGATTCCGTCTCGGTCTCACGAAGGTTCCATGTCGAATCCATGAATATCCACATCAGTCGAATTCATCGCACGCAATGACACGACGGGTCCCGCCCGCGAAGAATGCGATGCCACCGGATCCGGAAAGTGTGCGGAACGACACGGACAATCAGACGTCATCGGAACGCGGCGGCTACGCCCAGTGATCGACGCAGCGCTTGATATAGACCGTTTCGTGCGTTTATGCCCACCATCGGAGGTCCGCTAGGCGCTCGGTTCTTCATCCCAGAATTGCACTTGTGCAACCAATACTGCCCGCAATGACCGCCGCCGGAACGTATTCCTGTCGCCCCGCTCACGACACGGTTCGGCATCGACGTTTTCGTCGACGGAAACCGTTCGGGTAAGGTCGGGTGTCGCTCCACCGGGGACTATCCTGTCTCCGGCCGGCCCACGGCACGACAGATTTTCGATAGATGCACGCCTGCGTCCGTCGCCCGAGAATTGGCCTCGTACCATATGCCCTTGGAATGGAGACCGTGTCCGCACTCAGAGTGAACTCCCTGTACAAGGTCTACGGGAACCGCGCCGACAAGGCGATGGAAATCCTCAGGAACAGCGCAGGCAGGGACGAGGAACTGGCAGGTCTACCGGTCACGGCTGCGGTCGTCGACGCGAACTTCGAGGTCAGACGCGGCGAGATCTTCGTGGTCATGGGCCTGTCCGGCTCGGGGAAGTCCACCCTGATCCGGATGCTCAACGGGCTGCTGCCCGCCACGCACGGCACGGTGGAGGTCGACGGGGTCGACATCACCACGCTCAAGCCCGCCGCGCTACGCAAGCTACGCCGCGAGAAGATCAGCATGGTCTTCCAGCACTTCGCGCTCCAGCCGCACCGGTCGGTGCTGGACAACGCCGGCTACGCGCTGGAGGTCGCGGGCATGCCCCGCGCCGAGCGCCGGGAGAAGGCGCTGCAGGCGCTCCGGATGGTCGACCTGGACAAGTGGGCGGACAAGCTGCCGCAGGAACTGTCCGGCGGCATGCGCCAGCGGGTCGGTCTGGCCCGCGCGCTCGCCGCCGGCACCGACATCATGCTCATGGACGAGGCCTTCTCCGCGCTCGATCCGCTCATCCGCCGCGAGGTGCAGGACCAGCTCCTCGAACTACAGGCCGAGCTCGGCAAGACGATCGTGTTCATCACGCACGACCTCAACGAGGCGATGCGCCTCGGCGACCGGATCGCGGTCATGCGTGCCGGCCGGATCGTCCAGATCGGCACCGCCGAGGAGATCCTCACCAACCCGTCCAACGACTACGTCGCCCAGTTCGTCGCCGATGTCGACCGGACCAGGATCCTCACCGCGGCAGCGGTCATGGAGCGACCGCTCGGCGTCGTGGACGTGAACTCCGGCCCGCGGGTGGCCGCCCGCGTACTGCGCGAGACCCAGACGTCAGCCGTCTACATCACCGGCCGCGACAAGCGGTACCTGGGCACCGTGACCGCCGACGACGCCACCCGGGCGGTCCGGGACGGAATGACCAACCTCCAGGAGATCGTGTCGACCGAGTACGCCCGAATGGTCGACGACACGACGCCGGTGGCCGACATCTTCGCGCCCTGTGCCGAGAGCCCGGCGCCCGTCGCCGTGGTCGACGCAGCCGGGCGGCTCGCCGGCGTGATTCCACGGGTCACGCTGTTGAGCGCCCTGGGCAGCATCAGCGCTGACATCGGCGAGCACACCGCCACGCCGGAGCCCGCCGGGACGACGCCGACCGCCGACGCGGTCCAGGCGGGCGGAACGGCCGACACGACGCCGCCCGGAAGCGACACCGCACCGCAGGTACCGGTCCAGGTGGTTGCCGAGCCATCGGTCCGCCTCACGGGAGGATCCGCGTGAACCGCGCCGACGGTCTCGACGACATGCTGCCGTACATCCGGATCGGCGACGCGTTCAAGACCGCCGTCGACTGGTCGAGAGAACATCTGTCCGCCGTCTTCGACGGCATCGCCGCCACCGTCGACGCGCTGGTCGAGCCGCTCGTCGACCTACTGACCGCGCCCCCGGCGATCGTCATGGTGCTGATCTTCGCCGGCCTCGGCTGGTGGCTGCGGAGCTGGAAGTTCGGCCTCGGCACCGCGCTCGGACTCGGCATGGTGGCCGGGATGCCGATCTGGAACCAGACCATGAGCACCCTGGCACTGGTCCTGGTGGCCAGCGGCCTCGCCCTGCTGCTCGCCGTACCGACGGGCATCTTCATCGCGGAGAACCGGCGCGCCTCGGCGATCGTCCGACCGGTCCTCGACCTGATGCAGACGATGCCCGCATTCGTCTACCTGATCCCGGCCATCTTCTACTTCGGTGTCGGCGCCGTGCCCGGCGTGCTGGCCACCGTCGTGTTCAGCATGCCGCCCGGGGTACGCCTGACCGAGTTGGGCCTGCGCCAGGTCGACCGCGAGGTCATCGAGGCCGGCGAGGCGTTCGGCGCCTCGCCGTGGAAGATCCTGCTGCGCACCAAACTGCCACTGGCCCTGCCCACCATCATGACCGGCGTCAACCAGGTCATCATGCTGGCGCTGTCGATGGTCGTCATCGCCGGCATGGTCGGTGCCGGTGGCCTCGGCGAGGTCATCATGACGGCACTCGCCCGGGTCCAGGTCGGCACGGGCTTCGAGGGCGGCATCGCCGTGGTGATCCTGGCGGTGGTGCTCGACCGTCTCACCGATTCGATCGGCGCGCGTACCGCGTCCGCGAAGGCGCAACGCGCCATGCAACGAGCCTGATCCCCCGTCCTGACCCACGCAGGGAAGTCCCGTTGCCGGTGCCCTGCCTCGCTACCGCGAGTTCCGCCGGTGCACAGCAACGAGGGAAGGAACCCCACATGTGGAGCAGTAAAATGGTGCGCCGGGTCGCGCTGGCGGCCACCGCCGCCCTGGCGCTGACCGGTGCCGCGGCCTGCGGCAACTCCGACGACTCTGCCGACGGTGACAACAAGAAGATCACCATCGGCTACATGTCCTGGGACGAGGCCATCGCCGCCTCGTACCTCTGGAAGAACCTGCTGGAGGAGAAGGGCTACGAGGTCGAGCTCAAGAACGTCGAGGCGGGCATCGTCTACCAGGGCCTGTCGACGGGCGACATCGACCTCTTCCTCGACAGCTGGCTGCCGCAGACGCACGCCGACTACATGAAGGAGTACGGCGACAAGCTCGAGAAGCTCGGCGTCTGGTACGACGACGCCCGCCTGAGCATCGCCGTGCCCGAGTACGTCAGCGACGTCAACTCGCTGGAGGACCTGGCCGACAAGGCCGACACCTTCAACGGCGAGATCATCGGCATCGAGCCGGGCGCCGGCCTGACCGCCGCCACCCAGGACAAGGTCATCCCGGAGTACGGTCTGACCGGCAAGCTGAGCCTGAAGACCTCCTCGACCCCGGCCATGCTGGCCGCGCTGGACGGCGCGATCAAGGACCAGAAGCCGATCGTGGTGACCCTGTGGCACCCGCACTGGGCCTACGCGAACTACCAGCTGAAGGACCTGGCGGACCCGAAGGGCACGCTGGGCGGCACCGAGGAGATCAACACCCTGGCCCGTGAGGGCTTCAGCGCGGACTTCCCCGAGGCCGCCGAGATGCTGAAGAAGTTCAAGATGGACACCCAGCAGCTCGGCTCGCTGGAAGACCTGATGTTCAACGTGCACCAGGACGACGAGCCGAAGGCCGTCGAGGAGTGGCTGAAGGCCAACCCGGACTACGCCGGCACGGTCGACGCCGCCACCTCCTGACCCGGCACTGAGCGTTTCGCCGCGGTGGTGGGGCCCACGTGGCCCCGCCACCGGCGGCGGTAGCCTCGCGACATGACGGTCTTCGACACCCCCATCGACGCGCTCGCCGGCGGTCCGGCCGACCTCTCGCAGTACCGCGGTCGTACGCTGCTGGTGGTCAACGTGGCATCCCGCTGCGGCCTCACTCCGCAGTACGCCGGCCTGCAGAAACTCCAGGACGAGTACGCCGACCGGGGGCTGGTGGTGCTCGGCGTGCCGTGCAACCAGTTCGCCGGCCAGGAACCGGGCAGCGCCGCCGAGATCAGCGAGTTCTGCCAGGTCAACTACGGGGTCACCTTCCCGCTCACGGAGAAGGTCGACGTCAACGGCGCGGACCGCCACCCGCTCTACGCGGCACTGGTGGACACCGCCGATGCCGACGGTCACACCGGCGACGTCCGCTGGAACTTCGAGAAGTTCCTGGTCGCCCCGGACGGCACCGTCGCCGCCCGGTTCGCCCCCACCGTCACCCCCGACGACCCCACCCTGCGCGCCGCCGTCGAGAAAACCCTCCCCACCCCCTGACCCGATCCGCGCCCACAGTCACACACTCAGCCCCGGCGATCATGGAGTTGCGGCAGGAGTTATGCCTTGAAAGTGCCGGTTCGGGTGCACCACAAGTCCATGATCGGCGGGGTGGACCGGATCCGGCGCGAACCCGGGGTCGGTGGCCTGCGGCGGGGGTAGGTTCGGACGTGACGGGTCGACGTGTGGCGGGAGGATCTGGCGTGTCGGTCGTGGGGCTGATCGGGAGTGGACACATCGGGGGCACCGTCGCACGGCTGGCGGTGGCCGCCGGGTACGAGGTGGTGGTCAGCAACTCGCGCGGACCGGAGACGCTGACCGACCTGGTCGACGAGTTGGGCTCGGGTGCCAGCGCGGGCACCGCTGACGCCGCCGCCGAGGCCGGTGACCTGGTGGTGGTCACCATCCCGCTGAAGGCGTACCGGTCGGTGCCGGTCGCGCCGTTGGCCGGCAAGGTCGTCATCGACACCAACAACTACTACCCGCAGCGCGACGGCCGGTTCCCCGAACTGGACGAGGGCACCGCCACCAGCAGCGAGCTGCTGCAACGTCACCTGCCCGAGTCGCGCGTGGTGAAGGCGTTCAACAACATCCACTTCAGGCACCTGTCCTCCCTGGCCCGACCGGCCGGCGCGGCCGACCGCAGCGCGCTGCCCATCGCCGGGGACGACGCCGAGGCCAAGGCCGTCGTCACCGCGTTCCTCGACCGCATCGGCTACGACGCGGTGGACGCCGGCGCCCTCGCCGAGAGCTGGCGGTTCCAGCCGGACACCCCGGCCTACGGCACGGTCTATTCCGCCGACCCGGCCAACTGGCAGCAGGAGGCCCCCGGCGACGCGGACAAGCTGCGGGCGGCGCTGGCCGAGGCCGGCTGACCCGTCAGCCCCCGCCGGCCGCCGGCACGGGTGGCGGCCCCGGCTCCAGGCCTATCCGTCGCTAGCTGCCGCGCCCTCGCGGCGGGCCCGCCACTCCGGCGCCAGCACCGACCAGACCTCCAGGTCGACCCGCCCGCCCGGGCGGGACAACACCTCCCGGAGTACGCCGTCGCGCCGCATCCCGAGCCGACGCGCCACCGCGATGCTGCGCACGTTGCCCGCGTTGGTACGCCACTCGACCCGGTGCAGGCCACGCTCGACCAATGCCCAGTCGATGATGCGTTCGACCGCGCGGGTCACCAGGCCACGCCCCTCGGCTGCCGGTTCCAGCCAGCAGCCCGCCTCGCAGACCCCGGTCGCCGCGTCGAACGACACCAGCAGTACCCCGCCGACCAGCCGGTCGCCGAGCCAGATCCCCCAGATCCCGCCGCCGTCCCGGGCCCACCGGTCCGCGTAGCGCTGCAACACCTGCCGCGCCCCGTCCAGGTCGCTCGCCACGAAGGACGGCCCCACCCAGGGTGCGATGTGCTCCCGGGCCCGGTCCAGGTTGGCCAGGAACTCCTCGGCGTGCCACGGATCGAGCGGACGCAGTTGCGCGTCCCCGGTCAGGGCGATGGCGAACATCAAGGTGCCTCCACTCGTTGCGTCGCGACGGTCCGTGTGGGCCGGGGGCCAAGCAGGGCCGGTCACGCGCCGAGTTGATCATCTGGCGACTGGCGGCCGCGCCTGATCGCCTCGTCGTAGACGCCCGTGTCGATCGCGTCCGCGGTCAACTCGTCCAACGCCTCACGACGCACCCTCGACCGCCGTTCCTTGTACGCGAGCACGTCATGCAGTGCGAGGCGGCGACTGGAATGGCGAGAGCATCGCTCACCACCTCTGGCACGTCGACCGGCTCTGCCCCGTCGACGATGAGTTGCAGTCGCCGTCCTCGGAGCGGTCGCCGAGCGAAACGTCGGAGCTCCTCACCGCCGGGTTCCAGCCCGCCTGCGGGCACCACCGTCACAAGGTCCTCCAGCCAGCCTGGTCCTGCCCCCAGCCACCGAAACGAAATAACGATAGCTCCGGCGAACTCGGCGGCTTCTCTGGCGGCAGAAGGGCCGACCGCCCGGACGCCTGCGGCCTTACCGCGCGAGCAACGCCCACATCGGCACACACCGCCACCGAACAGCCGCCGTTTCGTCCACCCTGGTCGATGACCAACCACTGTCGACGATGGCATGTGCGCGAGCTGGGGCAGACGCCTCCGGCAACGGCGTGCCCGGGCCACACCGGTCAGAGTGGGCGGCGGCCGGCGAAGCCGCAGTCGGCGCGGTGGTACCAGCGCACGTCGCTGTCGCCTTCCAACCAGCACCAGAGCACCTGACGGCCGTCCCGTTCGCCGGGGAAGTCGAGCAGCACCGGCGCGAGGCTCTTGATCTCGATGCCGTGCTGCCGGATGTCGTCGAGGGTGGCGTGCAGCCGGGCCTCCAGCGCCTTCACCTCGGCGCGCCCGCCGAGCGCGCTCAGCCCGTGGGAGGCCAGGTCGGTCTGCAACTCGGCCAGGTCGGCCCGGACCCGGATCAGTTCGTCGATGCGGGGACGCAGGGTGGCTACCAGGTGCCGGGCCTGGGCGAGTGTGAACACCGCGACAGTATGCGGCACGCCGGTCGCCGGAAGGAGCCCGCTGCCGACCTGCGCCGCCGGGGCGTCGTCACCGCGTACCGGCGGTGCCGTTCACTCGGCCTGGGCGGCCAGCTCGCGGGCCCGGTCGCGGGCCGCTTCGAGGGCGGCCAGCAGCGCCGCGCGTACGCCGTGGTTCTCCAGCTCTCGGATGGCGGAGATGGTGGTGCCGGCGGGTGAGGTGACCGCCTCGCGGAGCTTCACGGGATGTTCGCCGGAGTCCCGCAGCATCACCGCCGAGCCGATCGCGGTCTGCACGATCAGGTCGTGCGCCACCTGCCGGGGCAGGCCGAGCAGGATGCCGGCGTCGGTCATCGCCTCGACCAGCAGATAGAAGTACGCCGGGCCGGAGCCGGAGAGCGCGGTGACCGCGTCCTGCTGGGTCTCGGGCACCCGGATCGTCGCGCCGAGCGGCGTGAACATCTCCTCGGCCAGCGACAGGTGTGTGCCGGTGGCGTGCGCCCCGGCGGAGATGGCGGTCATCGCCTGGTCCACCAGGGCCGGGGTGTTGGTCATCACCCGGACCACCGGGGTGCCCTCGGGCAGCCGGCGGCTGAAGAAGCTGCTGGGCAGGCCCGCGCAGAGCGAGATGACCAGCTTCTCGGCGGGCACCTTGGGCCCGATCTCGTCCAGCAGGGCGGCGGCGTCCTGCGGCTTGACCGAGACGGCGAGCACGTCGGCCTCGTCGACGGCGGTGAGGTTGTCCACCACCCGGACGCCGTAGCGGGCGGCGAGTTCCTCGGCGCGTGCCGGCCTCCGGGCGGTGGCCAGCAGCCGGTCCACCGGCCAGCCGGACCGCAGCAGGCCGGAGAGCATCAGCTCGCCGATCTTGCCCGCGCCGATCACCGCGACGGTGTGCACCCCGGCTGACACCTGACGTACCCCCTTCGGGTGCCGGCGTCGCGGCGGACCTGCTGGTCCGCCGCGACGTCGGGACGACGATCAGCTGCCGAAGAAGACCTCGGCCTCGGCGTACCGCTCCAGCGGAACGGTCTTCAGCTCGCGGGTGGCGTCGGCGAGCGGGACGCGGACGATGTCCGTGCTCTGCATCGCGACCATCTTGCCCCAGTCACCCTCGTGCACGGCGTCGATCGCCTGCAGGCCGAGCCGGGTGGCGAGCACCCGGTCGAAGGCGGTCGGCGTGCCACCGCGCTGGATGTGCCCGAGCACGACGGTGCGGGCCTCCTTGCCGGTCTTGGCCTCCAGCTGCTCGGCCAGCCACTGGCCGATGCCGCCGAGCCGGACGTGACCGAACGAGTCCAGCTCCTGGTTCTGCAGGACCATCTGGCCCTCCAGCGGCTGGGCTCCCTCGGCGACCACGACGATCGGGGCGTACTGGTGCTGGAAGCGCTTCTCGACGTAGCCGGCGACCTGCTCGACGTCGAACTGCCGCTCCGGCAGCAGGATCACGTTGGCGCCACCGGCCAAGCCGGCGTGCAGGGCGATCCAGCCGGCGTGCCGGCCCATCACCTCGACGACCAGGGTGCGGTGGTGGCTCTCGGCGGTGGTGTGCAGCCGGTCGATCGCCTCCATCGCGATGTTCACCGCGGTGTCGAAGCCGAAGGTGTAGTCGGTGGCGCCGAGGTCGTTGTCGATGGTCTTCGGCACGCCGATGACCTTGACGTCCAGCTCGTGCAGCTTGGTGGCGACACCGAGGGTGTCCTCGCCGCCGATGGCGATCAACGCGTCGACGCCCTGTGCGGCCAGGTTGTCCTTGATCCGCTCGACGCCGTTCTCGATCTTGAAGGGGTTGGTCCGCGAGGAGCCGAGGATGGTGCCGCCGCGCGGCAGGATCCCCCGGACCTCCGCGATGCCCAGCGGACGGGACAGACCCTCCAGCGGGCCCTTCCAGCCGTCCCGGAACCCTACGAACTCATGGCCGTAGCTGGCGACGCCCTTACGGACCACCGCCCGGATGACCGCGTTGAGACCCGGGCAGTCGCCGCCGCCGGTGAGCACGCCGATACGCATGATCCGCTCATCCTCCTGGGAGCAATTCGGTCAAGCCCGATCAAGCCCCAGGATAAGTGTCAGGTCAGACCTCGGCACCGTTGCCGGCCCGGGGCGGGCCGTCCCCCGAACTGTAGTCGCCGCACCGGCCCACCTCACACCGCGCCCCGGTTACCGGCCAGTAAGCGTCGTCACCGCCAGTCAGCAGGTGTCGTCACCGGCGGACGCCGGACCACCGCCCGAGCCCGAGCCGCCCTGCCCCAGCAGGCCGACCGAACGGCCGTCCCGGGCGTCCCAGCACCGGGCCTCGGTGACGTGCACCGCGACCAGCGTCAAACCGCTCGTCGCCACCCCGTCGGGGAACCACCCGGTGAGCCCCGGGTGCCACAACCGTTCGGCCCGCGCCCGGTCGTAGTCGTCCCGGGCCGTACCGGACAGCGACACCCAGACCCGCCCGTCCGGGTCGTGGAAGCCCACCGCCACCTCCGCGTTGACCCGCAACTGGCGGACGGTCGACGACCCGGCGTCCGCGAAGAACCACAACTCGCCGTCGAAGTCCGCGCGTTGCAGCGCCATCGGACGGCCGACGAGCCGGCCGTCGAGGGAGGTCGTGGTGAGCGTGCAGACTTCGGCCGCCCTGATCAACTCGGTGATCCGGCGCCGGGCGTCCCGGACGGTCAACACCTCGTCACGCTCCCTCACCTCGGCACCGTTGGCCACACCGATGCCCGGGGCAGAACGGGCCAAACCACCGATCGACCGCACTGCGGGGACACCGGCGCTACGAACCGGTGATCGCCCGCCAGCGGGCCAGGTTGTGCCGGGCGTCGACCAGGGCGTCGTGGCGGGCCGCGTCGGCGTTCGGCAACCGTGGCCGCCCCCGCTCGTCCCAGAGCTGTCGCAGCTCCTTGGTGTAGCGGGGGATCTCCCGGGGCAGGGCCGGCATGGCGCCCCAGAGCTGCGCCAGCACCACGTGGTCGTACGCGGCGTACCAGGCCCACAGCTCCAGTTCCTCGCCGGGCCGGTCCCGGATCGGCTCGACCAGGAAGTCGTACAGCTCGTCGCGGATGCGCTCCCGCGAGCGCCACGCCCGGTCCGCCGGGGAGGGCAGCTTGTCCAGCACGTTGCGGCGGACCCAGGGCACGGCGCGGCTGGCGTCGAACTCGGTGGAGACCGCGTAGAACTCGCGGTCGTACTCGTCGACGACGCCGATCGAGACCAGCTCGACGGTCCGGCCGTCCTCGATGAATTCGCAGTCGTAGAAGTAGCGGTAGGCCATCCCCGCCATCCTCGCCGACGCCCGACGGGGCCGCTCGACCGGGTCACCCACCCCGGGAGCGTTTCCAATCGTCCCGATTGGGGGACATCCGCAGCTCGAAGCTGTCACGGAAGTGATTTGAGGGGTGTACAGCAAGCGACCGGACCGTCATGATCTGATGTGTACCGCTGCCGGACGCCGCACGGGTGTCAGAACACCTCGTCAAGGGCCGCCAGGCTCACCCGGTGAGCGAGTTTGGTCCTTTACCGGGGAGGGGTGGGGCCGTGGAGATGCGCCTGCCGGAGCCGGGCGACGCGCTCACGGGTGTGGAGATGTTCGCCGGGCTGGAGCCGGAGGTGCGTCAGCGGGTCATCGCCGCTGCGGTGCCCCGGACGTATCGCAAGGGTCAGTTGCTGTTCGTGGAGAACGACCCCGGCGAGTCGCTCATCGTGCTGCGACGGGGTGCCGTGGCCGTGTTCCGCACCGCGCCGACCGGCGAACGGGCCGTGCTGTCGGTGATCCGACCGCCGGACGTTCTCGGTGAGGTCTCGTTGCTGGACGCCTCCACCCGGTCCGCGTCCGCGGAGGCGATCGAGGACTGCACCGCCCTCGCCCTGTCCCGGGGCGCCTTCATGGAGCTGGTGCACTCCAATCCGCGCATCCTGGACGCGGTGATGCGCTCGCTGGGCGCGCTCATCCGCCGACTCACCGAGCAGAACGCCGACCACGTCTTCCTCGACCTGCCCGGTCGGGTCGCCAAGACGCTGGTCCGGCTCGCCGGGGAGAGTCAGGCTCCGATGATCACCATCGAGCTGAACCAGAGCCAGCTCGCCGAGATGGCCGGCGGCTCACGACAGAGCGTCAACCAGGCGATCGGGTCCTTCGCCAACCGTGGCTGGCTGCGTACCGAGGGTCGACGGATCGTCGTCACCGACGTGCCGGCCCTGCGCCGCCGGGCGGGCATGAGCGACCGCTGACCCAGCGCGACGACGCGGGCACGACGAACGGGCGGGGCCGGGGACGATCGTCCCCGGCCCCGCCCGTGCACCGTCCAGGTCAGGGCTTGGTGCTGCCCGGACCGGCCCAGTCCGTACCGCCCGGACCGGCCCAGTCGGTGCCGTCCTTGCCCGACCCCGGCACCTCGCCGACGATGCCCTGCGCCTGCAGGAGCGCGAGGGTCGCGGCGTCCACGTCCACCGAGTCACCGGCCGGATGGGTGACTCCGTTACCGTCGGTCCAGTCACTCTTCAACATGACGTACACCATGAGGCTGTCCCCCTGCTCAGCGTGTCCACTTGATCGGCTGCCTGAATCTAGCCGTTCGGTACGCGTCGGACCGCCCGGAGGAGTGTCCACAAGCCAACAGCCCGGTACCCGACAGTCCACCGGGCAGCGATACTCGGACCTGCGCCCCCGGGCGTCGGGGGCTCGCCAGTGGAGGGTGTCATCGCCGCACAGTGTGATCGCTGTGGACGCACCGCCGCCGACGGCGACCGCTTCTGCGGTGGCTGCGGTGCGGAGCTCGGCGCCGTCTGCCCGCACTGCCTGAACCCGCTCGCCGCCGACGTGGCCTTCTGCACCTCCTGCGGCACGCCCCGGGCCGGCAGCGACCGCCCCGCCCCGCTCCCCCAGGAGGACCGCCGCCGGGTCAGCGTCCTCTTCGTCGACCTGATCGATTTCACGCCGTACGTCGAGCGGGCCGACCCGGAGCTGGTCCGGGGCATGCAGACCGGGTTCTTCTCCGCCGCCCGCCGGGTGGTCGGGCAGTACGGCGGGGTGGTGGAGAAGTACATCGGCGACGCGGTGATGGCCCTGTTCGGCGCACCGGTGGCCACCGAGACCGACGCGTTGCGCTGCGTCCGCGCCGGTCTGGAGCTGCAACGGGTGCTGACCCGGTTCACCCCCACCGGCACCGACGGCCTGCGCTTCCGGGTCGGGGTGGCGACCGGTGAGGCGCTCGTCGACGTGGCGGCGGCCCGCGACGGCGGGCAGGCGATCGTCGCCGGCGACGTGGTGAACACCGCCTCCCGCCTGCAGTCGGTCGCCCCGCCCGGCGGGGTGCTGGTGGACGGGACCACGCACGCGCTCACCCGGGACACCATCCGCTACGACGAGCAGCCCCCGGTCACGCTGCGCGGCCGGTCCGCGCCGACGGAGGTGTGGCTGGCCCTGTCCGCGGTACGCCAGCAGGCCACCGACCGGGAGCCGGACACCACGCCGCTGATCGACCGCGAGCACGAGCTGGGCATGCTCGTCAACGCGCTGCACCGCAGCCTGCGCGACCGCCGCCCGCAGGTGGTCACCGTCTTCGGCCGGGCCGGCATCGGCAAGAGCCGGCTGGTACGCGAGCTGCACCGGCACACCGGCCGGCTGGTGGACGAGCCGCTGACCTGGCGGATCGGCCGCTGCCCGCCGTTCGGGGAGAACGTCACGTTCGCCGCGCTGGCCGACGTCGTCAAGGCCGAGGCGGGCATCCTGGACACCGATCCGGCCACCAGCGCCGCGCAGCGGCTCGCCGGGGCGGTCGCCGAGCTGGTCGGTCCCGGCGAGCGCGACCGGGTCGCCGACGCGCTACGCCCGCTGGTCGGGCTGGCCGGTACGCCGCTGCCGGCCGAGGAGGCCGAGTCGGCCTGGCGGCGTTTCCTGCTGGCACTGGCCGCCCGCCGACCGACCGTGCTGGTCTTCGAGGACCTGCACTGGGCCGACGACGCCATGCTGCGCTTCGTGGAACTGCTCGGCGCGGCCGCCCGGGACGTACCGCTGCTGCTGCTCTGCACCGCCCGTCCCGAGCTGGTCGACCGCGATCCGAGCTGGGCGGGGACGATCACCGGCTCGGTGACCATCACCCTGCCGCCGCTGCGGGACACCGGCATCGCCGCGTTGTACGCGCACATGTTCGGCCAGGCCGCCTTCTCGGCCGACCTGTTGACCCCGCTGATCGAGGTGGCCGGCGGCAACCCGCTCTACGCGCACGAGTACGTCCGGATGCTGATCGAGCAGGGCGCGTTGCGGCAGTCGGGGCGCGGCTGGTCGCTGGAGAAGCACCTGGACCTGCCGATGCCGGAGAGCGTGCACGCGGTCATCGCCAACCGGGTCGACCTGCTCGACCCGAAGGACCGGGCGGTGCTGCTGGCCGCGGCGGTGGTGGGCGTGCAGTTCTGGCCCGGCGCGGTGGCCGCCGCCGTCGGGCAGCCGGTGGAGGCGGTCGAGCGCGCGTTGCGCCGGCTGGAGCAGCGGGACTTCGTGCACGAGCAGGCCGCGTCCACGATGGCCGGCCAGCCGGAGTACCGCTTCCGGCACGTGCTGGTCCGCGACGTGTGCTACCAACGGCTGCCGCGGACCGAGCGGGTGGCCCGGCACGACCGGACGGCCGACTGGCTGGACACCCTGTCGCAGAGCCGGGACACCGACCTGGCCGAGGTGCTGGCCCACCACCGCTGGGCGGCGCACGAGATCGCCCGGTCCCTGGACCTGGAGACCCGCCGCTACGCCGGTCCGGCCCGGGCCGCGCTGCACCGGGCCGCCCGCCGGGCGTACGCGCTGCACGGGTTGGACGCCGCCGCCAGCCACGCGGCCCGCGCGCTCGGTCTCGCCGACGACTCCGATCCGGTCGGCCGGCTGCAACTGGAACTGCTCAGCACCGAGATCTCGTTCTACCGCGACGGCAACGCGTTCCTCTCCGGCGGCGGGCCGGAGCAGGTGCAGACACTCGCCGACCGGCTGCTGGCCTGCGGCGACGAGGCGTGCGCGGCACGGGCCTGGACGCTGCTCGGTCAGGCGGCCTGGCTGCGGGCCGACCGGCAGGCCGCCCTGGTCTGCCTGGACCGGGCGGTGCGGCTGTTCGAGCCGCTGCCGGACAGCGCCCAGAAGGCCGACGCCTTCGCCGAGTTGGGCCGGCTGCACATGCTCAACTACGAACGCGATCCGGCGGTGGCGGCGGCGGCCACGGCCGCCGAGATCGGCGAGCGGCTCGGGCTGGCCGAGATCCGTACCAACGCGCGGATCACCGCGGCCACCGCCCGGTACCAGGCCGGTGACCGGGCCGGACTGGACGACCTGCACGCCCTCGCCGAGTTCAGCCGCGCCGGGCAGCTGCTGGCACTGCCCCGGGCCACCCAGAACCTCGCGTACGCGGTGCGTGAGGAGGGCGACTGGCTGCGCTCGGACGCGCTGCTCTCGGCGGCACCGGCGCGCACCGCCAGCGGACAGACGCTGACCACCAGCTACTCGGGTGAGGCGATGCGGGCCTGGTTCGAGGGGGACTTCCCGCGCCTGCTCGCCGCCGCCGAGGCGTTCGTCGACACCCCCACGGGCAGTTGGGACATGCAGGTACGCGGGCTGCGGTCGTGCCTGCTGGTGCTGCGGGGCCAGCCGGTGCCGCCGGCCGCCGGGGCGACCCGGCCGCCCGGTGACGCCACCGAGGCCCCCGGCGACGACGTGGCCGCCGCGCTGGACACCGCCCGACGCAGCGGCTTCCATCGCCTGCACTGGACCATGGTGGCGATGGGCGCGCTGTGCCGGGCGTTGCAGGAGCGCACCGACGAGGCCGCCGCGCTCGTCGACGAGTTGGCCGAGGCGTGGACGAGCGTTCCCGCGCTGGCCAGCGGGGAGTGGATCGCCGCCGCCGGCTGGGCGGCCACCCTGGCCGGACGCAAGCCGGCGGCCCGGGTCCGGGCCATGCTCGACCAGGTGGGACACCGTACGCCCTGGTCGGAGGCGACTCTGCGGACCGTGAGCGGCGCGCTGGCCGGCGCCGACGGCGACCACCGGCGCGCCGCCGAGCTGCACCTGGCGGCCGCCGAGATCTACGCCGGGATCCCCGACGTGACCGACCGGATGTTGGCGCTGACCTTCGCGGTGCGGGAGTTCACGGCGGCGGACGACCCGGCGGCGAGCAGCGGACCGCTGACCGAGGTACGCGCGTTCGCGCACCGCAACGGCGCGCCCGGCCTGCTCCGGCTGGCCCATCCGCCGGAGACGGGCGCCCGGACGCTGGCCTCCTGACCGACGCCAGGCGGCTCAGGCGGCCAGCGGGGCCGCCGGTGCCGGGGTGGGCGCGGGCTTGAGCTTCTGCGCGTACACGTCGACGTACTCGCGGCCGGAGAGCTCCATCAGCTCGTACATGATCTCGTCGGTGACGGCGCGCTCGACGAACCGGTCACCGGACATGCCGGCGTACCGGGAGAAGTCCAGCGGCGGGCCGAAGCGGATGCGGACCCGCGCGAGCTTCGGGACGAGCGTGCCCGGTGGCTGGATCTCGTCCAGGTTGAGCATCACCACCGGCACCACCGGCGCGCCGCTCTCCAGCGCCAGCCGGGCCACGCCGGTCTTGCCCCGGTAGAGCCGCCCGTCGGGTGACCGGGTGCCCTCCGGGTAGATGCCCGCGATGCCGCCGGCGCGCAGCACGGTGAGCTGGGTGTCCAGCGCGGCGCGGGCGGCCTGGCCGCCGGAGCGGTCCACCGGGATGGTGCCGGTGCCGACGAAGAACATCTTGGTCAGCCAGCCCTTGAGTCCCTTGCCGGTGAAGTACTCGGCCTTGGCCACGAAGGTGACCTTCCGCGGCACGATCAGCGGCGTGAAGATCGAGTCGGAGAAGGAGAGGTGGTTGCTGGCCAGGATCACCGGGCCGGTCGCCGGTACGTGGTGCAGGCCCTCCACCTGCGGCCGGAAGATCACTCTCAGCAGCGGGCCGAGGAACACGTACTTCAAGAGCCAGTACAGCACCGGCGTCCTTTCGGCGAGGCGGTCGTCGCGACGGCACGGCCGGGCCGGGCGGTCGTGGCAGGAAGCCTACGAAGCTCCACCGCCCGCCACAACGTCCGGCGGGCGACCCGCCCGCCGCCGGAGCGTGGTCGGCGCCCGTGTCCCCTGGCACGCTCCGAGCAAGAACGGACATAGAGGCACGGCCGCGACCAGCGGCACGGACACCGACTTCGTACCCCACGCCACAAGGCACTCCCCGAACCGACCCCGGACGTGTCACGATTCAGAGCACGGCGTGCGGGGGTGCGTCGAGGGGCTGGACGCGGGGCGCGCCGGCGGCGCGATGAGGAGGATGGTCCGGTGTCAGCGGGTGGGGCCCGCCGGGGACGGCGGGACAACGGGCTCGACGCCAGCGAGTACGCCATCGCCGGCGACGTCGACCCGCGCGTCGGTGAGCACCTGCTCGACGTGCTGGCCGCCGGCGGCATCGCCGCGTATCTGCAACCCTCGGCCGATCTGAACCCGGTCACCCGCACCACCACGGTCCCCGCCCGGCCGGTCGACCGGCTCTACGTGGACCGTTCGCATCTGAGCACCGCGCGGGACTACCTCAGTCAGCTCGCCGACGAGACCGGCACGGCCCGCGCCGAGGAACCGGACATCGACGCCGAGTGGGAACGGATCGTCGCCGGTTTCCACAACTCGCCGGGCAGCGGGGACCACCCGTGGCCCGCCGCCGAGAACGTGGACGACCAGCCCGACGGCGGCAGCAGCACGATCACCACCCCCCGGCCGACGCCCGAGGAGCCGGCCGGACCGACCGCCACCGACGTCCGCCGGCTGCCGTACGCCGCCGACGTCTCCGGCGTCTCGGTGGGCCGTGGCCCGCGCGACGGCGACGGTCCGTCGCTGCTGGAGGGCCTGGACACGTTCGGTGCCGACCTGCCGGACCACCCCGACGACGACGAACGCTATGTCCCGCCGCCGCCTCCGCCCCTGCCCCGGGTGTCGAAGTATGCCGTGGCGGGCGTCCTCGCCGTGATGCTCGGCTTCGTGTTGTTCCTCTTCCCGGACCTGCTCCCCGCCGACCCGAGCATCGTGACGCTGCTCGGCTTCACCGGCATCCTGGCCGGATTCGTCACGCTGGTGTGGCGGCTGCGCCCCGGCGACGCCGAGGACCGGGGGCCGGACGACGGCGCGGTCGTCTGAGCCGACCGGCAACTCCCACCGACCGCGTACGGTAGCCGCCCGGATACCGGGACGCGCACGCCCACACCAGGGGGCGTAACAGTGGTGTAACTTACTGTCAGTAGGAATACCGCAGTACGTCACGTCACCCGCCGACTGCCCGGTTGTTCCTGTTCTCGTGGGCGGTCACTCCCCTGCTGATCGGAATGCCCGAGATGCGACAGAGTTCTCTCGTGGTGGTGGCCAACCGCCTCCCCATCGACGACAACGTGGCGCTCGACGGCGCCTGTGAGTGGCGCCGCAGCCCAGGCGGGCTGGTGAGTGCGCTACACCCACTGTTACGACACACCCCGGCGACATGGGTCGGTTGGGCGGGCGGGACAGGCCCCGCACCCAGCCTGCCGGACGTCGACGGGGTGCGGATGCACGCCGTACCGCTGACCGGCGAGGACCTGCGCGACCACTACGAGGGGTTCGCCAACGCGACCCTCTGGCCGATCTATCACGACGCGGTCGAGCAGCCGGAACACCACCGACGGTGGTGGGACGCGTACCAGCGGGTCAACCAGCGGTTCGCGGAGGCCACCGCCGAGGTCGCCGAGACCGGCGCGGTGGTCTGGGTGCAGGACTACCACCTGCAACTGGTGCCGGGGCTGCTCCGCACGCTCCGACCCGACCTGCGCATCGGCTTCTTCCTGCACGTGCCGTTCCCGCCGCCGGAGCTGTTCATGCAGCTCCCCCGCCGCGCCGAACTGCTCCGGGGCATGCTCGGCGCCGACCTGGTCGGTTTCCAACGGGCCCAGGCCGCGCACAACTTCGCCCAACTGGTCTCGAAGGTGCTGGGCCTGCCGGCCACCGACCGGCGGATCGCGGTCGAGGACCGGGTGGTCCGCATCGGGGCGTTCCCGGTCAGCATCGACACCGCCGAGATGGCCGCGCTGGCCGGTCGGCCGGCGGTGGCGGACCGGGCCCGGCGACTGCGGCACGACCTCGGCAGCCCGGACCAGGTCATCCTCAGCGTCGACCGGATGGACTACACCAAGGGCATCGAACAGCGGCTCAAGGCGTACAGCGAGCTGCTGGCCGGTGGCCACGTCAAGGTCCGCGACACCGTGCTGGTGCAGGTCGCCGTGCCCAGCCGGGAGCGGGTCGGTCAGTACCAGATCCTCCGCGACCGGGTGGAACGCGAGGTCGGACGGATCAACGGCGAGTTCGGCCGGGTCGGCGAGCCCGCGATCCACTACCTGACCCAGCCGTTCGACCGGGCCGAACTGGCCGCGCTCTACCGGGTCGCCGACGTGATGGCGGTGACCCCGCTGCGGGACGGCATGAACCTGGTCGCCAAGGAGTACCTCGCCGCCCGGGTGGACGACGCGGGCGCGCTGCTGCTCAGCGAGTTCGCCGGAGCAGCCGCCGAGCTGCCGCAGGCGTACCTGGTCAACCCGCACGACCTGGAGGGGCTCAAGCAGGGCCTGCTCGCGGCGCTGCGGGCCGACCCGGCGGACGTCCGGGCCCGGATGCGGGCCATGCGCGAGCACCTGCACGAACACGACATCCGGGCCTGGGCCCGGTCCTATCTCTCCACCCTGGACCAGAGCGGCGAGCTGGTCACCCACCTCACCAGCGGCTGAGGCGGGTGACTCCGGCCCGGTCCCCGCGGACCGGGCCGGGAGGTCGCGCGTTCAGGGACGGTCGTCGCGGGCCGGGCCCTTGTCCAGCCAGTCCAGGATCGCGTCGATCGGCTCCTGCCACCGCGCGTCGAGCATCAGGTCGTGCCCCATGCCGGGGAAGAGCAGCGGTGCCGAGTCGTACCGGCGGGCCGCCCCGGTCAGCGCCGACGGCGGCACCACCCGGTCGTCCGGACTGCCCAGCACCAGCACCGGCGGGCGGCCCACCGGCGGCTCCGGCTCGGCTCCGGTCAGCAGCCGCCACTGCGCCCGCCGGGCCGCCCGCCCCAACCGACCGGTGTAGCGCCGCGCGTCGGCGTCGGGCAGCTCGTCGCTGAACAACTGGCGGCGGTGCAGACGCAGCCCACCGCCGAAGACCGCCGGCAGCGTGCCGAGCGGGTTGCGCCGCAGCGCGGCGCCGAACGTCGCCCACCCGCCGAGCACCGGTGCCACCAGCACCGCCGCCCGGGCCGGATACCGGGCCAGGGCGTGCGCGACCACCAGTGCCCCGGCACCGTGCCCCACCAGCACCGCCTGGCGTGGCAGGCCCGCCGCCACTTGCACCACGTCGTGGGCGTACGCGCGCAGCGTCGCGTCCGGCGCCGGACCGCTGTCGCCGTGCCCGCGCAGGCTCACCGCGTACGCCGGGAACCCCCGCGCGGCGGCGTGCCCGAGCCAGTGTTCGGCGTACACCCAGGCACCGTGCCCGAAGCCGGGCACGAACAACAGGGGTGGCCGCCCCTCCTCCAGCTCGGGCGTGGCGCCGAGCACCTCACGGCGCACCGGACGCACCGGCCGCGCCCACTCCCAGCTCCGCATCACCCGCACCCGGTCGCTCACGCCGCCGCCTCGCTTCGCTCCCCGACAGCGCGAGACACACCCGCCCTGAACCCAATGGCTCGCTCGCCACGCTCGCTCACGCCGCCGCCTCGCTTCGCTCGCTCACTTGGCCTCCAGGTCGCGCAACGCGCGTTCCAGCACCCGCAGGTAGTCGGCGTGGCCGACCTCGAACCAGTGCCGGGTCGAGTCCTTGACCTGACCCGAGTAACGCTCACCGGCACCGGCCCGGACCCGTGCGGCGAACGCCGTCGCCCGGTCCGGCCGGGTGGTCCGCAGTCGCAGCAGCCGGGCGAAGAGCACGGCCTGCCAGTGCGACAGGGCGAACACGCCGGAGTCCGGTTGGACCAGGCCGGTCACCGCGAGGGTGGGGTGCTCCGGCACGAACGCGTTGAGCCACAACCGGGGACGACCCACGCCCTCGTCGTCGCCGAGGAGCTTTCCGTCCAGGAACTCGAAGCGCGGCAGGTAACCGGTGGCGAAGACGACCACCTCCGGGTCGATCTGCCGACCGTCGGTCAGCTCCACCGAATGCGAGTGGAACCGGGTCACGTCCGGCACCGGCGCGATCGCACCGTGGCCGACGTAGTAGACGAGTTGGCTGTTGGCGATCGGGTGCGTCTCGTACACCCGGTGGTCGGGCCGGGGCAGGCCGAAACGGGTCAGGTCACCGACGGTCAGCCGCAACGTGCGGTGGTAGAGCCACTGGCGTACCCGCAGCGGCACCCGCAACGCCAGCAGCGTGTCGTTGACCTGGTCGGCGGGGCGGCCGAAGACGTACTTCGGGGCATACCAGTAGCCCCGGCGGGTGGAGTGCCAGCAGCGTGCGGCCTGTTGGGCGGCCTCCACCGCGATGTCGCACCCGGTGTTGCCGGCGCCCACCACCAGCACCCGCTTGCCGCGCAACTGGGCCGGGTCCTTGTAGGACGACGCGTGCATCACCTCGCCCCGGAACTGTTCCAACCCCTCGTAGCGGGGCAGCTTCGGCGACCAGTTGTGTCCGTTGGCGATCACCACGGCGGCGTACCGGGAGGTGCGCTCCGGGCCGTACCCGCCGGTGCTGCGGGTGGTGACGTCCCAGCGGTCGTCGCCGACCGGTTCGACCCGCACCACCTCCGTGCCGAACCAGATGTGCCGGCGCAGGTCGAAGTGGTCGGCGTACCGCTCGAAGTAGGACAGCACCCGGCTGTGGTGCGGGTAGTCGGGCCAGTCGTCGGGCATCGGGAAGTCGGGGAACTGGGTGAACGGCCGCGACGAGATCAGGTGCGTGCTGGCGTACACCGGGCTGCGGTCGTGCCGCCAGTTCCAGGCACCGCCGATGCCCGTCTCACGCTCGTAGCAGTCGACGCCGAAGCCGTGCTCGGCGAGGTTCTTGACGGCGGTCAGGCCGCTGGCGCCGGCGCCGATGACGCAGACGGTGTCGCCCCGGTCGGAGACCGGACTGCCGTCACGGCTGCGGGCGAGGGGGGTCGTCTCCGGTTCGGACCGACCGTGGTGCTCGGTGGGGGTGGGCACCGGGGTCTCCTTCGTCTCCGCACGGGTGCCGGGTCGCGCGAAATCCTCTCCACTCCGGAGCGGGATGTCCAGCCCGCCGGAGCGCCGCCGGTCAGTCGGCGGCGGGTATCAGCAGGTCGACCAGGATCGGAAAATGATCGCTGGCACGGCGGGTCAGCGGGGTGTCCAGCACGTCGTAGTCGACCACGGTGATCCGGGGGTCGACGAAGAGGGCGTCGATGCGCCGCCGGGGGTTCGCGCAGGAGTAGGTGAGCCGGTCGGTGCGGTCCGCGGCCACCGCCGTGTCGGTCAGCCCCTCCGCGACGGTCCGCCACGCCGGTTCGCCCGGCTCCTCGTTGAGGTCGGCGGCGGCGATCACCGGGTACGGCGCGGCGGCCAGGTCCCGCCGGAACAGCTCCGCCTGGCCGGGCCGCTCGGTCGGGTCGGTGGACAGGTGCGAGCCGGCCACGGTGAACCGGGCGGACCGGCCCACCACGCAGTCGGCGAACGCGGCGCCGCGCAGGTGCCGCCCGGGGGTGAGCGGGAACCGCCGGCACCGGGCGTCGGTCACCCGTACCCGCAGGTCGGTGAGGACCAGGTTGCCCAGGGCGGGCAACCCACCGGCGGCGACCACCAGGCCGAACGACTCGGCCAACGCGGCCGACTTCTCCCGCCACCGGAAGCGACGCGGGCCCTCCTGGACCACCACCACGTCCGGCGCCGTCGTGCGGACCACCTCGGCCAGCGCGGCGGTGTCGTCGCGCTGGCCGTGCACGTTGTACGACACGACGCGCAGCGGCACTCCGGGAGCACCCATGTCAGATCCGTCGGGCGAGGTCGGCCGCGCCGATGACGCCGGCCGAGTTGCCCAGCTCGGCGGGGCGGATGTCGGCCACCGGCAACCGGCTGCGCTGCGCCAACGCATCGGTGAACGAGCGTCGGGTCGGGCCCATCAGCAGGTCACCGGCGTCGATGACGCCGCCGCCGACGACCAGGACCTGCGGGTCGAGGATCTGCGCCATGTCCGCCAGGCTGGTGCCGAGCCAGCGCCCGACCTGGGCGAACGCCTCGGCCGACACCGGGTCACCGCCCTTGGCCGCGGCGGTCACCATCGGACCGGTGATCGCCTCGGCCTCGCCGTCGGCCAGTTCCAGCAGCGCGGTGGCGCGGTGCGGTTCCTGCCGGGCGGCGGCGCGGGCGAAGCGGACCAGGGCGCTGCCGCTGGCGTACTGCTCGATGCAGCCCAGCCGTCCGCAGCCGCACTGGTGGCCGTCGGGCACGGTGAGCATGTGACCGAGTTCGGCGGCGATGCCGTTGGCGCCCCGGACCAGCTCACCGCCGAGCACGATGCCGCCGCCGACACCGGTGCCGATGGTGAACATGACCATCGAGTCCTCGGCCTGCCGGGCGGCGCCGTAACGGAACTCGGCCCAGGCGGCCACGTTCCCGTCGTTCTCCACGATCACCGGCAGCCCGACGGCCGCGCTGACGTACGCGCGCAGCGGCTCGTCGCGCCAGGCCAGGTTGGGGGCGAACAGGACGGTCGAGCGGCCGGCGTCGATCCAGCCCGCCGCGCCGATGCCGACCGCCTGGATCTCGTGTCCGGAGGCGAGCTCGGTGACCAGTTCGATGATGACGTCCCGCGTCTTGCCGACGTCGTCGGCGGGGGTGTCCCGTCGGGTCTGCACGAGAACCCTGCCGGTGTCGTCGACGACACCGCCGGCCACCTTCGTGCCACCGACGTCGACTCCGATGGTCAGCGTCACCGCTGCCACTCCCCTCTGCTGTGCCACCCCGCGCACCTGCCCTCGCCGGTGGTACGGGTCCTCCCTGGTCAGGCCCCGTCGCCTGGCTCGCCCTGCGGCCCGTTGCCCGGAACGGCCTCCGCCTCCGGTGCGGGCTCGCCACCCGGTGCGGGCGTACCGTCGGGCACCCGCGAGGCGGGCACCACCGGGCGGTCGCCCGGCGTGCGGCGTGCGGTCGGCCCGACCGGCCCGGCGGCGTCGACGGGCGTGGCGACCGGTGCGGCGCCGTCCTCCGCCCGTGTGGCGGCGGACCAGACGTCCCGCTCCGGTGCCGGCTGAGAATCATGCCCGGTACGGGTCGCCTCGCGCCACACGTGATCACTGTCCGGGCTGCGCCCGGCGGTCGTGGACGGGCCTGCGGTGGGCGCCGGGGGGTCGGACGGGGGCCCGGCGGGGTCGGGGTCGGGACGGGACGGGGCGAAGGGCGGTGCGGTGGGGTCGGAGTGCGGGTCGGCCGGGGTGAAGGCCCGCAGGAAGCTGGCCAGACCGGCGGCGAGGTCGCCGGCACCGGTGGCAAGCCGTTCGGCGAACTCCGGACTCGGGTCACGCAACGCGCTGATACCTCGACAGACCGGACAGACGCAGCATTCCGCAGCACCGGTGGCGAAACCGGCACCGGCGGTTTCGGTGCGCCCACCCCGGTCACCGGGGGCGTCCTTGTGACCGAGGACACTGGTCACCATCCCACCGAGCGGGCCGAACGGCCCGGCGCCGGGGTTCGCGGCGGCCAGCCGTACGCCGGCCAGCAGAGTGGCGACCAGCCGCTCCGCCTCTTCCCGGGCCGTACCCGGATCTGTCGCACCCATGCTGGGCTCCTCTACCGTGGCGACCGGGTCGCCGGACGCGTCACTGCGCCGAACCGAGTGTTTCTACCCGGCGCTTGAGCTGCTTCAACGCAGCATCCATGATCATCTTCTCGGCTTTGCGGCGGAACATCCCGAGCATTCCGACCGCGAGTTCCACCTCGAGCGTGTACGTCACGGTGGTGCCCCCGTCGGCGTCGACCACCAGGTCGTACGAGCCGCGCTGGGACCTCTGCATCTTCGAGGGCGCCACCAGGTGCCACTCGATGTGGGACAGGTCCTCGGAGTAGCCGTACTCGAGCACGTACTCGTCGGCCATCACCCCGGCGTCGAGGACGAACCGGACCTGGCTGGCATAGCCGTCCTCGTACTCCTCGACGACCTCGGCCTGCCGCACCGCCTCGGCCCACTCGGGATAGCTCGGAAAGTCACAGATCACCGCCACCACCCGGTCCGGTGGCGCGCCGATGGTGATCGACTGGGTGGAGGAGTCCGCCATGGGGGGAGGCTACCCGTCCCGTGCAGGGCCCGCGCCGCGCCGCCCCACCTGCGATGTGCTCCTACGCCGGTCAGACGGTAGGTTTCACTCCAGCCGCCAGGCGGCAGACCCGGCCAGCGAGCACGAGGGAGTGCAGGTGCGCGAGTTCTCCGTCCCGCCGATCGTCACGGTCGGCGATTCCGCCAACCTGACCGACCCGGTCTGGGACAACGCCGAAGCCGCCCCGGACCTGGTCCAGTTCGTCCGACGGGACGGCTCCGGCGGATGGGTCGACGTGACCTGCCGGCAGTTCCGCGACGAGGTGGTGGCGGTGGCCCGGGGCCTGGTCGCGGCCGGGGTCCGGCCCGGTGACCGGGTCGCGCTGATGAGCCGCACGCGGTACGAGTGGACCCTGGTCGACTACGCCATCTGGGCGGCCGGCGCGGTCACCGTGCCGATCTACGAGACCTCCAGCGCCGAGCAGGCCGCCTGGATCCTGGCCGACTCCGGCGCGGTCGGCGTCGTGGTGGAGACCACCGCGCACGCCACCCTGGTGGCCGGCGTCCGCGACGACCTGCCCGACCTGGCCCACCTCTGGCAGATCGACCTCGGCGGGGTGGACGACCTGGTCGCCGCCGGCCAGGCGGTGGAACCGACCGAGATCGACCGCCGACGCGCGGACCTGCGCTCCTCGGACGTCGCCACGATCATCTACACCAGCGGCACCACCGGCCGACCCAAGGGCTGCGTGCTGACCCACCGCAACATGTACGCCGACATCGCCAACGCCGTCCCGGTGCTGCCGAACCTGTTCCGCCCGAACGCGTCGACCCTGCTGTTCCTGCCGCTGGCGCACTCCTTCGCCCGGCTCATCCAGATCGGCGTGGTGCACGCCCGGGTGACCATGGCGCACTGCGCCGACCCCAAGCACCTGGTCGCCGAGTTGCAGGAGGTCAAGCCGACCTTCGTGCTCTCCGTGCCCCGGGTCTTCGAGAAGGTCTACAACGGCGCGAAGCAGAAGGCCGAGGCCGCCGGCAAGGGCAAGATCTTCGCGCGGGCCGAGGCGGTCGCCATCGCGTACAGCGAGGCGCTGGAGACCTCGTCCGGGCCGGGCCTGGGCCTGCGCCTGCAGCACGCGCTCTTCGACAAGCTGGTCTACGGCAAGCTGCGGGCCGCGCTGGGCGGCCGGTGCCGGGACGCGATCTCCGGCGGCGCGCCGCTGGGTGCGCGGCTGGGGCACTTCTTCCGGGGCGTCGGGGTGACCGTCTGCGAGGGGTACGGCCTGACCGAGACCTCCCCCGCCGCCTCGGCGAACCTGCCGGACTTCACCCGCATCGGCACCGTCGGTCGGCCGCTGCCCGGTGTGACCATCCGGATCGCCGACGACGGCGAGGTCCTCATCGCCGGTGAGCTGATTTTCCAGGGGTACTGGCACAACGACGCGGCCACCGCCGAGGCGATCACCGCCGACGGCTGGTTCCACACCGGTGACCTCGGCTCGCTCGACGGCGACGGCTACCTGACCATCACCGGCCGGAAGAAGGAGATCATCGTGACGGCCGGCGGCAAGAACGTCGCCCCGGCCGTGCTGGAGGACCAGGTCCGGGCACACCGCCTGGTCAGCCAGTGCCTGGTGGTGGGCGACCGGCAGCCGTTCATCGCCGCGCTGGTCACCCTCGACGAGGAGGCCCTGCCGGCCTGGCTGGAGTCGGCCGGGCTGCCGGCCGGGACCGACGTCGAGTCGCTGCGCGAGAACGAGGCGTTGCGGGCCGAGATCCAGGCCGCGGTGGACCGGGCCAACCAGTCGGTCTCCAAGGCCGAGGCGATCAAGGTGTTCCGGATCCTGCCCCGCGACTTCACCGAGGCCACCGGCGAGCTGACGCCGTCGATGAAGGTCAAGCGTCAGGTCGTCCACAAGACGTACGCGGCGGAGATCGCCGACATCTACGGCTCCTGACTACGATCCGTCACGTGCCCGCCTCGACATCGGCCCTGGCCCGTTCCCACCCGCTCGCCGCGGCGGCGCGGGTGGTCGTGCTCGCGCTGGTCGCCGTCCTCACCCTGCTCGCCACCCGCGACGTGGCCCAACTCTGGTGGATCGCCCTGCTGGCGATCGCCGGACTGCCCGCGCTGCTGGCACCCCAGCACCGCCTGGTCGGGCCGCTGAGCCGGGTGGCCGAGGTGATGGTGCTCGGCCTGGCCGCGAGCCAGGTCGCGGCGGTCGCCACCGTCGGCGGCCACATCGGCGGGCTGGGCGCCTCCGCGGTGCTGCCCTACCTCGCCGTGCCGGTCACCGTGACCGCGCTGCGGCGACGCTTCCGCGAGGGCGCCACGCTGATCGCGGTCGTCGCCGGGACCCTGCTGGTCGCCGGGGCGCTGACCGAGGTCGGCGGGGTACGCCAGCTCAGCCAACCCGGCTACCTGGCGGTCTGCGCCCAATGGCTGATCCTCGCCGCGCTCGGGCTCTACGCGGCCAGCACCCTGCACCGGGTGATGCAGGTCCGGCAGGAGGGCAAACCGCAGCCGTACGCCGAGGCGACCCGCCTGCTCACCCAGCTCCGTACGGTGGCCCGGCAACTGCCCGGGGCGACCCTCGACCCGGGCGGCATCTCCGAGCACCTGCTGGAGGAGTTGCGCACGGTGGCCCGGACCGACCGGGGTGCGGTGCTCTCCGCCAGTGGCGGCGGGCGGCTGGTGGTGCTCGCCCAGATCGGGGCCGACCGGGTCGACTGGGAGACCACGCTCGACGCCGACTCGGCCATCGCCGACGCCTGGGCCAGCCAGCAGCCGCAGACCGCGGCCCGCTCGCAGTCCCGCACGCACCGGGGCAACGACGTCTCCGCGCTGATCGTGCCGCTGGTCGCCGGGCTGCGTACGGTCGGGCTGGTGGTGCTGGAGGCCGACGCCGGGCAGGCGTACCCGCCGTCGGTGGTGTCCCAGGTGACCGCGCTGACCGGTCCGGCGGCGCTGCGCCTGGAGGCGGCGCTCCTCTTCGACGAGGTGCGGTCGCTGGCCACCAACGAGGAACGGCAGCGACTGGCCCGGGAGATCCACGACGGGGTGGCGCAGGAACTCGTGATGGTCGGCTACGGCATCGACAACGCCCTGGCCACCGTGCACGACGACGCCGAGGAGACCGCCGACTCGCTGCGGACGCTGCGCCACGAGGTCACCCGGGTGATCACCGAGCTGCGGCTGAGCCTGTTCGAGCTGCGCAGCGAGGTCGACCGGCACGGCGGCCTGGCCGCCGCCATCGCCGAGTACGCGCGGACGGTCGGCGCCTCCGGCGGGCTGCGGGTGCACCTGTCGCTGGACGAGTCCACCGCGCGGCTGCCCGCCGCGACCGAGGCGGAGCTGCTGCGCATCGCCCAGGAGGCGGTCACCAACGCGCGTAAGCACGCGGGAGCGTCCAATCTCTGGGTCACCTGCGAGGTGGATCCCCCGTACGCACAGATCGAAGTGTCGGATGACGGTCACGGCATAGGTGACCAGCGCTCGGACGGGCACTATGGTCTTGCGATCATGGCCGAGAGAGCGGAACGTATCCGAGGCCGGTTGGAGATCAGGCCGCGACAGCCCAGCGGGACGACCGTAGCGGTGGTGGTCGGGTCGTCCCCCCGGCGCGATAACGTTCGCGGTAGCGGCGCAGCAGCAGAAGGGGAGTAACCCGAGGATGACCACAAGCCCGACACCGGCCACTCGTACCAAGGTCCTCCTTGTCGACGATCACGACCTGATCCGTAAGGGCCTACGCCACGCCTTCGAGCGTGACCGGCAGTTCGAGGTCGTCGGCGAGGCGGCGACGGCGGCCGAGGGCGTACGGCAGGCCGGCGCGCTGCAGCCGGACGTGGTGATCATGGATCTGCGACTCCCCGACGGCAGCGGCCTGGAGGCCACCCGCGCGCTGCGCAAGTCCAGCGCCACCATGGGCATCGTGGTGCTCACCATGTACGCGGGCGACGACCAGCTCTTCGGCGCCCTGGAGGCCGGGGCCAGCGCCTTCGTGCCGAAGACCGCGCCCGCCGACGAGGTGGTCGCCGCCGCCCGGCACGCCGCCTCCTCCCCCAGCGCCTTCACCGCCGCCGACCTGGCCGAGGCGATGAAGCGGCGGCTCGCCCCGTCCGGTCCGCAGCTCTCCCCCCGCGAGGGCCAGGTGCTGCGCCTGCTCGCCGACGGGATGAGCGTCGCCGGCATCGCCAAGCAGCTCTTCGTCAGCGAGTCCACCGCCAAGACCCACATTTCGAAGCTGTACGAGAAGCTGGGTGCGGCCAACCGGGCCCAGGCGCTGATGACCGCGCTGCGGCTCGGTCTGCTCGAGGCCCCGGACGCGCCGAAGTTCTGATCCATCCGTCGCGGCTCCCGGCGTCGAGGCCCGTCCTCGCCGCCGGGGCGTCGGGGCGTCGGGTCGCCCCTCGGCAGGAAAACGCATCTCCGCACGTCAATGACCCTCTCCGTGATCGCGCTATGGCCTCCCGCGCCCAGGCGGGGCAGAATACCGGCCGGGGCGGTGTCGCCCCGGCTGGCGCGAAGGGGTGTGGCATGCAGCGGCCGGACTGGTCACCCGAGACGATCGACGTCGAACGACCCAGCGTCGCCCGCATGTACGACTACTATCTCGGTGGCTCGCACAACTTCGCCGCCGACCGGGCAGCGGCCCGGGCGATGATGGCGCTGGTGCCGGAGGCTCCGCTGATGGCCCAGGCCAACCGCGCCTTCCTGCGCCGGGCCGTGCAGTACCTCACCGCCGCCGGAGTCCGGCAGTTCCTCGACATCGGATCGGGCATCCCGACCGTCGGCAACGTGCACGAGATCGCCCAGCGGCACGCCCCCGACTCCCGGGTGGTCTACGTCGACGTCGACCCGGTGGCGGTGGCGCACAGCCGGGAGATCCTGGCCGACACCGAGCGGGCCACGGTCGTCCAGGAGGACTTCCGTCATCCCGAGCGGATCCTCGCGCATCCCGACGTCAACGCCCTGATCGACTTCTCCGAGCCGGTCGCCGTGCTGGTGGTCGCGGTGCTGCACTTCGTACCGGACGACGACCGCCCGGCCGACCTGCTGCGTACGCTGCGGAAGGCGCTGGCCCCCGGCAGCCACCTGGTGCTCTCGCAGGCCAGCGACGACGGCCGCGACGAGGCCGAGCGGGCCGAGGCCGAGGAGGTCTACCAGCGCACCGACAGCCCGCTGTGGGTGCGCAGCCGGGCCGAGCTGACCGCGTTCTTCGACGGCTTCGAGCTGGTCGAGCCCGGGGTGGTGTGGGTGCCGCAGTGGCGTCCGGAGACCCCGGAGAGCGCCGAGAACGCCGAGCAGGCGGTCTTCCTGGGCGGGGTCGGGCGGCTCGGTGGTTGAGCCTCCGGACGGCCGTTCCTGCGCCGGCACGTTCGCCCGCGCCTGGGCCAAGGCGGTCTCCGGGACCAGCTACCTGCCGATGCCACACGCCCAGTTGGAGCTGCTGTTGCAGCAGCTCACCGACCAGCTCGCCGAGGCGCTGCGGGCGGAGCCGCTCGACCTGCGGGTGGGCCACCGGGTCGCCAACGAGTTGGTCGCCGCACACATCGCCTCCGCCGAGGCGCTCGGCCGCACCGTCGAGGTGATCCAGCTCCGGCTGGTCCGCGACCTCGACCTGGTCGCCGACGACATCGAGGACCGGATGGCCCGGCTGCTGGCCGCGATCGCCACCGCCTACGCGCGGGCCCTGCACGACCGGACGCTGGACGAGCAGGAGTCGATCCGCCGGGCCGCGCTGACCGCCCGGGTGGACGCGGAGCGGGCGTTGCGGGCCAGCGAGGCCCGGTTCCGCCACCAGGCCACCCACGACCCGCTGACCGGCCTGCCCAACCGCACGCTGTTCGCCGAACGGCTGGTCGCCGCGCTCGGCGGCACGGTCGGCGCCGGACGGCGGGTCGGATTGTGCTTCCTCGACCTGGACCGCTTCAAGCGGGTCAACGACTCGTACGGTCACTCGGTCGGCGACCGGGCCCTCGTGGCGGCGGCCCGGCGGCTGTCGCGGTCGGTGGAGCCGCACCTGGTGGCCCGGCTCGGCGGGGACGCGTTCGTGGTGCTGGTGGAGCGCTCCACCGGCACCGGTGACGTGGTCGCGGTCGCCGAGGCGGCCCTCGCCGCGCTCTCCGAGCCGGTGGTGGTCGGCGGGCACGACGTGACGGTCACCGCCAGCGTCGGGGTGGTGGAACGGCGGGCCGCCGACACCTCCCCCGACGACCTGCTGCGGGCCGCCGGCAGCACGCTGCACTGGGCCAAGTCGGCCGGTGGCGGCGGCTGGGCGCTCTACGACGCCGAACGCGACGGCCGCGAGCAGGCCCGTCAGGCGTTGAGCGCGGCGATCCCCGCCGGTCTGGAGCGCGGCGAGTTCTACCTCGACTACCAGCCGCTGACGTCGCTGCACGACGGTTCGGTGCTCGGTGTGGAGGCGCTGGTGCGCTGGCGTCACCCGGACCTGGGGGTGCTGCGACCGAACAGCTTCATCGGGCTGGCCGAGGAGACCGGGCTGATCGTGCCGCTGGGGGCCTGGGTCCTCGCCGAGGCGTGCCGGGAGGCGGTCGGCTGGACGGCCGCCGCCGGCGCACCGCCGTACGTCAGCGTCAACCTCGCGGTCCGCCAGGTTCGCCGTCCCGGGCTGGTGGAGGAGGTGAGCGCTCTGCTGCGGCGTACCGGTCTGCCACCGCACCGGCTGCAACTGGAGATCACCGAGAGCACCATGATGAGCAACGCCGAGGAGCCGGTACGCGCCCTGCGCACCCTGGCCGACCTGGGCGTCCGCATCGCCATCGACGACTTCGGCACCGGCTACAGCAACCTGGCGTACCTGCGTGACCTGCCGGTGACGGAGCTGAAGGTGGCCGGCGAGTTCGTCCGGGGGTTGCGCTCACCGGGCGACCGGGCCAACGAGCGCATCCTCGCCTCGCTGGTCTCGCTGGCGCACGCCCTGGACCTGACGGTGACCGCCGAGGGGGTGGAGACCGTCGGGCAGGCCGAGCGGCTGCGCGCGATCGGCTGCGACGCCGGCCAGGGCTGGCACTTCGGCCGTCCCGCCCCCGCCGAGAACATCCTCGCCCGCATCCGCTGAGGCACCGCGCCCGGTCCGCCGAGGCACCACGCCGCGTGCACTCGGTGCCGCGCCGCGCCGCGCTCGGTGCCGCGCCGCACGCGCTCGGGTGCCGCGCGCTCGTGTGTTAGGAGGGGTCCCCTGCTATACACCAGGCGTTAGCCGGGGGCCCTTCCTTACCTCGGGTCGGTGAGCAGGTCGGACAGGCGGCGGGCCTGGGTCTCCCAGCGCCACTCCCGCTCCACCCAGGCGCGGCCGGCCGCCCCGAACTGGCGGGCCAGGTCCCGGTCGGTGAGCAGGGTGACCACCCGGTCGGTCAGCTCGGCGAGGTCCCGGCCGTCGACCACGTACCCGGTCTCGCCCTCGCGGACCGCGTCGGGCGCGCCGCCGGAGTTGCCGGCCACCACCGGCAGACCGGCCGCCGACGCCTCCAGGTAGACGATGCCGAGTCCCTCCACGTCCAGCCCCCGGTTGCGGGTGCGGCAGGGCATCGCGTAGACGTCACCGGCCGCGTAGTGCGCCGGCAGCTCGGCCTCGGGGATCGAACCGGTGAAGACCACGTCCCGCTCCACCCCGGCCTGGCGGGCCAGCCGGGCCAGCGTCGCCCGGTACGGGCCGCCACCGACCACCAGCAGCGCGGCGTCGGGCACCCGGCGGCGGATCAGCGGCAGTGCCCGGATCAGCATGTCCTGGCCCTTGCGCGGCACCAGCCGGGACACGCAGACCACCACCGGCCGGTCGGAGAGCCCCAGCCGGTGGCGTACCCCGCTGCCGTCGACCGCCGGGTGATAGAAGTCCACGTCCACTCCGGGTGCGAGCCGGCGCAGGTCGGTCAGGCCGTCCAGCGCCCGCGCCAACCGGGTGCGGGTGTACTCGCCGAGGTAGGTCACCACGTCGGCGCCCCGGCCGATGCGCCGCAGCGCGGTCCGGGCCACCGGGAGCGCCGCCCAGCCCACCTCGTGCCCGTGGGTGAGGGCGACCACCCGCCGTACGCCGGCCCGTCGCCGCAGCCCGTTGGCGAGCAGCCCGAGCGGGGCGGCCGCGCCGAACCAGATCGTGTCGCAGTCGTAGGCGCGGGCCAACCGGGCCGCCCGTCGGGCGATCAGCGGGGTGGGCAGCAGCACCTTGGTGCGTTCACGCACCACCTCGTACGGCTGGTCGGCGTCGAACTTGTCGGCGTCGGGCCAGCTCGACGCGTAGACCACCACCGAGCCGGCGGGCTGGTGCACCGCGAGGTTGTGCACGAAGGACTGGATCCCACCCGGCCGGGGCGGGAAGTCGTTCGTGATCAACAGCGTGCGGCTCATCGGCCGGCCTCTCGGGTGTAGGCGCGGGCGGCGGCGATCCGCTCCACGGTGGACGGGTGCGTGGCGGAGTAGAGGTACTCCCAGCGGGGCGGGTCCGGGTCGCCGAGGTTGACCGAGGAGATCCGGCGCTGCATCGCCTCGAACGCGGCCGGGTCACCGGTCAGCGCCAGCGCGTGCGCGTCGGCGCGTGCCTCCAGCCGCCGCGACATCAGCGCCTGCATCGGCGTGAACACCAGTCCGGCCACCGTGACCAGGGCGAGCAACAGCGGGAACGCGCGGGGCTGGGCGACCGAGTCCACCCCGGCCATGCGCAGCAGCGGCGGCCAGGAGCCGATCAGGTAGAGCGCCACCACGGCCGCCGCCGCGCCCAGCGCGCCGGTGAGCGTGAAGATGGGCACGTCCCGGTCGCGGGCGTGGCCCAGTTCGTGGGCCACCACGGCCTTCACCTCGGCCGGGGTCGCCTCGCGCAGCAGGGTGTCGTAGACCACCACCCGCCGGGTCGGTCCGATCCCGGAGACGTACGCGTTGACCGCGTTGGTGCGCCGGGACGCGTCGGCCACCAGCACGTCGCGCACGGGTACGCCGTCGCGGTCGGCCAGCTCCATCAGCTCGGTGCGCAACGGGCCCGGTTCCATCGGACTGATCCGGTTGAACACCGGCTCGACGAGCACCGGCAGCACGAAGGAGAGCAGCACCACCAGGGTGGCCGCACCGGCCGCGCCGAACGCCCACCACCAGCGGGGCGCCAGCCGGATCACGGTGTAGAAGCCGAGCAGGGCCACCGCGCCGATCACCGCGCTGACCGCGTACGACTTGAGCAGGTCCACCGCCCAGCCGCCCCACCCGTTGGTGGCCAGCCCGTACCGGGTGAGCACGCTGTGCCGCCAGGCGGCGAACGGCAGCGTCAGCAGGTCGGCGACGAGCACCACGGCCAGCCCGCCGAGGATCGCCTGGGCGGTCCAGTGCCCACCGAACGGGCGCCCGGCCAGCTCGACCAGGCGGCTGCCCAGCGGCGTCAACCCGAGCGCCAGCGCCACCAGCAGGCCGATGCCCAGCGCGGCCCAGCCGCCGGGGCGCAGCGCCGCCCGGAACTCCCGGGCCCGCTCGACCTGTTCGGTGGGCAGGTCACGCAGCGCCGCGAGCTGGTCGGCGCGGGGGGCCGGCGGACGCTGCCACGGGATCAGCACCAGCGCGGCCAGCACCACGGTGAGGCCGAGGACGACCAGGGTGAGCACCGCCCAGCCGCGCGGACTCACCGGGCCGTCCCGCCGTCACCACGGCCGGCACCGGGCCCGACGCCCACCGTGCGCCTCATCTCGCCGCTCCTGTCGCCATGGGCGCTCATCCTATTGCCCGCCACGACCGGGGCCGCGCCCGCGCCGAGCAGACCGGGCATCGCCGCCGAGCCGGCCCACCGTCGCGCGCGGTCGCTCGGACCGGCCGGGTCAGGAGCGGGCCAGCCGCCGCAGCAGCGAGTCGGCCCCCAGCGGGTACGCGCCGTGACGGCGTACGCCGTCGGCGACCTCCCGGTCGGAGGAGACCACCACCACCGCGCGACCGGGCGGCTCGGCGCGGACCAGTCGGCGGATCAGTTCGTCGGCGGTCTCCCCCTTGCGGGAGAAGAGCACCCGCACCCCGCGCGGGGTGGGTGGCAGTCCATGCATGCGTTCGGCGCCGTCGAAGACGACGGTGACCTCGTCACCGGTCTGCGCGGCGATGCCGCCGAGGCCGCTGATCAGGCGCTTGCGTTGTTGCTCCAGGGACATCTCGCCGAAGCCGCGCTTGGTCACGTTGTAGCCGTCGACGACCAGGTGGGCCCGGGGCAGCGCGAGCAGTTGGTCCAACCGGCCCGGGTCGTCGGTGTCCTGGGCGCGGGCGGCGGCACCGGCCGGGGTGGCCGCCGACGAGTCGGCGTAGGTGTCCGCGACGAAGTCGGCCGGCAGTTTGTCGACCGGGTCCAGGGCCAGCTCGCGGCGCAGCCCGACGGCGGCCTGACCGATGGTCTCCAGCAGCAGCCACAGCCGCGCGTCGTCGACCGAACGGGCCTCCTTGGCGCTGGACCGGGCCACCCCGGCCGCCGCCTCGGCCTCGGCCAGTCGCGCCCGGGCCCGGCGCAGCTCGGCGTCGGCGTCGGCCGCCGCGCGGGCGGCGCGGCCCCGCTCGGTGGCGAGCAGTTCGGCCGCCCGGCGCTCGCGGGCCTGGGTCTCCCGGAGCGTACGGGCCAGTTGGCGGGCCTCCTCGCGGAGCTGACCCATCTCCTCACGGACCCGGGCCACCTCGTCGCGCAGCTTGTCGGCCTCGACCCGGGCCACCGCCCGGTCGTGCTCGGCGCGGGTGGCCCGTTGCTCGGCCAGGCGGACCAGCTCGGCGACGACCGCGCTGTCCGCCTCGGCCCGGACCGCCGCGCCGCTGGCGTCGATCAGCTCGCGCCAGCCGCGAGGTCGGGCCAGATAGGCCAGGGCCGCCACCTCGACCGGGTCGGCGGCGGCGGGTGCGGTCCCCTCCACCACGGCGGTGCCGAGGTCACCGGCGTCGGCCAGGACCCGGGCGGTGACCCGCTGCCGGAACAGCGGGTCGGCGGCGAGCTGGGCGGCGATCACGGGCGCGCCGAGTCGGGCCCGGCGGTTGGGGGCGAACTTGGCGACCCGGCGCAACGGCACGGGCACCTCGTCGGAGGGCAGGCTGGGGAGCACGGCGGCGGTGAGCGAGACGATCCGTTGGCGGACCGGCTCGGGCAGGCTCGGCTCCGGCTCCGCCGGCTCTCCAGCGGTCGCCGCCCCGTCGGCAGAACCCACCTCACCAGCGGCCGGCACCGTGACGACCTGCTCCTCCTGCGGGAGGTTGTCGTCGGACGGCTCGGTGAGGGGCATGTGGCAAGTCTCCCACCGCGACCGGGCCCACCGCCTGGTGAGTGAGCCGATCTCTCATCCTAGACCGGTGGTGACGTACGGGACCCATGGGACGCCCGGGACCGGAGTGTCGCACCGGGCGGTTAGCGTGCCGGCGATGGCACAACAGGAGTACCTCCAGCCGGCGCTGGCCGGGCTCGACCCGACCGTCGACGGCGTCGACCCGGCGCTGCCCCTGTACGCGACGACGTTCGTGGTGGTCGACCTGGAGACCACCGGTGGTGCCCCGGACGGCGGCGGGATCACCGAGATCGGCGCGGTCAAGGTGCGCGGCGGCGAGGAGCTGGGGGTGTTGGGCACCCTGGTCAACCCCGGAGTCCCGATCCCGCCGTTCATCACCGTGCTGACCGGCATCACCCAGGCGATGCTGCTGCCGGCGCCACCGATCGAGCAGGTGCTGCCGAGCTTCCTGGAGTTCGTCTCGGACGCCGTGCTGGTGGCGCACAACGCGCCGTACGACGTCGGTTTCCTCAAGGCCGCCTGCGCCCGGCACGGCTACCGCTGGCCGAACCTCCGGGTGCTGGACACCGCCGCACTCGCGCGCCGGGTGCTGCTGCGCGACGAGGTGCCCAACCGCAAGCTCGCCACGCTGGCCGCGTACTTCCGGGCCGGCACCCAGCCGACCCACCGCGCGCTGGACGACGCCCGGGCCACCGTGGACGTCCTGCACGGGCTCATCGGCCGGCTCGGCGGCCACCGGGTCGACACCGTCGGCGACGCCATCGAGTTCTCCCGCGCGGTCACCCCGACCCAGCGCCGCAAACGGCACCTCGCCGAGGGCCTGCCCCGGTCCCCGGGTGTCTACATCTTCCGGGCCGCCGACGACCGGCCCCTCTACGTGGGGACCTCCCGGGACATCGCCACCCGGGTCCGCAGCTACTTCACGGCCGCCGAGAAACGCGCCCGGATGTCGGAGATGCTGGCCGCCGCCGAGCGCGTCGAGGCGGTGGAGTGCGCGCACCCGCTGGAGGCCGAGGTCCGCGAGCTGCGGCTGATCGGGGCGCACGCGCCGCCGTACAACCGACGGTCGAAGTACCCGGAGCGGATGGTCTGGCTGAAGCTGACCGACGGGCCGTACCCCCGGTTGTCGGTGGTCCGGGAGATCTCCCCCGGCGACCGCGCCTACCTCGGTCCGTTCACCTCGCGGCGCACCGCGGAGCTGGCCGCCGCCGGTTTCCACGACGCGGTGCCGCTGCGACAGTGCACCCACCGGCTGTCGCTGCGCACGATCACCCCCGCCTGCGCCCTGGCCGAGCTGGGTCGCTGCCCGGCGCCCTGCGAGCACCGGATCACCCCCCAGGAGTACGACGACCGCGCGGTGCAGCCGTTCGCCACCGCCACCACCGGTGACCCCCAACCGGTGGTGGACGCCCTGCTCGCCCGGATCGAGACGCTCGCCGCCGCCCAGCGCTACGAGGAGGCCGCGACGCTGCGGTCCCGGCTGGCCGCGGTGCTCCGGGCCACCGTGCGGATGCAGCGGCTCGCCGCGCTGAGCGGGATCGCCGAGCTGGCCGCCGCCCACCCGGCCGCCGGAGGTGGCTGGGAGCTGGCGCTGGTGCGGCACGGCCGGCTGGCCGGTGCCGGGGTCTCCCCGGCCGGCGTCCACCCTCGACCGACGCTGGCCACGATCCGGGCCACCGCCGAGACGGTGTCGCCCGGTCACGGTCCGGTCCCGGCGGCCACCCCGGAGGAGTCGGAACGGATCCTGTCCTGGTTGGAACGTCCGGAGACCCGGCTGGTCGAGATGTCGGACAGTTGGGCCTCCCCGGTGGCCGGCGCGGGCCGCTTCCGGGACCTGCTGGAGAAGGCCGAGAGCGGCGCATCTCACCAACTCTGGTCCGAACGCTCATGAGCAACTGTCCGATCGGACTACGTCGGCTCACTTACTCTGTTAAGGAAGTGCATTCCTGCCCGTTTCGAGGGTCTGCTCCCGGTTGCCGGTCTCCGGCACTCGCGGGGTGGGCGTCAGGGGGTGTCCCAGGTGGACGTCGACGCCGGACATGGCGGAGCCCTGGGCGGTGCGCTCCCGACACAGCCGGGTGAGCTGCCCCTGGCCCGTAGGCTCCGCTCACTGCTGACCTGGCCCACCGCCGAGGCCGAGCCGGTCGGCCATCTGGTCCGCACCCACCGTGCCATCCACACCGGCACCGACCCGGCCGTGCTGCGCCGGGCGTACACCATCGCGGAGAACATGCACCGGGGGCAGTTCCGCAAGAGCGGGGAGCCGTTCATCACGCACCCGCTCGCGGTCGCCGAGATCTGCGCCGACCTGGGCATGGACACCACCACCCTGGTCGCGGCGCTGCTGCACGACACGGTGGAGGACACCCGCTACACGTTGCAGGCGCTGGCCGAGGACTTCGGCCACGAGGTGGCGCATCTGGTCGACGGGGTGACCAAGTTCGACAAGGCGTTCTACGGCAAGGCCGCCGAGGCGGAGACCATCCGCAAGATGATCATCGCAGCCGGCAAGGACGTCCGGGTGCTGGTCATCAAGCTCGCCGACCGCCTGCACAACATGCGGACCCTGGGCGTACGCTCGGCCGCCTCGCGGGAGCGGATCGCCCGTAAGACGCAGGAGGTGCTGGTACCCCTCTGCGACCGGCTCGGCATCCAGACCCTGAAACGGGAGCTGGACGACGTGGTGCTGCTGCACCTGGAGCCGGACGAGCACTCCCGCATCGCCCGGCACGTGCACGACCGCCCCGGATGGGACAGCTACCTCGCCGAGGTGGTGACCCAGTCCCGGGTGGCGTTGCGCCGGGGCCGGGTCGACGCCACGGTGGCCCCTCGCCCCCGCCACCTCTACTCGATCTGGAAGGACACCGTGTCCGGCGGGCACACCGTCCCGTACGACCTGCCCCGGATCACCGTCGTGGTGGACGGCCCGGCCACCGACTGTTACGCCGCCCTCGGCGCGATCCACGGGCTGTGGCGCCCGGTGCCGGGCCGGTTCAAGGACTTCATAGCCTCGCCGAAGAACAATCTGTACCGCTCCCTGCACACCACCGTCTGCGGCCCCAAGAACCGCACCGTCGAGGTGCTGATCCGCACCGAGGAGATGCACCGGTCCGCCGAGTACGGCGTGGTGGCCGACTTCCGCTTCCCGCGCTCCGGTGGTGCCCGCGCCGAGCAGCTCGACTGGCTGCGCCGGGTGCTCAACTGGGAGCAGGACGCCGCCGACCCGGCGCAGTTCCTCCAGTCGCTGCGCTGCGACCTGTCCGAGGCGCAGATCCAGGTGGTCGCCGAGGGCCGACAGGTCGTGCTGCCGGGCGGGGCCACCCCGGTCGACCTGGCGTACGAACTCGGCACCGACCGGGGTGACCGGTGCCTGGCCGCCCGGATCAACGGCCGGCTGGTGCCGCTCTCCTCCGAGCTGGAGGAGGGCGACGTGGTCGAGATCTTCACCGAGACCGACGCGGAGAGCGGCCTGGACGCCGAGGTCGCCCCGCGCGGCCCCCGCCGGGAATGGCTCGGCTTCGTCAAGTCGCCGCACGCGCAGATGCAGATCAACCGGTGGTTCGCCGACCACAGCGAGCCCGGCATCTCGATCAGCGACAAGGTGCGCCTCGGCCGGGCCACCATCGGGCTGGCCCTGCGTCAGCACAACCGGGGCCTGGCCAGCGACCTGCCGCTGCTGCGGCTCTCCGAGGAACTCGGCTACCCGGACCTGGAGACCCTGCTGGTCGCGGTCTTCGACCGGGTGATCGAACCGGACACCGTGGTACGCCAGCTCATCGACCTGGTCGACCACCGGCAGTGACCGGCCGGCCGTCCCGCGACGCGCGCCCGGCGTACGGCCACTAGCCTGGAACCATGATCCCCCGCTCGCGCCGCGCCGCACGCGCCGTCGCGTACCAGGTCTTCTACCGGCTGCCCCTGCCGGTACGTCGTCAACTGGTCCGGATGGCGGTACCCAAGTACATCGTCGGCGCCGTCACACTGCTGCGCGACAGCGAGGCCGACGGTGCCGGTCGGCTGCTGCTGCTCCGCCAGCCACCGGGGCGCGGGTGGACGCTGCCCGCCGGTCTGCTGCAACGCGGCGAGAACCCGGCGGTGGGTGCGGCCCGCGAACTGCACGAGGAGACCGGCGTCCGACTCGCCCCGGCCCGGCTGACCCCGGCCACACCGAACGCGATCGTGCACGCCAAGGGCTGGGTCGACATGGTCTTCACCGCCGAGGTGCCGGCGTCGACCACCGCGCTGGAGGTGGACGGGGCGGAGGTCTTCGAGGCCGTCTGGCATCCGCTGGACGACCTGCCCAAGCTGACCTGGCCCACCGCCCGGCTGCTCGCCTACTACGGCATCGGCCCGCTGACCGACCGGTTCCCGCCCCCACTCCCCGACACCGCGCCGTGAGCGGCCCGGACGCCGGTCCGACCGGCGCACCGGCGGGCGGGATCTGCGCGGTGGTGCTCGCCGCCGGCGAGGGCACCCGGCTGCGCCCGCTGACCGAGCGGGTGCCCAAGGCGCTCTGCCCGGTGGGCAACGTACCGCTGCTCGACCGGGCCCTGGCCCGGCTCGCCGGTCTCGGCCTGACCGGGCCGGAGACGGTCGCCGTCAACGCCAGCTATCTCGGCGAGCAGGTCGTCGAGCAGGTCGGTACGCGCGCCCACCTCTCCGTCGAGCCCGACGGTCCGCTCGGCACCGCCGGTGGGGTGGGCCGGCTGCGGGACTGGATCGCCGGGCGGGGCGTCCTGGTCGGCAACGCCGACGCGTACCTGGCCGATCCGGCCGCACCACCCGGGCCGGACATCGCCGCGCTGCTGCACGACTGGGACGGTGACTCCGTACGCCTGCTCGGCCGACCCGCGCCGGACCCCACCGCGCCGGGCACCTTCGACGGCCACGTCTTCACCGGCTTCTCGCTGCTCCCCTGGCGGCTGGTCCGGGACCTGCCGCCGGTCTTCGGCGACCTGGTCCGCGCGGTCTGGCGACCGGCCGAGGCCGACGGCCGGCTGACGGTGGTCCCCTACCCGGGAACCTTCGTCGACACCGGCACCCCGGCCGACTACCTCGCCGCCAACCTGCACGCCGCCGGCGACGACAGCCTGGTCGACCCGACCGCATCCGTCACCGGCGGCTGCCACCGCAGCGTGGTCGGCGCGGGTGCCACCGTGGCCGGCGAGGTGACCCGCAGCGTCGTCTGGCCGGGCGCCACCGTCGACGCCGGTGAACGCCTGCACGAGGTGATCCGCACCGCCACCGGCCTCACCGTCCCGGCTGCCTGACCCTGCTTCCTCCGGTTCCTTCCCCGGGGCCGGTCGGATCGGTCGGGTCTGTCCGCCCGATCGGAGCGTGCGGCAGCGGTACTCCGGGGCGGGTCCGGCAGGCAGGCCATAGCATGGGCAGCGACGCCGACGAACGGAGAGACCTGCCGTGATCACCGCGATCGTCCTGATCGACTGCGCCACCGACTCGATCCCCGAGGTGGCCGAGGCGCTGGCCGACCTGCCCGGGGTCAGCGAGGTCTACTCGGTGGCCGGACACGTCGACCTGATCGCCATGGTCCGGGTCCGCCAGTTCGAGGAGATCGCGCAGATCATCGCCGGCAGCATCTCCAAGGTGCCCGGAGTGCTCAACACCGAGTCGCACATCGCGTTCCGCGCGTACTCCCGGCACGACCTGGAGGAGGCGTTCGCGATCGGCCTGGGCGCCACCGACTGACGCGCCACCACGCTGCCGGTCCCGGCGCCGAGGTGCTTCGCGGCCCTTCGCGCTGGGGAGACCGAGGTCCTGCGCGGCCCCTTTGCTCTGCTTCAACCCACGCAACGGTTCGCGCCGAAAAGCAGTGCGTCGGTTGAAGCAGAGCAAAGGCCGGACAGAGAACTAGCTGGAGTCCTCAGCCGAGCGGTCCGCTTCCTGCCACGACGGGACGAGCCGGTCCATCCTGGAGGACGGACCGGCTCGCCGCGTTCACCGCCGGATCAGCTCTCCTGCGGCACCGGGACCTCGGTGACACCCGGCGCCGGGGACTCGGTGGTGCCACCCGGGGTCTCCTCGGTGACGCCCGGAGCCGGGGTGGTGCCACCCGGAGCCGGCACCGTGCCACCCGGGCCCGGCGTACCGCTGGCGCTGGTCTGCGGGACTGGGATGCCCAGTTCCTCGGCCAGCGTCACCAGGGCGTCGTAGTGCGCCTGCAGCACCGGCAGCGCGGTCTGCGCGAGCTGGACCACCTGCGGCTCGGTGCCCTGCGAGATCTCCGTCTGGGTCGCCTGGATGGCCTGCAGGTGACCGGCCAGACCCTGGGTCACCCAGAGCCGGTCGAACTCCTCACCACTGGCGTTGTTCAGCTGGTCGAGAGCCGTCCGCTGATCAGGGGTGGGCTCGTTCGGCAACTGGACGTTGAGCTGCCCGGCCACGTCCTGCACCGACTGGTCCAGCTCGGTGTGGTCCGTGACGAACTGCTGCGCCAGCTCCTTGACCTGCTCGTTCTCGGCCTTCTGCTGAGCCAGCTCACCTGCGGCGATCTCGTACAGGTTGACCTGGTGCACCGCCTGCAGGTACTGCGTGTCCTGTTCCGAAGGCTGCGCCGCCGCCTGCGCTGCCGCAGCGGGCGCGACACCCACCAGCACCAGTGCGGCCAGCAGGCCGAGGCGTTTGATACCCAACATGCTTCCTCCCCGTTGAGACGTTGGACCGCACGGATACCCGGCTGGCCGGGGTTATTCCTGCGATCCGACGACGGGCGGGAAGCTCCGGCGGCGGGGTGGAAGGCCCACAACGGGCGTGGCGCCCGCCGGATCTCTCCGGCGGGCGCCACGTCACGCGGTGACGGAACTCAGCGGCGGGACTCGCCGCTGCCGATCTCCTCGCGCTCCGCGCGCGGCTCGACGGGCGGGTGACCCGGCGACACCGGCGCCTCCGCCGGCTTCTCGATCGGGTAGAAGAAGCCCCGGATCGCCGGCCCGAGCGCACCGAGCCGGTTCATCTTCTTCGGCACCACCCAGCCCGCGTAGTCCAGCTCGGTGTGTCCGTGCTCGTCCGGTGCGGTCAGCGGCTGGTGCACCTCGACGAACCGACCGTCCGGCAGGCGCCGGATGATGCCGGTCTCCACACCGTGGGCCAGGACCTCCCGGTCGTGCTGTTGCAGACCGAGGCAGATCCGGTAGGTCACGTAGTACGCCAGCGGCGGAAGGAGCAGCAGACCGATCCGGCCCGCCCAGGTCATCGCGTTCAGGCTGATGTGGAACTTGTCGGCGATGACGTCGTTCGCGCCGGAGAGCGTCAGGATCACGTAGAACGTGATGGCCATGGCGCCCAGGCCGGTCCGGAACGGCACGTCGCGGGGACGCTGGAGCAGGTTGTGGCTCCGGTAGTCCTTCAGGTAGCGGGCCTCCATGAACGGATAGAGCGTGGAGAGCCCGACCAGGATGCCCGGTAGCACCACCGTCGGCCAGAACAGCGGTGGAATCACGTACCCGTCGCCGATGGGTATGTTGATCTCCCAGTCCGGCATCAACCGCGTCGAGCCGTCCAGGAACATCACGTACCAGTCGGGCTGGCTGGCCGCCGAGACCACCCACGCCTCGTACGGGCCGAACAGCCAGAGCGGGTTGATCTGGATCAGGCCACCCATCAGCGCGATCACGCCGAAGACGACCATGAAGAAGCCGCCCTGCTTGATCGCGTACCGGGGGAACATCCGCTCGCCCACGACGTTGTTGTTCGTCCGGCCCGGACCCGGCCACTGGGTGTGCTTCTGCTTGAAGACCAACCCGAGGTGGACGCTGATCAACGCGACCAGCAGACCCGGGATGAGCAGCACGTGGGCGATGAAGAACCGGCTGATGATGATCGTGCCGGGGAACTCGCCGTCGAAGACCGCGGCGGTGACCCAGGTGCCGATCACCGGGATGGAGAGCATGATCGCCGAGGCGATCCGCAGACCGGTGCCGGAGAGGCCGTCGTCCGGAAGCGAGTAGCCGGTGAAGCCGGCCAGGAAGCCCACCCAGAACAGCAGCGAACCGATGATCCAGTTGGTCTCACGCGGCTTGCGGAACGCACCGGTGAAGAAGATCCGGAGCATGTGCACCACGATCGCCGCCATGAACAGCAGCGCGGCCCAGTGGTGCATCTGCCGCATGATCAGGCCGCCCCGGACGTCGAACGAGATGTCCAGCGTCGAGGCGTACGCGGCCGACATCGGCGTACCCCGCAGCGGGGCGTAGCTGCCGTTGTAGATGACCTCGGTCATCGTCGGCTCGAAGAAGAAGGTCAGGAAGACACCGGTCAGCAGCAGGACGATGAACGAGAAGAGCGCGATCTCGCCCAGCAGGAACGACCAGTGGTCCGGGAAGACCTTGTTGAGCAGCTTGCGCAGGGGGGTGGCCACCTGGAAGCGGTCGTCGACCGCCCGGGCGGTGTTGCCCGGAACCGCTGCTACGTCAAACTTGCGCCGCTTCACGGCCGCTCCCAGAAGTCGGGCCCGACGGGTTCGGTGTAATCGGACGTCGCCACGAAGTAGCCCTCGGAGTCCACCTCGATCGGCAACTGCGGCAGCCGCCGGCTGGCCGGACCGAAGATGGGCTTGGCGTTGTCGGTGATCAGGAACTGCGACTGGTGACACGGGCAGAGCAGGCGGTTCGTCTGCTGCTCGTAGAGGCTCGCCGGGCAGCCGGCGTGCGTGCAGATCTTCGAGTAGGCGGCGTAGTTGCCCCACATGTAGTCGCCGTGGCCCTCGCGCTCGTTGTTGCGGCGCGAGGTCTCGGCGTCGGCGTCCCGCAGGTGGATCAGCAGGGTGGGCGAGTCGGCGTGCAGGTTGCTGACCCCGTGCTCGATCCCCGGGAAGACGGTGATCTGGCCGCCGGCGCTGATGTCGGCGGGGCGGATCGGCCGGCCGTCCTCACGGACCAGGCGGATCTTCTGGCCGTCCTGCGGGGCGAAGCCGGTGGTCATCATCTGGTCGTTCTCGTGCGGGTCGGAGATCAGGCCACCGACCAGCGGCGCCGCGGCGACCGCACCGACCGGCACCAGACCGGCCAGCAGCGACATGCCGAGCAGCGGGCGGCGCTTCACGCCGAGCTCGTCGGCCATGTAGAGCATGGTCTGCCCGGTGATCGTCCGGTCCTCGCTGGCCACCACGCCCTCGTGCCGGTCCTGGATCGACACCTCCTTGGGCAGCAGCTTCTTGCCCCAGGTCAGGATGCCGAAGCCGATGCCCAGCAGGGCGATGCCGAGGGTCGTGCCGAGCAGCGGGGTGAAGTACTTGTCCCCGCCACGGCCCGGCTGGTACTCCCAGGGCCACCAGATGTAGACCGCCAGGAAGGCCGTCGCGGCCAGGCCGGTGACCAGGAACATCCCGGCGACCGTACGGACCAGCCGGCGCTCGGCCTTGCTGCCCGGCGCGACCTGCTCCTCGTAGTGGACGATCTCGATGTCGTCCCGACGGGCGCCCTCGCGGACGATGTCGAACCGGCTCAGTGCCGGGTCGTTCACGTCCACCGTCTCTCGGCCCGCGTGGGCTGGCTGCTCGGTGTGGGTGCTGGTTCGCTCGGTCACGACTTGCCCGCAATCCACAGGCTGGCGAAGACGAGTGCGACGATGCCGATCAGGAAGATCGCGACGCCCTCGGTGGAGGGTCCGTACCGGCCCAGGTTGAACCCGCCCGGGTCACCGTCCGACTTCAGCGTCTGCTGGATGTAGGCGATGATGTCGGCCTTCTGCTCCGGCGTGATCTGGTTGTCACCGAAGACCGGCATGTTCTGCGGGCCGCTCAGCATCGCGGCGTAGATCTGCCGGTCGGTGGCGGGCGCGAGGCTCGGTGCGTACTTGCCGGAGGAGAGGGCGCCGCCGCCGCCGCTGAAGGCGTGGCACTGCGAGCAGTTGATCCGGTACAGCTCGCCGCCGACCGCGATGTTGCCGTCGGAGTGCAGGTTGTCGCCGGCCGGCACGACCGGGCCGCCACCGAGCTCCTGGACGTACGCGGCGAGCTGGTCGATCTCGTCCGGGGTGAACACCGCGGGCTTGCGGGCCGCCTGGGCCTCCTGCCGGGCCATCGGCATCCGGCCCGAGCTGACCTGGAACTCGACCGAGGCCCCGCCGACGCCGATGAGGCTCGGCCCGCGCCCCTCGACACCCTGCGCGTTGCGACCGTGGCAGGTCACACAGCTCACGTCGAACAGCGCCCTGCCGTCCGCGGCGGCGCTGCTCAGCGGCGGGTTTTCCTGCGCCGACGCGCTCGGGGCGAGGACGGTGTAGGCGCCGCCGGCCAGCATCAGCGCGGCGACCAGCCGGACCGCGGCACCCAGCCGACGGCGGCCCCTGCTGGGCGCCACGGGCCGCCCGCGCAGCCGCGCGAGCAGGCCGCGTCGGCGGTCGTTGTCAGAAGTCATGACCTGTGTCCTTAACCGGTTGGACCTTGTCTCAGGGGGTGGAGCAACGGCACGGCGCGAGACACGCCAAGATCACTGAAGCCAGTAGATCATGGCGTAGAGCCCGATCCAGACCACGTCGACGAAGTGCCAGTAGTACGACACGACGATCGCCGAGGTGGCCTGGGCCGGCGTGAACCGGCCCATGGTGGTGCGGATCATAAAGATCACGAAGGCGACCAGACCTCCCGCCACGTGCAGGCCGTGGAAGCCGGTGGTCAGGTAGAACATCGACCCGTAGCCGTCCGCGTTGATCTTGATGCCGTGGTGGACCAGCTCCCGGTACTCGTTGAGCTGGCCGAGCAGGAAGATCAGGCCCATCACGAAGGTGATCGTGAACCAGCGCCGCAGCGCGTGCACGTCACCCCGCTCGGCGGCGAACACGCCGATCTGGCAGGTCACCGAGGACAGCACCAGGATCGTCGTGAACGTCGTCGCGTACGGGATGTTCAGGACCTCGGTGTGCATCGCCCACTGCTCCGGCGCCGCCGCGCGGATGGAGAAGTACATGGCGAACAGCGCCGCGAAGAACATGAGCTCGCTGGAGAGCCAGACGATCGTCCCGACGCTGACCATGTTGGGCCGCGTCAGAGAGTGGATCCGGCTCTTGTCAATGGCTGGGGCCGCAGTCACGCGGTCATTATTGCCGTTGACCACGGCCGGCGATCAGCGGGGGGTGAAACCCGTGGTCCGAGTGGCCCGATCGGTACCGTCCGGTTCGCCTGACCTAGGCTGATTGGCGTGCTGGAAACCGACCCGATCACGCTGGCCGTATCGGCCGCGCCGCAGCTGACGGCGGGCGCGATCAGCCCGGCGACGGCCCCGGTGACGGGTGGCGCCGGGTGGCTCGCGGCCGACGCCGGCCCGCCGCCCTTCCAGATCACCGCCGTGGTCACCGAGGCCAGGCTGGACAACTGGCTCGCCGTCGTCCTGGTCGTCGCCGCCGCCCTCTACCTCTACGGAGTGCACCGGCTGCGGCTGCGCGGGGACCGCTGGCCGATCGCCCGGACGGTCTTCTTCCTCGGGCCCGGCCTGGGCGGCATCGCCTCGGTCACGGTCAGCGGACTGCACGCGTACGACACCACGCTGCTGTCGGTGCACATGGTGCAGCACATGGTGCTCTCCATGATCGCGCCGATCTTCCTGGCGCTGGGCGCGCCGGTGACGCTGGCCCTGCGTACGCTGCCGACCCGCCCCCGCAAGCGCCTCCTGGCGGTGCTGCACAGCAGGGTCGTACGGATCTGGACGTTCCCGCTGGTGGCGTTCGCCATCTTCGTGGTGAACCCGTTCGCGCTGTACTTCACCGACCTGTACCGCTACACCCTGGAGAACGTCTGGGCGCACGAGGTGGTGCACGCCCACTTCATCATGACCGGCTGCCTCTTCTTCTGGCCGCTGGTCGGCCTGGACCCGCTGCCCGGACGCTGGCCGTACCCGGGCCGGGCCCTGCTGATGCTGCTGTCGGTGCCGTTCCACACCGTGCTCGGACTGACCGTCATGCAGAGCAGCACCCTGTTCGGTGGCGACTGGTACCCCTCGCTCGGACTGGCCTGGGCCGACCCGTGGGACGACCAGGTGCTCGCCGGAGGCATCCTCTGGGCCGGCGGCGAGTTCGTCAGCGTGACGATGCTCGGCGTCCTGGTGGTGCAGTGGATGCGCTCGGCCGAACGGGAGGCCCGCCGGGTCGACCGCGAACTGGACCGCCAGGAGGCCCGCCAACGTGCGGCGGAGACCGCCGCCGGCTCCCCCACCTGAGCCGGGCGGCGGGGCGCGCGGGGCGGCGTGTCCCGGAGGTCGGCACGACCGGTACGATCGGCGGCGCAGCTACGAGGTGGGAGCAAGTCTGACCATGAGCGAGCGCGAGCGAGTCATCGGACTCGGTGCGGTGGTGCCAGCGGACGGCACGGAGCGAAGCGGAGTGTCGGCATGAGTGAGCGTCTGTGCACCGTCCTGCTCTACAGCGACGACCCGCAGGTGCGGGACAGGATGCGGCTCGCCGTGGGCACCCGCCCGGCGTCCGACCTGCGCGTCGAGTTCGTCGAGGCGTCCACCTACGCCGAGTGCGTCCGCGTGGTCGACGACTTCGAGATCGACCTGATGCTGCTCGACGGTGAGGCCAGCCCCGGTGGCGGTCTCGGCATCGCCCGGCAGATCAAGGACGACTACGAGAACTCCCCGCCGACCTGCGTGGTGATCGCCCGTGCCGCCGACCGCTGGCTGGCCGCGTACGCCGAGGTCGACGCCACCCTGGTCCACCCGCTCGACCCGGTGACCACCGCCGCCACGGTGGCCGAGGTCCTGCGGACGCACGCCCCCGCCTGACGCACGCCCGACTCCGGCACCGCCACGGCGCCGGGCGAGCCGGCGCCGGTCCCGTCCCACCCGCACTCGTCTGCTCGGGAGGCCCGTCATGGGCGATCGGACCTGGCCACACCTGCTCACCGCGCTGCTGCGCGGCGAGGAACTCTCCGCCGCCGACACCGCCTGGGCGATGGGCGAGATCATGTCCGGCTCGGCCGCGCCGGCCCAGATCGCCGGTTTCGCCGTGGCGCTGCGCGCCAAGGGCGAGACACCGGCCGAGGTGACCGGGCTGGTGGAGGCGATGCTCGGCCAGGCCGTCCCGGTCGATCTGCCCGAGGAGGTACGCGCCACCGCGCTGGACGTGGTCGGCACCGGTGGCGACCTGGCGCACACCGTGAACATCTCCACGATGACCGCCCTGGTGGTCGCCGGAACGGGCGTCCGCGTCGTCAAGCACGGCAACCGGGCCGCCTCCTCCTCCTGCGGCACCGCGGACCTGCTGGAGTTCCTCGGCATCCCGCTGGACCTCGGTCCGGAGGGGGTGGCCCGCTGCGTCGAGCAGGCCGGTATCGGCTTCTGCTTCGCCGCCCGCTTCCACCCCGGCATGCGGCACGCCGGCCCGGTACGCCGCGAGTTGGGCGTACCCACCGCCTTCAACTTCCTCGGCCCGCTCACCAACCCGGCCCGTCCCCGCGCCGGTGCGGTCGGCTGCTTCGACTCGTCCATGGCACCGGTGATGGCCACCGTCTTCGCCGCCCGGGGCGACTCGGTGATCGTGATGCGCGGCGAGGACGGCCTCGACGAGTTCACCACCGCCGCACCCACCCGCTTCTGGATCGCGCAGAACGGCACCGTCAGGGAGACCGTGGTGGACGCCACGGAGCTCGGGGTACCCCGGGCCACCCTCAGCGACCTGCGCGGCGGTGACGCCGCCTACAACGCCGACGTGGCCCGTCGGCTGCTCGCCGGCGAACCCGGGCCGGTACGCGACGCCGTGCTGGTCAACGCCGCCGCCGCCCTGGCCACCCAGGGTCCGCTGGACGGCGACCTGACCGACGCCCTGCGCGCCGGCCTGGACCGGGCCGCCGAGTCGATCGACTCCGGCGACGCCGCCCGTACGCTCGACCGCTGGATCGAGGTCGCCACCGCCTGACCCGACCCCGTCCAGGCCGGTCGGCCGAGTGCGGAAACGTCGGACGGCCGTGGAAAACTACAGTCGAGTAGTTCCCCACACGACCGCCGGCCGGCACGCGCGGGAGGAGACGCCCCATGTTGGTACGTGAGCTGCACTGTGAGACCTGCGACGGCATGCGGGCCTTCGAGATGCCGCCCTGTGCCGATGGTCACGGCCCCGACTGTCCCGAACTCCTCTGCACCGGATGCGGCACGGCGATCTTCGTCGCCCCCTACGCCTCGCTCTCGCGGGCCACGCCGCCCGCCCGCCGGGCGCTGCACCCACGCCACGCCGCCTGACACCCCACCCACGTCACCCCGCCCGACGTGGCCGACCCCGGACACGGACACGGGAAAGCCCGCCTCCCTGAGGGAGGCGGGCTTTCACCAGGTCGCTGTGCCGGTCAGTGCTCGGCGGTGCGTCGGGTGCCGCTGTAGTACTCGAACAGCAGGCCGCAGGTGGCGAGGACCACTGCGAGCATGCCGGCGACCAGCAGCCAGAGCTGCCAGAACACCAGGCCGAGGCCGGCGACGGCGGCGGCCAGGGCCAGCCCGAACGGCCAGTAGCTGCCGGGGCTGAAGAAGCCGATCTCGCCCGCGCCGTCGGCGATCTCACCGTCGGGACGGTCCTCGGGACGCAGGTCGATCCGGCGGGAGACGAACCAGAAGAAGCCGCCGCACATCGAGCAGAGCAGGAACGACAGCAGCAGGGCCACGGTGCCGATCCACTCGACCCGACCGCCCGAGTCGGCGAACGTCCAGCCGCCGTAGAGGGCGGTCGCGAAGAGCAGGAACGCGGCGATGATGAGGAAGATGCGCCACTCGGTCTTCATCCGGCGTTACCTCAGCTTCCCGCGCCGGCCGTGGTGTTGGCCTGGTTGAAGTTGTCCTGGGTACGGCGCGTCTCGAACGGCTTCGTGGTGATCGCGTACGGCTCCTCGCCGATGGCGGTCAGCGCGTCCTGGGTCGAAGCCCCGTCCTGCTTGGCGGCGAGGAACCGGTCGAAGTTCTCCGGCGAGACGACCCGCAGCTCGAAGTTCATGAAGGCGTGGTAGCTGCCGCACAGCTCGGCGCAGCGGCCCACGTACGCGCCCTCGGACTCCAGCGAGGAGACCTCGAAGACGTTACGGATGCTGCCCGGCATCACGTCCCGCTTGAACAGCATCTCCGGCACCCAGAAGGAGTGGATGACATCGCGGCTGGTCTCCTCGAACCGGATGGACCGGTTGCTCGGCAGCACCAGGATCGGGATGACCTCGCTGGTGCCCAGCACCGAGGCGGTGGTCTCGGCGTCCACACCCTGGCCGTCGCGGTAGTTGAACTGCCAGTTCCACTTGAAGGCGACCACCTCGACGGTGACGTCGGGGTTGTTCGTGGTCTTCACCACGTCGGTCTGCACGACCGCGGTGTAGTAGAAGAGCACGGCCACGACCAGCACCGGCGCGATGGTGTAGAGGAACTCCATCGGCAGGTTGTAGCGGGTCTGCACGGGCAGCTCGTTGCCGCGCTTGCGGTAACGCACCACGCACCAGAAGATCAGGCCCCAGACGAAGACGCCGACCACCAGCGCGGCGATGCACGAGGCGATCCACAGGTCGTACATCCGCCGGGATTCCGGCGTGATGCCGCCCTGGGGCCAGCCGAAGCCGCCGAACGCCGCACCGACGTCACAACCCGTGAGCAGGACCAGCAGCGCCGCCCCACCGAAGCCGAGCCCGGCAAGACGCCCGGCGCGACGCCCCCGACGCCCGACGGCTCCTGGGGATGCGCTGCGCCGTACGGCCGTCGGCCGTACCTCCGAACTCCTTGCGACCACCTGGTCCTGCCTCCCTAGCGCGCCGCGGTGCTTCCTCGGTCGGGCCGGCTCCGCCGAGCGGAACCACCACACCAGCGGCAAAGGCGTCACCGACGGTCGCAGATTACTCGACCATGACGGGCTCGACCCGGTTGGGGTCACTCTCCGCCCTGGACGGGGGATCTTGCGTCGACCGAGGCGATAGCGTGGGCAGACGTGATTCCTTCCCCGGTCTACCTGGACGCGGCCACCGCCGCGCCGCTGCATCCGGTCGCCCGGCAGGCGCTGCTGGCCGCCCTCGACGACGGTTGGGCCGACCCGGATCGGCTCTACACCCAGGCCCGCCGCGCACGCCAACTGCTCGACGCCGCCCGCGAGGCGACGGCGGACACCCTCGGCGTACGCCCCGACGAGCTCTCCTTCACCCCCAGCGGTACGAGCGCGGCGCACGCGGCCGTGCTGGGCGGCCTGGCCGGTCGTCGACGTGTCGGGGCGGGGCTGGTGCACTCGGCGATCGAGCACTCGGCGGTGCTGCACGCGGCCGAGCAGCACGTGGCGCGGGGCGGCACCGCGAGCGAGGTGCCGGTCGACCGGTCCGGCCGGCTGGACCCGGTGGCCTGGTCGGCGGCGGTGGCACGGCCCGAGGTGGCGCTGGCCGCGCTGATCGCCGCCAGTCACGAGGTGGGCACCGTGCAGCCGGTCGAGGAGGCGGCAGTGGCCTGCGCCGAGGCCGGGGTGCCGTTGTACGTCGACGCCGCCCAGGTCGTGGGGCGGGTACCGGTGCCGGCCGGCTGGTCGGTGTTGACCGCGAGTGCCCGCAAGTGGGGCGGTCCGCCGGGCGTCGGGCTGCTGGTGGTCCGCAAGGGCACCCGCTGGGAGTCGCCGTGGCCGTCGGACGAGCACGAGTCGGGGCGTACGCCCGGCACGGTCAACCTGCCGGCGGTCGTCGCGGCGGCGGCGAGCCTGCGCGCGGCGGCGGCCGACGCCGACGTCGAGGCGGCCCGGCTGACGCCGCTGGTGGACCGGATCCGGGCCCGCGTGGCGGCCGACGTGCCGGACGTGGAGGTGGTCGGCGATCCGGTGCGCCGGCTGCCGCACCTGGTCACCTTCTCCTGTCTCTACGTCGACGGCGAGGCGCTGCTGCACGCGCTGGACCGGCGGGGCTTCGCGGTGTCGTCGGGCTCGTCCTGCACCTCGTCGACGTTGCGCCCGTCGCACGTGCTGGAGGCGATGGGGGTGCTGTCGCACGGCAACGTCCGTGTCTCACTGCACCGGGGCACCACCGAGGCGGACGTGGACCGCTTCCTCACCGAGTTGCCGCAGATCGTGGCCGACCTGCGGGCCGAGGCGGGGGTGGTGGGGCTGTGACGACCCCCGACGAGGTGCTCGACTGTCTCGGTCAGCGGTGCCCGCTGCCGGTGATCGCGCTGGCCCGCCGACTGCCGTCCCTGCCGGTCGGCGCGGTGATCCGGGTGCTCGCCGACGATCCGGCGGCGGCGGTGGACATCCCGGCCTGGTGCCGGATGCGCCAGCAGGAGTTCCTCGGTGCCGCCCCCGGCCCCGGCTACGACGTCCGCCGCTCCGCGTGAAAGGCGGCATCCACCGGCCGCTGTGAAAGGAAGGGCACCTTATTAACGCCTCGTGCATAGCCGGGGTCCCCTGCTAACACCTGAACCTCGTGTAGACGACGATCGGCTCTCGATCCCGTCCGCCGTAGCGGAACCGCTCGGGATCGAGAGCCGAGACACCGTGACGGTGCGGAGGTCAGGGCAGCAGGTGGGGGCGGACCTCGTCGGAGGCCTCGTCGCCGTACGACTCGGCGAGGCGCTTGACGAACAGGTCGCGGCGCACCTGGTACTCCTGGGTGCCGACCGTCTCCAGCACCAGGGCGGCCAGCAGCGAGCCGACCTGCGCGGCGCGCTCCAGCCCGACGCCCCAGGAGAGCGCGGTGAAGAAACCGGCACGGAAGCCGTCGCCGACGCCGGTGGGGTCGATCGCCTGGGCCTCACGGGCGATCGGCACGTGGATCGGCGCGAAGTCGCGCCCGGCGATCTCCACCCCGTCCTTGCCCAGCGTGGTGACCCGGATCCGGACCCGATCCAGCAGCTGCGCGTCGCTCAGTCCGGCCTTGCTCTGCAGCAGCGACTTCTCGTAGTCGTTGGTCATCAGGTACTCGGCGCCGTCGATGAGCGACACCACGTCCTCGCCCTCCATCCGGGCGAGTTGCTGGGACGGGTCGGCGGCGAACCGGTATCCGCGCTCACGGCACTCGGCGGAGTGGCGCAGCATGGCCGCCGGGTCGTTGGCACCGACCAGGACCAGGTCCAGCCCACCGAGCCGCTGCGCGACGGGGTGCAGCTCGATGTTGCGCGCCTCGCTCATCGCGCCGGCGTAGAAGGAGGCGATCTGGCACATGTCCGTGTCGGTGGTGCAGACGAAGCGGGCGGTGTGCGCCACCTCGCTGACGTGCACCGAGTCGCAGTCCACCCCGTGCCGCTCCAGCCAGGAGCGGTAGTCGGCGAAGTCGGCGCCGACGGCCCCGAGCAGTACGGGGCGCAGGCCGAGCTGCCCCATGCCGAACGCGATGTTCGCCGCCACGCCGCCCCGGCGCAGCACCAGGTCGTCCACCAGGAAGGAGAGCGAGACCTTGTGCAGCTGGTCGGCGATGAGCTGGTCGGCGAACCGGCCCGGGAAGCTCATCAGGTGGTCGGTGGCGATCGAGCCGGTCACGGCGATCTTCATGTCAACCCTCGGGGTCGGGATCAGGGCGCGGTCAGCCTACCGGCCCCACGCTCGCCGAGCGACCAGCCCGCTCAACCTCCCCCACCGCCCACTTACCCACCCACCACCCCAAACCATCCCGCCCCCGGCCAACCCACCAACCACACTCCCGTACCCGCACCGACCGCGTTGTCGATCAAGAGGTTTTCGCCCTCCCGACCGCCTCCCGGGCGACCAAACCTCTTGATCAACTCAGACAGGGCGGGGCGGGGAGAGAGGGGGAATGCGCGACGGCGGAACGGCCCGGGGGGCCGTTCCGCCGTCGGAGGTCGGAGACTCAGCTGAAGGAGTCGCCGCAGGCGCAGGAGTTGCCTGCGTTGGGGTTGTCGATGGTGAAGCCCTGGGCGTCGATCCGGTCGGCGAAGTCGATGGTGGCGCCGGTCAGGTAGGGGGCGCTCATCCGGTCGACGACCACCTCGACACCGTCGTAGTCGGTGACGACGTCACCGTCGAGCGAACGCTCGTCGAAGAAGAGCTGATACCGCAGGCCGGAGCAGCCACCCGGCTGCACGGCGACGCGGAGCCGCAGGTCGTCGCGGCCCTCCTGCTCGATCAGGGCCTTGACCTTCTGCGCCGCGACGTCGGTGAGGACGACGGACGTGGGGGCCTGGGCCTCGGTCGACTCGGTCTGCGCTGGCGTGGTCACGTGGAATTCTCCCTGCGCGCGTTCGAAGAAGTGGTCTTCCCCTGGCCAACGTCGTTCGCCGGTCAGCGATTCCCACAGCGGTCCAGCTTCTGATTGTAGGCCGCCGACGGCCGGGTGACCCGGCAGCGTGACCGGCCCCTCCGACGCACGCCGGACAGCGGGGCGGTCCGGGGACGACCTGCGGTCAGCGGCTCCACTGCCGGGCCAGTCGGGAGCCGAGCTCCCGCAACCCCTCGGCCGGACGCTCCATCGCCGCCGCCAGCCCGCCGCGCTCCTCGCCGCCGAAGTGCTCCACCAGGCTGTACGCGTCGGTCACGCCGACCGACGCCGCCTCGCGCCGACCGGTGCTGACCTGGCCGGCGAGCACGACGCAGGGTACGCCCCGGTCGCGCGCGGCGCCCGCCACCCCGGCCACCACCTTGCCGCGCAGCGACTGGTGGTCGAACTTGCCCTCGCCGGTGACCACCAGGTCGACCTCGTCGAGCACGCTCTCCAACCCGATCGCCCGGCTGACCAGTCCGATGCCGGACTCGCACCGCCCGCCCAGGGCGAGCAGCGCGGCACCGATGCCTCCGGCCGCGCCTCCGCCGGGCAGCGCGCCGAGCCCGCTCGGGCAGCCCGGCAGGTCGTGTTCGAGCACCTCGGCCCAGCGTCCGAGCGCGGCGTCGAGCAGCAGCACGTCGGCGCGGTCGGCACCCTTCTGCGGCCCGAAGACGTTGCTCGCGCCGTGCAGCCCGAGCAGCGGGTTGTCGACGTCGGTGGCGGCGATCAGGCGGGCGTCGCGCAGCCGGGGCGCCCCGTCGAGGGTGGCGACGGCGGCCAGCGCGGCACCGCCGTACGGCAGGACGTTCCCGGTGTCGTCCAGCGGGACCGCACCCAATGCGGTGATCATCCCGGCGCCGCCGTCGTTGGTGCCGGAGCCGCCCAGCCCGACGACCACCGTCCGGGCGCCCGCCTCGACCGCGGCGGAGATCAGCTGACCCAACCCGTACGACGTGGTGGCCCTGGGGTCCCGTTCGGCCGGGTCGAGCAGGTGCAGTCCGCACGCCTGGGCGCTCTCCAGCCAGGCGGTCGCGCCGTCGTCGGTGAGCAGGATCTCACCGGCGACCGCACGGCCCAACGGGTCGGTCGTCGACACCGGCACCCGCCGTCCCGACAGCGCGCCGGCGAGCACGTCGAGGAAGCCCGGCCCGCCGTCGGCCAGCGGCCTGACCAGCAGATCGTCCCCGGGTGCGACCTCCCGCCAGCCGTCGGCCACCGCGGCGGCGACCTCGGGTGCCGGCAGCGTGCCGGCGAACTTGTCCGGACAGAGCAGTACGCGCATGCCTGGCAGTGTGGCAGCCCACACCGGCACAGGCGGCGCGCTGGTCATGCTGTGGGACCATGGTCAGCGTGACGTCGACCTGGACTGAGCCCTCCAACACCGCGACTGCGCTGCTGCTTCTCGGCCGTGGCAGCGATCCCGCCACCGAGCGTGGCGTCGAGTGTCCGGGTGACCTGCCGGCACCGAGCGACCCCGATCTGGTGTCCCGGGCGGCGGCGGCCAAGGCCGCGCTCGGTGACCGGGTCTTCGTACTGGGCCACCACTACCAGCGCGACGAGGTGATCCAGTTCGCCGACGTGACCGGTGACTCGTTCAAGCTGGCTCGCGAGGCCGCCGCCCGGCCGGACGCGGAGTACATCGTCTTCTGCGGCGTGCACTTCATGGCCGAGAGCGCCGACATCCTCACCTCGAAGGCGCAGCAGGTGATCCTGCCGGACCTGGCGGCCGGCTGCTCGATGGCGGACATGGCCGCGCTGCCGCAGGTCGAGAGCGCGTGGGACGTCCTGACCGAGCTGGGCATCGCGGCCCGGACCGTCCCGGTGACCTACATGAACTCGTCGGCCGACATCAAGGGCTTCGTCGGCCGCAACGGCGGGGTGGTCTGCACCTCGTCGAACGCCAAGCGGGCCCTGGAGTGGGCGTACCAGCAGGGCGAGAAGGTGCTCTTCCTGCCCGACCAGCACCTGGGCCGCAACACGGCGGTGCTGGAGATGGGCTTCTCGCTGGACGACTGCGTGCTCTACGACCCGCACAAGCCGGGCGGTGGGCTGACGCCCGAGCAGCTGCGCGACGCGCGGATGATCCTGTGGCGGGGGCACTGTTCGGTGCACGGCCGGTTCACCCTCGACAGCGTCAACGACGTCCGCGAGCGGGTGCCCGGCGTGAACGTGCTGGTGCACCCGGAGTGCCGGCACGAGGTGGTCAACGCGGCCGACCTGGTCGGTTCGACGGAGTACATCATCCGTACGATCGAGGCGGCTCCGGCCGGTTCGGCATGGGCGGTCGGCACCGAGCTGAACCTTGTCCGCCGACTCGCGCTGGCGCACCCGGACAAGCAGATCATGTTCCTGGACAAGGCCGTCTGTTACTGCTCGACGATGAACCGCATCGATCTGCCGCACCTGGTGTGGGCACTGGAAGAGCTGGTCGCCGGCCGGGTGGTCAACCGGATCACCGTCGACGCCGACACCGCGCACCACGCGCGGGTGGCGCTGGACCAGATGCTCGCGCTACCCGGCGCCTGATCACTCTCGGCAACCATTGCCGCACACAAAAGTGCCGGATCACCGATAAATGCCCCCAGGGGTAGTGTGACCGGATCCATTCTCATCACAGAGGGCTATGCTGCCGGGCGGACGAGAACGCGGGCGCGTGCGTTTGGCCGCGACCGCGCCGTGGGTAGCGACCCGCGGTGACCCACATCGACACGGCAGCACGCACGCGCTGGAGGTTGCGTTGACCGACGACGTCCTGGTCGTACACGGAGGCACCCCGCTCGAAGGGCGGATCCGCGTGCGCGGTGCGAAGAACCTGGTTTCCAAGGCGATGGTCGCCGCCCTGCTCGGCGACAGCCCGAGCCGGTTGTTCGACGTGCCCAAGATTCGCGACGTGGAGGTCGTCCGGGGCCTGCTCGGGCTGCACGGCGTCAAGGTCACCGACGGCCTCGAGGACGGTGAGCTGGTCTTCGACCCGGCCAACGTGGAGAGCGCCAGCACCGACCAGATCAACGTGCACGCCGGATCCAGCCGGATCCCGATCCTGTTCTGCGGGCCGCTGCTGCACCGCCTCGGACACGCCTTCATCCCGGACCTGGGTGGCTGCCACATCGGGCCCCGGCCGATCGACTTCCACCTGCAGGCGCTGCGGGAGTTCGGCGCCACCGTCGACAAGACGCCCGAGGGGCTGCACCTCTCCGCCCCGAACGGCCTGCACGGCACCAAGTTCTCGTTGCCCTACCCGAGCGTCGGCGCGACCGAGCAGGTGCTGCTCACGGCCGTGATGGCCGAGGGCGTCACCGAGCTGCGCAACGCCGCCGTCGAGCCGGAGATCATCGACCTGATCTGCATCCTGCAGAAGATGGGCGCGATCATCAAGGTGCACACCGACCGGGTCATCGAGATCCAGGGTGTGCCCCGGCTGCACGGCTACACCCACCGGCCGATCCCGGACCGGATCGAGGCGGCGAGCTGGGCCGCGGCGGCCCTGGCCACCCGGGGCCACGTCGAGGTGCTCGGTGCCGAGCAGGCCGACATGATGACCTTCCTGAACGTCTTCCGCTCGGTCGGCGGCGAGTACGAGGTGACCGACGTCCGGCCGCCCAAGCTGGGGAACCCGGGCCAGGAGGGCGGCATCCGGTTCTGGCACCCGGGCGGCGAGCTGAACGCGGTGGCCCTGGAGACCGACGTGCACCCGGGCTTCATGACCGACTGGCAGCAGCCCCTGGTGGTGGCGCTGACCCAGGCGCGGGGCCTGTCGATCGTCCACGAGACGGTCTACGAGCAGCGGCTGGGCTACACCGAGGCGCTCAACACGATGGGCGCGAACATCCAGGTCTACCGGGACTGCCTGGGCGGCACCCCCTGCCGCTTCGGCCGGCGCAACTTCAAGCACTCTGCGGTGATCGCCGGGCCGAGCAAACTGCACGCCGCCGACCTGGTCATCCCCGACCTGCGCGCCGGTTTCAGCCACCTGATCGCCGCGCTGGCCGCCGAGGGCACCTCCCGGGTGTACGGCGTCGACCTGATCAACCGGGGCTACGAGGACTTCGAGGCGAAGCTCGCCGACCTCGGCGCGCACGTCGAGCGCCCCTGACCCCGACCACCTCCGTACGAGCCCGGTGCACCGCGATGTGCACCGGGCTCGTGTCGTTGGCTACCCTTGCCGCGTGCCGTCGCTGTTTCGTCGTAAGTCCGCCGACCTCGCCGATCCCGCCACCGAGCCGGAGACCCCGGCCGAGGAGGAGTCGGAGTCCACTCGTGCGCGTGGTTACACGCCGAGCAAGGGACGGGAGACGCCCAAACGGCCCACCACCGGCCGTCGGCCGGCGGGCGCGACCAAGGCGCTGAGCAAGGACGAGGCCAAGGCGCTGCGTCGTCAGCGACGGGCCGAGGCGTCGGCGGAGTTCCGGCGCGAGGGCGGTCCCCGTGACCGGGGGCCGGAGCGGCTGCTCGCCCGCAACGTGGTCGACTCCCGGCGTACCGTCGGCACCTGGTTCTTCGGCGGCGCGCTGGTCGTGCTGATCGGCTCCAACCAGGCGATGCCCCCGGCGATCCGGCTCGCCTCCAACCTGCTCTGGGGCGCGCTGGCGCTTGGCGTGGTGATCGACTCCGTCCTCATCTCGCGCAAGATCAAGAAACTGGTCCGGGAGCGCTTCCCCCGCACCGAGCAGCGGATGGGCTCGCTCTACTTCTACGCGATCATGCGGTCGATCACCTTCCGCAAGCTGCGTACCCCCGAGCCCCGCGTCGCCCTCGGCGACCCGGTCTGATCGGTCGGGTCGCCGTCGCACGACGGCGACCGCTCCGGCCTTCGGCCGGCACCGGTCACGGCACGCCGAGCAGGCGCAGCACCGCGGCGGTGCCGGCGGCGGCGAGGACCACCACCACGAACGGCGCACGCCGCCAGGCCAGCGCCACCCCGACCAACACCCCGGCCGGGCGGGCCCAGCCGGCGAACCCGCCCGCCTCGGTCAGCGCCGCGGTGGCCGCCAGCGCCGCCAGCAGCGCCGCCGCGCCGACCGGCAGCAACTGCCGCGCCCACGCCGGCAGGTCGAGCCGGTCCCGCAGCAGCACCCCGGCGACCCGGAAGGCGTACGTCCCGACGGCCAGCGCCACGATCGCCGCGATCAGCACGGCTCCTTCTCCCCTCGCCCGGCCGGCACCGGATCGGTCCCCGCGGCAGCCCCTGGTGGCGCAGCCCTCGGTGGCGTGATCTCCGGCGGAGTGGTTCCCGGCGCGGTCATCTCCGGTGCGTCGCCCGGTGTCGGGCGTGCCCGGATGCGCCGGACGGCCAGCAGCCCCGGCCCGGCCAGCGCGAGCAGCACCGGCAGGCCGGCGGGGAGCAGCGGTGTGGTGAGTACCGCCACCAGGGCACCGGCCAGCGCCATCCGCCGGGTCTCGGGGTCACGCAGGCTGGGCAGCAGCAGGGCGATCAGGCCGGCGGGGAAGGCCGCGTCCAGTCCGAGCGCGGCCGGATCACCGGCCACCCCGCCAGCCAGCACACCGAGCACGGTGCCGGCGTTCCAGGCCAGGAAGAGCAGCACACCGGCGAGCCAGAACGCCCGGCGACGGTCGGCACCGGGCGGCCGGGCCAGGGTGAACGCGGTCGCCTCGTCGGTCATCAGGTGGCTGCCGAGCAGGCGGTGCCGCAGCCGACGGCCGATCGTGTCACCGAGGGTCAGCCCGAACGGCAGATGCCGGGCGTTGAGCAGCAGTCCGGCGAGGACGGCGGCGACCGGGCTGCCGGCGGCCAGCAACCCGACTGCCATGAACTGCGCGCCGCCCGCGTACACCAGCACCGACATCGTCACGGCGGCCCAGCCGGGGATCCCGGCGGCCACGGCGACCGCGCCGAACGAGGCGCCCACGGCGACCATCGCCGCCGCGATGGCGGCGACGTCCCGGAGTACGCCCGCCCCCGGCGTTCGTTCTGGCGTACGCATGGTTCATCATGATGAACACGCCGCTGATGTTCGTCAAATAGAACAGCATGACCGACGGAGCGAACCATGGCCCCCGAACCCTCTCCCCCGTTGGCCACCATCGCCGCCGCCCTCCGCTACGAGCGGCAGCGGGTGGGCATCTCCCTCACCGAGCTCGCCCGGCGGGCCGGCATCGCCAAGTCGACGCTGTCGCAACTGGAGTCCGGCGTCGGCAATCCCAGCGTGGAGACACTCTGGGCGCTGGGGGTGGCGCTCGACGTGCCGTTCAGTCGATTGGTCGAGCCGCCGGCCACCACGGTCCGGGTGATCCGGGCCGGGGACGGCCCCCGGATCCGCTCCGAGCACGCCGACTTCGTCGGCACGCTGTTGACCGCCGGAGCCGCCCACGCCCGTCGGGACGTGTACCTGATCGAGTTGGAGCCGGGCCGGGTGCGTACCGCCGACCCGCACACCCCGCGCAGCGTGGAACACGTGGTGGTGGGCTCCGGGCGACTGCGCTGCGGCCCCGAGCGGGACCAGGTGGAGCTCGACCCGGGCGACTACGCGACCTTCCCCGGCGACGCCCCGCACCGCTACGAGGCACTCGCGCCCGGTACCTTCGCGGTGCTGGTGATGGAGCATCCCTGACCCGGCACGGGTGCCGCGACGGCGAGTCGACCAAGGGTGGCGGATCGCCGGAAGTCCGACCCCACCAAAGACCTAAATGTCCTGATCAATAGGATAACGTTTGAGTTCGACGAGGGCGCCGCAGTGGCGGTGAACGAGCCCGCGCCGCTACCCTCCATGCGCAGCCATTCAGTGCCGGCACGAGCGACTTGACCGGCCTGCGGGGGTGCCCAGCGCGACCATTTCCGACGAGGTGACATCGGCGTGAGCGAGCGGACGCGAGCCGACCACCGGGGCGCGCCCGTGAGCGGGCGGACGTCGGTCCCGTGGTCAGCCGCGACGTTGCGTTCCGGTGCCGTCCCGTCCGCCGGACCGGCCCGCGACCACCGTGCCGCAGCCCACGCCGCCACCCGGCGATGTCCCGGCCGCACCGACGGGCCCGGCGGATGAGTCGCGGCTACGCCGACCGGTGGCCCGGCCCCGCCGATCCGTCCTGGGTCGTCGAACCGACGGCCGAGTGGGAACCCCAGTTCCCGGGCCAGCGATACCCGGGTGACATCGGCCTCGACCACCAGCCGCCACCCACCCGCAGCCGGTCCAGCGCCGTCGGTCGCGCCGAGGTGCCGCCGCTGGCCCCGACCCGCCCGGACGGCACGTACGTGGGCCGGTCCTGGGACGACGAGCCGGACGGTCGGCCGGGACGGCAGGAGATCCCGGAGCCCCGACGCCACGACGGCCCCACCAGCGCGCCGCCGTTCGACCGGTCGTTCGCCGGTACACGTCCGGAGCGCCCCGGCGCCGAGGACAGGTGGTCCGAGCGCGGACGGGACGGGATCACCTGGTCCGAGATGAGCGCCCAGGGCGCCACCGGTGCACCGCCCCGTCGTGACCAGCGCGACCCCGACCGGTACGACCCCGACCGCTACCCGCCGAGGGACCAGGACCGCCGCGACCGGTACGCCCCACCCGACCCGGACCGCCGCGACCAGCGGGAACCGGACCGCTACGCCCGACGTGACCCGGACCGGCGTGACCCCCGGGAGGCCGACCGGTACGCCCGACGCGACCCGGACCGCCACACCCCGCCCGAGGCCGACCGCCGCGACGCGGACCGCTACGCCCGACGCGACGCGGACCGACGTGAACCGGATCGCCGCGACCCCGGCCGTGTCGGCTGGGACACCCCGGAGCGTCGCGACGCCGACTGGTACGACCGCGACGCCGACTGGTACGACCGCGATCCCGACCGGCGCGAAGCGGACCGTCGCGATCCCGACCGGCGCGACCCGGACCGGCGCGACCCGGACCGCTACGCCCGACGCGACCCGGACCGCCGCGACGACCGGGACCCCGACCGGTACGCCCGACGCGACCCGGGACGGCGCGCCCCGGACCGCCGAGACCCCGACCAGCGCGACCCGGACCGACGGGACCTCGACCGCCGCGATCTCGACCGGCGGGACCTCGACCGGCGCGACGCGGACCGCTACGCCCGACGCGACCCGGACCGGCGCGACGACCGGGACCCGGAGCGCTATGCCCGGCGTGGCCCGGACCGACGCGACGAGCGCGACCCGGACCGCTACCCCCAGCCTCCGCGCCGGTCCGAACCCGTCGGGCGCGACGGTCGCCGGGACCGGGACGTGCCGATCTCCCCGGCCGGACGCCCCGGGCCCGGTTGGGAGTCGGACGAGGACCGTCGTCGGTCGCCCGCCGCGCGTCGACCGGCCGAGGACGTCGACCGCCGGTCGACCGGTGACACCCCGTCGCGACCCCGCTACCAGTGGAGCAGCCACCCGGGCGAGCCCTCGATCGACGACCGGCCGTCGGTCGAGCGGTACGACTACCGCGACGACTTCAGCGAGGGCGACCCGGACAGCGCCCCGTACCCGGACGGCTACGTCGACGAGGAGCCGATCCGCACCACCCGCGACGAGTGGGAACGCCCGGCGGCCCCGGAACGGGATCCGGCGCCGGCAGGCGGGGACCTGCCGTGGCCCGCACCCGGCCCGCTGCGCCCGAGCACCGGACGGGACCACCGCGAGTACCAGCGACCGGCGGCCTCCGAACCCGGCACCGAGCGGGACCGGCCGGACGGCCGTCGCCGCGCCGACGTCCCGGAGCCGGCCGGACCCGAACGGTTCGACGCGGAGCGTCCGGCCGCTCGACGTCCCGACCTGGACCGGCCCGTTTCCCCCGCCCCCGACGACGACGTGCTCCGGCCCGGCCGCCCGCACCTGTCGGTGGTCCCCGACCGCCCGGTCTCCCCCGCACCGGACTCGGATCGCCCGGTGTCGCCCGCCGCCGGTCGCGCCCGGCCGGTCTCCCCCGCACCGGAGCGTGGTCGGCCCGACGTCACCCATCGGGACCGGCCGCTCGCCGCGGTCCCGGACCGGCCCGACGACACCGACCGCGACCGGCCCGGCGGTGGCCGCCCCGACCGGGAACGTCTCGACCGCCCGGACCCGGACCGGCCCGCCGCAGCCGCCGGGCCCCGCACGCAGGCCGGGGAGACCGTCCGGCCGGCCCCGCTGCACCAGCACGAGGTACGCCCGGCCCCGCTGCACGAGCACCAGGTCCGTCCCGCTCCCCTGCACGACCAGCCGGTCGTCGCCACCCCACCCCCGACCCCGACGCCCTCGGTCGCGGCGGCACCACCCGCCGCCGGACCGGTCCGCCCGGTCTCCGCACCGCCCACCCACCGCGCCGCACCGACGCCACCGGCCCCCGCCGCGCCGCCCCCGGTCTCCGCACCACCGGCTCACCGACCGGTCAGCGGACCGCCGAGCCACCGACCGGTCTCCGCACCGCCCGCGCCGGCGACCGCCGGTCCGACACGCCCACCACGTGACCAGTCACCGGCCGACCGCCCACAGGGCGACCGCACTCCCGTCGAGCGCACGCCGTTCGAGCGCACGCCCGTCGACCGCACTCCCGTCGAGCAACCAGCGGCCGAGCGACCACCGGTCGAGCGGTCCGTGCCGGAGACGTCGGCGCCTCGGCCCGACGCCCGGAAGCCGACCCGGTTCCTCCCGCCGCCGGCCGAGCCGGCCGCGTACTCGCCGCCGCCCGCACCGCCCGAGAGCGGACCGGGTTGGTTCGGTGCCGCCGGTTCCGGTCCGGCGGTCACCCCCGATCGGCCCGCCCGTCACGGTTCCCCCGAGACACCGCCGGAGCCATCGTGGTTCAACGCCGGGCAGACCGAGACGGACCGGCCGGTCTCCGGACCACCGGTGCCCTCCCTGTCGACACCGACGTTCCGCTCCGATGACGACATCCCGGTCCGGCCGGTCTCCGGACCACCCACGGCCCCGGTCTCGGGGCCACCCGCACGGCCGGTCTCGGGGCAACCGGACCGGCCGGTCTCCGGAATCCCGGACCGGCCGATCTCGGGACCGCCGGCACGACCGGTCTCCGCGCCCGTCTTCCCGGAGACGTCGGTGGCGTCCGCTCCCTACTCGGCGGACCCGGTACCGCAGCTCGCCATCCCGCCGACCGCGCCGGTCTCCGCACCGCCGGCCCTGGACTCCCTGTCGCCGGTCCTGGACACCTCACGGCCGGTCTCCGCACCTCCCGCCGCACCGGTCTCGGCAGTGCCCGCCACCTCGTCGGATCGGACGCGCACCACGGACCCGGGCACCTCGGCGGAGTCGCGGACCCGCCCGGACCTCGACGCCCCGCCGACGCACGCCGCGCCGGTGTCCGCACCGCCGGACATCCCGGAACTGCCGGCCGACGACACCACGCCGCCCAGTACCGGGCCGTCGGAGAGCGGGCCGTTCACTGACGGGCTGCCGTCGTCGGACAGCGACGACGTCCTTTCCGAGGTGGGCAGCCCGCCACCCCACGTCGGCGCGGCAACACCGGGCGACGAGCCCGAACCGGAGCCGGAGGACGAGCCCGAGGAGGAGCCCGAAGCGCCGGCCGACCCGGAGCAGGTGCTGGCGCACTACCCCTGGCGGCTCGACCCGACGACGCTGCGCGAACTGGTCGACGATCCGGAGGAACTGCGGGAACTCCGGCAGGGGCTCACCGACAAGCTCGACTCCGCTCTGGACAACCGTTCCCGTGCCCGGTTGCTGAGCCTGCGGGCGGTGGCCTCACGCGTACTCGGCGATCTCGACGACGCGGTGGACGACGGCCGGATGGCGCTGACCTACGCGGAGGCCACCGGCGAACTGCGGCGGTCCGCGCTGGCGCAGGCCCGGCTGGCGCACGTGTTGCGCTGGCGGGGCGAGTTCGCCGAGGCCGACCGGTTGTTCGCGGAGGCCAACTCGGTGGAGTTGCCGGACCGGTTGCGCGCGGCGTTGCACGAGCACGCCGCCCGCTCCTGCTACGACCAGGGCCGGTTGATGGAGGCGTGCCACCACTTCGAGCGCGCCCTCGACCTGCGCGGCGAGGGGGACGCCGAGTTGCTGGCCCGGGTACGCGTCGGCCTGGACGCGATCGCGACGCGCGCCGAGGAGGACGGCTTCGGGCCGTACCCGCGGAGTTGGGACGAGGTGCTGGAGCGGGAGCGGCCCCCGGCGCCCGCCCGCGACGGCGACGAGGGCCTGTGGGGGTACGCCGACGACGAGGGCGAGATGGTCGTGCCGGCCCGGTACGCCGAGGCCCAGCCGTTCCGGGAGGGTCTGGCCTGGGTACGCGGCCCGCAGAGCGACCGGTGGTCGTTGATCGACCTGACCGGTGAGACAGTGGTCGAGCCGACCTACGTGGCGGCCCGGCCCTTCTCCGACGGGCTGGCCTGGGTGGTGCGGGACGACAGCGGCTGGCTGGCGGTGGACACCGACGGTGCGGTGGTGGTGCCGCCCGGTTTCGCCGAGGTGCGGCCGTTCCGCCGGGGCGTGGCGGCGGTCCGCCGCGACGGGTGGGGTGCCGTCGACCGCACGGGGCAGATCGTGGTGCCCACCCGCTACCACGGTTTCCACACCACGCTCGCCGACGGTCGGTACGTCGACGGTTTCACCGACGAGGGACTGGCCGTGGTGGACCTGGGTGGGCGCAAGGGTGTGGTGGACCGGACCGGTCAGGTGCTGGTTGCCCCGGCCCACCCGGTGCTGCTGATCCATCCGGTGGCGTTCCTGGCCACCAACGGTGTCGGGCAGTGGGGTGCGCTGGACCGGCGCGGCGGGTCGCTGATCGCCCCGGTGTTCCGCCACCCGGACGAGGTCGTGGCGGAGATCGAGGGACTGCTCAGCGACGCCAGCCCGATGCTCTGACCTGGACGGTCGGGTCGTCGCGGCGCGAGTGCGGCGGCCCGTACCGGCCTGCGGCGCCGCCGCCCCGGGCGGCCACGCCGACCGATGCGTCCAGGATCGCCCTGGCCGTTCGTACCCCCGGTGGGGCTAGGGTCGTGGCATGGAATTCCGACACCTGGGCCGCTCCGGCCTGATGGTCAGCGAGATCTCGTACGGCAACTGGATCACCCATGGCTCGCAGGTCGAGGAGGACGCGGCGTTCGCCTGCGTCCGAGCCGCCCTCGACGCCGGCATCACCACCTTCGACACCGCCGACGTGTACGCCGGCACCCGCGCCGAGGACGTCCTCGGCCGGGCGCTGGAGCAGGAGCGGCGCGAGGGCCTGGAGATCTTCACCAAGGTGTACTGGCCCACCGGTCCGGGCCGCAACGACCGGGGCCTGTCCCGCAAGCACATCATGGAGTCGATCAACGGGTCACTGCGCCGGTTGCGGACCGACTACGTCGACCTCTACCAGGCCCACCGGTACGACTACAGCACGCCGCTGGAAGAGACGATGGAGGCGTTCGCCGACGTCGTGCACTCCGGCAAGGCGCACTACATCGGGGTCTCCGAGTGGAAGGCGTCGCAGATCCGCGAGGCCCACGCCCTCGCCCGGGAGCTGCGCATCCCGCTGGTCTCCAGCCAGCCGCAGTACTCGATGCTCTGGCGGGTCATCGAGAGCGAGGTCGTGCCGACCAGCGAGGAGCTGGGCATCGGTCAGATCGTCTGGTCGCCGATGGCGCAGGGCGTCCTCACCGGCAAGTACCTCCCCGGCCAGCCGCCGCCCGCCGGTTCCCGGGCCACCGACGAGAAGTCCGGCGCCGGATTCATCGCCAAGTGGCTCACCGACGACGTGCTGACCCGGGTGCAGCAGCTCCGGCCGCTGGCCGACCAGGCCGGCCTGACCATGGCCCAGCTCGCCGTGGCCTGGGTGCTGCAGAACCCGAACGTCTCCTCGGCGATCGTCGGCGCGTCCCGCCCCGAGCAGGTGCACGACACCGTGAAGGCGGCCGGGGTGAAGCTCGACGCCGGTCTGCTCAAGGCGATCGACGAGATCGTCGAGCCGGTCACCGAGCGGGACCCGGCGCGTACCGAGTCGCCGGCCGAGCGGCCCTGACCCGGCCCGTCCCCGGCCGAGGCGGGCACGTGCCCCGGCCGGGGACGGCGGTTCAGCTCTGCCAGAAACGGACCAGGTCCAGGCCGGTGGCGTAGAGCCAGGGCGGCAGGCCCAGGACGTCACCGATGGCGAAGACCGCGTCGAAGAACCAGCCGCCGATCGTCGGATTCCACAGCAGCGCGAACAGCAGGATGAAGCCGTACGGCGCGAAGAGGTCGTACATCCGCCGGTAGGGCGAGCTCAGCCACGGCTGGATCATGTTGCCGCCGTCGAGTCCGGGCACCGGGAGCAGGTTGAGCAGGCTGGCGGTGACCTGGAGGAAGGCGAGCAGGGCGACGGCGGCCCAGAACTCCACCGGCCCGCCGCCCGACGAGCCGAGACGCAACACCGCCACCAGCACCAGCGCGAACACCACGTTGGTGGCCGGACCGGCGAGGCTGACCAGGGTGTGCCGCAGTCGGCCGGTGATCACGTGCCGGTCCACCCAGACCGCACCGCCGGGAAGTCCGATGCCGCCGAGCAGCACCACCGCCACCGGCAGCGCGATGGAGAGCAACGGGTGGCTGTACTTGAGCGGGTTGAGCGTCAGGTAGCCGCGGTGGGCCACCCCCCGGTCACCGAACCGGTACGCGACCACGGCGTGGGCGTACTCGTGCAGGCAGAGCGAGACCAGCCAGCCGGTGACCACGAAGCCGAACACCGCGACGCGGACGTTGCCGACGCCGTGCCAGGTCAGCAACGCGCTGGCGACCAGCAACGCGACCAGTGCGAGGAACACCGGGCTGGGCCGGAACGCGGCCCGGGGCACCCCCAGCACCAGCGGCTCGGAGTCCCGCGGCGACATCACTCCGCCGGAGGTTGCAGGCTCATCCGGTAGTCCACCCGATCGTCCTCCAGCAACGCGACCGAGGTGACGCCGGACGCCGCGAGCTCCCGCCAGGTCTGGCCGATCCAGGACTCGGCGTCCGCCTGGCTGCCGAACGACTCCCCCGGCCCGTCGACCGACTCGCCGTTCGCGCCCTCGTACCGCCAGCTCCACGCCATGTGCGCGTCTCCCCTCGCCGCTGATGTCCCGTGGGGACGGGACCTCCGCCAGCGTAGTCGCACCGCGCGGTCGACCGCCCGGCCACGGGCGTCGATCGGGGGCGTCGCGGTGCGCGGTCGGCACCGTGGTTGACCGTCGCCGGGCCGGGTATCTCCGGAGGAACCGGATCTTCAGGAGGCGACGATGACGACACCCATCCCGGAGATGGACACGGCACAGCTTCGCGACATGGCGGTACGCGGCGGTATCCAGGGCGCACGGGAGATGGACCGGGAGGAACTGGTCGACGCCCTGGTCGCCCGTCCCGGCGAGGGTGCCTGGCAGGAGGACCCGAAGCCGGCGGACGTGAACCCCAACGACTACATGTACCAGTCCCCCGAGCCTCGGTGAGCTGGCGCGGGAGCGTGGCCCTGCGATGCCGCTCCCGCCCGGCCGGCCGTTAAGGTACGAGCCATGTCCCTAGACGGGTGGAACACGCTCCTGGTGCTCGGCGGCATCCGCTCCGGCAAGTCGGAGTTCGCCGAGGCCCTGGTGGCCGACGCGGTCTCGGTCCGGTACGTGGCCACCGCCGCCGGCGGAGGCGACGACGACGCGGAGTGGGCGGCACGGATCGCCGCGCACCGGGAGCGCCGGCCGGAGACCTGGAGCACCGAGGAGACGGCGGACGATCCGCGTCGACTGGCCGACGTGATCGCCCACGCCCGGCCGGACGAGACGTTGCTCGTCGACGACCTCGGCGGCTGGGTCACGGTGCTGCTCGACCCGGCCCACCAGCCGGCCGACGACACCGTCACCGTCGCCGAGCTGGCCGCCGCCGTCCGGGACTGCCCGGCACGGCTGGTGCTGGTCAGTCCCGAGGTCGGGCTCTCCCTGGTGCCGACCACGCCGCTGGGCCGGGCGTTCACCGACGCGCTCGGCGCGGTCAACCGGGCCGTCGCCGACGCCTGCGACGCCGTGGTGCTGGTGGTCGCCGGCCAGCCGGTCCGGTTGAAGCCGGCCGCGCCGGAGCACGCACCGACCGCCGAGCCCTCGCCGGAACGGTCCACCGCCACCGTCAACGGCACGGCGGTGCCCGCACAGGCCGGCCCGAACGACGCGCGGCCGGTCGACGGTGTCGCGGCGCTGCCGGCGTCGCCGCCGGTGACCACCCCGGAGGCACCGGCCGCGTCCGCGCCGGTCCCGGCGGCCGACGATACCGGGTGGACGGCACCCACCATGACGCTGCCGGTGGCCGACACCGGTCTGGTCATCCAGCCGGGCATGGAACTGCCCATGCCCGACGACTACGCCGGTCCGCAGGCGGTGGAGCGACTCGCCACGCTCGACGTGCCGGGTACCGGGCTCGGCGTCCTGGAACAGGTGGTCTCGTTCGCCGCCGCCACGCAGGGCACCCCGACCCCGGCACCCTGGCAGTCGGTCCGGGTGCTGCTGCTGCACGGCGACCACGACGGCGGGAGCGCCGCCGGAGCCCGGGCCGGGGAGTCGGCCCGGCGCGCCGAGGCGGCCCGCGCCGGTCAGGGCGTGCTCGCCCGGCTCGCCGCCGAGAGCGGAGCAGGTCTGCAGGTGGTGGAGGCGCCCACCGCCGCCGCCATCGAGCACGGCCCGGCGCTCACCGCCGAGCAGGTCGACGCCGCGCTGCGGTACGGCTGGCGGCTGGCCGAGGAGGCCGTGGACGCCGGCGTGCAACTGCTGGTGGTGGCGGCGTGCGGCGCCGGCACCGAGGCTGCTGCGGCGGCAGTGCTGGCCGCGACCGCCGGTGCCGAGGCGCCCGCCGTGCTCGGCCGCGTGATCACCGAGAACGGCGAGATCGACGACGTGGCCTGGATGGCCCGTTGCGCGGCCGTCCGGGACGCCCTGCACCGCACCCGGCGCGCCTCCCGCGACGCCAAGGACGTGCTGGCCCAGCTCGGCGGCGGCGACATCGCCGTGGCCACCGGCATCCTGCTGGGGGCGACCGCACGCCGCACGCCGGTGCTGCTGGACGGGCCGGTCGGCGTGGCCGCCGGCCTGGTCAGTCGGGACCTGGCCGGGCAGGCGCGGCACTGGTGCATGCTGGCCGACCACGGCGGGCACCCGGCCGTCAAGCTCGCCTCCGACGTGCTCGGCCTGAGCCCGCTCGCGCAGCTGCGGCTGGACCTCGGCGAGGGGGCCAACGCGTTGACCGTGCTGCCGCTGCTGCGCTCGGCGCTGGCGCTGGCCGCCGCGCTGCCGCCGCGCCCGTCGCACGACACGGCCGACGCCGGCGACGTGGACGCGACCGACGAGCCGGATCCGGTCGAGGAGGACGAGCCGGACTTCCGCGAGCCCGAGCCGGCAGGTCCGGGACCGACCAGCACCGAACCGGCGGAGCAGGGCACGCGTGCCGGCTGAGCCCCGGCTCGGCGACGGGGCGCGGCTGGCCCTGACCACCTTCACCATCCTGCCGGTACGCGCCGGCCGGATCGACCGGACCACGGCCGGTACGGCGATGGCGCTCGCCCCGGTGGTCGGCGCCCTGCTGGCCGTGCCGCTCGGCGGACTCCTGCTGCTGCTCGGCACGGTCACCGCACCGCTGGTCGCCGCCGGGGTGACCGTCGCGGCGGGCGCCCTGCTCACCCGGGGCCTGCACCTGGACGGGCTGGCCGACACGGTGGACGCCCTCGGGTCGTACCGGCGGGGGCCGGCCGCGCTGGAGATCATGAAGAAGCCGGACGTCGGGCCCTTCGGTGTGGTCGCCCTGGTGCTCGTCCTGCTGGTGCAGGCCGCCGCGCTGGCGGAGTTGGCCGGCCGGTCCCGGTCGGCGGCGTTCGCGGCGGTGCTGGCGGCCCTGGCGGCCGGTCGGCTCGGGGTCTCGCTGGCCTGTCGACGGGGTGTCCCGGCAGCCCGCCCGGACGGACTCGGTGCGATGGTCGCCGGCACCGTCGGGCCGGTCACGCTGGCCGTGGCGACGGCCGCCGTGGCACTGGCGGCAGTGCCGGCCGTGCCGGACCGCCCGTGGCAGGGGCCGCTGGTCGTGCTCGCCGCGCTGGCCGTCGCGGCCGGGCTGCTGCGACACGTGGTACGCCGCCTCGGCGGCATCACCGGCGACGTGCTCGGCGCCACCGTGGAGCTGGTCACCACGCTGGTCTACCTGGGTCTGGTGCTGTCCGGCTGAGCCGTGCGACCACCGGCGGGTAGCGTTCCTTGTCGACAGCACCGGCGCGGCCACCCTGGGGACGACATGCTCATCACCGACGACTTCCTGCCCGTACCGGTCCCGGAGTCGCTCACCGCGACCTATCTGGTGCCGACGGTGGGGCTGCCGTCGGTGACCGCCCGCACGGCGGTCCGCGGGCTGGCCGGCCGGCTGGCCGAGCCGGTGCACGGGCTCGCCGTGCAGATGTTGGACAGCCCGCTGATGAGCGTCGACATCCGCCCGATCGGCGAGTTCCCCGCCCTGCCGCCGGACCTGCTCACCGCGTTCGGGGCCACGCAGGCGCAGCTCGACCGGCTGGCTGCCGCGAGCCATCTGGTCGTGGTGCAGGCCGAGTACCGGCCGGGGTGGCCGCCCGCCCACGAGTGGGCGGCCCGCGCGGTGGCCGCGGCCGTGGCCGAGGAGGTCGGCGGCGACGTGGTCGACGTGTTCGGGTTGCAGTTCCTGGACCCGGCGGCGGCGCTGCGGTCGCTGCCGGACGCCGAGGGCCGGGTCCGGCTGGTCGACTGGGTGCTGGTGCCGTACTCCTCGGACGCCGAGGGTCTCTGGTTCACCACCAAGGGACTGCGCCGCTTCGGTCTGCTGGAGTTGCAGACCCAGGGCGTGCCGGACCACCTCACCCGGGCCTGGGGCGCGGTGATGACCGGCGCCGCCCGGCGGCTGCTGCGGGACTGGACCGACGGGCTGGCCGGCGACGAGGTGCCCGCGTTCGTGCCGCTGCCGGTGCTGGCCACGGTCACCGGCCACGACATCGCGGTCGCGTACGGCAACCCGGAGCAGCACGGGGCGACCGCGCCGGTGCTGCTCCGGCTGGAGCTGGACCCGGCCACCGACCCGGAGGCCGACTCGTTCCTGAGCCTGCGCCCACCGGCCGGGCACCCCGGCCCGGACGGGCGCTACTTCGCCGCCGCCTGCGGCACCCTGTTCGCCGGTATCCAGCCCGACGTGCGGTACGCGCGCTCCGGCGACGCGATGAGCCGGGCGGTCGCCACCGCCCGCGCCGGGCTGGGCGACATCCGAGCCCGTTTCCGCGCCGGTCAGCTCCCGTCGGAGACGCAGCTCGTGGTCAAGTACGGGCTGCCCGGCGACGACGGCCCGGAGTACGTCTGGGCCGGGGTGACCACGTGGGAGACGCCGGAGCGGATCGTCGGCGCCAGCGCCAGCGACGCCAACACCGACCCCTCGGTCCGCATCGGCTCGCCGGTGGAGGTCGAGACCACCGACATCGTCGACTGGGCCGTCCTGGGCACCTCCGGCGTCGTCGAGGGCGGCTGGACCCAGGCGGTCCTGGACGCCGGTGAGCCGCCCCGCCCCTGAGTCAGGCCGGCGTCACGCCACCGGTCCGCGTCACTTCACGGAGGGGTCGACGAAGGGCGGTCGGGTCAGCCGGACCGGCAGGCGACGACCGCGCACGTCCACCTGGAGTTCGGTGCCGTCGGCCAGGGCCGGGGCGGTGTCGACCAGCGCGAGCGCGATGCCCTGCTTGCGGGTCGGGCTGAACGTGCCGCTGGTGACCGTGCCGACCCGGGTGTCGCCGTGGTACACCGCCATGCCGGGGCGCGGGATGGCCCGGTCGACGGCCTCCAGGCCGCGCAGCGTACGCGCCGGACCGGCGGTCTTCTCCGCGAGCAGCGCGGCACGGCCCCAGAAGGCCGGCTTGTCCCAGCCCACCGCCCAGCCGGACCGGGCCTGCACCGGGCTGATGTCCAGCGACAGGTCCTGCCCGTGCAGCGGGTATCCCATCTCGGTGCGCAGGGTGTCCCGGGCGGCCAGCCCGCAGGCGCGCGGCGCCGGGTCGGCGGCGAACAGGGCGTCCCAGACGGTGACCGCGTCGGCCGCCGGGACCACCAGCTCGAAGCCCAGCTCACCGGTGTAGCCGGTGCGGCACACGGTCAACGCGACGCCGTCGAGGGAGGCCGGCGAGAAGCTCATGTACCCGTGGTCGGTGGGCAGGCCCAGCCCGGCCAGCAGCGCCGCCGAACCCGGTCCCTGGACCGCCAGGACCGCGTACTCCTCGTGCTCGTCGGTGACCGTGACCTGCTCCGGCGCGGCGGCGCGCAGCCGGCGCACCACCTCGGCGGTGTTCGCGGCGTTCGGGATCAGGAAGACGTGGTCGTCGGCGTACAGGTAGGCGATGATGTCGTCCACCACGCCGCCGGTGGCCTCGTCGCAGCAGAGCGTGTACTGCGCCCGGCCGGGCCCGATCCGCCGCAGGTCGTTGCTGAGGCAGGAGTTGACGAACTCCGCCGCGCCCGGCCCGGTCACCCGCGCCTTGCCCAGGTGCGAGACGTCGAACACGCCGACGTCGGTACGCACCGCGGCGTGTTCCCGCAGCACCCCGCCACCGGCGTACTCCAGCGGCATCTCCCAACCGCCGAACGGGGCGAACTTGGCGCCGAGTGCGGAGTGTCGCTCGGCCAGCGGAGAACGACGCAGCCGGGTCTCGGCGGCGTCGGTGGTCACGTCGGTCATGGGTGGGAACTTACCGGGGCGGACCGGTCTGGTTAGCATCGGCGGGACCCACCGGAGGAACCGGCGGGGCAGCACCGACGTCCGACGGGTACCTCATCCGCCGGCACCAACCGAACCGCCGGTACGCCACACGCGGCCGGCCCGGCCCGCCCGGGAGCAGCTTCCGTGACATCGCCCAGCACCACCCTGAGCCTGGTCGACACCGACCCCGCCGAACTCGCCGTCGACGCGATCGTGATCGGCGTGCACAGTACGACCGGTGAGCAGGACGCCACCAGCGGCCTCGCCGGCACCCTGCTGCTCGCCAGCGGCGCCGAGAGCATCGCCGCCGCCTTCGACGGCAAGCTGACCGAGACGCTGGCGCTGCTCGGCGCCACCGGCGGACCGGGCGAGGTGATCAAACTGGCCACTCTGGGCACCGTCACCGCCCCGCTGGTCGCCGCCGTGGGACTCGGACCGGAGCCCACCGGTGCGGCACCCGCCCCGGAGACCCTGCGGCGGGCGGCGGGGGCCGCCGTACGGGCGCTGGCCGGCGCGTCCCGGGTGGCGCTCGCGCTGCCGCTGCCGGACGACGCCGACGGCCCCGCCGCGCTGCGCGCCGTCGGCGAGGGAGCGCTGCTCGGCGGCTACCGCTTCGCCGGTTACAAGACCCGCCCGCAGCCGAACCGGCGCGAGCCGGTGGCCGAGGTGCTGGTCGCGGTGCCGGACGCCGCGGACGCCGGCGCGCAGGCCGAGGTGACGCGGGCCCGCACGGTGGCCGCCGCGGTCCGGCAGACCCGCGACTGGGTCAACGTCGCCCCGAACGAGCTGCGCCCGCCGGTCTTCGCCGACGCGGTCGCCGAGGCCGGCCGGGCGGCGGGCCTGGAGGTCGAGGTGCTCGACGAGGTCGCCCTGCGTGCGGGCGGCTACGGCGGCATCATCGCGGTCGGTCAGGGCTCGGAGGCACCGCCGCGCCTGGTCAAGCTGACCTGGACCCCGGACGGCGGAGGCACCGGCAAGCGGGTGGCACTGGTCGGCAAGGGCATCACCTTCGACACCGGCGGCATCTCGATCAAGCCGGCGCAGGGCATGTGGGAGATGAAGTCCGACATGGCCGGCGCGGCGGCGGTGGCCGCCACCATGCTGGCCGTCGCGGAGCTGAAGCCGGCGGTGACGGTGACCGCGTATGTGCCGATGGCGGAGAACATGCCGTCGGGGACGTCGTACCGGCCGGGCGACGTGATCACCATGTTCAACGGCAAGAACGTCGAGGTGCTCAACACCGACGCCGAGGGCCGGATGATCCTCGGTGACGCGATGGCCCGGGCCTGCGCGGACGGCTGCGACTACCTCTTCGAGACCTCCACCCTCACCGGCGGGCAGGTGGTCGCGCTGGGCAAGCGGATCTCCGGCCTGATGGGCACCGCCGAGCTGTGCGAGCGGGTCCGTGACGCCGGTGACGCGGTCGGCGAGCCGGCCTGGCCGATGCCGCTGCCGGACGACGTGCGCAAGGGCATGGACTCGGACGTGGCCGACATCTCGCAGGTCAACGCCGGCATGGACCGGGCCGGTCACATGTTGCAGGGCGGTGTGTTCCTGCGCGAGTTCGTCACCGACGACGTCGCCTGGGCGCACATCGACATCGCCGGCCCGTCGTACCACTCGGGCGAGGCGACCGGCTACTGGACCAAGGGCGGCACCGGCGTCCCGGTCCGTACCCTGCTGCACCTGATCGACGACGTCACCGCAAACGGCTGACCTGCTTGTAAGGAAGGGTCCCCTGCTAACGCCTGGTGCATAGCAGGGGACCCTTCCTAACATCCGAACACCCGAGCCGGAGCATCGCGACGGCCGAGCGCGGGCACGGCGGGGTGCGACGCGCGGTGAGGTCCGGCCGGCGTCCGCGCGGTGGCGAGGTCAGTACTGCTCGGGGCGGCGCTTGCGGCGCTCGTTGTAGTCGCGCATCCGCTGCGGGTAGCCCATCAGGGCGATGTCGTAGACCGGGATGCTGACCCGGTACGCGAAGCGGCGCGCCCCGTCCGGCCCGTCGATGCGGCGCCGGGTCCACTCGCCGTCGTCGGCGATCAGGATGACGGTGGTCTCGGTGACGGTGGTGCGGGGTTCGATGAACGCCTCGACACCCTTGCGGGTCCGGACAAAGTTCTCCAAGTGCTCCAGATCAGCGCGATTGGCCGTACGGTCGGAGTCAACCGCGCGTGCCTGCTTGCGTCGCCGGAACAGTCCCACCGAGCCGTCTCCCCACGCGTCCGTCGTCGAAGGCAGTGCCAAGGGTACGTGGCGACAACGTGTCGTTGGGCACCTCGGTACGCGGCTTCCGCACGGTGGTGACAAGATGGCCGAGGTGGGGTGTGTCCCTGTTACCCCGCCGTGACCCCCGATGCAGCGACGCGACCTGGGAGTTGGACGTGAGCGAGCCGAACGACGCAACCTTCGACATCGTCATCCTCGGAGGTGGCAGTGGCGGCTACGCGACCGCCCTGCGCGCCGCCCAGCTGGGCCTGAACGTCGCGCTGGTCGAGAAGGGCAAGCTGGGCGGGACCTGCCTGCACAACGGCTGCATCCCGACCAAGGCGCTGCTGCACGCGGCCGAGATCGCCGACCAGACCCGCGAGTCGGAGCAGTTCGGCATCAAGGCCGAACTGGTCGGCATCGACATGGCCGGGGTGAACGCGTACAAGGACGGCGTGATCTCCCGCCTCTACAAGGGTCTGCAGGGCCTGGTCGGCGGCTCCAAGAACATCACCTTCGTGGCCGGGGCCGGCAAGCTGGTCGCCCCGAACGCGGTCGAGGTGGACGGCAAGCGGTACACCGGCCGCAACGTGGTGCTGGCCTCCGGCTCGTACGCCAAGAGCCTGCCGGGCCTGGAGGTCGACGGCGAGCGGGTCATCACCAGCGACCACGCCCTGACCCTGGACCGCGTCCCGAGTTCGGCGATCGTGCTCGGCGGCGGTGTGATCGGCGTCGAGTTCGCCAGCGTGTGGAAGTCCTTCGGGGTGGACGTGACCATCGTCGAGGCGCTGCCCCGCCTGGTCGCCGCCGAGGACGAGGAGTCGTCGAAGGCGCTGGAGCGGGCGTTCCGCAAGCGGAAGATCAACTTCAAGGTCGGCAAGCCGTTCGAGAAGGTCGAGAAGACCGACAACGGCGTCAAGCTCACCATCGCCGGTGGCGACACGGTCGAGGCCGAGCTGCTGCTGGTCGCCGTCGGCCGGGGCCCGAACACCGCCGACCTCGGCTACGAGGAGCAGGGCGTCAAGACCGACCGTGGGTACGTCCTGACCGACGAGCGGCTGCGCACCAGCGTGCCGAACGTGTACGCGGTCGGCGACATCGTGCCCGGCCTCCAGCTCGCCCACCGTGGCTTCCAGCAGGGCATCTTCGTCGCCGAGGAGATCGCCGGCCAGAACCCCGCCGTGATCGACGAGGCGGGCATCCCCCGGGTCACCTACTCCGAGCCGGAGCTGGCCTCGGTCGGCCTCACCGAGGCCAAGGCCAAGGAGCAGTACGGCGCCGACAAGATCAAGACGTACAACTACAACCTCGGCGGCAACGGCAAGAGCCAGATCCTCAAGACGGCCGGCTTCGTGAAGCTCGTCCGGGTCGACGACGGCCCGGTGGTCGGCGTGCACATGGTCGGCGCCCGGGTCGGTGAGCTGGTCGGCGAGGCGCAGCTGATCTACAACTGGGAGGCGTACCCGGGCGAGGTGGCCCAGCTGGTGCACGCCCACCCGACGCAGAACGAAGCCCTGGGCGAGGCGCACCTTGCCCTCGCCGGCAAGCCGCTGCACGCGCACGCCTGACCACGACAACCCGCGGCGTCCGGCGACGGGCGATGATCCCCCCACCAGGGAAATGAAGGAGTCTGGAGAACATGCCGGTATCGGTCACCATGCCCCGGCTCGGCGAGAGCGTCACCGAGGGCACCGTCACGCGCTGGCTCAAGCAGGAGGGTGAGACCGTCGAGGTCGACGAGCCCCTGCTCGAGGTTTCCACCGACAAGGTCGACACCGAGATCCCGTCGCCCGCGGCCGGCGTGCTGACCCGGATCGTGGTGGGCGAGGACGAGACGGCCGAGGTCGGCAGCGAGCTGGCGGTCATCTCCGGCGAGGGCGAGTCGACCGGCGGTGAGGCCGCCCCGAAGCAGGAGGAGGAGGCCCCCGCCGAGCAGGCCGCCGAGGCTGCCGAGGAGCCGCAGGCCGAGGCGGAGCAGTCGGCCGTCGAGGAGCCGGCCGAGCAGCCGGCCCAGGCTTCCGCGCCGTCGGGCGAGGGCTCCCCGGTCCAGATGCCGGCCCTCGGCGAGAGCGTCACCGAGGGTACGGTCACCCGCTGGCTCAAGCAGGTCGGCGAGACCGTCGAGGTCGACGAGCCGCTGCTGGAGGTCTCCACCGACAAGGTCGACACCGAGATCCCCTCCCCGGTCGCCGGCACCGTCCTGGAGATCAAGGTCGCCGAGGACGAGACCGCCGAGGTGGGCGCCACGCTGGCCGTCGTCGGTGCGGCCGGTGCCGCCCCAGCCGAGGCCAAGCCGGAGCCGACGCCGGAGCCCAAGGCGGAGCCGAAGGCCGAGGCCACGCCCGAGCCGAAGCAGGAGGTCTCCGAGCCGACGCCGGGTGCCTCGTACAACGAGCCCGCGCCCGAGGCCGAGAAGGCCCCGGAGCCGGCCAAGGCCGAGCAGGCCGCCCAGCCGGCCGCTCCCGCCCCGCAGCGCGCGGCGGCACCGTCGAACGGCGGTGAGCAGTCGGCCGGGTACGTGACGCCGCTGGTCCGCAAGCTGGCTGGTGAGCACGGTGTCGACCTCGCCTCGCTCAACGGCACCGGGGTCGGCGGGCGGATCCGCAAGCAGGACGTGCTGGACGCGGCCGAGAAGGCCAAGGCCGCCCAGGCCGCGCCCGCCGCGGCACCGCAGGCCGCCGCCACGACCCCGACCAAGCCGGCCGCCAAGCCGCAGCCGAGCGCCAAGCGCGGTACGACCGAGAAGCTGCCCCGGATCCGTTCGGCGATCGCCAAGCGGATGCAGCAGTCGCTGCACGAGATGGCGCAGCTCACCACCGTGATCGAGGTGGACGTCACCAAGATCGCCAAGCTGCGGGCGCAGGCCAAGGAGTCGTTCCTGGCCCGGCACGGCGTCAAGCTGTCGTTCCTGCCGTTCTTCGCCCTCGCCGCGATCGAGGCGCTCCAGACGTACCCGATCGTCAACGCCCGGATGGACCTCGACGGCGGGACGATCACGTACCCGGACGCCGAGAACCTCGGCATCGCCGTGGACACCGAGCGGGGCCTGCTGGTGCCGGTCATCCACAACGCCGGTGACCTCAACCTGGGCGGCATCGCCAAGCGGGTGGCCGACCTGGCCGAGCGCACCCGGACCAACAAGATCAGCCCGGACGAGATCGCCGGTGCGACGTTCACGCTGACCAACACCGGCAGCCGGGGCGCACTCTTCGACACCCCGATCGTGCCGTCGCCGCAGTCGGCGATGCTCGGCACGGGTGCCGTCGTCAAGCGCCCGGTCGTGGTCAACGACGCGGAGCTGGGCGAGGTCGTCGCGGTCCGGTCGATGATCTACCTGGCCCTCTCCTACGACCACCGACTGATCGACGGTGCCGACGCGGCCCGCTTCCTGGTCGCGGTCAAGGAGCGGCTGGAGGCCGGCAACTTCGAGGCCGAGCTGGGCCTCTAACCGCCGTCAGCAGCACGAGAGGGCGCCCCGGTCAGGTGACCGGGGCGCCCTCGTCCGTCGGTGCGGCCGACCGGGTCGCCATCGGCACCTGCCGGCACCCCGACCTGCGACACCGGCCGGCTCAACCGGCCAGGGTCTGCTCGCTGACCTGCCAGAGCCGCTGGGCGGTCTCCGGGTCGACGGCGTACGCGGCGACGCCGGTCCGGGTGCCGGGCTCGTGCGGCCCGGCCTGCTGGCAGTCCTCGAAGTAGCGCCCGCCGACACCGTCGAGCAGCGGCGAGGTGGCCACCAGCACGGATGTGGCGGCCCCCTGCTCGGGCGTCTTCCAGGGGGCGGCCGGGCCGCTGGAGGCGCGCAGCCGGGCCAGTTCCTCCTCGTCCACGTACCGCTGGAGGTTGGTCCGGATCCCTCCGGGGTGCAGCGCGTTGGACAGGATGCCGTCGTCGGCCCAGCGGCGGCTCGCCTCCACGGCGAAGAGGACGTTCGCGGTCTTGGACTGCCCGTACGCGGTCCACGGCTCGTACTCGCGCTTCGCGAAGTGGATGTCGTCGAAGTCGACGGGTGAGCGCAGGTGGGCCGCCGAGCTGACCGAGACGACGCGGGCGCCCCCGGCTGCGGCAAGGGCCGGACGCAGCCCGGTGGCCAGCGCGAAGTGGCCGAGATGGTTGGTGGCGAACTGCATCTCCCAGCCCTGCGGCGTCCGCATCTCGGGCGAGGCCATCATGCCGGCGTTGTTGACCAGGATGTGCAGGGGTCCGTCCCAGTTCGCCACGAAGGCGGCGACCGAGGCCGGGTCGGCCAGGTCGAGCGCGGCCACCGTGATCCGGTCGTTGCCGGTGGTACGGGTGATCTCCTCGGCCGCGCGGTGGCCCTGGTCGGGCTGGCGTACGGCCAGGGTGACGTCGGCTCCGGCGGCAGCGAGCGCACGGGCGGTCTCGACCCCGATGCCCGATCCGCCGCCGGTGACGACGGCCCGGCGACCGGTGAGGTCGATGCCCGCGACGACCTCCAGCGCGGTGGACTCGGCGGTGAACGGGGTGCTGACAGGCGTACCGATGGCCATGATCCATCCTTGTCGACAGAGGCGCGGCGGGTGTGGACCGCCGCTACGATGAGAAGCGGAGGCTCCTCCGTTACCACCACACTAACCGGAGGCTCCTCCGCTTGCCACCCGGGTTCCGGCCCAGTTCAGGAGGAGACGTGCCGCAGACCGGTCCCCGACCGCTCCGCGCCGACGCCCAGCGCAACCGCGAGCGGCTGCTGGACGCGGCCGTCCGGGCGTTTTCCCAGGCAGGCCCGGAGGTAACCCTCGACTCGATCGCCAAGGACGCCGGGGTCGGCATCGGCACCCTCTATCGCCACTTCCCCACCCGGGAGTCGCTCGTCGAGGCGGCCTACCGCAACGAACTGGCGAAACTCTGCGACGCGGCGGCCGAACTCCGCGACCGCCTCCCACCGGTCGAGGCGATCCGGGAGTGGATGGACCGGTTCATCGACTACCTCACCACCAAACGGGAGATGGCCGACGCGCTCCGGCTGGTGATCGCCGCCGGCGCCAACCCGTACGCCCAGAGCCGCGACCGCCTCCTCGGCGCGATCGGCCTGCTGCTCGACGCGGGCGCGGCAGCCGGGACCGTACGCGCCGACGTCGACCCCGCCGACGTACTGGTCGGCCTCAGCGGCGTCAGTCTCGCCTCAGGCGGCCGAGACCAGCGCGACCAGGCACGACGGCTGCTGGACCTGCTGATGGACGGGCTGCGTTACCGCCCGGGGGGCTGATCCGAAATGCACCCGGGCGACCGGCGCCGCTGCCACACTCAGGCCGTGGACGAGAGGCGCCGACGGCACCGGCTGGGGCCGGCGGTCGGGATCGCACCGGGCGCCCGGGTCGACAAGTTCGAGGTCTTCTTCGACCTGGTCTTCGTCTTCTCCTTCTTCAACATCGCCCGGGCCACCGCCGCGAACATCACCGACCGGCAACTGCTGCACGCCCTGCTGGTCCTCGCCGTGCTGTGGTGGTGCTGGGTGGTGCACACCGTGGTGGCCACCCGGGTACGCATCGGCGAGGGCTTCGTACCCGTCCTGATGGTCGCCGGGATGGCCGCGCTGTTCTGCTTCGCGCTCGCGCTGCCCCAGGCGTTCATGGGCGGCGGCGGCACCGAGGCCGGGCCGATCGTGGTGGCGGTCAGCTACGTGGTCATCCGGGCCGTACACCTGGCGCTGTTCCTGCGCGCCGTCCGCGACGACCCGGTGGAACGCCGCCAACTGCTCCGGTACGCCCCCGAGCTGACCCTGAGCACCGCGCTGCTGCTCGTCGCCGCCCTGCTCCCCGGTCACCTGCCCGACGACGACATGGCGGCGCTGGTCCGGGACGGCCTGTGGATCAGCGTCGTGCTGCTCCAGTACGGCACCGGGCTGCTGGCCCGCACCTGGGGCTGGGGAGTGACGTCGGCCGAGCACTGGACCGAACGGTACGACCTGATCCTGATCATCGCGCTCGGCGAGTCGGTGATCTCCATCGGCCTGGGCAGCAACCTGCTCGGCCAGGCACCCACCCTGCCGGGGGTGACCGCCGCCGTGTTCGGCATCGTCTTCAGCGCGGCCATGTGGTGGATCCACTACGACGTGATCGGTCCGGCCGCGCGGATCGCGCTGCACGCCAGCCAGGGCCGCCCCCGGGTGCTGATGGCCCGCGACGCGTACGCCTATCTCTATCTGCCGATGATCGTCGGCATCCTGCTGTTCGCCCTCGGCGCCGAGGGCATCGTGCACGACATCGCCGAGCCCGGCGTACCCATCAGCCAGCCGGCCCAGGGACCGGACGTGCCGCTGCTGTTCTCCGGGGCGCTCTGCTATCTGGTCGGGAACATGCTGTTCCAGTGGCGCACCCTGCGCACCCTCTCCTGGCTCCGGCTGGGCACCGTGGGCCTGCTCGCGCTGGGCATCCCGATCGCCATGCCGCTGCCCGGACTGCTCGCGCTCGGTGTACTCGCCGTGATCCTGGTCGGCATGATCGTCACCGAGGTGGTGGTGATGTCCGAGGCCCGGCACGCGTTGCGCGCGGCGGTCTTCGAGGAGCGCACCGCCCACGAGGCGGCCGAGGCCGCCTACCGCGCCCGCTGGCACGACAACCCAACCGACCCGCACCCGTGACATGCGTAGCACTCTGTAGCACCCATGGCTAGAATGGGCGGGTGGCTGAGCACGCCCATCGGGAGATCACACAGCGAGAGTTGCGCAACGACTCCGGCGCGATCATGCGCGGGGTGGAGCGCGGAGACTCCTACGTCATCACCCGTAACGGCACCCCCATCGGCAAGCTGATCCCGCTTCGGCGGCGCACCTTCGTTCCGCGCGCCGAAGTGATGGCCGCATTCGCCACCGCGCCCCCGCTCGACGCGGAGCGATTCCGCCGAGATCTCGACTCCGCCGTCGATCAGGACCCGTTCGATCGTGAGTGGTGAGAGCACGACCCGGGGCCTGATCGACACGAACATCGTGATCCTCCTCGGCGCGCTGGACCCGGACGAACTGCCGGAGGAGATGGTGATCAGCGCCGTGACGCTCGCGGAACTGTCCGCCGGCCCGCACCACGCCGACGATTACGCTGAACGAGCCCGCCGGACCAGCGTGCTCCAACACACCGAGGCCACCTTCGACCCGCTACCGTTCGACGCCGAGGCGGCCCGAGCGTTCGGGATGATCTCCAGCGCCGTCCTCGCCACCGGCCGCACCACCCGCCGTCGGCTCGCCGATCTCATGATCGCCTCGGTGGCCCATGCCAACCGCCTGCCGCTCTACACGACCAACCCGAACGACTTCGCCGGTCTGACGGAACTGGTCGACGTCCGGCACGTGCGCCGCCCCTGACGTCGTCGTTCGACAGACCCACGTCGGGTCAGCCGAGACATCGGCGTGACCGACTCGACCCAGCCGGACGGCTGCGCGTACCCGAAGATGTCTGTATGCGGATCCTGATGGCCGGTGCGTCCGGCTTCCTCGGCACCCGACTGGTCGACCTGCTCGTGGCCGACGGGCACCAGGTCACCCGGCTGGTCCGGCGGCCACCGCGCCGCCCGGACCAGCGGCAGTGGAACCCGTCGGCGGCGCAGCTCGACCCGGCGCTGGTCGCGGAGGCGGACGCGGTGGTCAACCTGGCCGGCGCCGGGGTGGGCGACCGCCGCTGGAACGACCAGTACAAGCAGCTCATCCGCGCCAGCCGGGTGGACACCACCAGCACCCTGGCCATCACCATGGCCGGTCTGTCCGAGGCCGACCGGCCCGAGGTGCTGCTGAACGCCTCGGCGATCGGCTGGTACGGCAACACCGGCGACCGGGTGGTCGAGGAGGACGCGCCGGCCGGTGAGGGCTTCCTGGCCGACGTGGCCCGGGTGTGGGAGGCGGCCACCCGCCCGGCCGAGGACGCCGGGGTACGGGTGGTGCGGCTGCGGACCGGACTGCCGCTGCACCGCGACGGCGGGCTGCTCAAGCCGCAGTTGCTGCCGTTCAAGCTGGGTATCGCCGGTCGGCTCGGCAGCGGACGCCAGTGGATCCCGTGGATCTCGATGACCGACTGGCTGCACGCGGTCACGTTCCTGCTGGCCCGCGCCGACCTGAACGGCCCGGTGAACGCGGTCGGGCCGGCACCGGTCACCAACGCCGAGTTCACCCGGGAGTTGGCCCGCCAGTTGCGCCGTCCGGCGGTCATCCCGATCCCGGCGCTGGCCCTGAAGGCGGTCCTCGGCGGCTTCGCCCAGGAGGCGCTGACCAGCACGCGGGTTCTGCCCGGCGTACTCAACCGGGCCGCCTTCACCTTCCGCCACCCCGACCTGCCCACGGCCCTGCCCACGGCCCTGCACGCCGCCCTGCACGACTGACCGCACCCGTCCCGCACGCCTGATCGCACCCGTCCTGCCCTCCTGGTGCGTTCGGCACCGCCGCGCCGCGCCCAGATGTTAGGAAGGGTCCCTTTATCTACACCAGGCGTTAGCAGGGGGCCCTTCCTTACAGGCGGAGGTGACGGGTCTGACCTGAGGTGTCCGGTGCGGTTGGTAACGTCCGCTAGGTGCCAAGCTCCCCGTCCTCGGCGTCCCTGACCACCTCGCCGCCGCGCGTCACCCGTGACCGCCGCGCCGACCTGATCGTGACGTTGATCGCGCTGGCGCTCGCCGTCTGGGTGACCAGCGGGCTGTGGTCAGACCCGAACGGTCGCGCGATCACGGTCAACTCCAGCGACCAGGCACTGTTCGAGTGGCTGCTGGCCTTCGGTGGTCACACGGTCAGCCACGGCGAGAACCCGTTCTTCACGTACCTGATCAACGTCCCGGACGGCGTCAACCTCGCGGTCAACACCTCGATCACCGTGTACGCGGTGGTCTTCGCCCCGCTGACGTACCTGATCGGGCCGCCGGCCACCTTCCTGGTGATCCTGACGCTGAACCTGGCCGCGACCGCCGTCGCCTGGTACTGGCTGCTCTCCCGGCACCTCGTCGGCAGTCGCCTCGCCGCCGCCGTCGGCGGACTGTTCATCGGCTTCTCCCCCGGCATGGTCTCGCACGCCAACGCCCACCTGAACTGGACCGCCGGCTGGCTGGTGCCGCTGCTGGTGTGGCGGCTGTTCGTGCTGCGCCGGTCGGCGCACCCGCTGCGCGACGGGGCGATCCTCGGCGTACTCGTCGCGATCTCCTTCTCCATCGCCGCCGAGGGGCTCTTCTTCACCGCGCTGGCGCTCGGCCTGTTCGTCGCCGTCTGGGCGCTGCACCCGGCCAACCGGGTCGAGGCCCGGTCCGTGCTGCCGTCGTTCCTGCGCGGCCTCGCGGTGACCACCGTGGTCGCCGGGGTGCTGCTGGCGTACCCGCTCTGGCTGCACTTCGCCGGGCCCCAACGCTTCCACGGCACCGGATTCGACTCGGTGATCCACTCCGAGGACATCGCCGCGTACGCCGCCTACCCGCGCCGATCGCTGGCCGGCGAGGCCGGACTGGGCACCTCGCTGGCGCCGAACCCGACCGAGGAGAACTCCTTCTTCGGGCTGCCCCTGCTGCTGCTCACGGTCGCCTGCTTCGCCCTGCTGTGGCGGTCGGCCACGCCACGACGCCGGGCCACGCTGTGGGGGCTGGGCGTCGTGGCGGTGGCCTTCACCGCGCTCTCCTTCGGGCCGGTGGCGAAGGTCAACGGCCACCGCACCGACCTGCCCATGCCGTTCGACCTGCTCGGGCAGCTCCCCGTCGTGAACGCCGCGCTGCCGGCCCGACTCGCGCTGGTGGTGACGCCGGTGATCGGGCTGCTGTTGGCGTTCGCCGTGGACCGGCTCCGCCACCACCGGCCGGGTCGGGCGGCGGCGGTGGCCTGGACGGCCGCCTTCGCGGTGGCGCTGGTGCCGCTGGTCCCGACGCCGCTGCTCACCATCGAACGGGAGCCGATCCCGCGCTTCATCACCTCCGGCGCGTGGCGCGACTACGTCTCCCCGGGCGGGGTGCTGACCCCGGCGCCGCTGGCCCTCGACGTCTACCCGGACGGCCAGCGCTGGCAGGCGTACGCGCTGGCGAACCGGCAGGGTGAGTTCGCCATCCCGTCCGGCTTCTTCCTCGGCCCGGGCGGGCCCGACGGCCGGGGCCGGATCGGGCCGGTGCCGCGTCCGTTCGGCGCGCTGCTCGACCAGGCCGCGCGCAGCGGCCTGCCGCCGATCGTCACCGAGGGCACCCGCGAGGAGGTACGCGTCGACCTGGAGCACTGGCGGATCGAGACGGTGGTGCTCCCCGACGAGGTGCACGGCGCCAAGTGGCCGGTCGACGAGGAGGCGGTACGCCGGACGTTGACGCTGCTCTTCGGCGAGCCGGAACGCGTCGAGGACGTCTGGCTGTGGCGCGTCGGGCAGCGCTGAGCCGCCCGGCCCGTGAGCCGGCTCACCGGAGGTGACCAGCGGGTACGGGTCTAGGCTGGTACGCGTGACCGCGACGACCTCCGGCCTGACGGCCGTACGTGCCGGCGTCCTCGACTACACCGCCGCCTGGGACGAGCAGCGCCGCCTGCACGAGACCGTGGTCTCCGGGGAGCGGGGCGACACGGTGCTGCTGCTGGAGCACCCGAGCGTCTACACCGCCGGCAAGCGCACCGAGCCGTGGGACCGGCCGATGGACGGCACCCCCGTGGTCGACGTGGATCGCGGCGGCAAGATCACCTGGCATGGTCCCGGGCAACTCGTCGGCTACCCGATCCTGCGCCTGCCCGACCCGGTCGACGTGGTCGCATACGTCCGGCGGGTCGAGCAGTTGCTGATCGACGTGTGCGCCGAGTTCGGCCTGACCGCCTCCCGCGTCGACGGTCGCAGCGGCGTCTGGGTGCCGGCTGACGACCGGGGCCCGGACCGCAAGGTGGCCGCCATCGGCATCCGGGTCGCCCGGGGCGTCACCCTGCACGGATTCTCGATCAACTGCGACTGCGACCTGACGTACTTCGACCGGATCGTGCCGTGCGGCATCCGGGACGCCGGGGTCACCTCGCTCTCGGCCGAGTTGGGGCGCCCGGTCACCGTGGCCGAGGTGCTCCCCGTCGTCGAGCGCCACCTGCCCACCATCACCACCGCCTGACCGCCGGGGCCGTCGCCCACGAACGGACCGCCCGGCCACGCGCCCGCCGCGCCCCGCCGCGCCGCGCCGCCGCGCCGCCGCGCCGCCGATCATGGAGTTGTGGCTTCCTTTTTGAGGGCATTCGCCAGACTCGTCCCCACCACAAGCCCATGATCGCGGCGCGTGACCCGGGTGCACTCCCCGGCGTGCACCAGGCCGCGACCGGGGGAGCGCACCTTCACGCCGACACCTCTTGAGCGAGTGCTTAAATTCGGTTACGTTTAAGCGGTCGCTCAAACTCGGGGGTGGACATGCGGTCTGTTTATGTCGAGACGCTCATCGACGCACCGATGGAGCAGGTCTGGTGGGCGACCCAGGATCCCGGGGAGCACCGTCGATGGGACGTGCGGTTCAGCCGGATCGACCCGGTGCCGGGCAGCCGACCCGCCCGATTCCGGTACGCCACCACCGTGCTCCCCAGGCTCACCGTGCGTGGGTGGGGTGTCCACGCCGGTGAGCGGCAGCGTCCCGACGGCACCCGCACCTCGGCACTGCGGTTCGGCTCCGACGACCCTCGGTCACTGGTCGCCGCCGGCTCCGGCCACTGGCGCTACCTGCCCGGGCCGCACGGCGTCCGGTTCCTGACCGGCTACTCGTACACCCCTCGGTGGGGTCTCCTGGGTCGGCTCGCCGACCTCGCCTTCCGGCCGCTGTTCGGCTGGGCCACCGCGTGGTCCTTCGACCGGCTGCGGCTCTGGTTGACGGCCGGCGTACCCCCGGAACGTGCCCGGGCCAACGCGGTCCGCGACGTCGCCCTCCGGCTGCTCGCGGTGGTCGCGGTCACCGCGGCGGCCGGAGTCGCGGGCCGGACGTCGGCCGCCCTCGCGCTGGTCGTCGCCACGTCAGCCGCCTGTCTGATACCCCCGCATCCGCACACTCCGGCGGCCCGACGCTGCCGGCGCCGCCCGCCGGACCGCCTCGCCGCCCGGCCACCCCGCCTCCTGGAGCACCTGTGACCTCCGTCTTCCAGCATGCCCTCGGCGACGACTTCGACCGTCTGCACCCGCACCTGCGCCGCCGCTTCGCGGTCGACGGCGAACCCGACCTCGGCTGCGTCGGCACCGGGACGATGGACCGGGTCTGGCGCGGCGGCGCCTTCACGGGGCCGTTCCTGCGCCTCGGCAGCCTGCGCCACATCCTCTTCCCGGAGACCGGCCGGCAGATCCCGTTCACCATCGAGAACTACGCCTACACCGACACGTACGGCCGCCCCACCCTGACCTTCGTCCGCACCTTCCAGGTCACCCCACACCGGCGGCGACGCTTCGACGCCACGATGGTGTGGAGCGCCCGTCGCGGGGTCCTGGTCGACTATCTCGGTACGCACCAACACCTCGCCGTCGACCTGCACCTCTCCGTCGACGCCGCCGGTGGGCTGACCATCCGCAGTGGCGTCCAGCGGTTCCCGAACGGGCTGCCCTGCCCCGCCGCGCTGACCGGCGAGGCACGCGTACGCGAGTGGTACGACGACCGGACCGACCGGTTCCGCATCGAGGTCAGGGTCACCAACCGCCGGTTCGGTCCGCTCTTCGGCTACGAGGGCGGCTTCACCGTCGACTACGTCCCGTCGCACCGGACACCGGTGCCCGCCGCCGTACGCCCGCTGCGCGAGAATCCCCGGGAGTAGACGAGAGGACACCATGGCCACCCGGGACAAACTGATCGACGGTGCCATCGCCGCGATCCGTGCGCACGGCATCGCCGGTGTGTCGGCGCGGACGATCGCGGCCACGGCCGGCGTCAACCAGGCGCTGGTCTTCTATCACTTCGGCAGCGTCGACGAACTGCTGGCCGAGGCGTGCCGGAGTGTCACCAGCACCCGGGTGGCCGCGTACCGGGCCCGTTTCGCCGAGGTGTCGTCCCTGCGCGAACTGCTCGACGTCGGGCGTACCCTGCACCACCAGGAACAGGCCGAGGGCAACCTCGCGGTGCTGGCCCAGCTGCTGGCCGGCGCACAGAACGACCCCACGCTCGCCGAGTCCACCGCAGCGGCCCTGCGGATCTGGACGGTCGAGATCGAGTCGGTGCTGCGGCGACTGCTCGACGGCTCACCGATCGCCCCGGTCGTCGACCCCACCGGACTGGCCCGTGCCGTCAGCGCCGCCTTCATCGGCCTGGAACTCTACGACGGCGTCGACCCGGACGGCGCGCGCTCCGCGTTCGACGCCCTGGAACGACTCGCCGTCCTGGTCGAGGTGATCGACGACCTCGGCCCCATCGCCCGCCGCGCCGCCCGCGCCAAACTCCGCCACCTCACCTGAGCGTCCCGCCGCCCGTCGGCCCACCACCCCCGCCCGCCCGCCCGCTCCGTTCGCCCGCTCCGTTCGCCCGTCGATCATGGAGTTGTGGTCGGAACAAAACGGAAATACATCCGCGATTCCAGTGCCACAACTCCATGATCGACGGGATCGGACGGCGGACGGCGGACGGCGGACGGCGGACGGCGGACGGCGGACGGCGGACGGCGGACGGCGGACGGCGGACGGCGGACGGCGGACGGCGGACGGGGTCAGGGTGTGAGGCGGTGGAGGTCGCGGGGGAAGGCGGTGACCTCGCGGACGTTGGCGGCTCCGGTCAGCCGGGCGACGAAGCGTTCCAGACCGATGGCGAACCCGCCGTGCGGCGGCATGCCGTGCCGGAAGGCGTCGACGTATCCGGCGTACGGCTCGACCGGTTCGCCCCGGGCGACGAGGGCGGACAGGTAGTCGGCGTGCCGGTGCAGCCGCTGCCCTCCGGTCACCAGTTCCAGGCCACGGAAGAGCAGGTCGAAGCCGTTCGAGTAGTCCGGCCGGTCCGGGTCGGGGTGGGTGTAGAAGGGCCGCTTCGCCATCGGGTACCCGGTGACGAAGACGAAGTCGGAGCCGTGTTCCCGCTGCGCCCACTCGCCCAGCGCCCGTTCGTGGGCGGGCGCCAGGTCCGGTTCGTCGGCGGGTGCCCCGGCGATCCGCAGGGCCTCGGTGAAGTGCACGTCCGGGATCTGCGCCGGTACGGCGGGCACCTGCACGCCGAGGGTGGCCAACGCGGCGCCGGCCCGGTCGTCGACCGTCTCCATCATGCCGGCCAGGGTGTCCCGCAGGACCTCCATCACGTCCCGGTGGTCGGTGACGAAGCCCAGCTCGGCGTCGAGGGAGGTGTACTGCGCCAGGTGCCGTACGGTGTCGTGCGGCTCGGCGCGGAACACCGGCCCGACCTCGTAGACCCGCTCGAAGACACCGACCATGAGCTGCTTGTAGAACTGCGGTGACTGGGCCAGGTACGCCGGACGGCCGAACCAGTCGAGCGCGAAGACGTTCGCCCCGCTCTCGGTGGACGAGCCGACGACCTTCGGGGTGTGGATCTCGACGAACCGTCGGGCGTCCAGCGTGGCCCGGAAGCCGGCCACCGCCGCCGCCGAGATGCGCAGTGCCGCCGAGCGGCTCGGGTGGCGCAGCGCGACGGGTGCGTGGTCGAGCTGGGTGGGCAGGCTGGCGGTGAGCGTCGGCCGGTACAGGTCGAAGGGCGGCGGTACGGCGGGCGGCCCGAGCGGGCGTACCACCGGGTCGGTCAGCTCGACCCCGGCGGGCGCGGTGGCGTTGGCGACCACCGTGCCGTCGACTTCGACGACGCTCTCCTCGGGCAGCGCCTCGATCTCGGCGCGGACCGCCGGGTCGGTGACCACCACCTGGGTGAGGCCGGCGGCGTCCCGGACGATCAGGAAGGCCACCGACTTGAGCAGTCGGCGGCGGTGGACCCAGCCGGCGATCCGGACGGTACGGCCGGTGTGCGGGGTGAGTCGGTCGGACAGGATGCGTTGCACGGTTACCTCCTCGTCGATCGCAACGCGATCCCCGGGAGGTGTGGGCGAGCGGGAACCTCGCGGTGCCACCACACCTTCGCCCCCGTCGGGACGGGGGCCTCATTCGTCGCCTTTTCACCGGGGCCAGCCGGGCGGGCTCTACTGGGCGCGGATGTTAGGCGGGGTCCCCTGCTCTACCGCAGGCGTTAGCAGGGGGCCCTTCCTTACACATCACACGCCGTTCTTCCCGCAGCTCGGGAGGGTCTTCACGGCCCGACGCCAGACCGCCTCACAGCAACCGGCGGCTCTCTTCAACTGGCGGATCGGGGCGCTACTCGGCTCCGTCGTCGCTCTCGAACGACCACGCTAGCACCCGATCGGGCCGTCCTGTGACGCGTGATTCCCGCCCTCGGTGTCCGGCGTCACAGGATTTCCGAGGTGACGGCCGTCGCCCCTGTTCATCGACGGCCACCATCCGGCGTAGGCTCGTTTTGTGACGATCGAGCACTCCGCGCCAACGACCGGCCAGGCCGCGCGTACCGCGACGCCCGCTCCCGAGGGGCGGCGACTGCTGCGGATCGAGGCACGCAACGCCGAGACGCCGATCGAGCGCAAACCACCGTGGATCAAGGTCAAGGCCAAGATGGGCCCGGAGTACACCCAGTTGCGCGGGCTGGTCTCGCGCGAGGGGCTGCACACCGTGTGCCAGGAGGCCGGTTGCCCCAACATCTACGAGTGCTGGGAGGACCGGGAGGCCACCTTCCTCATCGGCGGCGACCAGTGCACCCGCCGCTGCGACTTCTGCCAGATCGACACGGGCAAGCCGGCCGAGTTCGACGCCGACGAGCCGCGCCGGGTCGCCGAGTCGGTGGTCTCGATGGGCCTGCGGTACGCCACCATCACCGGCGTCGCCCGTGACGACCTGCCCGACGGCGGCGCCTGGCTGTACGCGGAGACCGTCCGGCAGATCCACGCCCTGCAACCGGGCTGTGGCGTCGAGCTGCTGATCCCCGACTTCAACGCCGTCCCCGAGCAGCTCGCCGAGGTGTTCGGCGCCCGGCCCGAGGTGCTGGCGCACAACGTCGAGACGGTGCCGCGCATCTTCAAGCGGATCCGGCCGGCGTTCCGCTACGAGCGCTCGCTGGACGTCATCAGCCAGGCCCGCGCGGCCGGGCTGGTCACCAAGAGCAACCTGATCCTGGGGATGGGCGAGGAGCGCGCCGAGGTCTCCCAGGCGCTGCGCGACCTGCACTCCGCCGGTTGTGAGCTGATCACCATCACGCAGTACCTGCGTCCCTCCCCCCGGCACCACCCGGTAGAGCGCTGGGTCAAGCCGGAGGAGTTCGTCGAGCTGCGCGAGGAGGCCGAGGAGATCGGCTTCGCCGGGGTGATGAGCGGGCCGCTGGTGCGCTCCTCCTACCGCGCCGGCCGCCTCTACCAGCAGGCCCTGGCCGCCCGCGAGAGCGTCGCCGTCGCCGGCTGAGCCGACCGGCGTCGACAGGGTTCCGCCGGCTGCGTCGGCGACCGACCGCACGAACCCCGGTCCAGGACGGGCCGGCGAGCGGCACCCGACGGGCAGGGACCGGCCGGGGATCAACCGCGCGGCGAGCGACCACTAGACTCGGGCGCATGGCAAAGCCCCAGGAGAAGGTCTCGTTCGGCCAGCGGCTGAAGCAGATCGGGTTGGTGTTCCGGTTCACCGCCAAGCAGGACAAGTGGTTCGCGCCACTGGCGGCCGGCGCGGTGCTGATTCCGCTCGCGCTGACCGTGGTCGCGGTCATGATCTGGGGCTGGTTGTGGTTGCCGTTGGGCATCCTGTTCGCCCTGCTCGCCCTGCTGATCGTGCTCAACCTGCGGTCGAACCGGGCGATGATGAACGCGGCCGAGGGGCAGCCGGGCGCCGCCGCGCAGATCATGGAGAACATGCGGGGCGACTGGCGGGTCTCCCCGGCGGTCAGCTCGACCACCCAGATGGACATGGTCCACCTGGTCATCGGCAAGCCGGGCGTGATCCTGCTGGCGGAGGGCAACCCCCAGCGGGTACGCGGGCTGCTCGGCCAGGAGAAGCGTCGGCTCGCCAAGGTGATCGGCAATGCACCGCTCTACGACTACGTCATCGGCCAGGACGAGGGCGAGCTGCCGATCCGCAAGCTGCGGATGACGCTGATGCGGCTGCCGCGCAACCTCAGCGGCAAGGACGTCAACTCGCTGGACAAGCGACTCAAGGCGCTCACCGCCCGGCCGCAGATGCCCAAGGGCGCCATCCCGAAGAACCTCCGCCCGCCGCGCGGTGCCTTCCGGCAGAGCCGGGGCCGCTGAGGTCGGGTCGGGCGGTCAGCGCCCGGCGCGTACGGCCGGGACGACGACCGCGCCGCTGAGGCGGTCGTGCAGGCCCCGCCGGTGCTGGTCCATCAGCAGTGCGGGGACGACCAACGCCAGCAGGACGCCGCGCAGCAGGGCCCGGACCAGTCCGATCCGTCCGCCGTCGACCCAGGCCACGCAGCGGATCCTGGTGACGTACATGCCGGGGGTCTGTGCGAACAGGCCGAGGAAGAAGCCGTACATCACGATCAACACGACGACCGGCGCCCACGGGTCTCCGGTGGGGCTGGCGAACAGGCCCGACGCGAGCAGGCAGAGCACCCAGTCGATGACCAGTGCCCCGAAGCGGCGGCCCAGGTCGGCCGGGGCGAAGGTGGGGTCGGTGGCGGGCGGCGGCGCGTGGTGGGGCTCGGTCGTCACAGCGGACAAGACTAGCCAGCACACGGGCACGGGCCCGGCGCAGGTCCGGCACGTGATACCGAAAAGGGTCAATAGCAGCAATTTTCACTACACTGGCACAGCCGGACCAGTCCGTCGCGTATCGGGTCCGTCCCACCAGGGAACATGACACAACGCGAGGGACGTAACACGGCAGAAACACTGGAGACATGGCCGGGCAACCGCACGGCCATAGCGTCGCCAGGAGCCTAGCTACCCCGTGGACGTTGCCAGGAGGACGAGTGTTCGCCAATCCCGAGGAACTCCTGCGTTACCTCAAGAACGAGGACGTGAAGTTCGTCGACGTACGTTTCTGTGACCTGCCGGGTGTGATGCAGCATTTCAATCTGCCGGTGGAGTCTGTCGACGACAACTTCTTCACTGATGGTCTCGCGTTCGACGGGTCGTCGATCCGGGGCTTCCAGGCGATCCACGAGTCGGACATGCTCCTGCTCCCGGACGTCGCCACCGCCTTCATCGACCCGTTCCGGGCGCAGAAGACCCTCGCGTTGAACTTCTTCATCCACGACCCGTTCACCCGCGAGGCCTACTCCCGCGACCCGCGGAACGTCGCGAAGAAGGCCGAGGCGTACCTCGCCGCGTCCGGGATCGCCGACACCGCCTACTTCGGTGCCGAGGCCGAGTTCTACATCTTCGACTCGATCCGCCACGAAACCTCCGCCCACCAGTCGTTCTACTACATCGACTCGATCGAGGGCGCCTGGAACACCGGCCGCGAAGAAGAAGGCGGCAACCGCGGCTACAAGACCGCCTACAAGGGCGGCTACTTCCCCGTCCCCCCGGTCGACCACTACGCCGACCTCCGCGACAGCATCGTACGCCGCCTCATCGACACCGGCTTCACCGTGGAACGCTCCCACCACGAGGTCGGCACCGCCGGCCAAGCCGAAATCAACTACAAGTTCTCCACCCTGCTACACGCCGGCGACCAGCTCCAGCTCTTCAAGTACATCGTGAAGAACGAGGCCTGGGCCAACGGCAAGACCGCCACCTTCATGCCCAAGCCGCTGTTCGGCGACAACGGCTCCGGCATGCACACCCACCAGAGCCTCTGGCTCGGCGGCGAACCCCTCTTCTACGACGAGACCGGCTACGCCGGCCTCTCCGACACCGCCCGCTGGTACATCGGCGGCCTCCTGCACCACGCCCCGTCACTGCTGGCCTTCACCAACCCGACGGTCAACTCCTACCGCCGCCTCGTACCCGGCTACGAAGCACCGGTCAACCTGGTCTACTCCCAACGCAACCGCTCCGCCTGCACCCGCATCCCCGTCACCGGCAGCAACCCCAAGGCCAAGCGCGTCGAGTTCCGGGTCCCCGACCCGTCCGCGAACGTCTACCTCGCCTTCTCCGCGATGATGATGGCCGGCCTCGACGGCATCAAGAGCAAAATCGAACCCCCCGCCCCCATCGACAAGGACCTCTACGACCTCCCGCCCGAGGAATGGGGCGACGTCAAGCAGGTCCCCGGCTCCCTACCCGCCGTCCTCGACTCCCTCGAAGCCGACCACGACTACCTCCTCGAAGGCGGCGTCTTCACCCCCGACCTCATCTCCACCTGGGTCGACTGGAAACGCGCCAACGAAGTCGACCCCGTCCGCCTGCGCCCCACCCCACACGAGTTCGCCATGTACTTCGACTGCTGACACCCACCAACACCACTCGGGCCGGCTCCGCTACCGCGGAGCCG